>DASPVV010000255.1:0-33723 GCA_035622175.1 Terriglobales bacterium | reverse complement strand
ATGGCGCGCCAGAGGACGCATCACGTGGTCCAGCCCCTGGCTCACCAGAACGACTTCTGCTCCCGAATCAATCCTTGCCTTCAGCTGGCGCACGCCTTCCGGCTTCAGTTTCGGGCGCAGTTTGTACTGAAAGTATTCCTCCCCGAGGAGATCGAGCCGATCGTGACTGACTCCTCGCAAGACGCTGTGCACTACGCGGGTGGCAAAAACGCGGTGTGCGGCATACAAAAACGGGCGCAGAAGGGCCATGAGCAGAACCATGCCACGTTTCATCCAGCGGCTGGTGAACGTCTGCAGGTTCCAAGTGAAGAAAGCAATAGGACGAACGGTGGTCAGTTCAAGAAGGCTGCCCTCGACGCGCCAGTAAAGGCGTGAGTCCGAGCCATTGCCGACGAGTTTGAGATCGTGCTCTGTCAAATTCCGATTTGTCTCGGGACTGGATGACAACCCAGAACGCGAGTGACGATGAGATCACCTATTGTAAACAATCGATATCAAAACGACGAAGAGGAAGACATCCTTTCGTCCTGCTCGCCCTTCTTAGCTTCGGGCCAGGGAGAGCAGCCCAACGCAGCCGTTATCGCCGGAAGATCGCCTTCCCATGAACTTGCGATCCCACGAACGACAAGGTCCTCGTTAGAATCCGAGGCGTCATGTCTGACGTGCTCTGAGGAGCTTCGGCGAAGATGGCCCGATTCGCGCTGCGCCTGACAGCATCCACCTAAGCCGATGATTCTGCACGGGCCCGTTGTCACGTGTGACGGTCTGAGTCACGAGCGTCGGAGCAAGGGGTCGTAGGCGCATTGATGATACACCTTCACGGACAATCGGGAACCGGCCCCTTGATTTGCAGCAGAAGGGTTGTTCTCAGATTGAGTCACCGGGGGAGACGATAGGATTTGCCCACGTGACCGGCGTTTCCTACCTCCGGCTCTGAATTCGGCCGCTTTCCTGGTTATTGCCCATACCTCCGCGATACCCCGTTTCGTGAATTGCCGACGGTAAAGGTCCCGTCCGCCATTGCCGTCACTTTGAGATAGTGGCCGTCCGCCTTCTCGTCCAAGTTCGCAATGAAATCGTCCGTCACGTTGTGTTCCCGGTTTGTCTCTGCGGCATAGTGCAACTGCCAGAAACCAGAGAGTCCTGGCGAGTCGTGGACAATCTGCCATGCCTCTGCACTGCCTCCCTTGTGCGCTCCGTTGTTCAGGATCACGACGCGAGGGTGGAGCGCCCAGACCAAAGCTTTGGGATTATCCGCAGCCGCTCCGTGGTGGGTGGTCAAGTAAAGGTCGACCTCTCCAAGCAGATTATTCGGGCAAACCAACTCTAACTCCTTCTTCTTGGTCAAATCGCCGAGATCGAGAAACCGGAACTTGCCATAGGTGATCAGGATGCCGAGCGACTGCGCATTTTCGCTGGTATCGGCCTGCGGTTCCGCTTCGGAATTACAGTAGGGGTTCGCCTCGCCAACTCCCGGCAAGGGAGCAGTAATGTGCTCACCGGCCGCGGTCAGCACCTCGAGTTTCATCCCATTGAGAGGCAATCCTTGATTCGGCCCCAACTGAATCCGTTTGGAGTGTTCAATGGCCTTCTCGTAGCTGGCATACTGCGCTCGCGTCTGCTCGGAATCCTCTGCGTTGGGACCATGATCCACAAAAAGATCCACCGGCATCCGCCCAAGAAGGTCGGCTACTCCACCCACATGATCGCTGTGATAGTGAGTGATCAGGACGTAGTGGATCCGCTTGAGCCTGGCGTCGTGAGCCGCAGTTTGGATGCGCGCCGCGTCGCGCGCTCCCGCCCATCCGGTATCGATCAAAACTGATTCTCCCAGGGGGCTGACAACCAGGGTCGCCTGACCTCCCTCGACGTCGATAAAATAGATCTCGAGCAACTTCTGGGAACGAGCTGCGGCCTTGGCAGGAAACAGAAGTCCGGCGATACCCAAGATGCAGATCAAAATCGCTCCGCTCATGAACCGTTTGTGAGGCCTCTCCTCAGCCGCCGGAGAATGAATTCTCTCCGTGGCTGCGACTCGCTGGGTCTGGCTAAGCAACTCCCACCTCACTCGGTGCAATCCTAATCCACCTCGCGGAGTTCCTGAAGTCAGCGGTGTCAAAGTCTGTCCACCGCCATTGACCGGCTGTTACCACTTGAGATAACATCGTTGCGCTGCAAGGAATCCCGGGGGATGGCAAACTCAACTCGGCGCATTGGTGTAGTGCTCTTCCAGCTTGGAGGACCGGACACGCTGGAAGCGGTTGAACCTTTCCTGTTTAATCTCTTCTCTGATCCTGACATCATCGATTTTCCTGGTGCGCGTCTGGGACGAAAAGCTCTAGCCAAACTCATTTCCGGCACCCGAGCCCGAAAGGTCCGGCATCATTATGACGCGATCGGGGGCGGCTCGCCCATACGCCGCTTCACGGAGCAACAAGCGCGTTGCTTACAGCTCAAGTTGGCAGACAGTGGTCTCAGCGCCCGCTGCTTCGTAGCCATGCGTTACTGGCATCCATTTACCCGCGAAGCGGTTGATCAGGTCCGAGCGGCGGGCTGCACGGAAGTAGTTCTGCTGCCCCTTTATCCGCAATTTTCGAACGCAACCACCGGCAGCAGCTTGAACGAATGGCGTCGTCTTTTCTCCGACAGCGTGCCCGTTCACTTAATTGAATCCTTCTACCAGAATGAGCTTTATCTGGAGGCGTTGGCCGAGAGAGTCAATGAGGCCCTCACTCGATTTCCCGATCCGGAAGGGGTAGAACTGGTTTTCAGCGCCCACAGTGTTCCCCTGGCGGCGATTGAGAGAGGTGATCCTTACCAGCACCAGATCGAGAAGACGGTAGGGCTGCTGATCAAGCATGCTGGCTGGCGGAATCGGCATCGGCTGTGCTTCCAAAGCAAGGTGGGAGCGAGCAAATGGATAGGACCTTCCTTGCACGAGACCCTGCGCCACCTGGCCCGAGAAGGCGTACGCGAGGTTTGTATCGTTCCCATTTCCTTCGTTTCCGATCATGTGGAGACTCTGGGGGAAATTGATTGCCAGGCGCGCCAAGAGGCCGCCGCTCTCGGCATCACGCGGTTTGAAATGAGCCAAGGGCTCAACAATTCACCAACCTTTATTGCGGCCTTGGCGGGGTTGGTGCTCGGGGCGCTCGCTCGTGCAACACCACAATGCCCGCCGGACCCGTTCGCCATCGCAGGGGATCGGGCGAACGATACTCCTGGCGACGGCTTGGCGGCGAGTGTTTCCTGAGGAAACGCGGCGCTGTGCGATGCGAGCTATTTGCAGTTCGGAGAATCTGAGGCAAACTGTAGGTTCCAGGATCAGGCGGCGCCTCAGCGGGCTCTGGAAAGAACGGGGGACCACGGGATGGCAGATGAGTCGGCCGAGGGCGTTCGAAATGGAATCCTTGGGCACCTTCCACCATGGCCGCGGAAGGCGCTGAATAATTCGGTCATTGCGATGGAACAGGCCTATCGTCAACGAAAGGGCCTGCCATCACTGACGGATGCTGAGATCGAGGCCTTGAAGGCCGGCCAGCCGATGCCTTGGGAGGCAGGAGGAGCAGTTCCCCCGGCCCTCGCTTCGACCGCTCCGCCCCCGCCGCCGCAGGCTGCGGTCGTTCGCGCGGCTCCGTTGTCAGCGGCGGCCGGCGCGGGAGGAAACGGCAACATCAGTGACGAGGTTGCAAAATGGGTGGCCCAGGGTAAGAAGTGGAGCAAGTCTGCGGTTGCTGCTGAGCAAGCCCGGCGCAACCGCAAAGGCCTGATTTCCCTTAGCGAGGCTGAAATCGCCGCTCTGCTCGGCGAACCAACCGCAGCTGCGACCGCCGCCGCTCCCACTCCCGCGGCAGTTGCTACTCCGGCGGCTCGGCCTCCCGCTCCCGCGGTCGCCGCCTCGGCTGCAGCTTCCGTCGCGCGAGCTGGCGAGTCCACAAAATACGTGGGGACTCCTGCGGTAGGGACATCGCGAGCAGCAGCGGCGGGAGGCGTCGCGGCCGTAGGTCCCGAGGATAATGAGGTCAACCGCGCCCGCCGGCGAATGGTGTGGGCATCGGTGGCCGCATTCCTGACAGCCTGGCTGCTGGCTTTCTTCCGTTTCTTTTTGCCGCGCACGCTGTTTGAGCCGGCCACGAGCTTCAAAATCGGTTATCCCGAGGAGTATGGCCTGGGGGTTGATACCAAATGGCAGCAGAAGTATCGCATCTGGGTGGATCGTACCCCCGATCGGCTCTTCGTCATCTACGCCCGCTGCACCCACTTAGGCTGCACTCCCGATTGGAAACCGAGCGAGAACAAATTCAAGTGTCCCTGCCACGGCAGCGGATACGATAGCGAGGGCGTCAACTTTGAGGGACCTGCCCCGCGGCCGATGGATCGAGCCCACGTGGAAAAGGCACCGGATGGTCAGATTCTGGTCGATGTTTCAAAACTCTATCAGTGGCCCAAAGGCCAGCCGAGCCAGTTCAACGACGATGGGGCTTTTCTGTCAGTCTGAAGGGTAGCAACTGCGATTTTGGGCAAGTTTGGGGGTTGGGAAGGAATTGAAAATGCCGGACGCAAAGGAAAACGGCAAGAACGGTGAGCGAGTTGGCTTGCTCGAGCGGGTGAAGGCTGGGGTCAAAGAGGATGTCGCATCGCTTAAGACCGAAATGCCAGCCAAGATCAAGGAGCAAGTGAAAGGGCTGAAAGAGCCGACCAAGACCCAGGTTTACACCTCGATCTTTCGCCACAAGCACGACGACACTCCGCGGAACCGGGCGCTTGGAGTGCTCTCGAACGTCTTCCTGCATCTCCATCCCGCCAAGATCAACCGTGACGCAGTTCGTTACAGCTATACCTGGGGCATGGGCGGCATCACATTCTATTTGTTTATCGTGCTTACTTTCACCGGCGTCCTGCTGATGTTCTATTACCACCCGAGCAAAGTCCAGGCCTTCCGCGATGTTTTGTACCTCGAGCACGACGTCCCTTTTGGCAAGCTGCTGCGCAACATGCATCGCTGGGCAGCACACCTGATGGTGATTGCGGTGTGGCTGCATATGTTCCGCGTGTTTTTGACCGGCTCCTACAAAAAGCCACGGGAGTTCAACTGGAATATCGGCGTACTGCTGTTGGTTTTCACGCTGCTGCTTTCCTTTACCGGCTATCTCCTGCCGGACGATCAGCTGGGATTCTGGGCCGTGACGGTAGGCACCAACATGGCACGCGCCACTCCGCTGCTGGGACATGAAGGTCCGTTCGGCAAACAATTGGGCATGACCCCCTATAACGACGTGCGTTTCGGATTGCTCGGGGGATCCATTGTCGATGCCAATGCTCTCTTACGTTCCTATATCTGGCACTGTATCGGCATTCCCATCGTCGCCTCGGTTTTGATGATCGTCCATTTTTGGCGGGTGCGAAAGGATGGTGGAATTTCCGGACCAGCCCCGGTGGTGCTGAGCGCGGAAGCCGACAAGCCGCGCCGACGAGTGGAGTAGCCCGGGTTCGATCGGCAGCGGTGACCCAAGGGTGGAGGCGGATGCCCCGCGTTGCGGGGATCCCTGGAGCCACGGTTCAAGATTCGGCACGGCAACGTACGGCAACTTGCTGATTCGGAGTCCTTATGGATTGGCATCAACTTTGGCAGATCGCTTCCGCACCCGACAATGTCCCGATCGTAGCCTTGATTCCGCTCTTGGTGTTCTATATCTTCCTGGCGTGGAAGCAGGCGAACGCTAATGACCACCTGATCGCCGAGCTAGAGACCCAGCCGGCGATGGCCAAGACTCACCACCGTAAGACATGGCCGTTCCGCCCGGGATGGCAAAAAGAAGTGCACGTCTGGCCGTTTCTCCTGCGCATTGAATTCCTGGCCGCCATCATCGTGACGATTGTTTTGATGGTATGGTCGATCACCCTGTATGCGCCGCTCGAAGAACCATCGAATCCGAACCTCACCATGAATCCTGCGAAAGCCCCTTGGTATTTCCTGGGACTGCAGGAAATGCTGGTCTACTTCGACCCCTGGATCGCCGGAGTGGTGATGCCGACGCTCATCATCGTCGGCCTCATGGTCATTCCCTACATCGATACCAACCCTTTGGGGAGCGGCTATTACACCTGGAAGCAACGCAAGTTTGCCATCGGCACGTTTTTGTTTGGGTTCATCATTTTGTGGGTGTCGATGATCATCATCGGGACGTTCATTCGCGGCCCGGGATGGCAGTGGTTCTGGCCGGGTCAAACTTGGGATCACAATCGCCTGATTTATGAGGTGAATCGGGATTTGCCCGACATTTTTGGCATTACCTCCAATCTAGGCAAGGGAATTTTCGGGGCGATCGTGGTCGGAGGTTATTTTTTAATCGGCGGGTTCCTGGTGCACAGTCTCTTCCGCCGGTACAAAGCGAAGGATTATCAGCGCATGAGTTTCCTGCAGTACAACATCATGATGGTGTTCCTGCTCACCATGATCGCCTTGCCCTGCAAGATCCTGTTGCGGTTACTTTGGCACATCAAGTACGTGTGGATCACTCCGTGGTTCAACGTTTGAAACCATCGTTTCCGTTCCGCGGTCAACCGTTCGCCTGGCGAGGTGGCGCGAATGGCCCGCAAGCAACCCTCGACGATTGTCTGGGAGAATCTAGTGCCTGAACAACCTATCCCGGAGCAAGATCCGATAGTCACCAAGTCGTATGCCTCGTACTACGTGATTTCCATGGCTATCCTGATGGCGACGCTTTTCTGGGCGCTGTGGGATGAAGCCTACGGCCAGCGCCCGTGGAAGGCATTTCAGAACGAGTGGAAGCAGCGCTACCTTGCTTTCTTGAGGACAGCGGAGTCGAAATCGGCAAAAGCCGAGCGCGATGTCGAGCAGAATTCCGATTATCGCCGACTGGAAACGGCCTACCAGCAGGCCTACCAAACGGCCAAGCCGCGCCGAGAGCAGCTGCAGAAGCAGATCAGCGATCTGAGTGCCCGGATTCTCGCGGTGCAGAATGTGTTTACCGACCGGCGCGCCTACGTCAATGCTTTGACCTACGAGATGGAAACCGACCCGAGCGCCTCGGCGAAGCAACGCAAACAGAACGAGATCCGCAACTACAAGGAGAAACTTTCCGCCGTCCAGTATGCCGACGGCCGCCGCGAGCAGTATGACTTCCCCCGGCTCGAAGAAACCTATAACGGGCTCCGGGATGAACGAACCAAGTTGAACGCCGAGCTGGGCGAGGTGCTGAAGCCGGTGACCGAAGCCAGCACCAAAATGTCGGCCTACGTGAACGAGCACATGGTGGATCTCACGCCGGCGCAAATTGAAGGCCTCGAAAAGAAAACCGCCGAATGGGATCCCAAGATTGTGCAGATCAATGTCGCCGAAGCCAACATCGTGGACCGCTGCGAATCCTGCCACATGGGAATTCGCGAGCCGCTTCGGCTCACGGCGGCTTCGATGATGGCCAAGGGGGAGAAGAAACCCGACCAATACGCCAATGCCTTTGTTAGCCATCCTGAGCCGGAACTCTTGAAGATTCACGACCCCAACAAGTTTGGTTGTTCTCCGTGCCATCAGGGAAATGGGCGCGCTACGACGAGCGTCGAGAAAGCCCACGGCAATTACGAGCACTGGCTCTGGCCACTGTTTCCCAAGGAGAATGCCGAGGCGGGTTGTCAGACCTGCCACGCGGCCGATATGGTGCTCATCAGCGGCGATGTGGGTGAAACCATCAGTCAAGGCAAGGATTTGTTCCGTCAAAAAGGTTGCGTCGGCTGCCATCGCTACGAGGGCTACGACAAAGAACCGGAAGACTTGAACAACCTCAGCCAGCAGATCAAGCAGTTCGAGCAACAAGAGAAGGACAACGTCAAGATCGGCGCCGATTTGATGAAGCAGGCGGATGCGGCGGAGAGCAATGAAGAAGCCAACCTCCTCAACGGCAAGGCCGTGGCCCTGAAAGTTGCCAACAGCAAGCTCGACGGCCGCATCCAGCAGCTCGACTTCCAGTCGCACAGCCTGATGCAAGATATGAAAAAGGTCGGACCCAATTTGAAAGACGTTCGCCTCAAGCTGAATAAGGACTGGATTCCCGTCTGGCTGAAGAAACCGACCGACTTCCGCCCGACCACCAAAATGCCAAACTTCCGCCTCACCGACCCTCAGATCGAGGCCATCTCCGCCTATCTGTGGCAATCGGCCCTGACCGATCCCCTGCCCAAGCAGAAGGCGGGAAACCCGGAACACGGGAAAGAACTCTTCGAAGCGCGCGGCTGCCTAGCCTGCCACTCGAACGGTGAAGGCCCGCAGATGATGGGCGGCACATTCGCCGCGAATCTCAGCCGCGTCGGCGAGAAGGCGAAGTACGATTACCTGGTACGGTGGATTCACAACGCGCGCGAGCGCACGCGCCCTTATTGTCCGTATGAGAAAAAGGACATCGGCCCCGAGGATTACGCCAAAAAGGGTCTCCCCTATCAGTTCGACCTCGAACACAGTCAATGTCCGAACGACGGCCACGAACTGCAAGTCCAGAATATGACGGTGATGCCGAGTCTCCGCCTCAGCGTAGAAGATGCGCAGGACATTGCTTCCTACCTCATGACCCAGAAAAAGAAGGAGCCGTCGGCGTACGCGGAGGCCTCCTTCATGGACGATCCCAAGCTCAAGGAGGAAGGCAAGAGGTGGATCCGCCACTTCGGTTGTGCGGGTTGTCATGAGATCGCAGGCCTTGAGGACGAAGGCCGCATCGGTACGGAGCTGACCTTTGAAGGCAGCAAACCGATCGAGCGCCTGGACTTTGCCCTGTTCACCGTGCCCGCCGAGCGCGGCGGCATGGAACCAATCACCGATGCCGAAGATTTGGCGCGGCTGCCGGACGGTCCCGCCACGGAACCTTGGTACGACCATAAGGGCTTCTTCGAGCACAAATTGGCGGAGCCGAACGTTTTCGACAAGGGAAAGACCAGGTCGCCCACCGAGGCTTTGCGCATGCCCAATCTGCACCTGGCGAAGGATCAGGTTCGGGCTCTGACCACGTTCCTGCTGGGGAGTGAGGAGAGTTCCCTGCCGCAGGAGTATCAATACAAGCCGGGCGACGCGCGCCGCGATATTCAGGAAGGTTGGTGGATCGTCAAGAAATATAACTGCATGGGATGTCACCAGTTCCTTCCCGAGCAAAAGACAATTCTGATGGGCATGCCGCAATACCGCGACACCCCTGAGCAGCTGCCCCCCAAGCTGCTCACCGAAGGGGCGCGGGTCAATCCGGAATGGCTGCGGCAGTTCCTGTCGAACCCCGCTTTGAGCGAGGCCGACACCAACCGCAACGGCGTGCGTCCCTACCTGAAGGTGCGTATGCCGACGTTTTCATTCTCCGACAATGAACTGCGCAAGCTGGTGCGCTTTTTCCAGGCGCTCTCGCAGCAACCATTGCCCTACATTCCGGAGCAGGTACCCTTGCTCACTGCAACTGAAACGGACATGGCGCGTAGCCTGTTCTCGAGCACGGCCGCCCCTTGCCTGAAGTGCCACGCCACCGGCGATCCGCAGCACGACAGAATTGCCACCGCTCCGAATTTTCTCCTGGCAAAGGACAGACTGAAACCAGACTGGGCGGAACGTTGGGTGCTCGATCCCCAGGCGATCAGTCCGGGTACTTCCATGCCTTCTGGACTATTCCGGCGGGAGAACAACCAATGGGTTTTTGCCGGGCCAACACCGCCATCGTTCCAGGGATACGAGAAAGATCACTCCAAACTGCTGGTCGATTACATTTTTCAGCTTACCGCGGAAGAGCAAAAGCGTGTAGCCTCCTCGATGGGGCGAGCGGCGGCATCAACCGAGAAGCCGAGTAAGCCTCAGGCTCTGACATCCCGTGCGGCTGCAGGCAGTAGGGGCTCGCGGTAAAATATTGGGTTCGTCGCAATGATGAGTGTCATTCGGAGCGCACGCGGACGGCAAAGATCGGCCGCCCGGCGGCGCTCGACCAAGGGCAATGGGGGACTTCTTCCGGGATCCTCGAGATTTGATCCCGTGGTCTTATTTTCAAAATTCTTTACGAAAGGGCGAAATGATGAATAAAAAGCTGTGGATAGCAATGGTCGGGTTCTTGGGAATGTGCTTCTGTTTGCTTGCGGGCTGCAGCAAGAAGGAAAGCGCGACGAGTGAAGCGCAACCGGCAGCGGCGCCTGCAGCGCCTGCAGCCGCTCCCATCGACCCCAACACGGTGGCCAGTGTCAGCGGAACGGTGAAGTTCGATGGAGCGGCTCCCAAGCCGGCCAAGATTGACATGAGCCAGGATCCCGCATGCAAGGGAATGAACATGGCCGAAACCATCGTTGCGGCGAACGGTGAGCTGGAGAACGTCTTCGTTTACGTGAAGGATGGGTTGGACGACCGGACCTTTGATGTGCCTACCCAGGCGGTGACCATTGACCAGCAGGGTTGCAAGTATCATCCCCACGTGCTCGGCGTGATGGCGGGGCAAACGATTGAGATCAAGAACGACGACCAGACCACCCACAATATCCACCCAACCCCCCAGTCCAACCGGGAGTGGAACGAATCGCAGCCGCCGCAGAGCTCTCCGCTCGAAAAGAACTTTGCGCGGGAAGAGATCATGCTGCCGGTTAAGTGTAATCAACACCCCTGGATGCGGATGTACATCAACGTCGTGAAGAGCCCCTTTTATGCGGTCACCGGAGCGGACGGAAAATACGAAATTAAAGGCCTTCCGCCGGGCGATTACACCCTGGCCTTCGTTCAGGAAAAACTGGGAGAGCAGGATCAGAAGGTTACGCTGGCGGCAAAGGACAGCAAAACCGTGGATATGGCCTTCAAACAGGAATAGCGGCAAAATGGAAGCGGGGGACTGTGCCGCTTCCCTCTTGTCCGGCACCGCCGACCCGCCCGCGTTCGGCAAGTCGGAGGCGGTTCGGGTTGATCAATAAGAGGATGACTCTGAACGGTTTCTCCACACCTTATAACCGGTCTCTTCACAGGCTGGCATTGTTTCTTGCCTGCTGGACGTTCCTGCTGATTCTCGCCGGTGCATTGGTGACCAGCAACGACGCTGGCTTATCGGTCCCGGACTGGCCCACTTCCTTCGGCTCACTCTACAAGATCCCGCACATGGTGGGCGGGGTTCGCTTTGAACATACCCATCGCATGATCGCTCAAGTTGCCGGCCTGCTGACGATCATTCTTGCCATCTGGACTTGGCGTGCCGACCAGCGGCCCTGGATGAAATATCTGGCAGTCGGTGCCCTCGGCACGGTCATCGCCCAAGGCATCCTGGGCGGGCTTACCGTGTTGTTCTACCTCCCGCCAGCGATCTCCTCAGCCCACGCGGCCCTGGCGCAAACCTTCTTCTGCCTCACGGTTGCCATTGCGCTGTTTACGGGACCTCGTTGGGTGGAGGAGGTCCCCAAGGTCGAGCCCGACGCCCGTCATCCCTCCCTCTTCGTCCTTGCCTTGCTTTCGATCCTGGTTCTCTACGTACAGCTAGGGTTGGGCGCGATGTTTCGCCATCGCGGAATGAGTTGGTGGCCACATGCCGCAAATGCGCCGATTGTGGCTGTAGTACTGGCTTGGACTGCCATCCGGGCGCTTTCCGAGTACGGCAGAATCGAAGCCGTACGCCGCCCTGCGATCCTGATGTTGGGGTTGCTGATCACCCAGCTCTGCCTGGGGTTTCTCGCTTTCCTGACCCGCATTGCCTGGGGCCACGATGCGGTTCAGCCGGAACTGCCCATGGTCGTCTCGACGGTGGCCCATGTCGCCGTCGGTGCCCTTTTATTAGCCACCGTCGTGGTCTTGGCGATCCAGATCTGGCGGCATATACCGATGTCGTTTGCGGAGCGCATCGGCCACCACGAGCAGCGACCGGTGGCGGCGTAACGCTTTGCTTGCGGTCCGATCTCTGCCATCGAGGGCCAATCCTTTGGCGGAAACTCGGTAGAACATGAATGCCAGGATCTTGGTTGGAGATGTCTTTAGGTTTGGCCGAACCAGTGCAAGTAGTAAACCCTGCTTCGAGCTTCGACTAATCCATGACCCACCCCAGGAATACAACTCATGAATATGACAGGCAAGCGTTCATTCTTGGTGCATTTCCTCGCGTGCGCCCTGATCCTGTTTCCGCTGCTCGTCGGCCGCGCGACCGCTCCCAACAACGCGGCTACACCTAACGAAGACTTCAAGGCGATCCTCCCGCCGGGCCCTGCCGTCAACGTCTCCTACATGGACCGCTCGGTCCGCCCGGGCGACGACTTCTACGCGTACGCGAACGGCGACTGGATCAAGAACACGGAAATCCCCGCCGACCGCGCAGGCACGGCTCCGGCCCTGCCGCTGGCCGACGAAATGGACGAGCGGGTGAAGGGCATCATCCTCGAAGCCGCCAAGTCCCCCGCAGGCGACAAGGCTCACAAAATGGCCGATCTCTACAACTCATTCTTGGACGAGGCTGGCATCGAGTCCAAAGGCCTGACGCCGCTCGAGCCGCACCTTGATGCGATCAGGGCCCTTAGCAACAAGAAAGAACTGGCCCATGCTCTGGGCGAAACCCTCCGCGCTGACGTTGACGCTCTCAATAACACCAACTTCCATACCGGGAATCTCTTCGGACTTTGGGTTGCTCCCGACTTCAACGATGTCGACCACTACACCGCCTACCTGCTGCAAGGCGGCCTGCAAATGCCGGACCGCGAATACTACCTCTCAGATAGCGACGCGATGAAAGAAATTCGCGCCAAATATCAGGCGCACGTCGCCACCATGCTCAAGCTCGCGGGTTTCGACGATTCTGATGCGCGGGCCACCCGCATCGTCGCGCTGGAGCACGCCATCGCCGAGAAGCACATCAGCCTCGCCGACAACGACGACATCCATAAGGCCAACAATCCCTGGAACGCGTCAGACTTCGCCACCAAGGCTCCCGGCCTCGACTGGACGGAATACTTCCGCGGCGGCGGACTGAGCAAGTGGACGAGATTCATCGTCTGGCAACCCACGGCAATCGTGGGAGAATCAGCTCTGGTCGCCTCCACTCCGCTCGAAACCTGGAAGGAATATCTGGCTTTCCATCTGATCGACTCCTACGGCGGCGCCCTTCCTAAAGCCTTGGCCGACGAAGGGTTCGCCTTCCACGGCAAAGTCCTCGCCGGCGTGCCGCAGCAGCGCGACCGCTGGAAGCGCGCCGTGGGCATAGTCAACGACCTTCTCGGCGACGATGTCGGCCAACTCTACGCGAAGCGCTATTTCCCACCCGAATCGAAGGCGCAGGTCGATGCCATGGTGACCAACCTCAAGGCCGCGTTTCGCAAGCGGATTGAAGCCCTACAGTGGATGAATCCCTCCACCAAGGCAGAGGCACTGGCCAAGCTCGACACGCTCTATGTGGGCGTCGGGTACGGCGAGGACTGGCACCAATACTCAAACTACGAAGTCAAGAGTGACGACCTGTTTGGCAACCTCTGGCGCGGCAGCCTTTCCGAATATCAGCGGCAGGTCGCGCGCCTGGGTTCCTCGATCGACCGCAAAGAATGGTCGATGACGCCACAGACCATCAACGCCGTGAATCTTCCTCTGCAAAACGCGCTGAATTTCCCCGCCGGAATTTTGCAGCCGCCATTCTTTGACCCCAAGGCTCCGGCCGCAGCCAATTATGGCTCTATCGGCGCGGTCATCGGGCACGAGATCAGTCACACCTTCGACAACCTGGGCAGCGCCTTCGACTCCAAAGGTCGAGTGCGCAACTGGTGGACCCCCGAAGACCTCGCTCGCTTTGAAGCGGCCACCGCAAAATTGGCCGCCCAATATGACACCTACAAACCCTTCCCCGATCTCGCGCTGAATGGCAAGCAGACACTCAGCGAGAACATTGCCGACCTTGGCGGCCTCGCGGCATCGTACGACGCATTGAAAGCTTCGCTCGCTGGTCAGCCCGCACCGGCGGAAGAGGGGTTCACGGGTGACCAGCAGTTTTTCATCGCTTTCGCCCAAAGCTGGGCCGAAAAACAACGCGACGCCGCGCTCCGCGAGCAGGTCCTCACCGACGGCCATTCGCCCGGCAAATATCGGGCCTTGGAAACCCGCAACCTGGACGCCTGGTACGCCGCCTTCGACGTGCAGCCCGGAGAGAAACTGTACCTCGCTCCCGCAGAGCGAGTGAGGATTTGGTAACATATGGCGCCCTTTTCCCGTTCCCCTCACTGTAGAATAGAGTGTGTCTCCAACCGACCCTACTTATTCCCTGGCGAATGTCCAAGTCGACCTCACGCTTGCGCAACCGGCCGTCATTTCCCTGCACGATGTCGTTCACAAGTATGAAGATCGCACCGCTTTGAACGGAGTCTCCTTTAATGTCCACTCGGCCGAATTGTTTGGCTTGCTCGGTCCCAACGGCAGCGGCAAGACCACACTTTTCCGCATTCTTTCCACTCTGATGGTTCCGGTTGCTGGCCGGGCCGCGATCATGGGATTTGATGTTGCTCGCGACCCCAGCCGTCTGCGTCATCAGATCGGCGTAGTTTTTCAGGCGCAAAGCATCGACGTCAAGCTAACCGCCATGGAGAACCTGAAGCATCAGGGCCATCTCTATGGCTTGCGCGGAGCACCGCTCCGGGCGCGCATCGCCGAGATGCTCGAACGAGTGGGGCTTTGGGATCGTGCCCATGAAAAAGCCGAGACATTCTCCGGGGGAATGCAAAGAAGGCTGGAGCTGGCGAAGGGGCTTCTTCATCATCCCTCGGTGTTATTGCTGGATGAACCGACCACCGGGCTTGATCCTGGAGCGCGGCGCGATCTGTGGCAATACCTGGCGAACTTACGCGACCAAGAACGCGTGACCGTACTGGTTACCACCCATCTTATGGAAGAGGCGGAGCGTTGTGATCGCTTGGCCATCCTCAATGAGGGCAAAGTCGTAGCCCTGGGCACCCCTGATGAACTGAAACACGAAATTGGTGGAGATGTGATTCTGTTCGATTCCAAGAATCCGGAATCTTTAGCTCGCCGAATTCGCAACCAGTTCGCATTAGATGCCCAAGTGCTTCAGCAACAGGTTCGGGTGGAACGGGAGAACGGCCACCGCTTCGTCACGGATGTAGTCGAGGCCTTCCCCGGTGAGATCGAAGCCGTCTCCGTGAGTAAGCCAACTCTGGAAGACGTCTTCATCCACCGCACCGGTCACCGATTCTGGACGGACGAGGCGAAGAACGTCTAGGGCAAGACTGCTGTTTTCTGCCTCACGTGCCGGCGTCTCGAGGCTGACGCGAGCTCGCTGCGTATCGAAAACGGCTGACCATAGCCGGCATGCCTGGGGCGGATAGAAGGAAGTCGATATGGCAACCCGCACCGAAATCTTAGCGGCCCCGGCCTCGGTTGGAGTCCTTTTACCTGCGTTTACTCTTTGGTGGCGAGAAGTGGTTCGCTTCTACCGTCAGCGCGCGCGGGTTGTGGGTGTCATCGCCTCCCCAGTCCTGTTCTGGATTGTAATTGGCTCGGGCTTTGGCAGCTCGTTCCGCTCGGGTGACGCTCAAGGGCAGCAGCATTATCTCGACTACTTTTATCCGGGCGCCTTGATCATGATTGTTTTGTTCACCTCGATCTTCACCATGATGTCGGTGATCGAAGACCGTAAGGAAGGATTCCTACTCTCCGTAATGGTCGCTCCCGTTCCCCGCTCCGCGATCGTACTGGGTAAGGTATTAGGCGGGACTACCTTGGCCGCCATCCAGGGATTGATTTTCCTGGCCTTCGCGCCCTTGGTCGGGGTGCACCTCGGTCTGTGGGAACTTTTCTCCGTAGTAATCGTCGTGTCCCTGGTTTCCTTTGCGCTCACCGCGCTTGGTTTCGCCATCGCCTGGCCGATGGACTCGACCCAAGCCTTCCACGCGATCATCAATTTGTTTCTGATTCCGCTTTGGTTGCTTTCCGGGGCATTGTTTCCGCTCTCGGGAGCCTCGGGGTGGCTGCGTCTGCTGATGCGGCTGAACCCGCTGACCTATGGGGTTGAGGCGTTACGTGAACTCTTGTATCCGGCGAGCCAAACCATGACATCCCTTGCGACGAACCTAGCTGCCATTGCCCTGTTCACGCTTTGTATGTTTGTTTTATGCTTCTTTATGGTGAACCGGCGCACCACGAGACCGACCGCATGATACAGATTCCCCCGCAATACGCTGTATTCCCGGGACTCGATGCCAGCCTGAATGGGACGAGTGCGGTGCTGCTGCTCGTCGGCCGAGGATTGATTAAACGCGGACGCATGGCCGCACACCGGGTAGTGATGATTACCGCCCTCCTGTCTTCGAGCCTCTTTCTCACCAGCTATCTCTACTACCATTGGCATGTGGGATCGGTCCACTTTCAGGGACAGGGGTGGTTGCGGCCGCTTTACTACACTATCCTGACTTCGCACACCATCCTTGCCGGGGTGATTGTGCCGATGATCATCATAACCTTGAGCCGGGCTCTTCGCGAGCGCTTCGACCGCCATCGCGCGATCGCTCGCTGGACGTATCCATTGTGGCTGTATGTCTCGGTGACCGGGGTGGTGGTTTACTTGATGCTCTATCGTCTCTTCACTGGTTGAGTCGGCTAACTTGCGAAGGGGAATGGATGCCGCGGTTCTCATCGCCTGAGGTTCAAAAGATGCCCCTGGTGCGGTTAAAGATTGATGTTTCCGGAACGACAGGAGACGCTGCCTGGCGCGAGATTCGGCAGTTCGATCAAGTTCAGAGCGCTCGCTTTGGACCGCAATTCGGGAGTGGCGGGCGGTGTCAACATGATGCCAAGGCTCCGCATAACAAAGGCGAATGGATCGGCGCCGAGATCCAACTACCGACTCCCCTTCTAGCCCAATACGCTGTTTCGCATTATCTGGAACAGGATCGGGTTCTCGACGCGGACGTGGTCGAATAACCCCCTCGTAACCAGGGCCCGGCAAGCGCCAACGACAAAGAGCCTCTTTCGAGAGCAGGCACCCTTCGTGGCTATTGTCTCTGTGCTATGCAGTATGGCAATACTGGGATCAGGGTATCGCCGGCATTGTCGGAGCCGATGTCATCCCCAAAACGCGGCGAAAGACGCGAGCGGCGACCTTGTTCGTCCGCTCGACCCTCGCACCCTATCGACCTTTACTGGAGGGTAGCTATTCCTGCCATCGGTTGATCGGAGTCCGACACCAGGATGATCACAACAGAAGCGACACCGCTGCTGTTGTATGAACCCAAAGACATCGACACGGTAGCACCCGTGATATTCATCGTAGCTGTGTTACCGGACACTTGATACGTGAACGTAGAACCGGCCTTGGGTCCGGTTGTGCCCAGATTGTATCCCATGACCGAGAGAAAGGTCGCCGTGCCAGCACCGTTGAACTTGATTGTGCCAACGGCAAGGGTTTCTTCCGACGGAACGTTCACGGTGTCGATGTCCGTGACCTCGGCCCGTGCACTGCCTGTTCCTTCGATAAAGAACGCATAGGTTCCATTCAAACTGGCATTGTTAGCCGCGAATACCGGCGCAACCAGCAACAATAACGGGAAGAGCAATACTGCTAACTTCTTCATTGGTGTCCTCTGTGACGGCAATACCGTCGGACGATCCTTGCCCGTCTCGACCTCCGTACTCGCATAAACTCTAAGTCTAGTGACGGGCTTTGATCGTCCACACTACCGGGTTCGAAGCGGTGCGACAATGGCCGATTTGTGCCGGTACTTGCGTAGGGTACGGTGGTCACGTTAAGAGCCATCGATTCGCGCCGGTAATCAGGGGAAAGGTCACCATAGTTTCATCTGCTGACAACTCCGCAGTTGCCTTTCCGCACAAGTTTGTCCTTGGTGGGCTGGTTTTATCGAGCGACATTGCTACATCATCGCCAACCGCCGAACAAACTTTTTGCCATGCCCACAGTTCCGCGCAAACCGAATTTTGGTGCTACCCCAGTGGATTTCAAACTGCAACCACGACTGACATTCCAGAGTCTCGTGCCCGATTTCTGCTATAGTCCGAACTGGGCTTTCTTCATGGCTTCCATGGCACATCCCGCCACTGAAGGTGAGCGCAACCTACGTCCGCGAATGCCGATGCGCCACCGGCTCGTCTTTCTTTTGACCGGCTGGTTGATCGTGCTGATGCCATTCCTGTTCTGGTGGAATACTTGGTTTGGCCGTCCGCTTTCCGACCGACAGATCGCCAGCTATCTGCGCGACGACAAACATCCCCGGCACATCCAACATGCTCTCGTACAAATTGGCGAACGCATGAACCAACACGACCCGACAGTCACCCGTTGGTACGGCGAACTCCCACGCCTCGCTTCTTATCAAGTGGAGGAGGTCCGCAATACGGACGCCTGGGTGATGGGCCAAGACAGTACCGTCTCAGATTTCCATGGGGCACTGCAAAGCATGCTGAATGACCCCTCCCTCAACGTCCGCGGCAACGCCGCATTGTCGCTGGTGCGATTTGGAGACGCCCGAGGAAGGCCTCAACTTGTCGAACTGCTCGAGCCCGCCCGAGTCGTGTCGCCGCTGCCAGGAACCATGATCGATGCCGCTCAGGCAGGCACTGCTGTCCGGGAGGGCGGTACGGTGGCGAAACTGGAAAGCGGTGAAGGTAACAGAATCGAGGTTCGTTCTCCTATCAGCGGACGTTTGCGTGAGATCTCTCCACAAATCGGCGCGCCGCTTGAGGCCGGTGCTCTCATTGCGACGGTGAGCCCTGGCACCGCGCAGGTCTGGGAAGCACTGCGGGCTCTTTATTTGGTCGGGCAACCTGAGGATATTGCCGCAATTCTGCCCTACGAGCGAGAGCTTCCCGACAATCCGGATCGGGTTCGACAGCAGGCAATCGAGACCGAAAAGGCGATCCGCGAGAGGGGGAAATAGAACCGCAATCCTGAGAGGATATTGTTCTTAAGCTCGGGCACCAGCGGCAAAGCCTCGGGCTTTCAACCTGCAAACAGTCCTTCCTGCAGAAGCTCAGAATCGTCGACTACTCCATGCGGAGGGCCTCCATGGGATCAATGGAGGCAGCACGCCGCGCCGGGAGAAAGCCGGCTGCAGTGGCACAAAGCGCGAGCACCAAGGTGGCCGTCGTCAGTGCCAGCGCGTCATAACCGCCAACACCATAGAGCTGGCTGGCCATCAGATGTCCGGCCAATAGCGCCGCCGGAATCCCCAGCCCAACACCTATCAAAAGTTGCCACAGAGCGCCGCGCAACACCATCGCCAACACGCTCGATTGTGTGGCCCCCAGTGCCATGCGGACGCCGATTTCGCTGGAGCGCAGGGCCACGAGGTAGGACGTCACCCCATAGAGTCCCACCGACGCCAGGATGAGAGCCAGGACGCCGAACAGACTTGTAAGCCGTGCGATGATGCGCTCCTCGTTAAAGTTGCCGACTACCTGAGCATTGAGGGACCGAAAATCAACCACCGTCAGATTGGGGTCAATGTCCGCCAGGGTGCGGCGAATCAATGTCTCCATATTTTGCGGTGGCACACGGAAGTTGAGAAGTACAGAGTTGATGAACATGGATTGGGTCTCAGTGGTCATCATCTCCGGTTCCTGATAGCCCATGAAGCGCTGGGCGAGCGGCCGCAGGAACACCGGGCGCACTGGACTGCGCGGGCTATTCATCTTGAAATCGGCGAAAACGCCCACGATCTCATAACTGCCCGAGTACTGCGGCCGGTCGATGCCGAAGTGTTTACCCACCGGATCTTCGTTGGGGAAAAAGCGTTTAACGAAAGTCTGGTTAACCAAGGCAACCGCCTGCGAGGTGGCGCTGTCTTGCTCAGTGAATCCACGGCCGCGCAAGATCGGCACACCGATGGCGTCGAGAAAATGAGGGCTCACTCGATCCCATGTCGAGCCACACTTGTCACCCGGACGGGGGGCGGGATGCCCCTGCTGGATGACGCATTCGCCCCAGTTGTCGCCTTCAAGCGGGCTGTAAAGCGCCATGCCCACACCGTCAATGCCGGGTAGCGCGGAAAAGCGATCTTCGATCTGGCGGTAGAGTCCGGGCAGCCGTTCGACCGTATATGCGGCCCCTTCCGGGTCGACGTGGAGCACGTAGCGGTGGGAGGTAGCAACACCGAAATTTTGATTCTGAAGGTTCATGAGAGACTTGGTCATCAGCATGGCCGCAGCCAGTAAGACCAGCGACAAGGCCGCCTGAAAGACGACCAACGCCCTCTGTGGCAGCGAAGAGCGGTCGCGGGTTGAGCGGTTCGTACGCAGCACCTCGGCAGGCTCGGTGCGAGACGACAACCAAGCCGGAGCCGTAGCGAGGAGAACCCCGGTTAGCAGCGAGACCAGAAACGCGAATCCAAGCACGGCGAGCGAGGGACTCGCAGCAATCGGTATGTTCGTTGCGTTAGGAAAAGCAAGAACCAGGATCACACGCGAACCCTCGTAGGCAACGGCCAATCCAGCCAGGCCGCCGATAGAGCTCAACAATATGGTCTCAGTAAGAATCTGGCGGAGGAGCTGGCGAGTCCCTGCCCCCAGAGCTGTGCGCAGCACCAGATCCGCACGTCGGGCAGTGGCGCGAGCTAGCAACAGATTGGCAATGTTGGCGCAGGCAATGAGCAGCACGATGGCGGAAAGGATCATCAACATTTTCAAGCCCTCGCCTGCTTCCTGTTGCAGGTTCTGGATACCTCTACCGCCCGGCACGATCATCACATGTTGCTTAGCTATCTCAGCAGCGCCCCCATTGTCGGTATAGATGGAGAGCGTCGCCAGCCACTGACGGAGCTCTGCCGAGAGCTTGGCCTGCACTGCGCCGACGTTCGTTCCCGGACGAACCCTGCCCAAGGCATAAAGCCAGTTCTCCTCGGCGTGATGCAGGATCGAGTTTGTCCCACGGACGTAGGGCTCGCTCGTGAGCGGCATCCACAGATCGGGTGGGGTATCCGTTACTCGGTCTCCAAAGAAACCGGCGGGGGCGATGCCGATGACGGTGAACGGCCGTGCCTGAATGGAAATCGTGGACCCGACCAGCAAGGGATCGGCGGCAAACTCTGTCTGCCAAGCCCGGTAGCTCAACACCGTTACGGCAGCAGACGACGGAGTGTCGTCGGAGTCGGCCAGCCCCCGCCCTAAGAATACCCCTACGCCCAGCGTGGAGAAGTAGTTGCCGGAGACGAATTCGCCGTTCAGCGTCTTCCCCAGGGCATTCCCGCGGCGCACGCTGAAGCCACGCTGACCGGCCTGAATGGCGGCCAGCTGCTCGAACTCCGGCGCGGCGTTCTTGAGTTGCCGGTAAAGATCATAAGAGAAGATATCGAAATCGCCATTGTCGCTGACAAAACCGCCCTCGACACAGCAATCGTCGGTGTCGCCGATGCGATAGAGCCGCGCCGGATCGGCCACAGGAAGCGAGCGCAGCAAGATGCCGTGCACCAACGTGAAGATCGCGGTGTTGGCACCGATCCCGAGCGCCAGCGTCATCACCGCGGTCAACGTGAATCCCGGCGACTTGCGCAACTGCCGCACGGCGTAACGCAGATCCTGGACCAAGATCCTCATAGCGGCCTCCCCGCGATCCTGTTTTTTACAACGCACCTTCCCTGCCAAACTGCTGGACGATAAGAGGATTATTTCGAGAGAGATACGCTCATAAGGCGATTCCTTCGGACTCGGCTTTTGTGCGGGACCGAACATCACTGTCCGAAACCGAACAACGTCTGCCACAGAGCAGGACCATTTTTAGGAGGATCGACGGTTGTTTCGGGAGACAAGGGCCGTTCCGACAAACCACTGCTGCGATTCGACTGCATGGAGCCAAATCGTGGTGACGCGCAATAGCCAGGCCAGAACAATGATGAGGGGATGCCGAGCCGAGAACCAACACTTAGCGGCTCCCGACTGTGCCGCGGACTGACTCGATCAGTTTGGCGGAATCGTAGCCCACGCCATCTTTGAAAACCGTCTCTACGTTTTCGATATCTTCAATCTTCTGGGAGGGATCGCCCTTGATCACGACGAGGTCGGCTTGCTTCCCCGGAGCGATGGTGCCGATGGGATCGAGTTCTCCCAGGAACTGAGCGCCGTTCGAGGTGGCAATGTGAATGGCTTCAATCGGCGTGAAGCCGGCTTCTACCAGCAGCTCGATCTCGCGCTGGTCGCCAAATCCGGCCAGGACTCCGCCCATGCCGGTCGGGTCTTCACCAGCCAGCAGAAGACCGCCCGCTTTGGCGAAGGCATACTCGAATTCCAATTCCTTTTTGAAAGCCGCCGGCCAGGGCGAGATTTCAGTGCCGAACTGTTTGCGAATGGCGCTGCTATCGCTGGAACGAACTCTATTTTGCAGCAGCGCGCTGCGAGCTTCAGGCGTCAGAGCATCAAGAACCCGCTGCTGAATAGTGGGGCGCCCCGTAAATGTACCCATTTCGAAGACTGGCAGGGTCGAGGTGACTGCGACGTGTTTCTGCACGAGATACAGAATCATGTCGTGCAGCGGCCCCGAGTTCACATCGAGGGTTGCCATAAATGCCGGATCTTTCGGCGTGTCGGCGCACTCATTCGGCTTTTTCCAAGGGAAAAACTCGGTATCTACGAACAGCCCGTGTTCGAGATCGTCGATGCCCAGGTCCGCTGCCTGGCGGAAGCCGATGGAGCATAGGTGTCCGGTAACTTTCGCGCTGCGTTTGTGGGCAGCGGCAACAGCGGCGGAAAGCTCTTCCGGCGTGATAAACATGTAGGCCTTGAAATTGTCTACGCCTTCATCCAGCCAGTAATTGACGGTTTTCGCGGCATCTTCGGGACCGGTAAGCTGATGCATCTGAACAGCCCATGAACCCGCCCCTTCAAGATAAGGTCCGGTGACGTGCATGTGGGGGCCTGGCATTTCCCCGGAATCAATCTTCTTCTTGATCTCGAGATCAGTGTAAGGTTCGAGCGAGCCGGTTGTGCGAATCGTAGTAACCCCGCCAGCCAGATAAAGACGAGGAAAGCTGAATGCCATTTCCCCGAACATGCCGTGTCCGACTGGATAGAACATGTGGTCGTGCATTCCGACGAGGCCGGGGATTACGGTGTAACCGTGCAGGTCCAGAACCTGCGCATCTTTCGGCAGGTTGACGGTAGACGCGGTGCCCACCGTCGCTATCTTCGTTTTGTTCAAAATGATGGTTTGATCTTCACTCGCTGCCGCGCCGGTGCCGTCAATAACACGAATGTGTGTCAGCGCGATCACACCGGGTTCAATTTTGACGAATGGGAGCACCTGAGACGATAGGGTCTGAGCCGCCGAAACCGATGTGAGTAGGAAGATGCTGACGAAAAATCTGCGCATGATTCTCTCCGGTGGAAATGTCGGAAGGAATTCTACCCGAAGAACAGGTCAGTCTTCTTGCGTCCGAGAGCTGGGCCGCGTACCACGCAGAGATGCGAGGAAGCGTCGCCCGGCTTGCTGCAGCTCTTGTTCCAGTTTTTGCGTGCAGTCACAATCGCCGCAAGCCCACGGCTCGGTGCCGTTCTGGTCGCGGCATCGACGGCAATCGTTCGCGTCCTGTACCTTCGCGAGATCAAAATATTCTTCCCTTTCGACCGAAAAAAGAAAGAGTTTTCTTGGCTTCCAGCCCTGGCTTCTCTGCTGGTCTCAGTTTCCAGGATTTCCACAGGCCTTCAACCTTCCTGCACGCTCTGGAATCGGGCTTCCATCAATTCTTTTCTGGGATACACTGCTGCGCCTGAGGAGGCAAGCTATGCGAACCTCTTTGCTCCGGCTTTCGCTTCTGCTTATCCTCTGCGGCTCAACCGCCACTTATGCCGCTGCCCATTCCGCATACTATCTCGTCCTCGGAGACTCCCTTGCCGTCGGAGTCCAGCCCACGGCGAGCGGCGATCGTCCCACCAACCAGGGCTACGTGGACGACCTCTACAAAGCGTTCCACACATGCATCCCCGGACTTGTGCTCGCGAGATTCTGCCCCGGCGAGACCACCAGCACCATGCTTGACGGCGGCATCTGTAGCTATTCTGCCGGTAGCCAGCTCGTTCGGGTACGCTTAGAGGATTCATGCCGGTGAAAGATCTTTGACGGACTGTCTGGGCTGACGACACCTGCTGCAGCCAACGCTCGTTGGGAGGGCAAGGGGCGATTGGAATCAGAAGTTGTGCATATAGTTGTCGATGGGGACCTAGCTTGCTTTTGCACCTGACTGCACTCGTGACGGCGGCGGCCGAGATGCAATCAAGAAAGTACACGCACCGCGGATTTGCGGTAACGGGACCTCACCATTCCACGCGGTTGCAGGTGCAGTCCGGATGATCCGGAGATGTGATCCATTTCGCGAGTTCGCGGAGTTCGGCCCGAGATCGCTTTCTTAGAATCGATGTTTGAAGACTGTTGGCAGTTCAAGCTTAGGATGCCATGAATATAGTCAAGAAGCTGGTTGGCGGAGGAGACGGCTACTGGCTCACCAGGCTCGTCCTGCAGCGAGGCTTGGCGCTCGTTTACTGCCTAGCTTTTATAGCGGTCGTACACCAGTTCAAGCCGCTGTTGGGGGAGCACGGGCTCTTGCCGGTCCCGCGATTTGTCAAAGCAGTGAGTTTCCTCGAGTCTCCCAGCGTTTTTTTCTGGCTACCCAAGGACTTCGCCTTCGACTTATTCGGGTGGACCGGCTTGGCGCTTTCGCTCTTCGCCCTTTCTGGATTCTCCGAGAGATTTGGCAACTGGGTCTCGGCGTCCACCTGGAGTGGGCTTTGGGTCATCTACCTTTCATTCGTCAATGTAGGGCAGACATTTTACGGCTTCGGTTGGGAGACCTTACTGCTCGAAGCCGGATTTCTGGCTATCTTTCTCGGGTGCCGCAAAACTACGCCGCCTTTCCTAGTCATCTTGCTGTACCAGTGGCTGCTTTTCCGGCTTATGTTCGGCGCCGGTCTGATCAAGCTACGCGGTGACCCTTGCTGGCGCGACTTAACCTGCCTCAAGTACCACTACGAAACTCAGCCCATGCCCAATCCGTTGAGCTGGTATTTCCATTGGCTGCCGGGGTGGATCCATAAGTTTGGGGTGCTGTTTAACCATTTCGCCGAACTTGTGGTTCCGTTCGCTTATTTCGCACCCCTGCCCATCAGCGCGATTGCCGGGCTGATTACTTTGTTCTTTCACGGCTGGCTTTTTGCCAGCGGCAATTTTGCTTTCCTCGGGTTTCTGACCATGGTCTTAGCCCTTAGCACCATCGGGGATGCTTGGTGGAAGCATGTGCTTCCGATTCAGCCTGTGACATTGGCGATCCCCGGGCGATTGCGCTCGATTACCATCCTCACCCTTGGCGTGGGTGTCGCAGCCCTGAGCCTTTATCCCGTCACCAACATGCTGTCATCGCGACAGGAGATGAACGCTTCCTTTGAACCGCTGCACCTGGTCAATACTTACGGTGCCTTCGGTAGCATCACTCGGCCGCGCTATGAAGTGATTGTCGAAGGAACCGAGGAAGCGGTGCTTACCCCCAACACCCATTGGCGCGAATATGAATTTATCGGCAAACCCGGCGACGTGAACCGCACCCCCCCGCAGATCGCGCCCTATCACTTGCGGCTGGACTGGCTCATGTGGTTTGCCGCTTTCTCCTCACCTGACGAACATCCCTGGTTCATAAGTCTATTGGGAAAACTCTTGCAGAATGATAGGCCCGTACTGAGGCTGCTGCGCGATAATCCCTTTCCCGACCGACCGCCGAAATTTGTCCGCGCCTTGCTCTACGAATACCACTTCACCACTCCTGCGGAACGGCGGAAAACCGGAGCCGTTTGGAAGCGAAGCCTGGTTGGACTTTATTTCCCAGGGGTTTCGTTGGACGATGAGGAATTTCGCAGGGCATTAGAAGCGATAAGCGAGTAGCTTGGCATTATCGGAAAGTCTTCCGGGTCGATCGTACTCAACTCGAAGTCCCCGCATCGTTGTGATGCTTCTCGGTCGAACGAGAATGACCAGGCAGGGTTCGTGCTGCGCAACCATACGCTTTTGATCCTCGTCCGTTTTGCTGAGCGCATGCTCGTTGATCCCCTGTAAGTGGCATACCCAGCGGGCAAAAGCCGTGGCTCAAACAGGACGGTTGATACCGCTTCTTGATTCATTAACTTACGCGCACGGAGTCCTCTTTTTTGATGGAAGTTGGCAAGGTCCTTCTTACCTAGGCCGGGCTAACCGCCCACTCCTTAGCAATCATCAGACGCCGCCTGATCGCTCTTGTTGCGGGTCGCACAGACGTGTTTTCGGGTACCGGAGCTTGCAAGTCCACCGCTTGCAGGGTTATGCTTTGTCACACAGCTGGTTGGGGGCCCGCCGCTTTTCTCATGCATCGTCTAACTGCCAGATGCCTTGTGACGTTGATGCTCGTGGGCATTCTCGCTCCCGTAGCTCTGGCGATCTCTGCTCCTGCTCCGCATGCCTGCTGCATGCGCAAGCCGATGCACGATCCTGGCACGCAAGGCAGGGCGTTCAATGCCCCCAACTGCTGCAATCACGACTGCTGCCATGCCGTCACCGTGACCCAGTCGCCGCATCTTCTGCCGGCGGTCATGGAGCAGGTTGCCGCTTCCGCAGCCCTGCTGCGGCGGCAAAGGCCTGCAACAACCTGCATCTGTCTTACCCTCTCCACACATTCCGGTCGCGCCCCACCGCTGTTCTCCTTCGCCTGATCATTCATAACGACCGATCGCATGGCTACGACATGCGACGCTCGTCTTTCAACTCTGAGGCGGAATCCCTTTGAAAGATGAGCTGTCGTCTGTACAGGAAAAGGAGGACGTATATGGGTCCGCTTCGCGTAATAACGCTGTCTCTGTTGCTTGCCTTCGCCGCCACCGCACTTGCCACCATCTTCGGTTCGGTTCGCGGCATCGTTCATGATCCTCAGCATCGCGTCATTCAAGGCGCAAAGGTTACGCTGAAGGCGGTGAACTCGGACTGGACACAGTCCCAAGAGTCCGGCGATCGGGGACAATTTGAATTTACTTCGGTCCCCATCGGGAATTACACCGTCACCGTCTCGTCGTCGGGCTTCCAAGCCACGCAACAAGAGGTGATCGTTCAATCCGATACCAGCCCGGTGCTGCATTTCAAGCTGGCGATTGCCGGCGTAAAGGAGACCGTTGCCGTCTCGGGAGCTCCCGTCGAAGCGACCACGCAGATAGTTACACCGACGACCATGGTGAGCCGTGAAGATATCCAGCAAACCCCCGGTGCCGACCGTACCAACGGCATGGAGATGATCACCGATTACGTGCCAGCCGCCTACATGGTCCACGACATGTTGCACATGCGAGGCGGACATCAGCTCTCGTGGCTGATTGATGGCGTTCCCATCCCGAACACAAACATCGCCAACAATCTGGGACCGCAGATCGATCCAAAAGACATCGACTACCTGGAAGTTCAGCGCGGCAGTTATGATGCCGATTATGGCGACCGCACCTATGGAGTTTTCAATGTCGTGCCACGCACCGGCTTCGAGCGCAATCGGGAATGCGATCTCGTCATCACAGCGGGGAATTTCTATCAGACCGACAATCAGATCAGCTGTGGAAGCCACAGCGAGCGCTCTGCTTATTACGCCAGCCTCAACGGCAACCGCAGCCAGTACGGCCTGATGACTCCAATTCCCGAGGTCGTCAACGATGCCGCCAACGGCATTGGTGGATTTGCCTCGTTCATCTTTAATCCTGACCCAAAGAATCAATACCGTCTGGTTGGTTCGCTCCGCCGCGATTATTACCAGATTCCGATTGATCCGGATCTCAACTCAACCGGCAATCAGATTCTCGTAGCGTCGGGCTTGGTGCCCAGCTCCGGCCTCCATGATGCCGAGGTCGAGCCTGACGGCTACGCGACTTTCTCCTGGGTTCACACCTTCAGCCCCAACACGCTCGTCACTGTCTCGCCGTTCTATCATTACAACGGCGCCGACTACCACGGCGGGCCGAACGATATCCCTGTCATCTCCAACGTCACGCAGACCGCCAACTACGTCGGATCTCAGGCCTCCATCGGCACCAACTTCCACAACAACGATCTTCAGACCGGCGTCTACGGATTCTTCCAGCACCAATACAACTACTTCAGCAACGTGTACACGTGCACGCAAAACTGCCAGATCTATGGCCAACCGCCCAATGGCCTGCGAAACTACGGTCCGTCCTCCATCGGCGTCAACGGAGGCGTCACTGCGCTATTCATCAACGACAAATTCAAAGTTACCCCGTGGCTGACTTTGATCGCCGGCCTTCGCGAGACGGTGTTCACTTCCAACATCTCCGAACACGCCACCGATCCCCGTCTCGGCGCGGCCGTCCGAATTCCGCATCTTAACTGGACGTTCCGCGGATTCTACGGCTACTACTACCAGGCTCCTCCACTTTCAACGGCCACCAGCCAGCTTCAACAGTTGGGCGTCAATCAGGGCTACGGCTTCGCTCCGCTGCACGGCGAGCGCGACATCGAATGGCAATTCGGCGTCATGATTCCAGTCCACGGCTGGGCGCTCGACGCCGATAACTTCGAGACACGGGCCCACAATTGGCTCGATCACAACAACATCGGCGACTCGAATCTCTTCTGGCCCATCACCTGGTCCTACGCCATGATTCAAGGCTGGGAACTCACGCTGCGATCGCCCGACATCCTGCATCACGGCCAGTTCCATCTCGCTTACTCGAACCAGATCGCGCAGGCCACTTCGCCCATCACCGGAGGCTTAATCTGTCCTCCTGCGATGCCGATATGCCCGCTCTATCCGGCTCCGGGTCTTGGCCCCGTCGACCACGATCAGCGCAACACGCTGAACGTCGGCTTCAACGGCAACCTTCCCTGGCATACCTACGCATCGACCAATGTCTACTACGGCTCCGGATTCACCAACGGGTTGTACGGAAACCCGCTGGCTCAATATCCCGGCCAGTACCTGCCCGGCCACACCGCCGTGGATCTTTCGCTGGGGAAGACTTTCGCCGAGAGGTACACAGTTTCAATGACAGCGGTCAATGTCGCGAACCGCCGGGCGCAGCTCGACAACAGTCTGACCTTCGGCGGATTCCACTGGAACGATCCTCGACAAATTTATGGGGAGTTTCGTTACCGGTTCAACTATTGACTTCACCCGCACGAGGTTCGGAAAGGCTCGGCCGCGCGTCGCCCAAACCTCACGAGGCCCAGCACAGCATCATTGTGTTCCTCCGATTTACAATCTCGGTCGTCGTCGAGAGAATTGCAGGTACCTTTCTAAACGCGGCGTCTTAAATAACTGCGCATACATCTACGCAGGGCTTCGTTGGGCAGTTCCCTGGCGAGTTGGCGTGAAAGGTAGCAAAGGCGCAGCGACTAGCTGGTTAACCTCCGGTTGAGCTTCTCCACGATTTTCGGGCGACCACGGCAGACTTTGCATCGGGAAGGGCTACTTCTCCGCATCGACGGGCAAGCTCCACGGGAACTGACCGTGTCCAATGGGACCGCCGCCTTGTCCATCTCCGGTGGGCAGCATGAGGTAGCGCTCAGAGCCGAGGTCGATAGTGGCGGCCGCCCGAATCGCGGCGGTCACTTCGAGAGACGGGCTATGTAAACCGAATATGGCTCGAGCGATACCTTGTCAAGCCGGGCGCTTGGCAGGGTGTGAAGCGTCGTCAGCAGCACCTTCACCCGCGCTCGGGAGAAACCCAGTTGTGTCCAGTCGAAGTTCACGGCTTCGATGCTGCCTGACATGTTCAACGCAACCAAGACTGCTTCATTCTGGTAACGGCGGAGATACGACAAGACGCTGGCGTTGTCTTCGTTCAGCGGCACGTAATCTCCCTCGAGCAACGCGCGGTCTCGATGGCGCAGCGCCAGCAGATGCCGGTAGAACTCCAGAATCGAATCTGGATCTCTCAATTCGCTCCGGACATTGTATTTCTTGTAGGTCGGCGGTATGGGCAACCAAGGAGTACCACGGGTAAAGCCTGCGCTCGGGCCATCGCTCCACTGCATAGGAGTTCGCTCCCCGTCGCGGCCTTTATATCCCGGCCAGCCGGTGATTCCCATGGGGTCCTTCACATCCTCCTTGCGCGTGGGGTCGTGGTTCGTCATCCCCAGCTCCTCACCGTAATACAGGATGGGCGTGCCGCGTAGCGTCAAATAAAGCGCCGCCATCAGCCTGGCAATCTCGTCATCGTGCTTGCCGTCGCCATAGCGCACGTAGGATCGTTCCATGTCGTGGTTGCCGATGACGTAAGTGGGCCACCCGCCGGTCGATTCGGCGAGCGCGATCTGTTTCCGGAACTCCGCGGCCGAGAGCTTGTTTACGGTGCAGAACATGAAATCCATGGGCAGTTGAATCTCATCGTTATGGGCGCCGTAATACTCCTTCAACTCGGGTGCACTGTCGGTGTAAGTCTCGCCCACCAGCACCGCATTACTCTCGTCGGCGACGCTTCTCAAGCGGCGAAGCACCTCATGGTTCTCCGGCAGCTTGTCGTTGTATTTTTCCAGCGTCTTCGGGTCGCCCAGCTCGTTTTTGCCGTCGAGCACGGGGTTATCCCGCAGCTCTGGATCTTCAAACAACAAATCGACGGCATCGAGACGAAAGCCGGAGACACCGTGCTTGTACCAGAAGCGGGTCACATCGAACATGGCCTGTTCGACCGTCGGGTTGCGCCAGTTCAGATCGGGCTGTGCGCTGGCAAAGTAGTGGTAGTAATACTGGCCGGTGGTGGGGTCGAACTTCCAGGCAGGACCGCCGAACCCGGAGATCCAGTTATTCGGGGGATCGCTCGCCTCCTTGCCGTCGCGCCATATGTACCAGTCGCGATGGGTCGAGGTTCGCGACGACTTGGAGTCGAGAAACCAGGGGTGCTGGTCGGAAGTGTGGTTGATTACGAAGTCCATGACGATGCGGATGTGTTTCTTCTGCGCCGCATGGACGAGATGATCAAAATCAGCCAGCGTTCCATACATGGGATCGATATTCTCGTAATCGGAGACGTCGTAACCAAAGTCGACTTGCGGGGAGGGATAGCAGGGCGTAATCCAGATAGCATCCACCCCAAGTTCCTTGAGATAGCCGAGCTTGGATTCGATGCCTTTCAAATCGCCGATGCCATCGTTGTTGCTGTCGGCAAAGCTGCGCGGGTAGATCTCATAGAACACGGCGTGCTGCCACCATGGGCGGCTTTCGGCATCCACCGGCTTGCCCTGCCCAAAGACGAAGGACGAGGCGACACAAAAACTCAAGGTCAGCAAAACTGACGCAGCGTGTTCCTTGATCATTGGCGTTTCAACCCCAAGATAACAATACTCGATCAGGCATGTCACTCGACCCGGTCGGTCAAGCGCTTCAAAGGAGCGAAGATGGGCTCTTGAGGGAGCCAACGCTCGTTTAGATGGGCATCGCTCCGACTTCCTTCTCCACCTCGGTAGTCTCCACCATAACGATCGCATCCCAGGGACAACCGTCGAGGAAGCATCCGTCCGGCCCCTTGCTGATGCACTTTTTGCAGCCGATGCAGAGGATGGGGTCGACTTGGATTCGCCCGAACGGTGGATGGTCTTCGTCGGGAACCCAGAACATGCAGTCTTCGACTGGGCAATATTCCACGCAGGCCGGGGAGCCAGCGCAGCCCGTGCAACATTCCGTGATGACAGCTAACTCCTTTGGTTTCTTCTTGCGCGGAGTGTTAATCCCAGTCGACCTGGGTTCAAATTTGAGCTCGTCGGGCACTAACCCAACGGCCTTCCCTTCGGCAGGCATGGCCCGAATTATAGCATCGGCACCGCCTAGCACCGCCCGCCGACCCTTGTCGCCTTGAGTACCGAGGGCTGAGTTGAAAAGAATCGGATTCGTTGTATGGTTGGGAGAACGAGAATGGAGAGTACCGGGCCAATTGCTCCGTCGTATCGCCCGCCGCCGATTCTGGTATATTGGGCCGTCAGCCCCTCAATTACCCTTCCCGAGTTTCGCGCCTTGGCGTGCTCCAGCCCTCGGTGGAGTGCCAATTGGAGAAGGGGCAGAAGGAGCAACATCATGGCAGGAAAAAGTGTCAACAAAGTGATCCTCATCGGCAATCTGGGCAAGGATCCCGAAATCAAGTACACCCCGCAGGGCACGCCTGTAGCCAAGCTCACTCTGGCTACCAACGAGCGCTACAAAGATAAGAGCGGCGAATGGCAGGATCGTACGGAATGGCATAATATCGTGCTCTGGCAACGCCTAGCCGAGATCGCAGGTGAATACCTGAAGAAAGGCGGCAAAGTATACATCGAAGGCCGCTTGCAAACCCGATCCTGGGATGACAAGCAAACCAACCAGAAACGCTATATGACGGAAATCGTTGCCAGCGATCTGGTGCTTCTCGGTGGACGCGCCGAAAGTGGGGAGTTTGCTCGAGGTGCCGCGGCTGGCGGCAATAATTTCGACCAGCGCACGCCAGAGGCCGAGCCGGTGCCAGCCCCAACTCCGATCAGCGACGAGGATATACCGTTCTGACGGTGGGCCTTACAGTTCGTGTCCAGCAACTCTACTCTGAAAGGAACTGTCGCCCCTCGACGAAAGGGCCGCCGTAGCGGAGCGAAGGCCTGCTTGCGTAGCCAAGCGAAGGCGGCCCCGTACTCTCTCAACCCTCATCACAATTACCGAATAGCGCCGTAAAGCCCCGCCCTTCGACTGTTATGCACCAGCCAGAACACGAACCCGGAAACTCCAGAGAAAAGTGTGCTGCTCCGAATCGCCTACTGGGGAACGATGTTGATCCTCGCACCCTCTTGTGGGATTGGCTCAGCGGGAAATGGAGAAGCAGCGTTCCCCGTTAGTGTAGATTCCGCCCCTCGCGGGGCGGGGATTTTCAAGGCATTGGGGTCTTTCGATCCGATGGAGGTTTGGCGGCGCAAGAACGAGTCCTCACGTCCCCGTTCATCGTCTCGATGAGCCCACCGGGTTATCCGTCGGCATGGTTGCGTCCCCGCAGTGGCGGACCAGACCGGTGGTCTGGACAATAAGGAAAGGAACTATATGGTATACGCTGACGATGCCTGGTGCGTCGGCAGTTAAGACCGAGGGCTCACTGGTGCTTCCAAGCCCGACCTGCAGTGTGGTTCTGGACCCCGTGCTCAATACAGTGATGACCTCCGCAGTCCACCGATTGTGGCGGATCTCGTTTGGGAGACTACCTTCTTTGCACGGTCCGGGCCGACGCGCTGAGGCAGAACGGAGAGAAGTAATGCCCAAGAAGAGAGCTAAGGCTGTAAGTCTGCCCATCGTGGAACCTGACGCCGCAGGGGTCGATGTTGGTGCAACCCAGATCTTCGTCGCTGTCCCAGTCGAACGCGACCCTGATCCCGTTCGTTGCTTCCAGACGTTCACGGCCGATTTGGAGAAATTGGCTGATTGGCTGCAGCAGTGTCGTATCCGGACGGTCGCAATGGAATCCACTGGCGTGTACTGGATTCCGCTTTTTCAGATTCTGGAGAAGCGCAAGATCGACGTGCGCTTGGTGAACGCGGCCCACGTTAAGAACGTCCCCGGCAAGAAGACGGACGTCGAGGACTGTCAGTGGATTCAGCACCTCCATGCCTGTGGGCTGCTACGCGGCTCCTTTCGACCAGCGGATGAGATTTGTGCTATTCGATCTCTCTGGCGCCATCGCGACAACCTCATCGAGTTGGCTACCATTCACTTGCAGCATATGCAGAAGGCGCTAGACCAAATGAACGTACAACTTCATCACGTGATCAGTGACCTTGCAGG
>DASPVV010000254.1:0-12292 GCA_035622175.1 Terriglobales bacterium | reverse complement strand
GCAAGCAGATTTTGCGTGTCTTTCCTGTGGCTATCAGGACCATGCCGACCACAATGGAGCAGTCAACATAATGGCTCGGAGCGAGCCATCATTCGATAACATCAGTGCAGTAAGGCTGGCGTAGAGTGAGAATCCTCGCCCTTTACGGCGGGGAGGTTCAACCTAGTGTTCCACCACACCCCCCCCGCTACAATTCGGCAGCCTAACCCTCGTCCGCTTAAGTAATCGCTACCCTCTCGACAGGGCACTCTACGGTCATTGAGGGCGCGGGCGTACCAATCTCGCAAGCGCAGGGACCTCCTTCGAGCCCGGCTCATGGTTGCCCTGCTGATCGAGAATTCCCAGGCAGCAGTTCCTCCAATCCGTTTGCCGGCCCGGAAGGGAGAATTCCAGCCAATGCTTTAGCGAGGTTATTTTCCGAAGATGGACACAGAGAATACCCTATACTATCGGTCGATGCTTGAATGCTAAGCGAGTTGCGACGAATTGAGTGCACTTCGATCAGTAGCCATCCCGAGCAACAGCTAGCCTGCTTAGGAGCCGCACTGAATCTACTGCCGGTATGCGTAGTCGCCTAGTCCTTTTCGCTTTCATCGGACTCGCCTGCTCGACGGGATGCCTAGCCCAGAGCAGTGCGAGCTCGACTCCGGTTCCGCCAAGCGAAACCCGCAAAACCAGCGACCCGTATAGGGGTGATCTTTCGGTGTTTGACTCGCCCGGACGTGCAGAGCGTCTCGAGATCGACCGAGTCATGCAGTTGCTCCAAATCAACCCGGGAACAACCGTCGCCGACATCGGAGCAGGGTCAGGCTGGTTCACGGTGCGAGCGGCGCGTCGGGTTGGTCCGAATGGAAGCGTTTTCGCCGTCGACATCAATCCCGAGGCTACGAAGTACATCGAGCAACGTTCTCGCAGAGAGAACCTGCGCAACGTCGAGGTCATCCTGAGTGAACCTGATGATCCGAAACTTCCGCTTCACGCGGTGGACGCGGTGCTGTTGCTCAAGACCTACCACGAAGTCGCGCATCCGGTCACTCTGCTACGGAACCTGCGGGCGTCACTCAGGCCGGGAGCACGGATAGGAATCATCGACCGGATGGGCAACGGCGAGAACCATGGTGTGAATCGCGAAGTAGTAATCCGGGAAGCGATGGACGCAGGGTATGTGGCGGAGCAGCAGCTGGACTGGAAGCGCGACGGCATGGATTACTTTCTCATTCTTCGCGCGCGCGAATGAGCCAGCTTGGTGCTCGAGAGATGGTGATCACGGTTGGCATGCGGAGACATCGCAGCCCGATCGGCCCTATTAGTCCGCAGTACCGCCGCCATCAACTACCAGAGTCGCCCCGGTGATGAAAGAAGAATCGTCGGAGGCTAAAAACAGCACAGCTTTAGCGATCTCGTCGGTCGTTCCAATTCGGCCCAGCGGCCGGTTCACGCAGCCGGCAAGATAGTCCTGCCAGCTCAGGCCACGCATCCGCGCATCTTGCGGAAGCATGGGAGTATCAACGTCGCCCGGGCATATGCAGTTCACGCGAATTCCCCGGCGTCCATGGTCAATCGCCATCGCTTTGGTGAGTAGGACCACACCTCCTTTCGAGGCGCAATAGGCTACAGCCGAATCTCCGCCCACGATGCCCCATCCCGAGCTGTTATTGATGATGACTCCGCTGCCTCGGCGAATCATCTCCGGCAAGGCAAATTTTGACATCAGAAACGTGCCTTTGAGGTTGACGTCGATCTGTACGTCCCATTCTTCCTCGCTGCAGTCGAGCGCCGTGTGCGGGTAAAAGACGCCAGCGTTGTTAAACAGAATATCGAGGTGCCCGAACGTGCCCACCGTCCGCTCAATCGCCTGGCGACATTGTTCAGCCTGGCGCACGTCAGCGGCAACAAAAATCGCTTTTCCGCCGCTGCGACGGATTGTGTCGCACAGCTGGTGGCCGCGTTCCTGGTTGCGGCCTGTTATGGTGACGCTGGCGCCTTCCTTGGCGAAAAGGATCGCCGTGGCTTCTCCGATCCCGGAGGTGGCGCCAGTGACGAGAGCGACTTTGTTGAGTAAGCGCATCCCTGATGCCGGGCAGGAGCACGTTCCACGACTTCCCGCCAAGACTGCGGACGATGGTTATTGTACTTGAGGAAACCGGCGTGTTCCGCGCAGCTCGGCTCCCGGGGGAGACCAGCCATGGGCCACCGATGTCGCCTCTCGTGATGCGCTACGCCTTGCGTGATCGCTTGCTCAGTCCTCCGGAAACCGATTCATGATTCTAGGAGGCGGCGAGGCTCCCTATCTTTGCCCCGCCCGCAACTATGGTCTAATCTATCTGTGAGGAGTCCAATCCATGTCCTCTCTTGCCAGCAGAACCTGTGTTCCCTGCCGTGGAGGCGTACCACCGCTCAAGGGTAAAGAACTCGAGCAAATCCACAGGCAGTTACCGCAATGGGCGCAATGGAAGATTGTGAACGAACATCACCTTACCCGCACCTTCACCTTCCCGGATTTCAAGCAGGCGCTCGCTTTTGTGAATCGGGTCGGGGCACTCGCCGAAGACCAGGGACACCATCCGGACATTCTTCTCACCTGGGGTAAGGCTGAAATCACTCTCTGGACACACAAGGTTGACGGCCTCAGCGAAAGCGATTTCATCATGGCAGCCAAGATCGATCAGCTGTAGAGAGGCTGTTTCGAAATTCGTTCGCCGGCGCAGCCCGTCGCATTTAAGAGGATTCGTTACCGCTCACCACCTTTTTTCCGACCTGCAGCCTCTCGGTTCGCCACAGCCGCAGGGCGTTGCCCCACAAAACTGCCGGCAGCAGCATCACCAACCCGGTAGCAATTGCTACGGCGCGAGGCGCCATCCCTCGATCCACCAACCATCCGCTGCAATAGGCGCCGGCGGCCAGCGTCAGCATCGAGAGTCCGAGCTCGGCCGAGAACACCCGGCCGCGAAACTTGTCATCGGTATTCAGTTGCAGCAAAGTGGTTGAAAAGACCCATACCGTCGAACCTCCGCAATGCGCGATCACCACCCAGAACGAGGCCATGGCTAGAGAGCCCGCACTGCCCAGCATCGTATACCCCAGTCCGACAGACAGGAACCCTATGAGAATCCCCAGGCGCAGTCGGCTTTCGCGATGACCGGACCAGCGGGCAGCGAACAGCGGTCCAAACAGTGCGCCGATTCCGCGTGCGCCCATCAACATGCTCATGCCGAGCACTCCCCCTCGTTGCGCACCGATGCCTAGACCGTGCAGCGGGAAAACTCTCTGCCCCATCACGGTGAACAGGACCCAGCTGACACCCATCTGGGCCAGGCCGGTCTTGACCAGCACCGTGGCAAACAGACGCGGATCGCGGCGTACGTACTGTAACCCCTCGACCAGTGGCGAATAGTCGAGCAAATCCCGAACCTCTAATTTGGGGAATGCCGCCGCATGCGGTTCCTCGAAATGCATGCGGCGGATGAGGAACGCCGAGCCGAGAAACGACAACGCGTTGAGGACGAAGGAAGCGTTGTATCCGAGCAGGGCAAGAGCGATTCCGCCGAGTGCCGATCCTGCCACGAGATTCAGAGACCAGGTGGTCGAGGAAAGCGTGTTGGCCAAAATCAAGTCTTCGCTGGTGGTGATGTTAGGAATGACTGCGGTGCGTGCCGGCTCAAAAAACGCCCACATCACGCTCTCGAGAAACAGCAGCGGATAAACCAACCAAATCGTGGCCCGGGAACGCACCAGCAGCATGGAGAAGACGATCAGGACCCGGGCCAAGTCGGTGGCAATCATGACCTGCTTGCGGCGAATCCGGTCGTTGACGATTCCCGAGACGGGACCGAACAGAGTCTGTGGTATGACCTGTAAAACCAGGGCGAGGGCGACGGATCGAGCTTGCCCGGTGATTGCGAGCAGCAGGCTATAAATTGCCAGGGAGTAGAACCAGTCGCCAATCTCGCTGACGATCTGGGCGGCCCACAGTCGCCTGAAGTTGGCATTGCTCCGCACCAGGCGGACATAAGCAGCCACCGAAATCGCACTGATCTCCTGTTCTGGCTCAGGCTCCATGGTCAGTGCTTACTGTAGCCGCACAGAGCTGATTTCGGCAAAGTGGAGCTGGGATGATGTTCTCTGGCACACGCTCCAAGACCCGTAGTCGATACACCCCCAGAAACCGGTCCTTTGGGGGCACGGTTTGACGGAATGCATCCTGGCAGCTAAGATGCGCGGCTGAGTGAGGAAGCAGCTAAGGTCAGCGCGCGGACTGCGTTCTGTCCTGTCGAAGGAGAGTACTTTCCATGAAGAATCCGGTGCGAGTGGCCCTCATCCTTTTCGTGACCGCACTAGCTTTTCCCCAAACGAGCGAAGTCGTTCCGGGTGAAAACCTGGTTGTCGAGGGTGTTCCCAAGATTCCGGCGGCATTGGCTGAAGAGGTCGACCGCTACACCAATTTTCGCGGCGCTTCTCTAGAAAGCTGGGACCCCGTCAAGCGCGAGATGTTGATCTCCACACGCTTCGCGGACACGAACCAAATTCACCTGGTCAAGATGCCGGGCGGTGCGCGGACGCAATTGACGTTTTATCCGGATCGGGTGTTCGGAGCGCAATACTCACCTGCCAACCCCGACTTTTTCGTATTTTCGAAGGATACGGGGGGAAACGAGTTTTTCCAGTTTTTCGGTTGCAACCTTTCTAGCGGCGATGTCTCCCTGCTTACCGACGGCAGATCGCGCAATACCGGTGCGGTCTGGTCTTACGCCGGCGATAAACTGGTCTATGGGTCCACCCGCCGCACCGGCAATGACGTCGATCTCTGGGAAATCGAACCGGCGAATCCCAAAAACGATCATTTACTGGCCGAGCTTCAGGGCGGCGGATGGTCGGCCTTGGACTGGTCACCCGATAGCACACAGGTTCTTGCCAAAGAAGAGATTTCCGCCAACGAAAGCTATCTGTGGACGGTCGATGCCAGCAGTGGCGCAACCACCCTGCTTACGCCGAAGGGTGGGGCGAAGATTGCCTACGGCGCTGCTCAGTTCAGCAAGGATGGCAAAGGGGCCTACGTTACGACCGACAAGGACTCAGAATTTCAGCGCTTGGCCTACTTCGATTTCTCCAGCAAACAATACACATATCAGAGCAGCAGCATTCCCTGGGACGTCGATGAATTTGATCTTTCCCGCGACGGCAAAACCATCGCGTTCGTCACCAACGAGGACGGCTTCGGTGTCCTCCACTTGCTCGATGTCAGCACCCATGAAGAGAAGCCGGTTCCGGCTTTGCCGAAAGGTGTAATCTCCGGTGTCCTCTGGCACAGGAACAATCGTGACCTGGGATTCAGTCTGTCGTCCGCCCGCTCGAGCTCCGATGTGTATTCACTCGATGTCCAGTCCGGGAAACTGGAGCGGTGGACCTTCAGTGAAAACGGTGGCCTCAATAACAGAAACTTTCCTGAACCAGAACTGATCCGTTGGAAGGCCTGGGATGGACGCACGATCAGCGGCTTTCTCTACAAGCCGCCCGCCCGGTTCACCGGCAAGCGCCCCGTGATCATCAACATTCACGGCGGTCCGGAGGGGCAATTTCGGCCTGGCTTTCTGGGCCGCTGGAACTATTACGTGAGCGAGCTGGGCATCGCGATGATTGCTCCGAATGTGCGCGGATCGACCGGATATGGCAAGCGCTTTCTTGCGCTCGACAATGGTTTCTTGCGGGAAGGATCCTATGAGGACATCAACAGCTTGCTTGATTGGATCCAAACCCAACCCGATCTTGATTCCGGGCGAATCCTGGTTACCGGCGGAAGCTACGGCGGATTTATGACCCTGGCGGTCGCGACCAATTACAACGATCGAATCTGCTGCTCGGTCGATGTGGTCGGGCCGTCGAACCTGGTTACCTTTCTTGAACACACCTCCGGATACCGCAAAGACTTGCGGCGGGTCGAATACGGGGACGAGCGCGACCCCAAAATGCGCGAATTTCTGGAGCGAATTGCGCCCTACAATAAAGCCAAGAACATTACCAAACCGTTGTTTGTGATTGCCGGGAAGAATGATCCAAGGGTTCCGGCCAGCGAGTCCGAACAGATGGTGGCGATCGTGCGCCAGAATGGAACGCCCGTGTGGTGGCTCTTGGCCAACGATGAAGGCCACGGCTTTGCCAAGAAGAGGAACCTCGACTATGAGTTCTACGCTACGGTCATGTTCGTGAGAGAGTACCTGCTCAAGTAGCGCCCGGGATCTTGGCGGCCCATCACTGGTGGGCCAAGCCTTCGCTAGGATTCGAGGTTGTAGCCGTCCGCTGAAACAGTATCGCCGTCCCATCTTCATGGGCGACGGTCCACTCGCGTGTAAGCCGGAGCATATTGGCCAGCGATGAACTGCCCGGCACCAGGACCCAGTCAACTCCAAGATCATTGAGCACTTTTTCCCACCCAGGCTGGACCGAAACCACCTTCAAGTAATCCTTGAAGAATCGATCCCCGTACAGGTCGTGGCGGTCGTCAAGGACGACCTTGCTCTCGGGGTAGATCCGGTAGATCAAGTATCCGCCCCAGTAATCCAGGCTAAAGATAGGCTCGCGAATGCGATGGGCGGAGATGTAGTTGGTGGCCTCGACCGGAAACCGCTTGGCATCGAAATAGGCGTGAAACAGACGCGTTGGGCCTACCCGGCCCTGATCGAAACAGGCCCAGAGGCCAAGAACAAAAACCGCCACCATCCAAAAGTGTCCGCGAAACCCGAGTTCCAGGCGGCGCATCCTGGAGCCAAAGGAATCGATTCTTGTGAGCAGCTCTTTCAACCATAAAGCCATGGTTGAACTTCTCGTGGCATACGCCAGGGAATCTGAAAGAATTGGTGCCACAACCAGCGCGATTAACAACCCGGAGGTCGGCAAGTTGCGGGTGGCATAGCATCCAAGGTAGGCGGCAGAAATCACAACCAGAAGCTGGGAAGGTTTGATGGCTTGGCGCGCGGTCGCAATCGCCACGATGGCCGCGATCAGCAGAAGGGCGAAACATTGCTGCGCTCCGCCGTGAAAATCCGGGGAAAGAAACTCGCTGATCTGGTTCATCAGAAAGCGGTCTGAAAGATATCGATAGATGTGGGCATGGAGCTGATAGCCGTAGGGATTGACCAAGCTGGCGGCGAAGGTAAGCATCGAAACCGCGCTCAGCCACCGCATCCGTTTGGCCAGTGCGGCGCGTCCTTCGCGGCGGCTGAGATACTCGATGCCGCCGCCAACCAGGTAAATCGCCAGCAATAACAAGCCGAGTACGAACCCGCCGTGCAAGTTCACCCAGAGGATCATAAGCGGCGGAAGCCAAAGCAGGCTCCGGTCTTCCTGATGCTCATCGGAAGCGGAATCGAGCAGCGCAAACCAGATCACGGTGAAGAGCCAGCTGAACACATGGGGCCGGGCGAGGAAGTGGACCGCCGCGGCCCCGAGAGCGAGCAACAGCAGCACGAGCATCACCGGAAGCGTGGCCCCGCGTCGCAGCCCGACGTGGAGGGCTAGTACGAAGGTGGCGGCGATGATGGCTGCGGTGTAAAAGACTACGCCATTGAGTCCGAAGGCATGGCGGAGCTTGGCAACCCAAACGTCGTACAGCCATTCCCAGGCGTACCAGGTGTGTCCGCTCATGGTGGAGGAAAAGGAATCAGCGCGCGCTATGGTATGGGTCGCGAGCATTTGCTCGCCGTTGCGGATGTGCCAACCTATATCGGCGTCGCGGAGCAGGAGACGGCCCAGCGCACCACAGCTCAGCCCTAGCAAGAGCGCGACGAACAACATGTCCGCAAGCGAAGGAACGAGCAAGCGCAGCCAACCCGGGACGGCGGTCCCGGTCTCCCTCTCCCCAGCGCGGCCTTTCCCGGGTGAGGGTATTGGATTTGAATCTCCTTCGACTTGAGACATTTGGGAAGGCAAAGTTTCGGCTCGCGTCCAGCGATGATATTACAAAATATTTCTGCGAGGCAGCGGTCGCCTGGCGCCTCTCGAAGTAATAGCCAGGATGGAACAACGGAACGCCGCTAGGCGGGGTACCTCAGATAACCGATTCCGACTCGCATATGGTGCAGCCAGTGGTCGGGAAAACTCCCCGCAATGGTCAGGCCAAGTGCCGCATGCACCAGCCCCAGCGGAAAAATGTTGCGATAGCGGCGAAACATTTCGCAGAAAAAGAAGGCGCCCGCCAGGCTCAGGGCCACGAGCCACGGATTTGGCAAGTGCGCCACCGAAAACAACAGAGCCGCAACTAGCACGGCTCGCCGACTGCCCACGACGGACTCCAGTCGCAAGTACATAAATGACTGTAGAATGAATTGTTGCAGAAGCGCCCAGATCGCATACTGCCATGCCCGGTGCAAGGGAATCGGTTGAGCTCGGCCGAGAGTCCTGGTGAGGGAACCGGCGGCCGCAATCAGAAGGACCAGCAGCGCACCAGCGGCAAGAATCACCAGAGCGCCGGCCAGCGGACGGGATAGGCCTAGTTCTTCGAGGGAGTGGGTGCGGAAGGCGAGCACAACCGTAAACCCTGCCGCTGCTAGGCTGACCGCAGAATTGAGCCGGCCCTGCGGCGTCCACACTGCCACAAGAATCAGTCCAAACACCAGCCCGATTTGGAGCAGGTTGATCAGAACCGAAGCCGGAGGAGGCTCCGCCCCGTCTCCTTGGGGAACCTCCGCTGAGGAACTCTGCCTGATTGGGGGCACAAAACTCTTCGACTCCAAGGCCATACCGAGAATCTATTACAGGGGACGGGGGAAATCCTCTCTTTTCAGCATATCAGAGCCGCCCGCGCCGAAGCCCTCGGATGGCAAACAAATCCAAAGTTCGAGTGGTGATCGTCGGAGCTGGATTCGGCGGCCTCACGGCGGCCCGCAAACTGACTCGCACTCAAGTCGCTATCACCTTAATTGATCGCAGAAACTATCACACATTTCAACCATTACTTTACCAGGTCGCAACGGCGGGACTCTCTCCCGCAGAAATTGCTGCGCCGATCCGTTGGGTGCTTCGCGGTCGGCCAAACCTTGAGGTCCTGCTGGGAGAAGTCGAGGATTTTGATGTGGAGCACCGTTTTGTGAAGCTGCCGGACCTCGAGCTTCCCTACGACTACCTAGTCGTCGCTACCGGCGCCAGCCACGCCTATTTCGGCCATGAAGAGTGGGAGCCGTTTGCTCCTGGGCTAAAGACGATTGAGGATGCGCTCGAGATTCGTCGCCGTGTCCTGCTGGCGTTTGAACTTGCCGAACGCCAAGCGGCCGCCGGTGAGCCCCTGTTGCCGCTGAATTTCATTATTGTGGGCGGTGGACCGACCGGGGTGGAACTGGCCGGAACTCTGGCGGAGATCGCGTGCCACGTGCTTGCCCATGAATTCCGGTCCACTTTCCCTCACACCACTCGCATCGTTCTGCTCGAAGGCGGGCAGCGCATCCTCCCAACCTACTCACCCGACCTTTCCCGCAGTGCGGAGGAGCAGCTTTGCCGCCTGGGGGTGGAGGTGCGCACCTCTGCCCTGGTCACCAAGATCGAACCCGCGGCGGTTTGGATAGGGCAAACACGCCTGGATGCAGCGGTGATCTTGTGGGCGGCCGGTGTCTCTGCTTCCCCGCTCGGACGAAGGCTGGGCGTGCCGGTCGACGGTGCCGGACGCGTGCTGGTGAGTCCCGACCTGAGCGTTCCGGGCCACCCGGAGATTTTTGTCATCGGCGATCTGGCATCGCTCCGGGATGAGAGTGGACAAGTTCTGCCCGGTGTGGCGCGGGTTGCCATCGAACAGGGAGAGGCGGTCGCCCGCAATATCGAACGCGATCTTAGCGGCAAGTTGCGACAAAACTTTCATTATCTCGACTGGGGCAGTCTCGCGACCATCGGCCGGGCGGCCGCAGTCGCGCAGTTTGGAAGGGTTCGGATTTCCGGGTTTCTGGCTTGGCTGGCCTGGCTCTTTGTCCACATCTACTTTCTCATCGGCTTTCGCAACCGCCTCATCGTGCTTATCCAGTGGGCGTGGTCCTATCTCACGTATGAGCGTGGGGCACGGCTGATCACCGGCGATCAGAGCCTGCCAAGTTGGGAGCAGTTGCGCTCTAACGAGGAATCGCCGGCGAGCAAGCGCGGGAGCCTTTAGGTTCGACATAATCGCGGGTCGGACCGAGGATGGCTCACGCGCCGGACTGCACGTATCCGGACAGCCCCTCCTAAATAATGCACAGTTCCCTGTTCCCGCTTTCTCCCTCTCCCCGTCGTTGGCCTTATGTTTCATGGGCTTGCGCTTGCCCCGCCCGGTCCCCAAGATCATACAAAGCGAAAGACAGAAAGGGAGTGCTAACGTTGGAAAGGCTATTTCAGGATCTCAAATACAGCACCCGGGTGCTCCTGAAAACTCCCGGATTTGCCGCCGTGGCAACGCCTCTCGACCAGGTTTCCGTGCCCAGTACCTCGTTTGGCTTGAGCCTGGTGGCGCGAACCGGTGGGAATCCCTCGGGAGCCATTTCTCAAATCACGCGGGCCATCCATCAGATCGATCCAGATGCGCCCATCCTCAATATCCAAACTATGGAGGACGTCATCTCCGATTCTCTTTCCTCCGAGCGCTTCAACATGCTGCTGCTCGGCTCGTTTGCTGGTCTGGCGTTGCTCTTGGCGGCGGTTGGCATCTATAGCGTGCTGTCGTATAGTGTGCGACGCCGGGTGCGCGAGATCGGGATTCGCATGGCTCTCGGAGCACCACTTCGCGATATCATGTGCATGGTGGCCGACGGAATGAGACCCGCTATGCTCGGCTTAGGCTGCGGGTGCATCGGCGCTTTGGCTCTCGGCCGTGTGCTGTCCAGCCTGATCTTTGGAGTAACCACAACTGATCTATTCACCTTCGGGACTGTGTCCCTGCTGCTTGCTTCCGCGCGCTAGTCGCCTGCATCGTTCCTGTCCGTCGTGCCACGCGAGTCGAACTGCTGAGGACGTTGCGCGAAGAGTAACTCACGCCTGAGAAAAGAAACCAGTTGCCAAAGGATAACCACATCCGGGCCCAAGGATCCGGCACTTTCGAACTTCCGCAAACGCTGGAGCGGCCCACGGGACTCGAACCCGTTTCGCCGGCTTGGGAAGCCGGGGCACAACCCATATACCAGGGCCGCTACTCTCGATCGAAGGAAGGCTTCGCGCCCTACGGAAGCTGAGCTTACCATTGGCAGCTAGCCTCTTGCAATCGCTCCGGTTCGTCGGTAGTGTCGCAGTTTGAAATATCGGCCTTGGGTGGAAAGCGGACCTCTGGTTATTGGTCACACCGACAATGCGATGCGCAGATCGTGCCCAACCTCAATGCCATGCAACGTCGACTTCAGCTATTCTGAAGAACCTGGGATGGAGGTTTTGTAGCATGGCAAAGCTCGTGTATGGATTGAACCAGTCCCTCGACGGCTACGTCGACCACATGCGAATTGGGCCACCCGGTCCCGCGCTCTCCCGTCACTTCATCGAGCATTCGCGCGGCCTGACGGGCGCAGTGTACGGCCGCCGCATGTACGAGATCATGCGTTATTGGGACGATGACCTTCCGGATTGGGACGCAGAGGATCGCGACTTTGCGGCGGTGTGGCGGAGCCAGAGGAAGTGGGTTGTGTCGCGCGCGTTGAAGTCGGTCAGCCCCAACGTCACACTCATCCAGGATGACTTCGAGGCGGCGATACGCCGGCTGAAGGCTCAGCTGGATGGGGAGATTGACGTTGCCGGACCAAACCTGGCAGGGAGCCTGACCAATCTTGGTCTGATTGATGAGTATCGACTCTACCTCCTTCCCATCGTGCTTGGTCATGGGCAGCCATTCTTCGTCGGCCCCCGGCCGCCGCTCCGCCTTGTGGACAGCGAACGAATTGGCGAGGATGTGATTAGGTTGACGTACGTTCCTGCTTAATCGCGCGACTCACCCGGCGGACTGCGCCGACTCGTCAGGGTGCGCTTTGGGTCGAACCCGAATTTCAAACTGAGACACTACCGGTTCGTCCGGTTCGTCGGTAGTGTCTGAAATGATGGAAATCCCCAAACCGGACGGCCGGGGGCATCGGCCGGAATTGCCTGGGGGTTGCTGACTGTTCCGACGTCCGGTCCCCGGGTTTATTGGCCGCGCACGGAATGAGGATACCCACCAGCCTCCTAGTACTACTGTGTTATTAAAAAGGAGCTCCACAAAAAGGACACCCAGAGAGTTGCCGGAGCAGAACCCTGGCAATGGTTTGCCGAAGGGTGGCGATCGACCAGGGATTATGCCGCTCCAAGCGCACCGGGCGAACCCCGA
>DASPVV010000253.1:0-11576 GCA_035622175.1 Terriglobales bacterium | reverse complement strand
GATGCCGCAAAGTAGGATGGAGACCATAGGACACCTTTCCAGTAGCGTTTCCTAAGATCGGTTCGTTGTTGGCGCAGCATTCGGCTGGAAACGCCTTTTAAGGAATTGACTAAGGAGGAGACACTAACCTTAGGTGGATATTGAATGAGAAGATGGACGTGGTTATCTTCCCCGTCCATTTCCAGCAAGGTTGATGCAAAGTCGGTACAGACCTTGTTGAAGATCTCTCTTAGAGTCTGGATGGCGGCAGCATCGAACACGCGGTAGCGATATTTGGTGATAAAGACCAAATGAACGTGCATTGCGAAGACACAGTGCCTACCGTGAGTAAGTTCTTGGTTGTTTTCCATAGACCAAGTATAATTTGAGAATCGAGAGCCAAGCAAATGCTGAAAGCATATCGCTACAAACTGCTGCCCAAGAAAGCCCAGCGTTATGCTCTTGCCCGTACTCTCGATGTTTGCCGGGAACTCTATAATGATGCTCTCCAGCAAAGGAAGTGGCATCGAACAACCAGGCGGACGGATTTACTCCTTGCGCTGCTGGAAGCTAGAATGCCTGCACCGATGGGAAAATGGACCTGACGCGGAAGATTTGGAAGCTGGTGCAGTCGCCGGCTGTGGTGTTCGTGGTTGCCGTAAGCGTGCGGCTGGGGGCGGCCTGGCAGCTGCTGCCGGAGAAGGCGGGAATATACTTCTATCGAAACAATGAGCCCTCGCGAATCGCCTGGGCGCTGGTCTCAGGACATGGCTACAGCTCCCCGTGGCCGAATACGCCTTTGCTTGCTACTGCGCAGCAGCCGCCTGGTTATCCGCTGCTTCTGGCCGCGATTTTCCGAGTTTTCGGAGCCTACAGCTTGTCCTCCCTCTGGACGGCGGTGGCCTTGAATGCGGTTTTTGCCGCCTTGACTGCCATCACCATGCTGCAAATCGGCATGGCAAGGTTTGGTACGCCCGTGGGAGTCCTGGCTGCATGGGTCTGGTCTTGCTGGCTCTACGAAGCCGCGGTCTCCATTCGCCTCTGGGAGAGTGCACTTTCGGCACTCTGCCTGTCGATTGTTCTATTGCTTTTGCCCGCCGTTGCGGCTTCGACCCGTGCTTCACGATGGCTGGGTTTCGGATTGCTGGCTGGCGTCGCTGTTTTGACCAATACAACCCTGCTCGCTCTGGTTCCGTTCTTCTGGCTCTGGCTTTGGATCAGCTGTCGCGGTCAGGGGCGCTCCTGTAATCGCTGGTTGCTGGGTTCCGTGGCGATGTGCGTTCTTGTCTTGACTCCGTGGACCATTCGCAACTATATCGCCTTCCACCGGGTGATACCGCTGCGGGATAACTTCGGCCTTGAATTCTGGGTGGGCAATCATGAAGACATGACGAGCCGCGACTTCCCGCTCTTCAACCCGGCGGAGTACAACCGCTTGGGAGAGATCCAATTCATGGAAGCCAAGCGCCAGGATGGGTTGCAGTTCGTTCGCCAACATCCGCTGCAGTTTTGCCGTTCATCCCTCCGCCGCGCCCAGCGCTTTTGGACAGAGCCGCAAGGATCGGCGTGGCGATGGATCAGTCCCTTGGCTTGGCTGGGAGGTTTTCTTGCCATTCGGCGCAAGGGAATCCAGGCCGCCGAATACCTGGTGGTGTTGCTGATCTTTCCCCTGGTGTACTACATCACGCATACGTTTCCAACCTATCGGCACCCAATCGAACCTGTAATTCTCCTGCTGGGGGCCTATGCGACGGTCACGGTGTCACAGAGGGTGGCTACAGTTCGATCGCAGAGTCCACTGAGCAGCGCCTCCCATGGACTGGCACCCACCGCTTCCTCTTTTCCTCCTGGGCCGGTTCGCGGAGCGATCAATCTCGGCGGGAATTCGTCGAGCGCGAGAGCCGTACGCAACGCTTTTTGAAATACGCGGTCACGCCTCTGCGAGGTGCTAGCAATCCTGCTGCGTCGATGTCAGGCGCGATGGTGCCCATGCATTGACGCATGAGGAAATGGGAAGTCATTCGCGCAGACGAATTCCAAGTCGCGAACCGCGGCTGGCGGGACCAAAGCATCAGTGAGGGACAAACTTCTCATGTAAACTAAGGCAGCAAACGGCTCAGCCTTGCCGAAGGAGCTTGGAGTTCGTGGGGTTGGAAGATAGAGCCGATGTCGTTCCCGTTGCCGTTGACATCTGCATCTGCTGAAGATAGCCAGCGAAAGCCGTTCGAGCTTTCCGTCGTCATGCCCTGTCTGAATGAAGAGAATTCCATCGCGACCTGTATCGAGCGGATTCAGAAAACCCTGCAAGACAATCAAATCGCCGGCGAGGTCATTGTTGCCGACAACGGCAGCCACGATCGATCCCGTGAAATCGCGCGGGCTATGGGGGCTCGCGTCGTCTCAGTCGAGGACAGGGGATACGGGAATGCACTGATGGGAGGGATTGACGCGGCCGATGGAGAATACATCGTCATCGGGGATGCGGATGGCAGCTATGATTTCGGCCAAATTCCCGAGTTTCTGGAGAGACTAAGAGCGGGCTACCAATTGGTAATGGGAAACCGCTTCGCGGGCGGGATTCGACCCGGTGCCATGCCTCCTCTGCATCGTTATGTAGGGAATCCTTTGCTGACAGCGATCGGCCGTCTGTTCTTCCGGGCGAGGTGCCACGATTTTTACTGTGGTTTACGGGGTTTTACCAAGGCGGCGTACGAGCGTATGAGTTTGCGCACCACCGGGATGGAGTTTGCCAGCGAAATGGTTGTAAAGGCGTCCCTGTTCGACATGGCCGTCTGCGAAGTTCCCACCGTCTTATCGCCCGACCGGCGTGCCGGACGGTCCCATCTTCGCACTTGGCATGATGGTTTCCGGGGCTTGCGTTTCTTGTTGCTTTACAGTCCGCGCTGGCTGTTCCTTTATCCCGGGCTGGCCCTACTTCTGGTCGGGGTTGCGACCACAGCTTGGCTCTTGCCCAGCCCTAGGAAGGTCGGTCAAAGTTTTCTGGATATCCACACTCTCTTATACGGGGTAGTCGCCATCCTTACTGGATTTCAGGCTGTGGTCTTCGCATTCTTCACCAAGACGTTCGGCATAACCGAAGGTCTTCTGCCGGAGGACCCACGCCTGAAGCGGGCCTTTCGCGTGTTGACTCTCGAACGCGGATTGCTGCTGGGTGCAATCTTGTTTCTGGTCGGGGTTGGAGTGGCCACCTATTCCGCCTACATCTGGAGCCGTTCCGGCTTCGGACCCATGAACCCTTTCGTGCTAGTACGCCTGGTGGCGGCTGCCCTGGTGTTGATTACCTTGGGGGTTGAGATTATTCTCTCCAGTTTTTTCCTGAGTATTCTTGGTCTCGCCCGCAAGTGAAGGTGGCACTGCGCGCTCCCGTTCGAAAAGAGCGAAGCAGGTCGACCAGCTTTGCTCCAGCCGTCAGTTCACTCCGATCCATTCAAAAGAAGACGTTTCGTATCATTCGGTGCAAGCGACCGGGGAAGATGTTCCAACCGCAACGGTGACTCATCTGGAAATACCATCCAGGCCTCGCGACCCTTGAGGTACTCTAACAGTTCCTGATTATCACGTGGCCCCATATCCCGCGCCCACACCACCTTGGCGTGGTCAATGTCAGCATCGTTGTACACCCATTCTTGGTGGGGGTTGTGCGTCGTAGCATACCGTACGATCACCAGCTGTTGCCCAGGCAGGTTTTTCAATTTGCTTAAGATCCTGGCGCGGTCCAGATCTCCGTGAGGCCAGGTCTCGATCCCCATATGGGCGGCGATTGCCATCAGCCTCAGCAGCACCAACGCGCAGCAACTTATGGGGATCGCTCGCACCAACGCCCGACCGATCGACCGACCACGACACCGCCACTGACGCAGGTGCCGCATGGATTGCAGGACGGCCAGATAAAAGAGGGAGGTCGCGGGCGCGAGATAGTGGGGATGTATCCAGGTTTCCGTGGAGAGGACCAGGAGGAAGACCGCCCCAATCCACAGCGGCCCGCGCATCCGACGATCGCGCAGTAGGGCAGGAAAGGGGAGCAGGGCAAGAGTAAATACCGGCCCTATAAAGAACAACCACCCAGCCAGAACGAATCGCATGGAGTGGTCGTAGAAGCCCTTCCAAGTGCGGCTGTTCTGATAGTCCTCGAGAGCCATCTCGTAATACTCGCGCATTACGGCGTGATGGTAGACAGGTTGCTGCCAAGACCGCTGCCATAGGAAGGGAGGAAAGCTTCTGTAAGCTTTCGCGTTCACCTGGTAGGGCATGCGAAAGGCATCGCCGGTCACACGGAGGTCATAGTAGGCCATAGCGACCGCCGTCGCCGAAAGTACCACCGCGATGGGAAGCACAATTCGGCGCAACCCAACCGCGCTGGGGGGATGTTTCTTGCCCAAGATCCAAAGGCAGAGGATCAGCGCCACCGGCAAACCGAGCACCAATCCTTCAAAAGGGCGGGTGTTGGCAAGTATAGCCAAGCCCAGGCCCATCCACAGGGCGTCAAGCGGCTTCGCAACCCGAATTAAACGAGGTAAGGAACCAAGTACCAGGGCACCTCCTAGGGCGGGCAGCGAGCCGCCCCAATAGCTGTTCATCCAGTAGCTGAGCAACCCCAATTGCAGCATCGCCAGCACCCCGCCGAGCAGCGCCCAATCCGGAGGAAGCCATCCCTGCAGCATCCAGCAGATAGCGGAACACATCAAGGCCGTGCTCAGCAGTACTCCAATCCATGGGTGTTTGAGGCGCATTCCGAGCGCTAAAGCTAACCCTTGACCGGGCGGATACATCGACATGTAGGTCGGACGTTCGATGATGTGAAAGCTCTCGAAGTGGACCCACATCGGAGGTGTGGGGTTGGTGAGCCGCCCGTGCGCAAACGTGTCACCAGCCAAGAGATAGCTGTATTCATCGTGTACTCCCGGCTGGGGAATTCCGAGAATCGGGAGCAGAGCCAGCCGCAGGATAAGAGTAAGCAGGCCGACGACCGCTACGGAAAGCGCTTTCTTGCGCGCCAGGGAACGCCAGAGGGACAAGGGTCTTCGTTTGCGGGGGGAGGCGAAGGGCGCGGCCGAAACTTGGGCAAGGGCGTCTTGCATAGAACGAAACATTTTGCGAGAACGAGCCAAACCGGCCGGTCGCGACCGTCGAATTACTTGCGCGGTGGTTGACTTGGCCCGAACATGTCACAAATATATCCTGCTTCTGTGACGAAGGAGCCCTTGTCGGACTGCCAGACGCAAATCCGCAGGAGGAGAAGGGGCTGACCCCGACGAGCGCCGGTCTCTGTTCCTCGAGTCCGGGACCACGTGAAACAATCATTGCTTTTCTAAGGCGTGTAACATTTTGAAACGGAAGTGCGGAGGACTTAGAGTTGGATACTTTTGTGTCTGACCAAGTGGGATGAGGGTTGCGCGATCCATGAAGAGTCTCCTTCGAATCGTGGTCCAAGCAAGCGTTGCTATCCTTACGGCGCTAACGCTTGGCATCCTTGCCCGGCATCGAGGCGAGCGAATCAATGCCATGTGGCTGGTGCTCGCCGCCTTTTGCGTGTATTTCCTGGGCTACAGGTTCTATAGCAAGTTGATTGCCGCCAAGGTCCTGGCACTCGATGCCCAGCGCGCTACTCCAGCGGAACGACTGGACAACGGCCGCGACTTCGTTCCCACCAATAAGTGGGTGGTGTTTGGCCATCATTTCGCGGCGATCGCCGGACCCGGACCTTTGGTCGGTCCGGTGCTGGCTGCGCAATTCGGATACTTGCCTGGCACGATATGGATTCTTCTAGGTGCCATCTTCGGAGGCTGTGTCCAGGATTTCTTGATCCTGCTATTTTCGGTTCGTCGCGACGGGAAATCGCTGACCGAGATGGCGCGGGAAGAAATTGGAAGGTTAGGCGGGTTGGTTGCGTATGTCGCGATTATCAGCATCATCGTCATACTCCTGGCGGTGTGCGCCCTGATCGTAGTGAATGCGTTGAAGGCAAGCCCGTGGGGCGTTTTCACCATCGCCATGACCGTACCCATCGCCTTTTTGATGGGTCTCTATCTGCGGCGGTTGCGCCCAGGCAAAGTCCTGGAAAGCTCGACCCTGGGCTTCGTTCTGGTCCTGCTGGCGATTTGGGCAGGGCGGGGGGTCTCGCAATCCGCCATGGTTTCATCCTGGTTCACGTGGAGCGCGCCCGCTCTCGCCATGGTGATCATCGTCTACGGTTTTGCCGCGTCCGCGCTTCCGGTTTGGCTCTTGCTCGCTCCCCGCGATTATCTAAGCACCTTTGTCAAACTGGGCACGATCGGGATGCTGGCGCTCGGGATCGCCGCTCTTCGCCCCACGCTGCACATGCCGCCGCTGACCCGGTTTGTGGACGGGTCAGGGCCGGTATTTGCAGGAAAGATCTTCCCGTTCGCGTTTGTCACCATTGCCTGCGGCGCGATCAGTGGCTTTCATTCGCTGATCTCCAGTGGCACAACCCCGAAGATGATTCGCCGGGAGCCGGAGACTCGCATGGTGGGTTATGGAGCGATGATTGCGGAATCGATGGTGGCGGTGATGGCAATGATTGCCGCCTGCGTGCTCGAGCCGGGCACTTATTTTGCGATCAACAGCCCCGCGGGCATCGTCGGCAAGGCACCGGAAGCGGCGGCTGCGACCATCAGAAACTGGGGCTTTCCCGTGAGCGCCGAGGGCATGCGGGCCTTGGCGCAGTCGGTCGGTGAGCAGACCCTCTATAACCGAACCGGCGGTGCGCCCGCATTCGCAGTGGGAATGGCGCATATTTTCTCCACTAGCCTCGGCGGCCAGACGCTGATGGCGATCTGGTATCACTTCGCCATCATGTTCGAGGCCCTATTCATCCTGACCGTGCTCGACGCCGGAACGCGGGTGGGTCGATTCATGATTCAGGACGCGCTGGCCCACGTCTGGAAGCCGATCGGGCGTACGAGTTGGTATCCCTCGATTCTCGCGACCAGTGCCCTGATTGTGGCGGCTTGGGGCTGCTTTCTCTGGCAAGGGGTCAAGGATCCCTTGGGGGGCATCAATTCCCTGTGGCCCCTGTTCGGCATCGCCAATCAGCTGTTGGCAACGGTCGCTCTGTGCGTTGCCACGACCATCGTCGTCAAGATGGGGAAGCGCAGGTTCATGCCGGTGACGCTGGTGCCGCTGCTGTGGCTGGTGGCGGTAACCTTCACTGCTTCCTGGCACAAGATATTCGATCCCAATCCGCGAATCGGTTTCCTGGCCCATGCCCGGCAGCTTGCATCCTCGGTCCCGCCAAGTCTTGAAGTCTCGCGCATGATACTGAACGACCGCTTGGACGCAGTCGTCACCGGGCTGCTCATGTTCCTAGTCGCACTGATTTTGGCGGAATCGGCTGTACTGTGGGCTCGAGTGTTGTCTGGCCGCAAACCCACGGCCGTGAAAGAGGCACCCTTTGTGATGACTCGTTTCCCCGCCGAGGAGCAGACATGAAGAGCGAGAAAACTACGACCGGTCGAGAAACAACCGCGTCTCGATCGGGTCCCCGGGACGCGCAAGCTTCGCCTGAGGGAGTGGCTCGGAACGCGTACCCGAGACCGGTGGCTTGGTTGCCGCAGCTTGCGGCCGTCATCGCCTCCCTGTTGCGGGAGGTTTTCGATGAGTCGGCCTACCGCCGATTCTTAGAGCGCAACCGCATGTCTTCCTCGCCGACGGCTTATGCCGCATTCCGAGAAGAGAACGATAGGCTGAAAGCGCAGCGGCCCAAGTGCTGCTAAAGGGGGGGCCCGCAATCGCCTGGAGTGGTACGAATTCGGCATTGGCTCAGCTGAATACCGAGCACTATCCCCCTTCAGGTGAAGCTGCTGTACACTTCCTCCATGCGAGCGCTCGGCATCGACTGCGGGACGGAATGTACGGGTTATGGTGTAGTCGAGCTGCATGCGAACGGAAGCCTGGTATGCCTGGCTGGCGGGGCCATCCGGCTCTCCTTGCGGGAACCGCTGCCCATACGCCTGGCAGCCATCTTTGATCGGGTGGGAGCGATCATCGAGCAGCATCGCCCCGACAATGTGGCCATTGAGGATGTGTTTTACGCTCTGAACGTCAAGTCGGCTCTCAAGCTCGGGCAAGTGCGGGGGGTTGCCATGGTCGTAGCCTCGAGAGCTGGACTGGAAGTGGCAGAGTACTCGCCGCTTACGATCAAGTCCGCGGTAGTCGGATACGGCCGAGCCGAAAAGCAACAGGTTCAGCACATGGTCGCACGGCTCCTGGACTTACCCGCGATTCCGGAACCACCCGATGTGGCCGATGCTCTGGCCATTGCCATCTGCCATTTGCATATAGCCGCCACCCGCGAGCGGCAACACGCAACCACCCGGTAGCAAGTCTGCCGACGAAGCGCTGCGCAAGGTCGGGAACCCCCGGCAACCTTAGGGAGAGCCAGATGGGCCGCAGTTTTTTTGGCATAATTGCTTTCTGCATGGGCGAGAAGACAAGGCGAGCATCGGCAGCGCTTCGTTGTCGCGCGATCGCCTGCCTCATATCCTTGATGAACCTCACGGCGCTGGCGACTCCGGCCACGGATCGGCCGTCTGTGGGTTTTAGTTGTGATTTTCCCGGCTCGGACCCGGCGCATTATGCCATCCGGGTTTCTTCCGATGGGCATGGGAACTACTCCTCGAATGGTAAGCTCAGCCGGGACTCGGACGCGGACGAGACTTTTAGCCTGGAGTTCAGCCTGCCCCAGACCACGGCGACGCGCATCTTTGATTTGGCGCAAAAGGCCCATTATTTTGAGGGCAACCTGGACAGCAAGAGGAAGAACATAGCCTCGACGGGCGAAAAGACTTTGACCTACGTCGACGCCAGGAAGAACACCTCGGCGACCTACAACTATTCGATAGTCCCGGCCGTTCAGGAACTTACGGCCATATTCCAAAACTTGTCGACCATGCTCGAATCAGGTCGACGGCTTGAATACGATCTTCGCTATCAGAAGCTCGCACTCGACGAGGAGCTGCAGCAGTTGCAGGAGACTTCCACGCAATCGTCAGCAGCGGACATTGCCGTGGTCGCACCCGTTCTCGAGAAAATCGTGAGTGATTCCTCGGTGCTGAACGGGGCACGGGCCCGGGCGCAGCGCCTGCTCCAGAGCGCCGGATTGGGCAAGTAGGAACCGAACCGGGCGGTGACAGATGCGAAGGGGCTAGAGCTTTTAAGGCACAAAACCATGGCTTGAGCGGCTGCTGGTGCTCTCAGCGGGAAGCAAATTTTGGCCACCGAGCGGGCTGAAACCGTGTTCTAATAAGAGAGAGTAAGAAGGGCGCGGGTTTTCACCGGAGTGTCCCATGTCCCATTTTCGCTTTCCTCACCAGCTCCTCCTGGCAGCCATTTTCGCCGGCTCGCTGACCGCGATTCCGTGCTTTGCGGACTCCCAGGCTCGCATCGTTCGCCTGAGTGATGCCCAAGGCGACGTGCAAATCGACCGAAACACTGGTCAAGGGTACGAGAAGGCGTTTCTAAATTTTCCCATCACCCAAGGGGCGAAGATTCGTACCTGGGAAAACGGACGGGCCGAAGTAGAGTTCGAGGACGGAAGCACGCTGCGTTTGACGCCGCAGACCTCGATCGCCATACCCCAGCTTTCACTTCGCGACTCCGGCGGGAAGCTCTCGGAGGTTCGACTCGAGGCAGGGACGATCTACGTCAATTTCTTCGCAGCCGCGGACGACGAGTTCGATCTGACGTTTGCGCGGGAAAAGCTGGCTTTGAAGCGCGCCAGCCATATGCGCATCACGCTCGGGGACGCGGAAGCGGTTGTCGCAGTCTTCAAAGGTGAGGTAGAAGTCGTGACTCCAACCGGCCCAGTTGAGGTCGCCAAGGGCCATGCGGCGAGTTTTGATCTAGCCAGCGATCAGCATAGCTTCGCCAACAACGTAGATGCTGATGCCTATGACTCCTGGGATAAGCAGCAGAGCCAATATCAGCAGCAATATAGCAACAATTCCTATTCGAACTACTCCCCTTACGCCTACGGCACGAGCGATCTCAACTACTATGGCAGCTTCTTCAGCCTGCCTGGCTACGGAATGCTCTGGCAGCCCTACTTCGTGGGGGCGGGTTGGGACCCTTGGATGAACGGTGCCTGGACCTTGTTCCCCGGCTCTGGCTATGGTTGGGTTTCGAGTTATCCGTGGGGTTGGACTCCCTACCATTACGGCACCTGGACTTTCATACCCCTTTATGGATGGGTCTGGCAGCCGGGGGGTGCGTGGATGGGATACGCTGCTTTTCCCATGTTCCTCGATCCTCCCCTGGGTTTTGTGGCCCCGAGCGTTCCATCGATCCCGGGACGTAGGGTCATTCTGGTCAATCGTGGCCCGCGAACGACCCGGTCAGAGAATAGGATCGAGATTGTCAGCAACTCCGCCGGCCTGGGGATTCCTCGTGGCAGTGTTCGAAATCTGGTCGAGCTTTCCCAGGCGGTCGACCAAAAGGGATTTGTCACGACCAAGCTGCATGCGGACGCGGCAAGTTCCGGTTGGTGGCGCGGGGGTTCGAGCGTCCATTCCTCAGCAGGGGGAGGGAATAGCGCCTCCACGTCGTCCTCTTCCCACGCAAGCGCCGGACACTCTTCCGGGGGCGGGCACCACTAGGGCCATAGAGACGACGAACTCAGCCCGCTAGCAGTCTCTGGCTTGCGATGAAAGCGGTGGCACTCGGTACCATCATGCGCGAAAGCCTTGCCCAATCGGATACGGCCATCGAATCCATAGTTGGCGCCAAACTCAGAATTTCCACATTCTGATTTCCCTACCACCCTTCTCGAAATGGACCTCGTCCATCAGTTGGCAGATCAGGTACACACCACGGCCATGATCGGCATACATGTTCGCGGGACTCTTCGGATCCGACCGATGTTCTAAACTAAAACCCGGCCCAGGATCGGTAATGATAATCAGGACTCGTCCGCGCGGATCGCGCTGCAGCCGGCATCGGACCTGTTTCGAAGAATCGTTCTTGCATCCGTGAACCACTGCATTTGCCAACGCCTCCTGGACGGCCAACGCGATGTCCAGCCGCTTCTCCTCAGGAATCTCGAGTTCGCTCAAGGTTGCCGAGACCCGATCCGTGACCCTGGAAATCGCCTCGGCATCGCCCGGTATCCGGAGATCGAGCAGCTCAACTAAGTTGCTAGGTGTCCGGTGATCGCCTGCTTCAGAAGACATGTTCATGACACGGTTGGATTGGCCAGGGCGGGTTGAAGATTAGGCGAAGGAGCTGACCGCCTGATCGTCATCATCGAAGATCTCGAATAAGTTGAGAACACCCACCAGGCGCAAAGTTTGCACCGTGAACTTTGAAGGTTGCACCAGCTTGATGCTGCCGCCTCGCTGCTTAGTGGACGCCAGAAAACGCACCAGCAGACCGATCCCGCTGGAATCGATCATAGGCACTTCAGCCAGGTTAACCACGATGCGAGTGTCTCCATTGCCCACGGCCTCCTCCACAACTTGGCGCAGCTCATCGACTGCGGAACCTAAGCGGAGAGCTCCGCGGAGCTGAATTACTTGCACTTCCGAGCGCTTACGGACATTGATGTCCAAGCCTTCCTCCCC
>DASPVV010000252.1:0-63173 GCA_035622175.1 Terriglobales bacterium | reverse complement strand
CACCATCTTAACCGGTAGCGTGGACTTAACCGGTAGCGTGGACTTAACCGGCAGCGTGGACTGAACCGGGGGCTTGGTGTTGGCGGAAGGGGGAACCACGGATACGGTTTGCGCCAGGTGCTCGACGACAGCCAGATCGCCATCATGAAAATTGAATCGCTGGGAGGAGAAGACTTCCAAAATACCGACGACCTCGCCGCCCAACCGAATCGGTGCTGCCAGAATGGAGCGGATACCCAGTTGGCGGCAGCTCTCAGCGTCAACCCGAGGATCGCCGTCGGAATTGTCGCAGCGCAGCGTCTTACCGGTGCGCACACACTCTGCAGAAAAACCCGTGCTTACATCCAGACGGGCGCCGATCGGGGGGGCGTTTCCTACGCTGGCCCGGAAAACCATGTACTCCTTGTGGGCGAGCGCGACGGCAGCGCCGGTGCCGCGCGTAAGCACCTGTGCGAGCTGGCTGATGGACTCCAGCACGGCACTCGGATCAGAACCGTCTGTTGGCGACACAAAGGGCATCGGCTTGCCTATGCTAGCTCACAAACTGCCCTTTGGGCGCGCCTTTAGGACCCCTTAGCGGTGCCTAGCCCATCTGGATTAAGCTTCTCGCACGCTCCACGCCACCCCCGATTGGGCTAGACGTAGAAATCGGGGGAGGCGGTTCATGCGTTTTCCCCCATGGGTTTAGGGCAACAACCCGGGCAAAACACCGCCTTTTTTGTGCAGGGATAGGACTTTTTGTGCAGAGTCACGAACCATCGCTTTTGCATACCTAATACAGCCGGGTTCTCCACGATGAGCGCCGACTCCGTTAGCGGTTTGGAAGCGAATCTATCGGTGTTAGAGAGAGAGTTTTGTTAGCAACGAGGCGTCGACTTAAGATTAAGAAATGGTCAGCAATCAGGTTAAGTTTCTAGCTCCAGAAAACGAACTCAGCTTCTTTCTCGGATGCCCGTCACTGGGGCGGCTTATCTCGCTCCGCCAGGAACCTGTCACGGCACTGTTTGGCCTGGGCGAGCAGCCCGGGATATTGCGCTGCCCTACGAAATCCTGCCAGAGCCGGATCAAGCTGCAAATAGTCGTAGCCACAATATCCGCCATCTAGCGCGGACTTGGTCAGAAGCGCAGTGAAGTCATTGCCCATGCATGGATTGAACAGGGCGGACTGAACGAATTTCGGTTCCGGATCGTGGTAGGCGAGCAGCCGCTCCTGGACATCCTCGAACAGCTGTCCCGATCCGACCGGCCTTGGGTTGGAGTAGCAAGCCTCCAAAGCGCGCGTGTGAAAAAAGGTGCTGTCGGGAAGCTGTTTCAATCGCTGCAATCCCTCACTTATCTTGCCCTGGCGCAGCAGCAGTTCGGCGTCCAGGCTGTTCGACCACTCGGAGCCTGCATCCAGATTCACAAAATCACGCGCCCGGTCGAAGCTTCCAGTTGAAAAGAACACCATCGCGCACGAGCGGAATTGATAATTCCCAGGGTCGAGGCGTGTGGCCGTGTTGCACTCGTCCATGGCCTCTTTACTCAGACCCGCGTAGCGCAGTACATAGGACAGCGTGAAGTGCGCGAATCCGCTTTGCGGCCGCTTCTCGACCATCGCCTCGGCTTCCTGGTAGGCTTGGGCCAGTTTCCCGGCGTCAGTGTCCAAACTGACAATTTGTTGTGCCGCATCCTCCAGATTTGGATCGAGGGACAGCGCCCTGCGTAAGGTCGTCAAGGTGCGCGTCGTGTTTCCGGTCGCACCTGGCCCGTACTCCTCTTCGTAGTAGTAGCGCTTGCCCAAAGCGGACCAGGCGGGCGCGTACGTCGAGTCGAGCCCGACCGAGCGTTCCAGCATCCGGACCGCCTCGCGATTCTGCTCCCCATCGTGAGCCAGAGCCACGCTCCGCAAATAAAGGTCGTAGGCTTCTTCATTAGTAGGTCGGGTTCCACTTTCGCTCACCATGCTGGCCGCGCCGAGTGCCGGGATGAGCCCTTGCCGCACTTTCGATGTCACTTGTTCGTGCATGGTCACTAGGTCCTCAGCGGGAAGATTCATTGTCTCCTGCCAAAGCACGCGATTGTCGCCAATATCGACGGCCTCGATCGTCAGTTGCAGTTGATTCCGGATCTTCTGATAATGCCCCATTACAATTCGTCCGACGTGCATATCCTTGCCGGCCTGCTGCACGTCCACGTCGGCAGTTGCGTATTTTATTGTGGTTGCGAAGGGCCGAATCGATAAGGAGCGCTCCGAACTGAGGGTCGTTGTGACCTCATCGGGTAGGGCCATGCGCAGAAAATCCTCTTCTTTTTCCCCACCGAGATTCTGAAACGGAAGCACGGCGATCGTTTGCGGTGCTGTGAGAAGGTTCTTCGGTTGCTCTTGTGTCGGCCTCGACTGCAATCGCCAGATCAATAACCCCGTTCCAGCGACCAGCAGGAGTACGGCGGCTCCCCAAAGTGGTCTCAGCATCGGACCTCTCGATGTGTCCGTGTGCGCCACAACGCTCGCCGAGGAAGCAGCGCCGGTGTCGCGCCGCGCCCGGGCCAGATCCGCCCTCATCTCCGAGGCGTGCTGGTATCGGACCTCCCGGTTTTTCTCGAGTGCCTTCTGAATCACCCGTTCTAGATCCGGAGGAATTTCCGGATTTAGTCGCGAAGGCGGGATCTGACTTCCGTGAAGCACGGCATCGAAAGTGGCCCCCGACGTTTCGCCCGTAAATGGCAGCATTCCGGTCGCCATCTCGTAGAGCACGATGCCGAACGAGAACAAATCCGTGCGGGCGTCCAGCGGCTTGCCGAGCACCTGCTCGGGCGACATGTAGGAGACTGTGCCCAGAGTCGATCCTCGGTTAGTGAGGTGGTCGCTTCCGCTCAGCGTGTTCGCGGCCGCAAGGTGACTAGCTGAGGACTTTTTCTCGTCCACTTTCGCGAGGCCGAAATCAAGGATTTTGGCGTGTCCGCGCTTCGTAATAAAAATGTTGGCGGGCTTAATGTCCCGGTGAACGATGCCGGCAGTGTGCGCCGCATCAAGAGCATCAGCGATTTCCCCGGCCACCGAAAGCAGCGTCTCGCTATCCATGGGGCGACCTGCGATGGCATGCTTCAGTGTCAAACCTTCGAGGAACTCCATCACGATGAAGGGATTTCCGTCCTGGTTGCCGATCTCGTGAATGGTGCAGATATTGGGGTGATTCAGGGCCGAGGCGGCCTTTGCTTCGCGCTGAAAACGGCTCAGAACCTGCGGGTCTTGGGCTACATCGTGTGGCAGGAACTTGAGTGCAACAAAGCGGCCGAGGGCCGTGTCTTCGGCCTTATACACAATACCCATCCCGCCGCCGCCCAGTTTTTCAAGGACTCGGTAATGTGAGACGGTCTGCCCAATCACTGCGCTGAAATCTTAGGGCGGGCGATAGTTCAAGTCAATGAAGCCTGAAGAGGGTTGATGACCGACTGATGGCCATGGCAGTTTCGTGGCACGGTAGCTCTTGAACGTTTCCACCTGACTCGGAGACGCCCACCCTTCAGTACTGTGGTTCTCCGCTCCATTTAGAGAATCAAGAGTTTGAACATCTAGTTGTCACCAGAACCGGCAATCCCCTACACCCTAAATTCTTGCCCAGAAACTCCCCCCAAATTCGCCGAAGCGACCGATTCTTTGGGCTGCTCAAACATGAAACCATGAAAATCTCGAATTGCTTGGTCGAAGCCCGTGACGTGGGGTATATCTGGCCACGAGATAACAACTGGAAACGTGGATTGGCGAAGCCTCCGGCGCAATACCTCCGGGCCCGGCCCACAGAAAAGCCAGCCGGCCGACTGCGTTGAAATATCTCTATTAAGCAGAAGTAGCTTGGATCGTGTGCCAGACGGTGATATCAAGTCAGTCCGACTTCAGTGAATGGCGCATCCTGGGCAAGGGTCATTCTTGACGTAGCGGTAAAACCGAGCGCGTCCTCGGTTAGTCCAATATGGAGCTTCGTAGTCGTCGATCCCGGGCCCTGTCCGCATGAGGCTGAAGAAGACATGCCGCGACGGTCTAATGACAATTCCCACGTGCCCGCGCCACACCACTAAATCGCCGGCTTGAGGCCGCGTGACTCTTTGAAACCCTTCCACCCCAACGTACAGATCCGAGGAACTCGCGTAGGCGTAAGTGAAGCCAGCTCGTTCGTAGATTGCATGCACTAGATGAGAACAGTCGCGCTCAGGACGGGCGTTCGAGTCGAGCGCGGCAGCGATCACGGACAAACGGTCGTCTGGACTCAGTGTGCGATCGGTCTTTCGCCCATAATTCCCATTTTCACCTTTCCGCCCGTTGCCCGAAGTTCTGGTTTGTCGAGGCCCTTCTTGGGCCCACGCGACACACAGAGCGAGCCCCCAAAGTAGGACCGCAATCGTCGGTTTCACCCTAATTCGCATCGTCCCATTTTGATGCGGACTTTGCTTGCTGTGCAGGTTACGGTTGGGCTGGGGCGTGTCACGAATGGAGCACTCCCTCCGTACAACCCTCATAGAGCATTGATTGACGATGACAGGGGTTCGGGATTCAGGAATCACTTTCTTCCGCCACTTCGGGCAAACTTTCGGCTCCTCGCTCATATCTCTTGGCACCCAGTGGTGGTGGCGTTGGCGGGTTTTGAGCTCTTTCGCGCACCTTCAATTTTTCTTCCAAAATTTCGTGATCGGGAAGGCCGTGGCCAGCTCGCTCAGGGCAAGCTCTCCAGGGTAGGGTTTGCTGCCTGCCCCGCCACCTTTGCGTCGGTGTGGTAAACTCTTGCCGCCATCCGGCTCCCAATTCAAGTTCGCTTCCATGAATCGCTGACCAGCGGTTTGCGAGGAGCCGCGTTTGTCTCCGGAGGAATTATGTCTGGTGAGTTTGGCAAGAGCCTGCTGTGGCGCTCGTTGATCTCCTCATTATTATGCCCGCTCGTCCTGCATGCCGCGTTTGCCGCAACCGTAGAATCCAGCAACGCCACCTTGCTGCTGCGCAAGCCGACCGTGAACCGCACGCAGATAGCTTTCAGCTACGGCGGCGATCTCTGGATTGTGGAGCGCAACGGCGGCGACGCCCGCCGGCTCACCAGCGATGTCGGGATTGAAACCGACCCAGTGTTTTCGCCGGATGGTTCGCTGATCGCTTTCACCGGCGAATATGACGGCAACGAGGATGTTTATGTGATGTTGGCAGCCGGCGGCATTCCCCGGAGGCTAACATCACATCCCTCCAACGATCAGGTTGTGGGCTGGACGCGCGACGGGAAGCGCATCCTGTTTCGCTCGAGCCGTAGCAGTTACTCCTACTTCAACCGCTTGTTCACAGTCAGCGTGGATGGGGGACTTCCCGAGGAAGTGCCGCTGCCCATGGCGGAAGAGGGTTCTTATTCCCCGGATGGGTCGCATTTGGCGTATGTGCCGTTCACCAATTTCAAGGAGAACTGGGATTTTCAACGCGGGCTGAAACACTATCGCGGGGGAACGGCATCCCCGATCTGGATTGCAAACCTGAGCGACTCGACCATTACGAAGCTGCCGCGCAAGGATTCCAACGATTCCACGCCTATGTGGCTGGGCGACCGAATCTACTTCCTCTCCGACCGCGACGGTCCGGTAAATCTGTTTCAGTATGACACTGCCAGCAAGCAGATCAGCGAAGCCGTGGCGAGCAACGGAGCCGATATAAAGTCCGCTTCGGCGGGGCCGGATGCCATCGTGTATGAGCAGTTCGGATCCATTCATTTGTTCGATCCAGCGACGGGCAGGCAGCATGCTGTTGATATTCGCGTGACTGGAGACTTTCCTGCGGTGCGCCCGCATTTTGTCAAAGTTGCCGAGCAGATTCAGAATGCGAACATTTCGCCCACCGGAGCGCGGGCAGTGTTTGAAGCGCACGGGGAAATTCTCACGGTCCCGGCTGAGCACGGGGACATCCGCAACCTGACGAATTCGCCGGCAGTGGCGGACCGCGATCCCGCCTGGTCGCCGGATGGAAAGTGGATCGCATACTTCTCCGATGAATCCGGAGAATACGCTCTGCATTTGCGCTCGCAGGATGGAATCAGCGAGGTGCGCAAGATCAATCTCGGGCAGCCGCCGTCTTTTTATTACTCGCCGGTGTGGTCGCCCGACAGCAAGAAGATTGTGTATAGCGACAAACGTCTGAACCTCTGGTACGTGGATGTCGAGGCGGCCAAGCCAGTTCTGGTGGATACGACCGCGTACGACGGTGTGCCGGGTTCAGGGTTCAATCCGGTGTGGTCGCCGGACAGCAAGTGGATCGCCTACACTCGGCAATTCACCAGCGGAATGCACGCCGTCTTTATTTATGGGCTGGAAGAAACGAAGACGCACCAGGTCACGGACGGCTTGAGCGACGCGGCTTTCCCAGCCTTCGATCGCAATGGCAAATATCTCTATTTCACAGCGAGCACGGACGTGGGGCCGGCAATGGCTAGCAGCATGGGCGCTTTCAAGGTGCCGGTGACGCGCAGCGGATATGTAGTCGTCTTGAGCAAAGAACTCAAGTCGCCACTGGCGCCACAAAGCGATGAGGAGAAGTTGGAGCCAGAGTCGCAAAAAGCTGCAGCGGCAGACAAGCCAAAAGACCTGGCCGAAACCGACGAATGCGCCCCCGAACAGCCGCAAAAGAACGAGCAGCCAAAGGAGGGTGCTGCGAAGGACAGCGACCCGGGCAGCGAGAAAGGCAAGGATGCCTCCGCCAAGAAGGGGGATGAAAAGTCCAAGCAGCCGCCGGTGGTTCGTATTGATTTTGAGAGTATTGACCAGCGCATCCTGGCCCTGCCGTTCCCCACCAGAAGCTATGGCGGGATGATCGCGGGCAAGACCCATATCTTGTATTTGCTCGAGGGGCCTCTCGTGGATGACGGGACGGGCAACGGCGGCCAGATCGTGCACAAGTTCGACATCTGCACCCGCAAGACCGAAAAGCTGCTGGATAACATTGGGAACTTCTTTGTTTCGTCCAATGCAGAAAAGGCTCTATACGAGCAGTTGCCCGAACCGCAGCCATCGGGCGAGGGAGCGGGAGAAGGTGAGCGTCCCCATGGGACCTGGTTCATTAAGCCAGTAGATGCGCTAGGCAAACCGCCGGAACCGGGCAAGCCAGATGGTTCGTTGAAGCTCGGTCCGATGGAGGTCTATGTAGATCCGCCGGCGGAGTGGAAGCAGATGTACCGCGAGACCTACCGGATTGAGCGGGACTTCTTCTACGATCCCAACATGCACGGGGCCGATTTGAAGGCGCTGATGGCCGCATATCAGCCGTATGTGGACCACGTCATGAGCCGGGCTGACCTCAACTATATTTTTGCCGACATGTTGGGCGAGATCACAGCGCAGCACGTGTACATCCATGGTGGCGACCGGCCGGAGGTGAAACATGTCAGCGGCGGGCTGCTGGGCGCGGACTACGCCATCGAAAACGGCCGCTATCGCATCGCGCATGTCTATCACGGCGAGAATTGGAATCCGGACCTGCGCGCTCCGCTCACTGAGCCGGGCGTTAATGTGCGTGAGGGTGAATATCTGCTCGCGGTCAATGGACGCGATCTCACCGGCAGCGACGAAATCTATGCCTTCTTCCTGGAAACGGCGGGCAAGGCGATTCAGCTCAAGGTAGGGCCGGATGCAAGCGGCAAAGGAGCGCGCAACGTTACAGTCGTGCCGATTGCGAATGAGCACTCTCTGCGGCTGCGTGCTTGGATGGAAGAGAACCGCCGCAAAGTGGATCAGCTCAGCAATGGCCGCCTGGCGTATGTGTATCTGCCGGACACGGCAGTAAATGGCTTTACCAACTTCAACCGCTACTACTTCGCCCAGTCCAACCGCAAGGGAGCGGTCATTGACGAACGTTTTAATGGCGGCGGCTGGATCGCCGACTACATCGTGGACTGGCTCAAGCGCCCGTTGCTGGCCACGGCGATGACACGAGAAGGCGAGGATAACAACATTCCGCAGGCAATCTTTGGACCGAAAGTCATGCTCATCAATCAGTATGCCGGTTCCGGCGGGGACGCGCTACCGTGGATGTTCAAACGGCTGGGCACGGGCCCGCTGATTGGAACCCGAACTTGGGGTGGACTGATCGGTATTGGAGGCTATCCGCCGCTGATAGACGGCGGCGGAGTCACAGCGCCGCGCTGGGGCATCTTCAACCCCGAAACCGGGGAATTCGACGTTGAGAACAAGGGCGTGTCGCCTGACATTGAGGTGGAGTTTGACCCGGCGGCGTGGCGGCAAGGCCGTGACCCACAACTAGAGAAGGCAGTTGCCGTCGCTCTCGAGGAGTTGAAAGAGCATCCCCTGCCGAATGTCAAGCGGCCGAAATATCCGGTGTACAACTGGCCGGCAGTCCGTGCCGCGGCTGGCTCTTCCGCGGAAAGAACAGGAGGGCAGAACTAAATTATAAATTAGTAGGACAGACGTCTCGTCTGAAGACAACCAACGTGCGGAGATCCAGATCCTGAGAAGCCTTGGGTCGCAAAGGGCCTGGTTGGGTCAACCGGTTGAGGAGTCGGAACCAGGAAACTTCCGTCAGGGAGTTTGAGGTTCAACGAGTGCGAGCTACAGGGTTGATATTGGAGCCATCGGGATTCACGACTAAACCTCCCAAAGCGCCCTTCCTGCCGCCGAAAATCGAACCGAGCGCGGCGGCCGATCGGTCATTGGTAATCGGCGGTTCGTGCAGGCTCGCTGTGCAGGCCCTATACGTTTGCCCAGCGGCCACACTGTCAGCCTGACGTGTGCGCGGATAGGAGCCAAAGAAAAGCAAGTTGCTCTTTTGGATCGGTCCCCCGAGTACGAAGCCGAATTGGTTTTGCTTGAGAGCCTGCCGTGGCTGCCCTGTTTCGTTCAAGAAGTAACCGTTCGCGTTAAGCACACCGTTCCACAGAAACTCGAAAAAAGCGAGCGATGGTAGATGTTGCCACCCATCTTCGGGATCAGGCTGACATTGGAACCGGCGGCACGCCCGAATGCTGCATCGTAAAACGCCCGGAGACAGCTGTGCGAAGTTTCTCGTCATTAAAGGCAGCCCCCAAGCCGCGTTTTCGTCAATGACCCGACCTAGCGTGGATGTGTCAGTCTGGACCATAGAAGGCTCAGAACAGACCTGGCCGTTCTCGAAATGTGTCGCAACTTGCAGCTGCAGCTCAACTTGCAGTTGCAGCTCAAGTCGAAGTGTTTCTGTAACAACTATGCGCAGGTATGGCAGGTTCAGAGGTTCGAAGTCGGACTTGCTGGCGTGCAGTTCATACGTACCGGGTGAGAGCAAAAAGAACCCGAACTGTCCACGCTCGTCCGAGATAACAACCGTCTTTTCAGTTCCGTCCAATTTGGCGAGGTTTAGAGTTACGGTCGAGACGACTGCATTTGCGGGGGCAAGCCACGCACCTGGCAAGGCCCCGCTTGAAGAGGTTTGGCCTCATGCGCAACCCGCCAGCTCGAGGCTGATGGCAAGCATTGCAAACCACGCCAAAGACGTCTCCCATCGTCGAGGGCCTGAGACCCTCAACCCAACGAACATTCTGAGTCTCCTTAGGAGTAAGAAATAAGCGGAGGCAATGAGATACGTTCGGCCCTACCATGTCACCTGTCAGTTTTGACAGGGGGGGTGTGAGCGCATTAGTGAGATTCTTACCGGGCCACGGGGCGCTCAGTTCCCAGGGAGAGTTCACGGCACGAAACTTCTCAACTTGACGTTTGGTGCTGCCAGAAGATTTGTGCAGCACCTTGGCTGATATAGGGCAGAACATGCCTAGGATTCGGCTTACCCGCCAAAACATCGCCAGTCAGCGCTCAGAATGGGCCGGTGGTGTTTTTGTTTTTCTTACTTGTTGTTTCCTGTTTCAACCTTCCCTCGGAGTCCAGGTCAAGCCGAGCCGGCAAGTCCTAATTCTGAATCAACTCGGAAACTCGTATCCACTCACGAACCTGGTTGATCAGGGGATTCGAACCGCCTTTGACAATTCACGATACCAACTTGAGTCTTATCGCGAATATGGGGAGACGGTGGAATTCCATGAGCCAGCAGTGCAGCAGCAATTTCGCGATTTGTACCTTCGCAGAGTTGAAAACCGTAAGCCTGATGTCATCATCACCGTCGAGCCATCTGCACTCCGATGTATGGTCGAAACGCACCACAAAAGCTTTCCAGGAGTACCCGTTGTTTTCTGTCTCCTTAATGGACTGCTGAGTAATTGCGCTCTCGATTCCGACTTCACCGGGGTCGAGGGCGACGTGGCGGCTGGGGCAACTCTCGCAGCCCCTTTACGGTTCCTGCCGGACACACAACATGTGGTTGTGGTTGGGGGCGAAACAGCGTGGGATAGGCAGCAGCAAGCGGTGGTCAAGGAACAATTGACGCCTTACGTGGGCCATCTCAATATCTCATCTATGACTGGTCTTGTCATGGCTGATCTGCTAGAGCGTCTAAGACACCTTCCACGCCACACGCTGGTCCTCCTTGCCGTGGTAGGTCACGATGCTGCGGGCACACTCTTTAACCAAGGCGAGGTGGAGGGCGATGTCTCAAGCGCCGTGGAACAGGGCAGAGTAGCGGGAGGTATGGCACTCCGGATGATCAACGGGGAAAAGCCGGGAGATCTACCGACAATAAAGGATTCGGCGATCTACATGTTCGATGAGCGGGCTCTCAAGCGCTGGCGCATGAAGGAAAGCGCTTTACCCCCTGACAGTATCGTGCTCGATCGGCCGCCAAGCATCTGGAAAACATATGAGCGGTATGTCTTAGCCGGTATCCTTGTGTTTTTGGCGCAGTCGGTCGCCATCTTTGCGCTGCTTTGGCAACGGGCGCGGAGAAAAAAAATAGAAGCAGAGCTTCGTGTGTCAGAACAAAAGTTTTCAAAGGCTTTTCGATTGAGCCCACTTGGTTTCACGCTTGTAAGCTTGGTGAATTATCGCTTTCTGGAAGTTAATGACACTTTCGAACAATACACGGGTTGGACGCGCCATGAGGTCATCGGCCGGACACCGCTGGAGATCAAGATCTGGGTGGACACAAATCAAAGCGCAACCTTCATGGAACAGCTCCGAGCCCAAGGTGCTGTACGAGGTATGGAAATTCTTCTTTGCAGAAAGGATGGCCAAGTCTGGACTGGCCTCGTCGCCTCGGAGTTGATCGATCTAAACGGCGAACCTTGCGCTCTTACCCTGATCGCCGACATCACGGTGCGCAAAGAGGCGGAACGGGCGCTTGCAGACGTGAGCCGCAAGCTGGTTGAGGTGCAAGAACAAGAACGTACCCGGATAGCGCGAGACCTTCACGACGATATCAACCAACGCCTCGCTTTAGTGGCAATTGACATCGAAGAGCTGAAGCGGAATCTTCCGGAGTCCCCTGCTCAACTGATTGTTCGACTGACAGAAATCCGAGGACGACTCACAGAAGTTTCAACAGGAGTGCAATCGATATCGCATGAGCTGCATTCCCCGCAACTCGAGTATCTCGGCATCGTAGCCGCCATCAAGAGTTTCTGCAAGGAGTTTGCCGCGAGACAGTCAGTACAGGTTGATTTTGAGCACGATGACATCCTTCAACTCGTATCCAATGAGGTCTCGCTGTGTCTGTTTAGAGTTGTCCAGGAGGCACTGCATAACGCAGTCAAGCATAGCCAAGTGCGGCTCTTCCAGGTTACCTTAACTTGCCCAGGCAATCAGCTTGATCTCACGATCGCAGATCGTGGTTCCGGGTTTGATCCCGAGACAGCGATGAGTAAGGGAGGACTAGGCCTCATTAGTATGCGCGAGCGCGTTCGGCTGGCGAACGGAACGATTGCCATTGAATCGAAGCCGATGGGCGGGACGACAATCCGTGTTCGCGTTCCCTTCAGGTCAGGACGTGATTCTCAACGGGCGGCCGGGTAGTAGAGCTCCCTAATCGCTAGGAACAGTTAGGATACAGTCACCAAATCCCTAAAAGTGAATCAAACCATCCACGCGGGATGCATGGCTCGGCTAGGAAATGGCACGTTTAGTGCCAAGGATGGCGCTAACTGGCAAAGCCGTGTCGAACAGATCGCTTGTGTGTTCGGGAATGTTCTGTTTCCAGGTCTCTTGGACGTCATAGGGCAAAACGGGCGTCGCCACGACGACACTGGTCAACATATACGACATAAGCCCACAAGCCCATAAGCCTTGTCGGTTCGATCACGATATAAGCCAAGTTGAGACCGGCCGATGTCATCGTTGTGCCTGCCGGACCACGGTATCTTGTACGACCGTGGCCACGATCCATTTCGCTTTGCACGTTTTCCTGACGAAACAGTTCGAAACTGTCGGCTGTATGTTTTGACAGTTCCCTCCCCATCCACGATATGTGGCAATCTACCAGCCAGCCTTAAACGGCAGAGGGAGCCTTTATGCCGCACACCAAAACATCGTGGGAGAGCATGAGTAAACGATACTGCCAGGCATTACTTATTCCCGTATTCCTCATTGCCATGGTCGTGCCTTCTTTGGGGGCAGACAAAGCGAAAGACGAGGAAACACTGAAGGAAGCCGCCAGCGTGCTGAGCGACATGTTAAGTAGCAACAGCATCCCAGCAAACGTGTTGGAGGGTGCTGATTGTGTCATGATTCTGCCCAACGTAAAGAAATTTGGTGTCGGCATCGGCGGAAGCGGCGGCCGCGGCCCGATGACTTGCCGTGGGGGCAAGGACTTCAACGGTAACTGGTCGGCGCCGGCGATGTATTCTATGGGTGGTGCCAGCGTGGGGTTGCAGCTCGGAGGTTCGTCTACTGATTACGTCCTTCTGATTATGTCCCAGAAGGGCGTTGATGCCGTCATGGAGAGTAAGACCACGCTAGGCAGTGACGCAACTGCGGCGGCTGGACCAAGTGGCGCCACGCGTTCAGGCACTATGACAGGGACCGACGTGCTCACCTACGCCAAGGCGTCCGGACTGTTTGCCGGAACATCTCTGGGTAGCGCCACGCTGGAGCCCGACAAGGATGCCAACGAGCGACTGTACGACAAAGAAATAACGGCGAAAGAAATCGTCCTCCAACATGCGGTGAAGACGACAGACGCAGGGGAAGCTCTGATTTCTCTGCTCAACGCCAAGCTACCAAAGCACAAGACCTAGCGGAGAGGCAGGGCACACGTTTCTGGCTGGCCCCATGTCGATTTCGTTTTCGGTCTGCTCTATTCCAGGCCAGTGAAGGGTGCGCGAGATTGTTCATAGGCTTTACTTCAAATCGGCCGGCAATATGTTTGTCAAGCGACGTAGGTAATCCAGAGCTGATTGTAGTTCTGCCCGCTCGGAACGAGGTGAAGACGTCTCAGGCAACTGTTGCAAACGAGCTCTTATCACAGTATCTGCTTTCATAATTCGGTGCCGGACCTGCGTATCGTCAAATTCCAACATCGCGGCTGCATATAGCGTTTTCCATTCCTCCAGAAACAATGCATCCCTCATCGCGCACCTCGTTTAGCTAAAATGGGATTTATCCAGTTTGGGCGTGCTGGCACGCCGTCTTGAAAGCGCGCAAAGCATACAATGCGTCTTCCAGGGCTTCCTTTTCCTCGGGAGTTCCGTGAAGGTAAAAAAGCTCTCGCCCACGAGCCAGGACAGCTTCTTCTGCTTCCGAGACCCGCTTTGGAATATCGCTTGCGTTCGCCTCAAGAATGGCTGCTCGGTACAGGGCCTTCCAATCGCTCGGCTTCACACAGGGAACATATATCGTGTCCACGACTCAACTCCACCAGTGACGGTAGATCGGTCTTTGAAGTGGATGTACAGCTTCAGATGACCTATACGAAAGCTATCTGAGAAAGGCCTGAGCCGCGACTATCAAAACTAACAGCTCACTGCAGGATAAATTTCAAGAACACCACACCCGTTTAGTTTCGGTATAGGTTTGCGGGATGAGGACGCTTTACAATCACATTGGAAGTATCCGGATCAGCCGGTCCCTCGAGAGCTACGGCGTTGCCGCCCAGCCCCCGCACATGGAAAAGCTCTAGTGCCTTTAGGCGATTGGCAGCGCCCAATTTATGTAGTACGCGGTGGACGTGATTTTTAACGGTCTGTTCGGAAAGATTTAACTGCAGCGCAATTTCTTTGTTAGTGCATCCGCAGCCGATAATCTGAAGTATCTGCATCTCGCGCCGAGTTAGTGCAAGTTGCAATTTCCCGTTCACATTGGAGATAGGAAGTTCTTGATGTGCGAGCCAGTCGAAAAGCGCCCGGCATAACTGGGGTGGGCATACTGCCTTACCTTCGCATACTGCCCGAACCGCCGCTGCTACATCGGTAACCGACGCGTCTTTCAGCAGATAACCCACGATGCCGGTGCGTACCAAACGAAGGAATGTGATCTCGTCGGCCTCCATCCCGATAAGTACCACCTTGAGGCCTGGCACTGCTTTAATTGCCCCAAGAATTGCCTGCGCGTAGGAGGTTAGGAGCCCTGTGGGATCAAGAATGAGTACATGCGGCTTGGCGTCCGCAATTTGCTTCATGGTATTCGAACCAAGACTGCATGTAGCGATAACGCGAATGTCCTCCTTTTGCAGGAACCTGGTCAAGGCTTCTCGGACCAGCCGGTTCTCCGCTAGGATAACGACATCGATACTTTCAAACGATTCGGCTTTAGAAGACAACATCGCCATCATGAACCACCTGAGGACAAATCGCGCGGGGGAACGGAATCCTTAGCGACACACCGCAATGCAGTATCCCGAGCCGGATTTCGCGGTGCAACTGTCAGAGTTGACAGTCGCGGTGCCTACGCTTGAGTCGGGCTGCTCGAGAACCTGCCGGGATTCTCCGGGCCTGTCAGTAATGACAGCTGCGGCGAACTGCGCGGAGTGTTTATATAGCAAAGGTTTCACTCTTGCTCTGTGCGTACAAGGGCAGTTCGGGACAGAGTACCTCCTCGGCAGGTCAACCTCCCTGTCACGTCCCGGGCTGCTCTTTTTTCTCCGCCTGGGAACGATGGTTAACGTCGGCCAGCCCACTTTAGAGTAATTGTGTATGCCTGAACAATCACGAGAAGTGATGTGTAATCATGGGCCCATTTGCCCTAAGAGCTTGGTTTCCTCAATACAGACGGAAGGTGACTTCGACATTTACTTGCACCGCGACCGGCGTGCCCTCTTTCATAGCGGGTTCAAACTTCCATTGCTTCACAGCCTCGATTGCCTTTTCGTCTAAGCCCAGCCCCAAGGTTCGCGCCACTTTTATGTCCCGGGTCTTGCCGTCCGGCCCGACCACCATCCACAGGACGCAGGTACCCTGATACTTGGCTTTGCGGGCTTCCTCCGAGTACTCAGGGCCAGGCCTGAAGACCGGTCGTGGGGCAGAGACTCCGCCGCCGATCCGGAATACTCCACCACCAACCCCGCCGCCACGACCGGGGCCAACACCCGGCCCTTCTCCGCTACCAACAAACCCGCCGTTTCCGGATCCGATCCCGCCGCTGGATCCCGTGCCGTTGGACGGCGGAGCCGAAAGCAGTTGCGACATGGGATCGCCCAGCGTCGGCAGTTGGTTAGTGGCCAGAACGATCTGAAGTGGAATCACTACCGTCGGCTCCACGGTCAGCCTACGGTTGTCATTTCGCACCACTACCGTGGGCGGTGTGAGCTGTTGCATAGCCAACTTGGGCAATCGCCCTTTAGACACTCGCAACTTGTCGCGGTCGCCCCCACCACCCCCACCGCCGCCCCGCGTCCGGGAGGGTCGCAGCAATAGAAGATCGTCTGGGGCCAACAGAGTCACAGTCGCTTGTGGAGTTTGCATCACAACTCTCCGGCCCAGGATGGTGAGTCCGATGACTGCCACCAGCGCCATAAGGTGCACGACAGTCGAGCCAAGCACGCCAGTTGTTTTGTAGTCGTAAAAGCCCCAGATATCCTTAACTGGAAGCGGCGTCGACGTAAGAACCAAAGGAGGCAGCCTTTTGCGAAAGACAACTTCCTCAGCATTCTGGATCAGTGATCTCCACAGCGGTTGATCCAGCAAAGTGTCTGACAGCAGCAATGTCAGCTCGGGTCCTTTGGCGCGGGTTTCAGTCTGTAGCGTGTCCATCCCTGAGTTGGGTGTCCTTGAACCCGTAAGATGTAGGTAAATAGTAGAAACTCCTCGTTCAGGCAGCCACTGGTAACAATGACAGGTGGCGGTTCACCTCGAAGAATTAGTCACGTATTCTTTTAAGCAATTCCATGTGGGCTGGGTCATGGTGGAGGCACTCGAGATGCATCCTGACTCACACGTAGTGAACTCGTTGATCTCGGCGCCAGCACGCGACCGGCATCTGCTGCCGATCTGCGAGTTTTGACAGTTCTCCTGCTTACAACTGCTACATAGCCTGTATTGGCACATAGCGCCGGGTTAGCCGAAAGCACACGCGCGGTACCTTACCTCACTAACTGACGACTATTGGCACACTTCAAGGTGATCATGTCAGCCAGTCGCTGGTGCATATTGTTCATTTATTGTCTGCTCACATTACAAGCATCAGCCCAGGGCTACAATTTCAATTTCGGAGGCGGTCCAGGCTTCCCTTTGAGCACAACCAGTGATTTCGCCAACACGTCTTACAATTTAGTCGTAGGAGGAGGATCAAACCTAACCACTCACTCCAAGATGAACGCAGAGTTTATGTTTCACGGGTTACCTCTGCAGCAAAGTGTCATCGATCAAGTAGGTGTCGCTAATGTGAAGGGCAGATTGTATTCCCTTAGCGGCAACTTGATTTTGGGCACTACCATTGGCGGGAGCAAGACAGCCTACCTCATTGGCGGCGGGGGATGGTATCGACGAACCCTAGAGGCCAAAGAAACGGTGCTCCAGGCCGGCACCAAATGCGCCCCGGTCTGGGCTTGGTGGAACCTCCAGTGCGTGAATGGCATTTTTCCTACTGCTGTAACGGTGGGATCCCGAACGTCGTCGGCCCCCGGATTCAATGTCGGCGGGGGGTTCGGTTTTCGTCTTTGGGACTCTAGTGCAAATTTCTATACGGAAATTCGTTATCATCGGGCATTCACGCCAGGCATTGATACCACGGTTTTGCCGCTGACGTTTGGCATTCGGTGGTGAGTGAAACAAAGGAAGGAGCGCATCACCACTTGATCGAATGGTGGACAAACCTGGGGGCCCGCACTAAAAGGCGAGAGTCTAGCCGACCGTGCTATATTCCCGCGATAGCTTTGTTCTGCAAAACACGAACCACCACACGACGATTCTCGGCCTGTTCTTGCTCCGTGTTCGCGCTGCCGATTTGGTGACTTTCTCCCATTGCACCAGGTGCCAACATTCTGGTTAGGGAAATGTGGGCTCGTTGAATCAGAATAGTAGTCACCTCATCGGCGCGGTCTTCACTGAGCTGCTGGTTGAGCGCCGCGCTGCCCACCGAGGAAGCATAGCCCTTTACCTCAATCACATATCCCTCGATGGTTTTGGCTTTATCGGCAAGTGCCAGTAGCTTTGGGATGTACTCTGAATCGACTTTAACTTTGCCATTGCCGAAGTAAACGGTTACCTCGTCAAAAATGTAGTAGTCGTCGAGTTGGCCAAAGCGTGCCACGGCAGCGTCAATTCCTGCCTTGTTGGCGGCGATCTTCTGCTCATGCTCCATCAGCTGTGCCTGCTGCTGCTGTAAAGCTGCATTCTGATTTGCGAGCTCCTCATCATGCCTCTGTGTTTCCACCTTAATTTCGTGCAGACCAGCTTGGATGGACTCAGCTCGTTCCAGATCGTTGCCTTTGAACGACACCGCCTTCGCCAGCAGTTCGTTGTGATCGTTGTAGGTTCCTTCTACTTTAACCTCGAGTCCCGGAATGAGCGCAGCCATGGACATTTCTTTCCTACGAGCCTTGAGCAGGCCCTGCACCTGGCCGACCTTCGTGTAGTCGGTCAGCAGGACAGTAAGGCTCGAAGAATTCGACGTCTGCAGAATCATGGTGGCGCCGTTTCGAGCTTTGATAATGCCTTCAGCTTTTACCGACTGGGCGGCCACAATTGAGCTTGAAAATGTGAGTCCAATGAGCAACAAAGCGGCAACATTGGAGATTCTCGGTGATTGTACATAAGTCATGGCCTTGTCCCCTTCGGCTCTGAGTGTGCAAGCTTGCTCACGGATGAACACTGTTCTTAATGCCAGTGATGTCACCGGCGTTATCCCAGCTTAGTCTTAAAGATGCATACATCGGACTGTCAATAGTTACAGTGAAGATCGGCGCATGTTGTCGCCTACACTTTGTATTGATCAGTTGAAATCCGCCGCAAAAGAATAAGTGTTTGCCGCGAGTCTGCTTGTCACAATGTCAGTACTGCCGGAGGACAACCTGTCATGCAGAGCAAGCGCTGGGGTACATCGCTAGTAGTCCTGCTGTGCGCCGTCGCGGTTGCACAAATCAAGCAGGAGAACAAAACTTTAATGGTAAATGGGCGTTCTGGAGAAATCGCGGTTATGGAGATCAATGGCCGGACCTACCTAGAAGTGGAGACTTTGGCCCGCATCGCCAACGGCTCCTTCGGTTTTCAGGGGAATCAGATTACTTTGACACTGCCCGCGGTCGCCGCAAGCGCTCCCGCGCAGGTTCCTGCGCCAGAGCACGCGGAACATTCGGGATTGTCGAGGGATTTCATCGTCTCCGGAATCGAAACGGTAGCCAAAATGAGGGAATGGGGTAGTACGTTGGCCTACGCTATTCAGCATGGGTACGAAGTCACCGACAACTGGGTGGCCGACTACCGCGAACAAGCCGCACAAAGCCTTAATCTCGCAACCGCTGCCGTATCCACTGATTCTGACCGAAATGCTCTTCAGTTACTCACAAATGAATTTGAGGCGGTGAGACAGTGGAGCAACAAACTAGTGGAAGCGAAACAATCGATGGACACGGCGAAATACATAATGTCGCCCAATACATTACGCAAGGAGCCGCTATCACAACAAATCATAACTTGTGGTCACTTCCTGAGTGCCATGTTGGGGAGCGGTGAGTTCAGAGACGATGCGTCATGCCACTGAGTCACTCCGACGCGAGTGTGTGGTGCGGTTCGGGAGAAGCACCGGCCTTCAGTCCGCCAGAGAACCAGCTACCTTTCAGGTGGGGATTCACGGGCTACCAAGTGCCGATGCGCAAAACAGCCCCGGTCGAGATACGAACGGCGTTCTGCGGTTGAATCATTGCTACATTACCCATCCAACTGTGCGAATACTCGAGATTGAAGAACCGCCAGGCAAATGGCCGTGCAAGCACCACATCGAAGCCCCCGCCCATTGAAACAGAGGGCCCATTGTTCGCTACTTCGACTGACCAGTCGCTGCGCCTCGGATAATGACCGAGCGTACCATCGCCGTTGTTCCATTCCTTGAACAGTTTATTGCGGAGAGCAAGATCGTCGATTTCGTGCGTAACCTTCTTGCCTCCAAACATCACCTGCATGTAAGGCGAGATTCGATGCGCTGCCCTCGGTGTCCAACGAAGCCCTCCCCCGTAAAACAGGGAGTCCCCACTTTGATTGGCCGCAGGCATATGCATGATCAGGCAGCCACTCACTTCAGCGATTGCCTGGAAATGCGGGTGCAGGCGAGCGGCACCCGAACCCCCTCCGCCGATGCAGCTACCGCCGCCCAGAAAAGACTCGTACAGGGGAAAAGCCGTCAATTCGATAGGTGCTTCTTTTGGGTAAGATGGCGCTGTGGTTTCAATTTGTTCAGGCCGTACATACTCAAACGCCTTTTTACCTGTTTGTTTGTAATCGGCGATCAGTTGTTTACGAATGTTAAGGTTTTTACCAAACAGCCCAATGCGGGTTTCCCGATGCCAGGGCACCTGGAAAGACATGAGGTTGGCAAAAGATCGGCCCGGGTTCAAGAAGCTCCGGGCGAGCAAGAGAATCGCTCGGTTGGTGGTGTGACTCTCAAGGCCCATGATCAGGTAACGATCGGCAGAGTCCTCGGCGATCATCGCCAGTGTGCCCAAGGTCGGCGTGTCCGTAAGAGTGATGAATCCTGGGGACGCATGCAGCATCACGTTTCCGATCGACGCTTCGCTGGCAGGCCCAATTTTCCACTGGGTATGCCACGCCGCCGAATATGCCAATGAATGCAGCAGACTGATGAAGTAAACCCGCCCATCTCCCCATTGGACCTTGCGGTATTTAGGATCATTTTGGCGTTCGATGTAACCAAAGACGGAACCCTCCATGGTGTGGCCTACGTAAGGCGACATGAATTTGTCGCCATCGCTCCAACCACGTAATTCGCTGACAGAATCAAGGTAGTCCTCGAACCAGTGGCCGTTCAGTGCGTCCCGAGTCCCCGCTTCGGTTGCGATATTGAAAGTGTGCATGATTCCGGTGAAGAGCCATGACTCCCGCGTAGCGGCCCACCAGTTGAAATTGGTCTCGGCCGGTGAGTTCGTCGCCGACTGCCTAATCACGAAAGCCGTTTCGATTGATTGTCTGCGAGATGCATCAGCAGGAGCATCAGTTTCGTGATTAGAATTAGTGAGGAGTTGTCGGAGCGAGCTTGAATCGCCAGCTATACGCGCATACGCCTCTTCGAAGTTGAGTGCACCCGGTTGGCGCTCAAAAGTGGGCGAAGGAAGATCGGAGATGGCCTGTCCAAAAGCGGAAACTGATAGCAACAACCAGGTCCAGGCCAACACGAGCGTGCGAAATGCCCTTGGATGACGTTTCTCCCTAAGCTTTGATCTGGTCACTTCGTGCTTCATCCGACAAATGTTTACCGGGCGAGGTTAGAGAGTTTTGCTGGCGGTTTGCACTGACAGAAATGACAGTTGGTGCAGAGCGTGATGCTTGCATGTAAGTAGACGCTGTTGTAGACGCTGTTAAGGAGAATCAAGTGGAAGCGATACAGCACATCCTCCAGGGCTTGAACGCATTACTGACACAAACTAACGTTGCATTACACCGACGCTGCTACCGTCATACCAAGAAGCATTTGAAAGCGTAAGGATCCATCCGACGTTGAAATCGGAAAGACTCGATCACCAATTCGGCAATTACCTATAACAATCCGGAAACCATCATCGGAAGCATGAAGTTGATTTCAGAGACGGAGCGTGATCTTCCGCTGTGGTTCGGCGCTCTTGTCTGATCCGTGATCTAACTCCGTTGGGATGAGAACCTGTCACATCTGACAGGCGACACCAGCCATACGCGAACCTATCGTTCGTTCTTAGCGTATACCGCGGTCTCTGGCCGCGCTGTCGACGTTGTTTCGTCAGGAGATAGCATGATGGGCATGGAGACATGGTTCGCTGCAACCGTTCGACAATATCCCGAGATCGCCATTTTTTTAGTTCTCGCTCTCGGCTACTACTTCGGTAAGTTCACTTTCCGCGGCATTGGCTTGGGCTCTGTTACCGCGACCCTGCTGGCCGGCGTGCTCATCGGACAAGTCGGCATCACGATTTCGCAACCACTCAAAGCCTTTGCTTTCCTGATGTTTCTCTTTGCCGTTGGCTATGGGGTGGGCCCGCAGTTCGTGCGTGGAGTTGCCAAGGATGGTGTTCCGCAGGCGATTTTTTCCGTAGTCCAGTGTGCCTTGTGTCTCCTGATACCAGTGGCGATTGTCAAAATCGCTGGCTATGACCTCGGCTATTCGGCCGGATTTTACTCCGGATCGCAAACTATTTCCGCAGCGATGGGACTTTCCACCGACGCCATCAACCGGCTGGGCCTTGCCGCTGATGAGGCCAAGAAGTTGCTTGACTCAATGCCGATTGCGTACGCCGTCACCTACATGTTCGGAACCATCGGATCGGCGATCGTGATCGCTCTGCTTGGCCCGGCATTGCTCCGCATCGATCTCCCGGCGGCATGCAAAGACTACGAGGAGAAGCAAGGAGGCACGAAGGAGCTTGGCGGGGCCGGAAGTGCCTGGCACCGCTGGGAGATGCGCGCGTTCCGTGTACAGGCGGGCGGCATAGTCAATGGTCGCCGCGCAGCCGAGGCCGAAGCGCTCCTCCCCGGCTCGCGAGTGTTTGTGCTGCGCGTACGTCATAAGGGAGTGATTCAAGAAGCGACCGCCGACACGGTATTAAGTGAAGGCGATGTGGTGGCCGTGGCGGGTGCGCGGGATTCACTTGTCAAGATTGTCGGCCAACGTTTGAAGCTCGCGGCAGTCGCGGGCGGGCGAGGGATGAACGTTGCAGATGACGTCTCACCCGAAGTCGATGATCCTGAACTGCTGAGTGTTCCGGTAGAAGGCGTCGACGTTTACGTCACCAATAAGGAAGTCGACGGCAAGACCCTCGCCGAACTGGCCACATTACCCAGTGCCCGCGGCGTTTTTCTCCGGAAGATCACGCGCGGTGCCGTTGCAACCTCGATTCCTATTTTGCCGAATACGAAAATTTTCCGTGGAGATATCGTTACATTGGTCGGCCGTACTCAAGACACGAACGCCAGCATTAAGGCGCTGGGCGTGCCGGATCGCACGACTGACGTCGCTGACGTCGCATTCATCGGCGCCGGGATCACAGTCGGTGCCCTGATCGGCGCCCTGGTGTGGAAGATAGCGGGTGTGCCCCTAACACTTTCAACGGCAGGTGGAGCACTGATCTCAGGGCTGGTTTGCGGATGGTTACGATCTGTACATCCCAAGTTCGGTCGCATCCCGACCTCGACAGTCTGGTTCATGAACTCCGTCGGCCTGAACATCTTCATCGCCATAGTCGGCATCTCGGCGGGCCCGGGCTTCATCAACGGCTTGCGTACGCAGGGCGTCGGGCTCTTTCTGTGGGGAGCTCTGGCGACGACGCTGCCCCTTGTCTTCGGTATGTTTATTGCCAAATACATCTTCCGCTTCCATGACGCGCTTACACTCGGTATCATCTCCGGCGCCCGCACGACGACGGCTTCGCTTGGTCTAGTCTGCGACAGGGCGCAGAGTCAAGTCCCGGCGCTCGGCTACACAGTGACTTACGCCGTGGGCAACACTTTGCTCACGATCTGGGGCATGGTCATGATCATTCTGTTGACGTCGGCATTCTAGAACTAATCGAGGAGAACATTTATGGCACTCCAGAACCTCCAAAGCTTTGAGACATTGAGCCCCTTCGAGATCAAGGACGAGCTCATCAAGCTGGCAAAGAAGACCTCAAGAACCACCCAATCGGCCTTTCTCAACGCCGGGCGCGGCAATCCCAACTGGGTCGCGACCGTGCCGCGCGAGGGCTATTTTCTGCTCGGTCAGTTCGCGATCACCGAGAGCAAGCGAGTGATGGAGCACTCCGCCGGCTTGGGTGGAATGCCGCAGGCGCACGGGATCGCGAACCGACTGGAAACATGGCTTGCCAAGCACTCCGACACTCCCGGAGCGTCTTTCCTGTCGGCAATGGTGCCGTTCGCGCTCAAGACTTTTGAGTTCGAGGCGGATCCCTTTGTCTACGAACTGGTGGACTCGATCATCGGTGACAACTACCCGGTGCCTGACCGAATGCTTGTCCACAATGAGCGCATCGCTCACGACTACCTGATGTGGGCAATGTGCGGAGATCCGCGACCCGCCGGCAAGTTTGATCTCTACGCAGTCGAAGGCGGCACGGCCGCAATGTGTTACATTTTCAAGTCGCTGAAAGCTAATCGCCTGCTGCGGGCCGGCGATACGATTGCCCTGGGCACCCCGATCTTTACCCCCTACATCGAGATGCCTCATCTGGAGGACTACGCCCTGAACGTTGTTAACGTGGAGGCTCCACAGGAGAATCGCTTTCAGTTTACCGATGCCGAACTGAAAAAGCTGGAAGACCCCAAGATCAAGGCATTCTTCGTGGTGAATCCCGGTAATCCGACGGGAGTGGCACTCAGCAAGGACACAATGGCCAAGATTGCGAAGTTAGTGAAGACGAAGCGTCCCGATCTCATGCTCCTGACGGATGATGTGTACGGAACGTTTGTTCCGGACTTCCGCTCTCTGCTGGGTGAGCTACCGCAGAATACGATCGGCGTGTACTCGTATTCGAAGTACTTTGGGGCAACGGGCTGGCGACTCGGCATCATCGCGATCCACGAAGACAACATTTTCGATAGAAAGATCGCGCAGCTTCCAGGTGCCGACGTGCGCGCACTCGACAAGCGCTACGGCGCACTCACGCTCGAGCCACGTAAAATCAAGTTCATTGACCGTATTGTGGCTGACAGCCGAGACGTAGCGCTGAACCACACCGCGGGGCTCTCTTTACCACAGCAGGTGATGATGAGCCTGTTCTCCATGGCCGAATTGATGGACTGCGAGAAACGCTATCAACATGCGTGCCGAGATATCGTCCACCGCCGCGCCCTGTCCATGATCGAGGGGCTCGGTCTCGAGCTCAAGCCGAACCCGCTCTACGACGCCTACTACGGATTAATTGATTTCGAGTTCTGGGCTCGGAAGAACCTTGGCGATAAAGCCGTTGAGTACCTCAAGAAACACGTGCACCCGCTCGATCTTGCCTTCCGTCTCGCCGAAGACCGTGGGATCGTCCTGCTCAACGGGGGCGGGTTCGACGCGCCAGACTGGTCCTTACGCGTGTCCTTGGCCAATCTTGGCGATGAGGCCTATGAGGAAATCGGACGCGGTGTTCGATCGATCGCGCGCGGATATCGGAATGCCTTCGAGGCCTCGAAGGGCAGCGAAGAAACCAAACGAGCTGCCTGATGGTTCGTGGGTCGGCTCACTGCTTTTTCTTCGCACGGCGAGTCAACTCGTCGGCGGAGGAATCGTTAATTCCCGCTAATGCATGTGCTGCCGGTTGAGAAAGATTTGTGGTCCTTCTCTACTCGTTCTAGTCCAGGGCCGGAGTCCAGGATTTGTCGGGGTTGAAGAGATTCATCTTCTGAAAGTCGGTGAGTGTTTCCGGCCCAAGATCTTTTTCGTAGACCACTCCGTCCTGGCTGACGATGAAGGTTCTAACTCCGGTCACGGCGTACTCCGCCGGCGCGGCGACCAGGGCAAAGCCGCCGATCATCACCCCTTTGACGACATAATCCATCTCACCGAGCGGAGCCTCAGGCCCTTGTCCTTTTAGAATTTTGAAGAAATAGCCGTGGTACGGCTGCGCGTCAATGGTATAACCCTGTTCGATGGAGCGGGCAATCTTGTCGCCCACGGGACCTCCCCACGAGCCATCCTGGTTTTGCCACGCCAAGCCGTCCTGCTTGCCGGGAGTACTCACGATGCGCTGGGCATATTGGTTCACATCGTACTCATCACGATATTGGTAGGCATAATCGTACTGCGCCTCCACGTAGCCGTGGCAAATTTGGATTGCGTCCAATTCATTGGCGCCGATGCGACGGTAGAGAAGCTCCTGCCGGCCGGCTTTGGCGTCAAAGAACCATTCTTGCCCTCTCTTCACCATCGGTACGGGGAACGGCCAGTCTTCGTCGCCTACAAGGAGGAATGCGCGGGTGCCGCTTTTCGGATCCATGGACACGCTCTTCTTTTCTTCTGCCTCGGTAGCGAAATCAGCAGCGTGCTGGCGGTCTTGCGCGTATTCGCCGCTAAATACGATGTCGTCTCCGTCGGGTCCAAAGATTTGTGCGAGGGCGTCTTCGTCAAACTTCGCGGCTGCGTTGACTAACGCATCCGCAGCTTGCTGCGGAGTATCGAAGCCCTTGGGGCCGGCAGCGACCGCAGCAATAGCTGCCGGAGCCCTTTTTGCAATGGGTTCCTGCGAGGGTGAAAGCGAGGCGCAGAGATAGACAAAAGCCGCCATAGCAACAACTCTGAGAGTGCCGGAGAGATTTGGATGAGTGAATACGAATTTCATTCTGTGTTCCAATGATTGTCCGTTGTGCGAATCTACGCGTTCTCATCTGCGGCGCCCGCCGCCACCGCCGCGACGACCACCTCCGCCGGAACCTCCACCGCCTCGCGATCCCATGCTTGAGGCACCACGGCTACCGCTGGCACGAGCGCTTGATCCGTTGTATCCCCTGGATCCCCCTCCGAAAGCATCTCGGTTCCCGCCACCGCTGCGCGAAAGATCCCGGCTTCCTATGCGATCACCTCCGCCTGCGCCCGCCCTGTTCCCAAATCCGGCGCTGTTGCCCCGATTACCCAAGCCGGCCCCGCCACGACTGCTGGAAAGGTTACCGCCCTGTCGGCCAAGCTGTTGCCGGGCGCCAGCTTGGCGATTGGCGAGTGAATCACCACGCGTCGTGCCGCCAAACCTGTCCGCGGTTGCCCGGTCTCGATACGGGGCTCCGCCGCGATGTGCCGGATTGTGTTGCCATCTGTCGCCCGCGCCGGCGCGAGCTGGTAAGGTTGAGGGACGGTTCCCTAAATTTCCTCCGCGGTTGCCTCCTCCGAGGTCGTTGCGGCCGCCGCCAATGTCATTGCGGTCTCCTCCGATGCCGTTGCGGCCGCCGCCGATGTTATTTCTGTTGCCCCCGCCAATGTTCGTATTACGATTGAAATTATTATTGCGGTTGACGTAAATATTATTATTGCCGCCCCATCCGCACCCCCAACCCCAACCGCCGCTCCAGAATGCCCCCATAGCCACGCCGACCCCAAAAGAGATCGCCATTCCCGCGGCGTAGTATCCCGCCGGTGGATAGTAAATCGGCGGATAGGGATAGAGCGGTGCTCCCCACACCACATAGGGATCGTACGAAGGCACATAAATCACCTGCGGATCGGTCTGTTCGATGATGATAGTGCTCTTGCCTTCAACGACCCTGGTTTCCACTTTTTGTTGTTCGGTCGAACCTAAACTGCCTTTATCCTCGGCCTTCTTCCGCATGCGCTGCACGGCGTCCATCACATCGCTCTGCTGCGCCAGGAACGCATTGCCGAGATCGGTGGTCCACTGAATGTCGTTTGCCAGGCGATTTACCACGTCTGGCAGCGCGGCCAGCCCCTGGACGCTTGGATCCCAAGGCTCTTTTGCTACGGCATCGGCAAGTGCTTTGTCTTTCAGGCCTTTGTTCTTCGCCAGCCATTGCTGCAGCTGGATGATTTCTAGAGGATAGGTGGATGCCGCCAAGACCTGGGCCAGCAATGGGTCTGAATAGAGAGCGATGGGCGCCACGAGAGAATCCAGCTGATCCGGAGGTATTTTCGCCACTGCTGTCTGAGCAGAAGTGGCGCCGGGTGCAGACGTAGACAGGAGAAATGTCTCCCCCGACGCAAGCAGAACGGTGCATATAAATGCAGTGCACCTTCGCGTGATTCTCCAAACCGTTGTTGGAGAGTTCTGCCTTTTCATGGCGCTTTTCCCGCTACGATCGGCGGAACACTTGTACCTTAGCTACCGGCAATGCCTTTGTTAACGAGGACCTTAACGTCAACGCGACGGTTCTCGGCCCGCCCTTCCTTGGTCTCGTTCGATGCCGCTGGTCCATACTCACCCATTGCGCCCGGCGCAACGATATGCCGCACTGGCACACCCCCCTTGTTGCATCAAGAAGCTGACCACCGTCTTGGCGCGGTCCTCACTCAGTTTTGTGTTCATCGCAGCGCTGCCAGTTGAATCCGCATGGCCTGTTACCTCAACGATGTACCCGGTGAGCACAGTTGCGGTTTGCGCCAAGTGTTTGAGTTGTGCCTGGTCCGAGGGCGAGATCATGGAACTGCCAACTTTAAATTTCACAGTCGCCTGGCCTTTTACGTCGTAGTCGCTCAACGCTGTAAAGCGTTTTGTCGTCGCTATCTTAATGTTCTGTTCGATTTGCTGTTTGTTGCCTGCAATATCTTGTTGATTGGTTTCAATACTCTCTTTTTGCGCGGCGAGCTGCACGCTGTGCGTCGCGATATTCTGCTGGTTAGCGGCAATCGCGCGTATGTTGGCATCAACTTGATCTGCTGTCGGATGTAAGCCAGACTGGATCATCTCGGGCTCTTTGTCCAGGCCAAACGGGCCCTTATCATCTTTCGTATGCGTGTCACCAGTTAAAACCACGGTGGTTTGTCCATTCGGGCATTGACGATCAACGTTTCTCCCGTGCGGTCGGTAATCATTCCTTTTACTTGGGTCTCGTCCCCACTTGCGGCCGATGCGGACGTGCATGCTAGTAAGCACAGTGCCGCGACACCCATCACCATCGTCATCCGGTTTCTCGTGTAAATGAACTGTTACTTCTGCCAGTACAAAGGAAGTTGCTCGGTCCCTAGAATTTGAACTGCTTTTCGATCGCAGCTTTGATTTCGAAATATTGATTGTGCGCTGGCCATGGCGAAAACCCTGGAACTGCACTTTTCACCGCTCCCGCCCGGTGGGACATGATGGATGTAAACTGCTCCGCTAGTTCCGTTCAGAACAGACCGCCTATGATGGCTTGCTCACCGGGCGAACCTGTCAGGTCTCGTATTCTGGATGGGTTCTCAAAGCTTGAAGTCAGTTCCATTCTGGGAGCCGCCACGTTTCGCCGATACTCTTCTGGCGTTGTGGTTCTCAATCAAGAAGATCCTGCTGAGCATTTCCTGCTATTGAGAACGGGTTGTGCCCGACTTTTCTACGTCACACAAGAAGGTCGCAAAGTTCTGCTGCGCTGGCTTGGACCCGGCGAGATTCTCGGCGGCGCGGCGATTCTGCCGATGCCCACCACGTATCTGGTTAGCACGGAAATGGTGAAAGACAGCTCCGTCTTCGGTTGGCGTCGAGAGAGGATCCGGAGCCTCGTAGCACGTTATCCTAGGCTGCTGGATAATGCACTGCCATTCGCATTGGACCATTTGACCTGGTTCCTCGCTGCCCAGTTAGCCCTGATCTCCAAGACTGCTCGCGAGCGGCTTGCGCAAGTGCTGCTGAGTCTAGCTGAAGGGATCGGACACAAAATTTCGGGCGGTATACAACTCGACATCACCAATGAGCAATTGGCCAACGCCGCGAACATCACCCCGTTCACCGCCAGCCGGCTTCTGAGTGAATGGCAACGCAGCGGTGCGATTCTCAAGACTCGCGGGATGATCATGGTTCACGCGCCAGAGCGGCTTTTACTTCATCCGGCCCTGGAATGATGAGTCCACAATCCTTGCAGTCTCGGAAAATCTCCCGGCTTTCGCGGGGACAAACCCGCTGGCGTACGCGATACCCAGACCTCGAGTGTAGGAAAAATGAGTCCAGTCGGCCTGTCGAGACCCTCGAGCCCTGGAAAACCTTTGAACGTACGTCCACTGTCCGGTTGCCACGACTTACAAGGCCGTCCAAGCCCTCTTTCGGTAGAGTTTATCAGCCGCAGGCCCGCATCAATGAGAGGAGTCCTAGGGAGATGAGCAGCGCACCAATAACAACTCCGAGAGCCGTACCCCAACCTGGATGAGGTTTGTCATCTAACATCACCAGGTTGCCTTCGGGAGATGGTACGCTTCGCGTAGTGCGGGGGAGGTACTCGCGGTAGTCGTTAGAAGAATCCAGGTAATAGATCCCCGCCCAGATATAACAATCACCGATGCGAACTGTTGTTCCTCCGGTTTGCTCCTGGTTAGGTGTTCTGTCCATACACATTGAGGGATTGTAGGGCCCCCTCCTGCTGTTCTTTTTTATAAGGAACAACGAACAATGCCAACTGACAACTTTAACAGTTATCATGTGGAGGGTTAGGGATGAATTGTGAGAACCATTGTCCCGGAGATTCCAGTCCTGGGATCGGTCGCTATCACCTGGAATTGAACCGGCGTCGTCGGTCCTGAAATCGTTACGCGCAGTCCTGTGGTCGAAGCGACAGTCACGTTTGAAATTAAGGACGGACTTGCACTCCAGGTCACTGAGTCCGTAATATTGACCTGCTCCCCATTGGCCGTACCGATAGCGATAAACTGCTCACTCTCACCGTACGCAATGTTTGTAAGGCCATCCTGAGTAGTGGCTAGAATTGACGTGAGGTCGGCTAAGGTCACGGAGATGGTAGCAGTCCGGTTGACGGTTTCCTGCGTGCCGATAATTGTGGCAACATGGGAGTGCTACTGCTCCAATAGACATTTGAGAGATTCTGTTGCGAACCGTCGTTGTAGGTTCCGACTGCGCTCATTTGGATGCTGTTGCCCATTTGAATTGTCGTCGCCGGCCCAATCGTAATTCCGGTAAGGGCAGGCTCAATAATGTAAAAAGGGAATTCTCCCAATACTCAGCCATGAGACGCCGTCCGTCGGTTTACGGAATCAGAGGAATTTCGGACGCCAGTTGCACGTTGATCATGAGGCTGAGTCGATTATCGACCTGAAGGAATTTGGCAGCTCTTTTCGCACCTAAAGCCTTCTCAAACCTCGGCCAATACGCTTGTTGCAAGTTAGTGACTTTCGCTTCGATGGCCATCATCCGCTGCGACAAATCCTTTGCCTTTGCGTCGTCCATCGTATCAATGTGCTGGGCATAGTCCGTAATTACCTTAAGCCGTTCGTCGGCAATCGCCGCTTGGTCGTGCGCGTAATCGCGGTACACCGGCCAGAAAGCTGCAGATTCTGGCTCGGTGAATTTCATTGTGTCAGCAATGATCTTGTTTTTGGCCGACTGCAAATCGGAGCGTAGCAACTGGATGTCGGTATCGGTCAGAGGTGGGGCCGTAACTTCGACAGTTTGAGCCAATGCTGCTGGAATCAGAAAGTAGACCGCAACAATTGTCAGTAGGTTTTTCATAAGTAGTCTCCTGCATCCTCTGCGGATGAAATTGTGCAGAGCGTTCATGGTGGTCTTGTCGTGCCGTCTTTGTGAGTTGGGCATGCTGTCGAAAAGTCCACTTCTAGCGGATGGTCCCAAGCGCCCTCACTCCTTATGAGGCCGCAAGGGACAAAAGCCCCAGCAGGCCGAACAAGGGGACAGAACTCGCGGTTTTCGGTAACTTTGCTGGAACAGCTGCGTCTGGTAGCGAGGCCGGAATCGCCGGTCGTGCTGCCATAACCACCAGAATCGGCTGATCTAATAGTGGGAACAGCGGAGGCGGCGGGACCGAGCCGGTCAGTTTGTGTTCTCGCATCACGTCTACCTCCGGGACTTCGACACCTTCGACTGTGGCATTGAGCAGTGCACGTTGGACCGTCTCCACTGCGGCTTTGGACAGTACGACCCGATGCGCCCAGGCCGCCAGACGCCCAGCATCAGCAGACCGAAACCCCCAACGGCAGATGTTCAAAGTTGAGTAACGCATCCCTGGACCCTCGGTGCCTCGATGCAGGAACCACCATCAAGCTCAGAGCGGTTCGACCTTCCCGTAGTCACCGTCCCTGATAGGGTTCCACTTCCTCCTGCTGAACCTTACCGACAGGTAAACAAACGGGTAACTGTTACTAGTGACAGTAGCCAAAGCAGCCCACTAGTCCGATTGCCGGCAGTGTACCAGTGGGGGTGAATGTTGTGACTTCGAGGTTTAGAGAGTGTGAAGTAAGGTTGGTGAAACGAACATTTTATGTGAGAGCACTGCATTGATCGCGGGAATCAGGTCCGTGCTCAATCTGGACTTCACAACATACGCCGAGCCGCCTGCGCCCATGGCAGCATTTACGTAGTCGAAATCCTCGTGAACCGTCAGAAAAATAATCTTGGAATGGCACCCGCGATCCCGCAGGTGATGAGCCACGTCGATCCCGCTGAGCAGTTCCATAGAGATATCGAGGACGATTACGTCCGGCTTAAGCCGCTTGTACTCGCGCAGCACATCGGCTCCGCTGGTGAAGGCCGCAACCACCTCGTATCGGGTGCTTTTACTTAGCAAATTACTGACGTGGTCCAGAATGACTGCGTTGTCATCCACGAGTAATATGCTTGTCTTTACCACCAAGGGCTCCTTCGATAGCTGCCAGCACCGCGGAACCCCCAACTCAGTAGGTGGGGCGCTAGTTTTGCCGGGGTTCGCCTTCAAAACCAATCGTCCGCCAAGAGATGTTACGTGCTGCTAAGAGTTTGTGGCACTGGTAAAAGTAACGGCTTGGGGTCATTAATGCTGACGAATCAATCCTGATGAGTTCATTGGTGCGCGGTGTTGTGCACTGCCGGCGCACATGCGATCGCAGGAACCGATGCTTCCACTTGAGTGCCAAGCGATGGATGAGACCATACTGAGAGCTGGCCGCCAACTGACTTCAGCCGTTCTTGCATGCTTATCAGCCCTAACCCCTGTCGATTTGTGGTCCGCTCAAAGTCGAATCCAGCTCCATCATCTGAAACGCGCAATATTAGCTTGTTTTCTTCACAGATGAGTTCCACTTTTACGAGATGTGCATGACTATGTTTGGCCACATTATGTAACGACTCCTGAGCTGTTCGAAAAAGGCTCAACGAAACGTCTTCATCTAAGTCGGCAGGGAGATCTCGCACTATGCAGTCGACTTCAATGTTGTGAAGCTGGGAAAATTCATGGCAGAGTCCACGCAACGCTGCGGGCAGCCCAAGGTAGTGCAACTTGGAGGGATGCAATTCATGTGACAGATGCTGAAGGTCGGTCGCGATTTCGGAAGTGAGCTGCCAAAATGCGTGTAGTTGTGCTTTTTCGTGCCTCGCCTCACGCAATGCTGTAGTCTGCTCGAGCTGCTGAATTCCATTGGCTAGCAACGCCAATCGTTGATTTATGTCGTCATGTAATTCTCTAGCGATTCGGGTCCGTTCCTCCTCATGCGCTCGCATTAACCGACCGCTCAGCTCCGCTCGAACTACCTTTGCCTCCTTCTGTTCGGTGATATCAACGCAATAGCCTATGTAACCTGCAAAGGTGCCGTCCTCCAGGAAGCGAGGCACTCCTTTATCCAGGATCCAACGGTACTGGCCATCATGACGTCGAAGGCGATACTCCATAGAAAATTCCCGTCTCATATCGAAGGCTTTTGTGTAAGTACGAAGGCACACCTCGGAGTCGTTCGGATGGATACTCTCTGCCCACCCTTCGCCCAATTCCTGTTGCATGGTTCGTCCGGTGAATCGCAACCACTCTTTATTAAAATCGGTGCAGAGCTTGTCTGGGCCCGCCATCCACATAAGGACCGGAGCAGAATCCGACATCAGGCGAAACCGTCTTTCACTTTCCAGCAATGCCTGTTCCGTTCTGGTGCGGTCTGTAACATCTATGGCTGCTGCGAGGACGCAAGGCTCACCTGCAATGTCGATTAGTTCTGCGGAGGTGTGGACGACACGAGTCTGGCCACTTTTTGTAATGAACCGAAACTCTACATCTCGAAGGGTTTCGCCAGCTAGGAGTCTTTTTCCCAAATCAGACGTCTCTGGCGAGTCGGCCCAGATTCCTACCTCGATCGGAGTGCGCCCGGTGAGTTCCTCGCGGCGATATCCCGTGACACGTTCAAAAGTCTCGTTTACGTCGATGAAGCGTTGAGTCTTTGCGCTGGTCAGTGTCAGCGCCATGGGGCCTTGCCGAAACGCCTTTGAAAACATCTCCTCTGATTTTTTGAGCTCTGCGGCTGCTTGTTTCTGTCGTGTGATGTCCTGCATAGTACCGCGCAATCGGATGACGTCACCACGGCGATTGCGGACGGGCTCGCCGCGAATCGCCACCCATATCGGCCTGCCGTCTCTCCGCAAAGCTTCTAACTCCAAGTCGTATGGGTGGCCGGTTCGTAACGCCTTATCCATGCTATCGTTCAGGTGTGCCCAACTCCCGGCCGTGAAGAATTCTGAGAGTTGCTTGCGTGATGGCATGGGCAGAGTGGAGTCGAAGCCCGTAAGACAGAACAGCACCTCCGACCATGTGAAGGCGTCAGTCTGTGGATCCCATTGCCAGCTACCAATCTGTGCCAGACGCTGGGCTTCAGAAAGCTCCGCCTCCTTTCGACGCAGCGCATCTTCAGCGCGTTGGCGCGTTGCACGATTATGAAGCAGAAGAAAAATGAGCAACGTCTCGACACCTAGCACTGTGGAAAGGGCAAGAATTCTCCAGCGATAGAGTTCCCACGGGGAATGTTCCCAATAAAGAACTGAGCTGCCCGGGGGAAGTTCATCATTGGCGATTCCCCAGCGGTGCAATTGACGCCAGTCAAACATATTGCGCTGGAAATCGCCGGTCTCGACTGGAATCGCGTCCGCCTTTTCCCCATTCAAGATACGTGCAGCGTCCTTCCCGAGGATGCGTCCTACCTGACGCAGGTCGACGACGCTGCCCCCCACAACTCCTCTTCCAATGAAGGAAGCAAACGTGCCGTAGATAGGGCGACTTGCAGGCGGGCAAATGATTCGCAAAATGCGCGACGGCACGAACTGTTCGCCCTCCGAATCAACCCCAAAATCGAGGAAAAGGGTGACAGTATCGTGCGGCACGGTCATCAGCCTTGATTTCAGATCTGTGAGCCTGAGATCGGTCCAATACTGGAAGGTGACGTTGGGTTCGTAGGGGCGAAACTCGTCGCGCGCAATGTTCATCTCCAGCTTCTCGAAGTCGGACGAACCGGCGATTACTACTACGTCACGTGTCCCGGGGTTTTGTCTCAGTGCTAATTGGAGCGTGGGCAGGTAATTCAACGACCGGATTACGCCGGTTCTTCCGGGTGTTGGCGCAACCAATGTTGTGTCGACTACGGGATTCACTACATAGAACAGCAAGGGTGTGTCAGGAAACAGACTCGCTGCCGGATCATCCGCAGCAACCGTTTGCGCGCCGATTTCAACCACCAGATCAAAAAGTTGCCCCTGGCGTTTCTCTCGCAGAAATGACAACGCATTCTTCTTCCGGGAAGGCTCTGCACCTAGCCAGAGAGGGTCGATATATTCAAGCGCAAAGTGAACCGGCGCAGTCAGTCCCTGAATGATCTGGCTCTCCACTTCTTCAATCAAGGCGGCTGTGTCGGGCCCATCAGGATCTGATAGTGATAAGAAAAGCACTTCCACCTGCTGGCGTTCTGAGGAAGCCAGTGAACGAGCGACGGCGAGAGGGGCAAGTACGCTCAGAGAAAAGAAGAGCCAAACTGAGATTCGGTAACGCCTGATTCCTGTACCGTACACCGTGCGCGCATTTGAATAATCGTACACGCGCCCTCGCTTCAGGGAATTGCATTCGCGGCCTAAAAGAATAGGTTAGAGTAAGGCACAGGTTGATGCGAAACCATTCCACAATCTCACAGCGCGTACTGTTCGTAATCGAGATCTCACTTCCAACGGCCACTTATGACGATATGGACGGCATCGTAATCAAAGCACCTTGCCTTCACTACTGTCAGTATTGCCAGTTCGCACCCTCGAGGCACACCTCTAGCATCGGCAGAGGCTGGGAGCCGAAAGCCGTGCGGCAGAATTCTGTGATATCGACGATGTTCCCGAAGCTCGTTATTGCTCTGCTAACACTGGATGTCGTGCTGACCACCGTTGCGTTCGCTCAGAACAACGGCTCAACCGGCGACCCTTCCCTTGACGCGTACATAGATGCCATTCGCGCCGATCTGAGATCGGACAAAATTGAGGTCATAAAGGCTGGAATGCAGTTCAACGAGAAGGACGCGGCTATTTTTTGGCCCATTTACAAAAATTACGAAACGGAGCAAGCCAAGCTGAATGATAAGCGGATCGAGGGAATCAAAATCTACTCTGACAAGTGGGCCACGTTGACGGACGCGGAAGCTAGAGACCTGGCGGAGAAGTCCCTTGACCTAGAAAGCCGGATGGCGGACCTCAGGAAAAAATATTTTGTGAACTTCAACAAGGTGCTACCGGGAGCGGTGGTCGCAAAGTTCTTTCAATTGGAATATCGCCTGGACTTGCTCGTGGACTTGAAGATCGCTTCGGAGCTGCCGGCGCTTCTGGCACGCCCGCCGGCTATGCCCGGCGAAACCAACCAAACGAGGCCGAACTAATTTGATGCTCCACGTCACTGGTTAGGCTTGGATCTGAAATGGGGGTTTTTCCCAAGCGGACACTTTCGGCTGTCGCAATATTGTGCTCACTGCACCAGCTCCAAGCCCAAGATCTGGCTCCCCGAGCCTATATCATCGCGCCTGTCCATTCGAATGCGCTGACTTTAACTTATTCCTTCAATAGTGGCAATCTGACGTTCGACGGCCAACTTCCAATAAGCAACGCTACAGCGAAAGTCAGTGTGTCGGTTCTTAACTACGCCCACTCCGTGAGCCTCTTTGGACGTACCGCAAATTTTCTCGCTTCAGTGCCGTATGGAGTCGGAAATTTTCACGGCACCGTCATGGCGGCCGAAACCAATGTTTACCGGTCGGGTTTGCTGGCTTCCGCTTTCCGTTTTTCCGTTAACCTGAAGGGCGGACCCGCCATGGATGTGCAAGACTTCATCAAGTGGCAGCAGAAAACTCTCATCGGCGCGAGTCTCAGGGTAGTGACTCCGACCGGTCAATATGATGGGACAAAGCTCATCAACTTCGGAGCCAACCGTTGGGCCTTCAAACCAGAAGTTGGTGTTTCGCAACGCTGGCGTCATTGGCTGCTTGACGCGTACGGTGCAGTGTGGTTCTTTACCGTGAACGACGATTTTTTTTCGCGCAATCAATACAACCCGGGTGTAACCTCTCAATCTGAGGCCCCAGTAGGGGCCTTCGAAGGTCACCTGAGTTATGATGTGAAGCCACGGTTCTGGGCGTCGCTCGACGGTAATTTCTGGTTCGGGGGTCGGACGAGCCTGAATGGCCAGGAAAACATCAAGACCCTCCAGAGAAACTCGCGTGTCGGCAGTACGGTTTCGGTTCCGGTAAGCAAGCACCAGTCTCTGAAGTTCAGTTACAGCAATGGTGCTTATATCAGGTACGGTGGAGACTACCAAGCTATCTCACTGGGATGGCAGTATTCCTGGGTGGGCAGACCAAAATAGGTGCGGTTGCCTGGCAGTGCGAGACCGCTACCGGTTCCCGAAAGTCCAGCTGACCCCAGAACTCGTCCCATAGTCACTACCAGAAAAGCCTGGAGGGGGACGGTTGTCCCAGTTGCCATAAAATGAAATGTTCCAGGAAAGATTATTGAACAGCTTTAGGTAATAGGACGTGTTCGTGCTAAGAAAGACCCGGCCGGGCTGAGAGAGAGCGGGGAGGAGAGCAGCACTGACTGCCAGGTTCGTCCTGCTGAATTTGAAAGCTTTTATCTGCATTGCAACCAGAGCGGCAGCGACGTTCTGTCTGGCGAGCGAGGTTGCGGATGGCTTATAGTCAGTACTTTGCCACGCCGAGCCGCCAAGCACAGCGATGCTGGTGCGGTTGGTGTTCTTGAAAAAATGTCCAATGCCACCGCCCAGTGTGGTTTGAAGCGTAATTCCTTGCTCCGAACTTTGGAGGAAATTACCCAGACCACCATAGAAATAATTCTCCCAAGGCAAGAGGTGGTAACCGCGTAAGCCAAGTTGATTTCGAGTGGAGGTGGTTGAACCGGTGCTGGAGGACAGGTCGGAACTGAGTAAAGCGTTAGCCGCCCAGCGTTCTCGAAGATACTGGGTTTCCGTGGATAAACTGTATTGAGTTGCGCTGTTACCCTTGGAATAGATCACACCAAAGTTGATCGAACCATTGAAGCGCTGGTAGAGCTTTTCGGACGTTTCAGTCATCCTCACGATGCGGGATCTTTCAATCTCCACTTTATTATCCCGGGTTACAATGTGAATCATCAACGGTTCGCCCGTGGCCCTTTCTCCAGTGGAGAGCTTACCCTCATATGACGACCCGTCCTTCCCAAGCACGACGAACGGCTGATTGCTTTCCAAACGCACTACCTTCGACCAGTCCACCGAAACCGTACCATCTACGTAATCCATGGCAATCGAGAGAGCTCCTTCATTAAGACCCTTCACCTCGCACGTTATGCGGTCGCCATTGTTCATTACAATCAAGTCGGTCTTTTGTCGAGCGAAGACAGGGATAGCAGCCAGAAGCGTGACAGCAAAGCAAACAGCGGGGATTCTCATGGTAGTGTCATTCTGATTGTCCCGCTCTGAGCAGGAGTTAATAACTCGTCCAGCATAAATAAGAGTTTTGATTTTATGGAACTCTGGGTACACTCGGCAGGATGCCGGAGTGCCGAGTGGACGAAAATCCTGGGATGGCCTGAGTATCGGGTGTGTCGCCATAGGATCCACGAAGAAACCAAGGTACTGAAGCTATGGGTACTCGTGCATAGACCTTTTTACTTTGATGCAGGAAAGATCTCGGAATATCTTTATCGGCCAAGTCTGCCATCGGGCTACGCCCCAATGGAATTCAATTTGAGTTTGCTGTATTTGCAGGGTGCCGGTGCCCCTCAGTAGTTGGGCGAAGCAATCGAATGGTGGCGACGGGCTGCAGATCAGGCGTTGCTTATCGCTGAGAATCAGCTCGGTATCCTTTAGCAACTTGGCGAGGGTGTCAAATCGGATTATGACTCGGCAATGAAGTGGTAGCGACTAGCCGCCGACAGCGGTTTCGCCGAAGCTCGACACAACTTCGCAGTTCTCGACTCGGTCCAACATCCTTTCGAAGTATCGCCCGCTCAGGGTACGTGATCCGGACACTGCTTCCCCGCAAACGCAAAACAGCTTCCGATGAGTGCAAAGCAATAACGAGGTGGAGTTGTCGTTATCGCGCGTGAACCGGCAAGAAAGGACGAGAGCAGTTACGCACGCAGCTTTCCTCGTCCCGTACTTTCCACAACCTGCTCTCGTCTTGTGAAGCAGCTGCAATTTATATCAGCACACCGATCATGCCTATGGGAGCTGTCAATTCTGACAGCCGGTCTCGCAGCCTTAAAGAACGTAGATCACCGAGTGACGAGCATCAGCCACCCACTCCCAATGGACAGGAATACAGCCAAGAAGAAGAGTGTCGTCAGCAGCCCGAGCCGATACAGTTCGCGTTGCGTGAGATAGCCGCTGCCAACGAAGATAACGTTCTGGCTTCCACCTTGCGGCGCAATCACGGAGAAGTAGCTGCTGGCGAAGAAAAGCGAAAAAGCCATTAGGGAGGCTGGAACTCCGCCTCGAATGCCGACATCGAGGAACACGCCTAAAAGCGCAAGAACCTGCGACGATTGGCTGACGAACATGTAGTGGATCCCCACATAAATCAAGATCAGAGCCACATACATCACTGGCCACGACAGTCCTCCCATGTAGGACGCAAGACGCTCGCCGACATAGCCCATAAACCCGAGCTCATTGAGCTGGGTGCTTAAGGCAAAGAGGACGGCAAGCCAGAGAAAAGTAGCTAAAGTGTCGCCTTGCTTTGCGATGTCTTTTGCCGTAAGCACACCGGTCATCAGCAACAGACCCAACCCAGCGAAGGCGATGCTCGTCACGTTGAGCTGCAGTTTGTCACCCAGAATCCAGCCGGTAACCATAAGCACAAACGCGATTGCAGTGATCCATTCTTCGCGCGATAGAGGTCCCAACTGCAGCAGTGCTTTTCGTGCCGCTGCGGGAGCTTCAGGTGTCGCACCCACACTGGGGGGAAACAACCGTGCGATCAGCCAGGGTAACGCAAGGATTGCAGCGAGTGCCGGAACAGACGAGGCAATTAGCCAATCCCCGAAGCTGACGTTAACTCCGAACTCCCGTGCCACCTGCGTCGCAATCGGATTTGCTGACGTCGCTGTCATCCACAGTGCGGAGGAAACCGCAAGGCTGGCCATCGTACAGAACATCAGATAACCCCCGAAACGGCGACCCACGGGATCGTCCGGATGCGAGCCTGACCCCTCGGCGACTGAAAGAACGATGGGATACAGCACTCCGGCCCGGGCGGTATTGCTGGGGAAGGCAGGCGCAATCGCGGCGTCCGTAAGAACGATACTGTATGCGAGCCCCAGCGAGGAACGGCCGAACACGCTCACCATGAACAAGCTGATCCGCCGGCCTAGTCCGGATTTAACCACCGCCTGCGCCACAAGGAAAGCGATCACCACGAGCAGCACGCTCGTGTTCGCAAACCCTGCGAACGCCTTGGATGAGGAGATCGTGTTGGTCAGGACCACCGCGCCGGCTGCCAACATCGTCGATGTTAGCAGCGGAAATAAACCGAGCAGCACGGATATGATAGCTGTCACGAATACGGCAAAGAGGTGCCACGCTTGCACCGTCAGTCCACTGGGCACTGGTGAGAACCAGATGGCAGTGGCCAAGGCAAAAGGGAACGCACGCTTCAGCATCAAGCTCAAGCTGTTCTTAACCGCCGGATCGATGCGCGGTGTTGTTGCCGATGCTGAGTTGCTCATGGCTGCCGAGCCGCCAAGGTGGATGCCGTCTGCGGTGAATCTACCAGCACACGCCCGTTTAAACCGATCGACTGGCATTGCACGAGGCCGTCCTCATTCTCGAGAACAAAACGCCATGAAAACTCGTACGTGCCGGTTGCTCCTGCGTAGCGCCCAGTACCACCGATGAAGGTCCCAGTGATCTTGTTGTTCTTGGCTGTGTCGTCGCCGTGGAGTTCGCTGACTGCCTGATCACCGTGCTCATCGGTCCATACTGCGCGACCGATAAGTCCTGTCGCACTGTCGCTGAACACGATCGCCTCAGACCGAAAACCGACACCCGGGCGCGATGGACCCGCGAGTAACAACGATCCCTCGTAAGTCGAGATGGCTGCCCAACGATTTGCCGTGAGGCGCATGGTGTTCCGGCTGCCCGCCGCAGTCCAAGTTCCTTGGAACTGATGCCATTCACCACTGGAGAACCCTGAGACTTGCAGCGACCGACTGCACGCGGTCACCAGAACGAGACCACATAGGGCCACACTTCGCAAAAGAAACATAACCTCACGAACGCAGTGAAATGAAAAAGGGAAACTAATAGTTTCCTGCATCATTTACCGAAGATTGTCTAAGAAATCCCCTGCCAACATACTTTTGCAGAAACGCATTTCCGTAGTATGGTTGATCAACCCCTACTCCTTGACTCGGATATGCGTAGCATTTGCTCAAAGTCCGCCCGCTTGAACTGTCAAAAGGTACAGGCAGCGAAAGCGCTAAGCTGGTTGGCTTCGCGGCAAACAAGATAGAGGCGAAGTTGCAGACCTCACCTGCTGGTCGAAACGTCCTGTACAGCGCATAGCGACAGCGGAAAGATCGGTCGCAAGAGAAAGCGCTGGGCGAGGGAAGAGGGTGCTAAGGTTCGCGCTAAGGACTGAGCACACGCCGCCCCTTCCCTCGCGCACTCATCCCCATTTTGCGTTGACACGTCGGTAATAAAACCGAAACGCGGCGCATCCGCTAAAGTTACCCCTAGCTCTCCGAAAATGGCACGCTGGCCGTGCGATGCAAGGCTTTCCGCTAACGAGATCTATCTTGCCGCCGCTTCTGACTCGAAGATCCCCGCGTAAAACACTCCTCCCGCCACGCCACCAATGATTGGCGCCACCCAGAACAACCAAAGCTGAGCAAGGGCCCATCCTCCAACGAAGATGGCTGGGCCTGTACTCCGCGCCGGGTTCACCGAGAGATTGGTAACCGGAATTCCAACCAGATGAATCAGTGTCAATCCCAATCCGATCGCGATGGGCGCGAAACCCGATGGAGCGTGCCGGTCGGTTGCGCCCATAATAATCAGCAGGAAAAAAAAGGTCAGCAGGACCTCCGCGACAAAGCACGCCAGCAGGGAATAGCCGCCCGGTGAATGTGCAGCGTAACCGTTCGAGGCGAAACCGTTGCTCAGGTCGAATCCCTCTTTCCCGCTGGCAATAACATACAACACGCCAGCTGCCGCAATTGCCCCGGTCACCTGTGCGAAGACGTACGGTAACAAGTCCGCAGCAGCAAACCGCTTACCTGCTGCCAAACCGAAGGAGACTGCTGGATTCAGATGACAGCCCGAAATGTGTCCGATCGCGTAGGCCATTGTCAGCACGGTCAGCCCGAATGCCAAGGCTACGCCGTAGAACCCGATCCCTAGCTGGGGAAAAGCTGCAGACAGTACCGCACTGCCACAGCCGCCGAGTACCAGCCAGAAAGTCCCAACGAACTCTGCCAGTGCGCGTGTGGATCGACTCATAGTTTCCCCTTAAACGACACTCCGAAGATGAATTTCCTTAGAAACATGGAAGGCCGGAACGCGGGTTGATGACAACTGACAGAATTAGCAGTTCGCTAATAGATGAGAATCGTACGGCGAACGGATCGAAGCACAGTTCGCCATCGCCGCCTCGCGTGCCTTATCGGTGTGCGAAGCCGGTGGTGAAGCTAGCATTACTGGACTTCCCAACCCGGCCCGAGAATCAGGAAGTGTCACAGAAGCAGGTGCAGGGATCTGCTTCAGCATCATTGCAGCGGGGCAACGACAGGAACCGCATTGCAAAGCTAATCTACTACCCGGCTCGATCTATGTGCTTTCGCCTGTTTGGGTTGCACGTTCCACACCCGCCGCCACCTTAGGTCGGCGTGGGCCAAGCCGGTTTGGTCCGTCTCGCTGAGCTATCGCAGGAAAAGGTTGCCGGAACCGACCTGCTGGCGGGACGGGCTCGTGTGGTGTCAGGGAATTGAAAATGCCGTTGATGAGTGCTGCCCTTTTCCGACGAGCGGCTTGACGGCAGCGAACTCTCTCTGGCTACCACTCGCAATCGCCCGTTTGAAGCAACGGATAAATGGCACCAATAGGGTATTGTTCGGCAAGCAAATTACTGTAGAATCCGCTCGGAGAGCCGCATTCTGCGACGACCCCTTGTTTATCGGTCGCGATAAGTCTCCAGGAAATCGCCGCACATCCGGGCAGGCGGCTGCGATCCTGCTGGGCTTGGATTGAGCAACATGTGCTTGATTTCGGGGTTTGACCAGAGCAGAGGAGGGGTTTTGAGTATAGTTCCAGTCCGGGTTCTCGTGGTTGACGATTTCGAGCCTTGGCGCCGCTTCGTTTGTTCGACGCTACAAAACCAACCGGACATAGAAGTTATTGGCGAAGTATCCGATGGATTAGAATCTGTCCGGAAGGCCGAAGAACTGCGACCAGACCTAATTCTGCTCGACATCGGGCTTCCTACGTTAAATGGAGTCGAAGCTGCGAGGCGGATACACCAGATTGTTCCTGACGCGAAAATCCTCTTTATAACTCAGAACAACGATCCAGACGTGGTAAGGGCCGCTTTAACTAATGGAGCTCAAGGGTACATTCTGAAAATGCATGCAAAAAGCGAACTCTTACTTGCTATAGAAGCAGTGATTCGGGGTGACAGGTTTCTTGGCAAGAGGGTGGAGCTTCCAAATTCCTCCTAAGGCGTTACGCCACTCCGTCCATGACGGCAAGCAGCCTCAAGTCGCTTGTGGCTAGAGTGAACTCTACGAGAACGCAGGCAAACGGGCAATGATCTTTGGAAAATATCAAGACAGTAGGCTTGCCTAGAGGTGTCAACCCGGCGGAATGGAGTTGATCGCCCCAAGCTGAGTCGTTTTTATCGGAACTACATGCCTTCCGTGACGTGGCCGCACTCTGTTCAATTTAATTATATTTGGTGAAAAAGCGGAAGCTGTGCCAGTTCTCCAAGAACAATGTGACCGGCATCACGGTAACAAGATTCTTTGGGTTGACCTGATCCAGCAATCCCTGCTTGCACGCATGTGCCGTGCTGTGATTCCCTTCGACTGTGAAGTCTGTGTACTGTTAGTTTTGATAGTTGTCTGTGGCCTTGGAATGCTCTACCCATAATTGCATCAGTTACTCGTAGCAAACTAACCCACAACAGAGTCCAACCTGAGTCAGACAATAGAGGAGAATGATAATGCCGGCCAAGAATCCAAGGGAACTATTTGTGCTCATGCTCAGTGATCGCGGCAGGGCGCCGAGCGGACAACCAAGAGTTTTGAGGAAATGAGCCAAGTCGTGCAAGATCCCGACATAAAGGAAGCAATCGAAGCACGGGTTTTCGTTTCGCAAAACATCCTGGCCACGCTAGACCAGTGTTTTAACCTTATTGACGAACACCCTGTGAGGCTCAGCGGACACCTCTACGAGGGCTTCGCGGCAGACTTCCGTAGAGAGCTCGCAGAAATACAGAATCCAACGGTTCGGCACCTTTTAATTCTTGCTAGGGCAAGCCAACTGATTCATTTGCGGATTGCAGAGTACAAGGCACTGTTAGCGGCTGCCGATCTTACCGGCCACTACGGCGTCGGTGTGCTGCTTGAAAGCTGCCTCGCCGACAAGCTGGCCTTTGTGGAGCGTGCGCGGCGCCTGATCCAAAATATTGCCCACACCAGGATGGTTGAAACAATTGCCGCCAGATCAGCAGCTTAGGCGTCCAGGCCCTTCGGGACCGTGCGGTCAGGCCGCACGGTCCGGTGCGGCCACTCCGATAATTGTTACGAAGCGTGCAGTAATGCTTTAGACATTTCGCGAAAACAGTTCGCCTGTGATTGGTTCCACATTGAAGTGACCCCCGACCTTGCGCGATCCTGGGCCCAACGACATTGTTCAAGCTTTCCAGGGTGGCGCTTAAGCTTTTCGCCTGCATCCGCTGCATTTCCATCGTGAGCCCGATATCAAAGGAAAGGCTATCGATTGGTTGAGGCAGCTCGTGCCCCCCGAGCAAACTTCCACTCAGCATTCGAGCCAGGCTCACGGGTAAGTGGCCTTTGCAGGCAGGACATTCATCACATCAGCTGTTACTGATAACCTCACGATCGAGACAGAAAACGGCGATCGTGAGAGCAAGGACTACTGGTTCCGTCGAATTCCGCGTTGCGGCGAACATCCAGGTCAACGCTGTATGCTAAGCATGGCGGAGATGAGGCTACCGCGTCACGGTTGAGATCGTACCTGTTAAATGTTACAGTTATTCGAAGTCCTTTCCTTCTAGGTATAGATGCGAATGATACTCGCGGTTAGTGGTGCAGTCATATTCTTTCTGGTTTTCATCACGGGCGCCCCTGCGGAAGCCGCGAATAAATGCGCCTCAATCGAAGCCAAAAGGGCACGGCTTGAAGTCGGTCAACTCCAGGATTGGAAAGGTGTTTATAGTTCCTTCAAGCGGTTCGGACATTGCGATTCTGGAAACGTCGCGGCAGAATATAGCTATGCGATCAGCCGCCTGCTTGCGCACCATTGGGACCATGTCGGCTCGCTTCTGAGTCTTGCGGCGGATGATGAGCAGTTCAAGCAATTTGTCCTGCGCCACGTTGACGAGGATATTCCGGAGGAGGAAGCCCAACTCATCATCAACAATTCCCGCCAACATTGCCCCGCAGACGGAGGGTGGTTGTGCCGAGCGATAGTGGATTACTAGACATCGCTCCAGCCTGCGCCGGCAGGAGAAAGATTTTATCTCGCCCTCACAAGGAGGTTTGAGTATTTATAGGTCCAGTTTGTGGTGGCTCATGTCACTGTTAGATAGCATCACTCGCCCTTTCAGAAGGAGGAGCGGGTTGAAGGTGAACTCGCTAATGTACTTACTTGTCGTTGTGCTGTTGCACGGCAACGCAGCGGCCGGACAATGGATTCGCCTTGGCCCTGACGGTGGGGATGCCCGCAGTCTCGCGTATGATCCCGTCAATCCCGACCATATCTTTCTGGGCACCAGTACCGGGACCATATTTCGATCCATGGATGGAGGACAGAACTGGACACGTTTCGTCCACCTTGGCAAAGGGGATGATTGCGTCATAGATCACATTGTTATTGACCCTGAGAACTCGGCCAATATCTATGTTGCCATTTGGAGCTTGCAGAACCATCATACCGGGGATTTATACCGCTCCCACGACGCCGGCAGAAACTGGAGCGTGATTCCGGCAATGCACGGAAAGTCTATCCGCGCCCTGGTTGTCGCGCAATCGGACTCCAAGGTTCTGGTTGTGGGCGCACTGGATGGCGTATTCCGCAGCAAAGATGGAGGCCAGGTATGGCAGAAGATCTCTCGCGAGCGTGCGGAAATAAAGAATGTTGAGTCAATTGCGATTGATCCGAAGAATTCAGATGTCGTGTATGTAGGAACCTGGCATCTTGGCTGGAAAACGCTGAATGCAGGGGCGAGTTGGAGTCGAGTTGAGGGCGGGATCATAGATGACTCAGATATATTCTCGATCATCGTCGACAGGTCGAACTCGCGGACGTTATTCCTGAGTGCCTGCTCGGGTGTCTATAAGAGCCTGGATAGTGGCCATGTATTCGAGAGGATCCAGGGGATCCCTTTCTCGGCTCGACGTACTCGTGTCCTAAAGCAAGACCCGAACGATCCGGGTGTTGTCTACGCCGGAACCACAGAAGGTCTGTGGGTAACAGGTGATTCGGGGACAACGTGGAAGCGGGTCACGAGTCCAGAACTGGTGGTCAACGATGTTTCGGTTGACCCTCGTAATTCACGTCGGGTACTGTTGGCTACCGATCGTGCGGGTGTGTTAACTAGTGACAATGGGCGGCTGAACTTCGTGGATTCCAACTCGGGATTCACACATCGCTACGTGGCGTCGCTTCTGGCGGATCAGGGAGATCCCGATATCCTCTATGCGGGAATCGTAAATGATCGAGAACTCGGAGGAGTATTGATTTCCAACGATGCCGGACGGCACTGGAGCCAGATGAACGCGGGTCTCGATGGACGAGATGTATTCACGTTGAAGCAATTGAATAACGGGTCAATTCTGGCCGGCACAAATCGTGGAATTTTTATGCTGGATCAACACAGCTCTCAGTGGATTGTACTCGGCGCGACTTCGAAGGAGGGAGACCGTGCGGACGTATCAACCTCAAGCATGAAGGTGAATGACCTTGAGGTCACTACTAAAGAATGGCTGGCTGCGACCTCCCGAGGCCTGTACCTGAGTTCCAACGAAGGCAAAGCGTGGAAGAGAGACGTCGAGCTTGGGAGGCCGTATCTTGTTTCCGTGCGGGCGCGAAGCAATGTGGTTGTCGTTGCCGGTACCAGGAAGCTACTGGTTTCGGTAGATTATGGCAAAACTTGGAGAGCTTCACGCGACCTTCCTTCGTATGTGAGTGGGATTCAAAGTCTGACCATCACCCCGGACGATCAGGTTATTGTGGCTTCCCGCGAAGGTGCATTTCGCTCTCGGAATTTGGCTGCACAATGGAGCCGAATTTATCGCGGACTGCCAAGCAAGAACATAAACTGCATCACTTACGACGACAGCAATCACCGCCTTCTGGCCACGACTGCAGAAAACACCGCAGTGTACGAGAGCAAAGATGGGGGCTATAGCTGGCGCCGTCAGTCGGATACAGGGTATCGATTGCGTTCGATCAGCGTCTTCCGTGGGAGACTCGTGGCGACAACGCGGTTTGATGGGCTTATTTTGCAGACGCAAGATCCGAACGACCACCCCTGAGGCCTGTTCACCCCTGCCAATCTGCTGCCGAACCATTTTCGACCCCTTATTCCGGGAAGCTGGCGATGACAGTATCCGGAGATCTTGGAATCGGCTTAGCCCGAAGCCGTCCAGCGTAGCAGTATGCCACTTGAGCGCACGCCCTGCGGGCAGGAGGGACTGAGCGAGTAGAAAAGTAAACTTCCCAGTGTGGTTCACGTCGTTGTCCCGGGACAATGATATTGTTTGCCTTGTCTGTCATTAATGACAGTTCCCGGAAGTACCGTCGGTATGGTCGGCTACGAGTACGCTCTAGGGATGCTTGGGGGGGCGCGGGCAGTTCGAGTGCAAAATAAGCGATTGTGGGTATTCGAACTGCCCTAATGTGTCGAGATCAGCCTTGACTATTTGACTGAGCGGCACAGCTTAGCTGTAACCCGCAAGGATCCCAACCACAGTTGCCCAGAGGAACGTGCTTTCTTGAACGCGGGGCTAATCGGGAGTATCCGCAGCATGCTCGTAACGGTGCTGGGGGGACTACTTTTGTGCTCACCCTTATGGGCTCAGGAATGGATACTGTTGGGCCCCAATGGGGGTGACGCACGCAGTCTAACCTACGATCCTCAAAATCCTGACCATATCTTTCTAGGGACGGCCACAGGAAGCATATTCGCCTCAATCAATGGCGGAAAAAGTTGGTCACATTTTGCGCACCTGGGCAGCAGAGACGATTACGTGATCGATCACATCGTGATCGATCCGAGGAATACGGCCGTCATATTCACCTCAGCGTGGAATGTGAAGGATCAGAAATCTGGGGACGTGTTCCGCTCCCACGACGGAGGGAAAACGTGGGTGGCCCTTCCCGACATGCGCGAAAAATCTGTTCGTGCCCTGGCCATGGCCCCTTCCGATTCGAACGTGCTGGCCGCTGGCGCTTTCGATGGAGTGTACCTTAGCAAAGACGGGGGAGACAGTTGGCAACGTATTTCGCGCGCAAATCTTGGTGAAATCAGAAACATTGAGTCAGTCACCATAGACCCAAACAACCCGAACATCATTTACGCAGGCACTTGGCATCTGGCGTGGAAGACAGAGGATGGGGGAATAACATGGCATCGCATCAACCAAGGAATGATCGACGATTCAGACGTTTTTTCTGTCATTGTCGATTCAACAAACCCATCCGTGGTGTACGCGAGCGCCTGCTCAGGAATCTACAAAAGTGATATTGCGGGTGAGTTCTTCCAGAAGGTCGATGGGATTCCGTTTTCAGCACGGCGTACACGAGTCCTGAAGCAGGATCCGAATAACCATAACGTGGTTTACGCCGGGACCACACAAGGACTTTGGAAAACCATTGATGCCGGCAAGGCCTGGAAACAGGTAACCGATTCCAAGGTTGTCGTGAACGACATCATGGTTGACCCACGGAACTCCTCGCGATTGCTCCTGGCGACGGACCGTGGAGGTGTGATGGTAAGTGATAACGGTGGGCTGGGCCTTTCGCCCTCCAATGCTGGCTATACCCATCGCTACATAACCACAATCCTCCCTGCCATGAATGATCCAGATATGATTTTCGTGGGCATTGCCAATGACCTTGAATGGGGCGGAGTGTTTTCCCTCCGCGATGATGAAACCTGGCAGCAAAGGAGTGCCGGATTGGGTGGACGGGACGTGTTTGCACTTGCACAAACCACTGATGGCACTCTCATCGCGGGCACGAACCGGGGACTCTTCACACTCAGTCGTGATGCGGGAATATGGCGGCCCAGCAGCATTAAGGTTACGAAGTCTTCTCCCTCTCTGCCACGAAAAACGTTGAAGAGCATCTCGCTGGACTTACCTCCTGCGCCAAACTCCTTACTGGATGCACGAATCAACGATATTGAGGTCAGATCGCACCGGTGGTTAGTCGCAACCTCAGCAGGATTATTCTCGACCGCTGATGACGGAAGGACTTGGAATGGCGGACCAGTGCTGGGAAGAGAGAATTTTGTCGCAGTACGATCTGCGGGAAGCTTGCTAGTGGCAGCCACTCATACGGAAATCCTGATATCTGCGGACGACGGAAGCAACTGGCAGGTTGCAGACTTGCCTTTACAAATTGCCGGTGTCCGCGGCCTTGCCGTCACGCCGGAGGCGGAGATAGTGGTTGCATCCCTTGAAGGGGCGTTCCGAAGTTCTAATTGCGGGAAAAGTTGGGAACACACATTCAACGGTCTGCCAGAAAGGGATCTCAGTTCTATATCGTATGATGCCTTCGGCAGAACCCTGTTGGCCACTAGTTTATCGGCTGACACAATCTTCCAGAGTCACGACGGCGGCCAAAGCTGGTCGCATGGACCCGATCTTGGTTATCCGCTCCGCCGAGTCGCAATTGGGCACGGTCGCTTTGTAGCCGTTACATCTTTTGACGGGATCATTACCCAAAAATAGGATTATCGTTCCGGGTGTGGTTGGCAGGAACTCTAACAAATGAAATGAGTTCTACGCTGGAACAGCTAGCGCCTGCGATTGCCCCTCGGGCAATGTAAAGCGGGCATTTACCTCACTACCTGTGAGAATTCACAGTTCTTACGCTTCACCGAAGCAGCTAGTATCGTCGGGCTACATTGGCAAACATCGTATGCTTATCTTGGGAACCAGCGGTTATCTCACCAATCGGTCGGAATTGAAAGGTACGCTTTGGTTTTGCGGGCGATGCCATTCGTTTGTCACGGTTCATTCCATCAAGACCATCGATGAAGCGGTGTGCCCAATCTGCACGGACGCAGAAATGGACTTCTGCGACACTTTCGAAAGCGTTCTAGGACCCGGCTGCGCAGACGCGTAAAGCTGTCGCGGAACCACTATGCGAACTTGGATTTGATTGCTGCTGGTGGCGTTGCATTCGGCGCATGTCTGTGAGAATCAAATGGCACCGCTGCTGCCTGATCGGAGAACTTGACAAAGGGGCTAGAATTGGCCTACAGCAGCGGCTTGGGTTTATGGGGCCTCTCACCGTGCTTGAACAGTAAGGATGCAAACCTGGGTTTCTCGCTGCTCACTGCGGCTGAGTGGGATGGCAAACTGTTGCCGAGGGAGATTAGATGAGCAGTGCGCAATCGAGCTTGGGATTTGTGCTCCTGTGCGATCTCGACGGCCAAGTCCTGCAGGTTTTTCGTAACGTCCATTGCAGAGCCAGGCAATTCTTTCTCTCGTTTGTTGCGCCCGGGGACGTCCGCAAAGCCCAGAGTTTTCTGTCGTTAGCACAAAGCGAAGGCGCATACGACTGCAACTTCGTTGTGAGTCAATGCGACCAGACTGTTCCCCTGCATTTTCTTGCTTTTCGAAATGGTGATGTGATTTCGATGGTGGGGGGCAACACCATCCCCGCCATGAATCGTGTTTGCGCACAGCTGGCACGGCGGAACCGTCTGTTTCTGGGCAACTTATGCCAGGCGATTGCCGAGAGCAAGCAAGCTGAAGCGGAAGTCCTTACTAGACGAGCCGAACTTCTGGGGGCGCAGCGGCTGGCCCAAGTCGGAAGCTGGCATTGGGATCCCGCGACAGACGTGATTACCTGGTCATCGGAATCTGCCCGCATCGCCGGCTGCGATCCCAACCTGCAAGCAGCTCGCTTTCGAGAACACTCGCGGTTTCCTAATCCGGAGAGTTGGGAGCGATCGACGCAGCACGCCCAGAGCACTGCCGTGACGGGAGTGCCGTACAAGCTTGATTTGGAAGGCATCCGTTCTAACGGTGTAGGCGCGCGGGTTGTTGCCCGAGGTGAAGCCATTCGCGACGCTGTCATCGCGGAGATTACGGATTTGCAAAAGGCGCAGGAGGCGCTGACTCAAGAAAAAAGCTTCACAGATGCAGTGGTGAATACAATTCCCGGAGTTTTTTTCCTATTCGATGAACAGGGTAACCCGCTCCGGTGGAACAAACGAGCGGAGGAGATCACGGGCTATTCCGCGAAGGAGATCGCTGCGATGACCCTGGTCGATTTCCATTCAGGGCAGACCCGGACCTTGATGCTGGAGACACTCCGCACAGGTCTTTGCGAAGGTTACTCGGAGATCGAAGCAAACCTGAGAACTAGGAACGGAACGGAGATTCCTTTTTATTTCAGGGGTGCGTGCTTGACGATCGAGAGCAAGCGGTACCTCGTCGGGGTTGGCATCGACATCAGCGAGCGTCGGCGGGCTGAAACGGAGCTCAGGAAACTGAGTCAGCGGTTTATCACTGCACAGGAGGAGGAGCGCATTCACCTGGCACGCGAATTACACGACGACACCAGCCAGAGGCTTGCCTTGCTGGCGATGCAACTCGAGCAGTTAGGCAATAACCTTCCAGAACAGAAGCCGCAGTTGACCGCCTCGCTCCTCGGTTTGCATAAGCAAGTCACCGAGCTTGCATGGGATGTGCACCGCTTTTCGCGCCGGTTGCATCCCTCCGTGCTGGATCGGGTCGGCATTGTGCCGGCTATCCGAAGGCTGAGTGAAGACGTGCGTCGCCAGAGCGGTATCGCCGTGAGATTTCACAGCAATGATATCCCTGTCCCGATTCCGGAAGGCGTCTCTCTGTGCCTGTTCCGAGTTGTGGAGGAAGCTTTGAATAATGCTGTGAAGCACAGTGGAGCCTCCGAGGTCGGAGTTGAGTTGATCGGAGATATGGGTGAAATACGCTTGCGGGTCAGGGACTCTGGACGAGGGTTCGAGATGGATCGGGCCAACGATAGTGAAGGACTTGGGCTCATTAGTATGAAGGAGCGCTTGCGGCTCGTAGGAGGGAACCTGTCTGTGACATCGCATCCGAATCGTGGCACCGAGGTTGAGGCTCGGGTTCCTCTCGGTTCTGCAGATCAAACCAACCCTGCTTAGACTCATTAGCTGAAATCTGGCATCTCCCCACCGACTCCGCCCTGCTTGGAGTTTCAAGCTGTTTATATTGCGACAAATGTCACTCGAATTCCTAGGGCGTGATGGTTAGCCGGAATCGACACGTTACCTGATGCTGTTTCCGTCCACGATGCCGTGGTACTCGCAGAAATCCGGCAGAGTTGAGAGTCCCCAGTCAGCTTAGTGGCTTCCGCTCCAAAAGTCAGCTTTCAGGCGAGATGTGGTTGACGTTGTAGGCAAAGCTGCCACCACCACCATTTAAACTGTGCCCTTGTGTCTAGGCGGCGCTGGGAGCATACCGAGCGTAGCTGTAATCGAAGCCCGCTTCGGCCAGCGGATACTCCTGGGCCCAGGCAGACGCTCCGATTATTAACACCGCACTGACTACTGCGAGTTTCGTCTTCCTCATTCTCATGTTCTGCATGTTAACATTGTTCGTGCTGAAGCCTCAGAGCTTGATTTTTCTGCCCACAGGTACACATGTTTGCAGCAACCCGTCCTGACCGCTTTTCAACGTCACGCTTCGTTCCCTCGGAAGATATCTTTTGTAGGTACGGAGGAAAGAGCGACTGTCAAAATCGACAGATCGATAGGCAAAAAGCACTAGTGATCGTCCTGGGTGACGTGGACTTGGCTCGATGGGGGGTCGTTAACGTCTTCCACCTCGCGACCGTCGTAATGGCGGGACAGGAGGGTTACAACTGGTAGTTTTGACAGTGGACTCTTATGAGGGACGTCACAGACTAGTTCATAACAGTGCCATAGTTTAGTATTGAGACAATCCAGCACCAATAGGGGTTTGCCATGCAAAATCGCCCGAAAATCATCGTTGCTGACGACCATACCCTCGTCGCCGAGGCGTGCAAGAAGTTGCTTGATGCTGAGTACGACGTTGCTACAGTTGGGGACGGTCGCGCGCTGGTTCGTACTGCTGTTGTTTTGAAGCCACACGTCATCATCCTTGACATCAGCATGCCTCTGCTGAATGGACTTGATGCCGGCGAACAAGTTAAGAAGCTTTTGCCTTCGGCGAAACTGGTTTACTTGACCATGAATCAGGATGCAGATTTAGCTGCGGAAGCGTTTCGGCACGGCGCGTCTGGCTACTTGCTGAAAACCTGCGCTGCCTCGGAACTGACCACAGCTGTTCGAGAGGTCCTGAGAGGCAAATCCTATCTCTCCCCGGCTATTGCTAAAGACACCGTAGATTTCCTTCTGAAGCAGGGCGAAAACACCGTGGACGAAGGTGGTGAGCTGACGGAGCGGCAGCGCGAAGTGCTGCAATTGTTGGCCGAGGGAAAATCCATGAAAGAGGTAGGAAGCGTGTTGAATTTGACAACCCGGACGGTTGCCTTTCACAAGTACCGAATCATGCAAATACTTCGTGCTCATAGCAATGCCGACCTGGTGCGTTATGCGATTAAGAAACACGTCCTTGCAGCGTGATCGCCACTAGCCCGCGGCTGACCGGCGCTGGTGATCTCCCGTGCCTGGGAACCGCAAGGAAGGCTAAACAGGGGGAATCTCGATCGCAACTCCGGGCTTCCACTCGCAAAACGAGCGTGAAGCGCTCCAGATGTGCTGGCGACAGCGTACCTGATTCCAACCTCACAAATCATCAAGCAGGAAGGGTATGCGGTCTGAGGAGTCTAATGGCCAGTTTTAAGGTGACACCTGAGGCATGAATCGCAGTATCTCGGCGAGTGTATCACAATTACGTACCCTCTACCTGGCAAAGTAGCCTTGCCGATGGCGGATCAGGAACTTCGTCGGCCCAGCAACTACAATTCGATGAAAGGATCCGTCTGCCTGTGGGTAAGCTGGCTTGTATCCAATTGCATATTGACTGCGGAGTACCGCCTCGAGTTTGGCAAATGCGCTTCCGGGCCGGTCCTCGCTATCCGCAGTCAAATACTGACCCCCAGTGATTTCAGACAGTTGTTTCATCGCCTGTCGCGCGCCCTTGCTCGTGGAGTATGCAGTGCCGATGTCCAATACATAAATGATGTTCTCGTTTTGTTGCGCAATGTCAGCGGCATCTTGCATGCCTATTGTGCTCGAATTGTCCTCTCCGTCAGTGATGAGGATGATTGCACGGCGTGACGGCTGGACATCCCTAATCCTCCCCAATTCTTGGCTGGCGAGAGCTACGGCATCATAAATGGCCGTGTTGCCTCCAGAAGGCAAGTTCTTGATAGCGCGCGACAGCAGGTCGTGATTGCTGGTCGGACCTTGGGTTACACGCGCGTGAGCATTGAATCCGATCACCAGTGCCACGTCCGAGGACGAGTGCAGTATATCCTTGAGAAATGTCCTCGCTGCATGTTTTTCGAACCTGAGGCAGTACTGAACGGAATCGCTAGTGTCAATGACCAGCGCTACTCGCAAAGGCAAAGCTGTCTGAGCTTCGAAATACGTGATTCGCTCGGGAGCTAAGCCGTTATCTTGGATCGTAATATCCCATAGTGTAAGATTTCGGACAAAGTGTTTTCGGTGGTCGGTAACGGTGAGTATCAGGTTGACCTCCTGCACTTCTTTTCTGACTGTCGGCACAGGGTCGTTTTTCAGAAACACATCAGCAAAGCCGTCAGTTTGCGTAAAGCAAGTCCGCACGCCAACGCCAGCAAGCAAGAACACAAGGGCGAACCGACTTGAGACGCACAACCAAAAGTCGCGCATTCTTGACCTCGAAGAGAGAGTCATCGATCGAAGGTCCGCTGAGACCTCGAGATCTGCTGTTCGACATCTCGGCTTAAATGTTAGCTAAAGCCTACAGCTCCATAGCTTCCGAACCTAGTCCAGTGCGTGGCACTCGGTAACTGTCAGTCTTGTCAGATGGGAAGGAGGATGCTGGTCGCCCGGTCGAATTGCATGGCTTGTCAAAGCCTTCAGACTGCAGGCTGTCAGTGTGCCAAGGAGATATATGCATTAACCTAGTCAGAGGAGGCGTAATATCCCTGTTTCGCATGGGCTTGCAAAGGTGGCAATCCTTTCGGCAGTGTCAGTTTGACTCTTATTTTATGCCACTTGCCATCGTGTGCTGGAGTCTGCGGACGATAGCCGAGCAAATACTGGTTGCGCAGCTCCACGCTGATCTTGCTTGCGGCGTCCAGTAAGTCGTTGGGGTTATCGATGGTGAAGGTGCGCCCACCGGTCAGCTCGCTGATTTCAGTTAATAGAGCGGGGCCTAGCCGTTCCTCTTCCGTTGGGAAATAGTGATCGTAGATCCCGATGGCATAAATCGTCACGTCGGCCTCTTTAATTGCCCCGGTTAGCTCGTGTTCGGTATAGCGACTGTGATTATCTCCACCGTCCGAAATTATGAGAACGGCCTTCCTCGGGTACTTGGCTTTCTGCATTTTGCTTATTCCGAGATATAGAGCATCAAGCAGCGCAGTGCGCCCTTGCGGCATGGCAAAAATGAGCCTATTCTGGATTTCCTCCACAGACTCGGTGAAGTCCACAGTTTCAGCCGGCGTATCGTTGAAGGTAATCAGGAAGAATTCATCTTGTGGATTGGCCGTGTTCAGGAATTCTACGATCGCCTGCCGGGCGCGCTCACTCTTGCTGACCATGCTTCCACTGCTGTCAAAGATAATGCCTATAGAAACGGGAGCATCCACGTTCGAAAAATATTGAACAGTCTGCAACTGCCTATTTTCGTAGACCTGAAAGTTACTTTTGTCCAGTCCAGTCACCAGTCGATTCATTTGGTCGGTGACGGTCACGGGGACAAGAACTAAATCCACATTGACTTTAAAGGATGAGGTGTGCCCACTCCGAAGCGGATCGGTTACTTTGTCTGCTGCAACAGTCGATCTCTCTCCGGGTATGATGTGAACGTCCTCCATGTTACTTTGAGCCTCAGGTTGTGCGCTGACCAAAAGAATGACACTCGATAGAAGCAGTAGACGATATTTCACCAAGCACACCGACCTACGAAGCACACTCCTTACGGCATTGCGCATTCACCACCGTCCGATGAAATGCTAGCGACTCGACCCGCCAGTGTTATCTGTCAAAAGTGACAGAACGCCGCGCTATGTTTCCGTACTCTCGCGTGAGTACTTCACGTGCAATGACGACAAAGGACGCATGACCATGACGGTTCTGGCCGATTATGCCGTGCCGGCACAAGAAGAGCAGCGGTTATTCCAGGCCCTCGCGATTTACCGTGGCAGTTGCAGCTCCTCGGATGCTGGGCCGGCTAAGGGCCCCTTTTGTGCGCGGGAGGCACAAAGCATTGCGCGAGTCCAAACCGACTCAGAAAACTATGTGGTGCTTAATAGCGTATTGCAGCAGTTCGGTGTTCGTCCTTAGGCCCAGATTCTCCATCACTCTGTATTTGTGGAACGCAACTGTGCCGGGTTTCAAATTAAGCGTGCTGGCAATTTGTTTCATCGACATGCCTTCGGCGAGCAACTGCAACACTTCCCGCTGTCGTGTCGTGATCTGCCTCTCTCCCAGGTAAGTCTTGCCACTGCGCAGTAGAAACTTGACGGTATCTTCGGTGATCAGGGGTGACAAGTATGATTTTCCCTTCAACGCCTCCCGAATCGCAGTAAGCAACTCAGTGGCTGCGGAGTTTTTGACAACGTAAGCTGATGCACCACGTCGAAATGCTTCAGCGGCGATTTGAGCATCCAAATTCATAGTTAAAAAGACCAGCCTGATCGATGGAACAAGGGCCTTAAGTTGCTGACTAGCGTCCAAACCATTGAGATCAGGCATAGCAATATCGACAATTGCCACGTCCGGTCGAAGTCGCGTTCCAGCTTCTAGCAAAGCGCGTCCGTTGTTAACTACGGCAACTACTTCGAATTCTGGCTCAAGCAGCTTTGTGCACGCTTCGGCCAATAAAGTGTGGTCGTCTGCGATCACCAACCGAGCTCGGTGACGACGTTCCATAACAAGGTTGTGTTCGCAAAGCCTTAAGTGTTCGTGCAGATCGGCCGGTTCGCTAAGGCGAAACTGTCGATCTCGTAACGAGGCACATTAACCTCGGCACAGCAGTTGCAGCAAAACAACCGGTCGGCGCTGGAGCACTGGGTAGCCAACGCGCTCAATCTAGCGGCAGGTCCCCGCCGGTGTAACTGTCACTTTTGGCAGTGTTCATTTCGTAGAACATTATGTTGGGACTGAGAATACTTGCGAGTCGCCTGGTCTCTTTCAAGAGTGAATGCAGCGAAGTACTCACTCCCATTGGATGGCCGGAGCGAATAACGTCAATGCCCACGCGATGACTGGCACTTTTAACAGTATGCGAAAAGAAAAGCTCTTCTTAGCATTCCTGGTGACAAGCTGAACCGGTCGCAAATATCCGGCAAGAACACGAACCTGAATCTCTACCAAGACGCGGCTCAGTGGAAGGAGAGGTCGATCAACATTATGACAAAGCATCTGGTGACGTTCGCATGCTTACTCTTGGTCGGTACCCACGCGGCCGGTCAAGACGTTCCCAAAGCGGAGGTTTACGGTGGCTACACTTACACGAGATTCAACGCTTCCTCGCCAGTGAATGCATTCAGCGCGAATGGGGGGCAAGGCTCGTTTCAATACAACTTCAACCACTTCATCGGTTTCGTTGGAGAACTCGGTGGGATTCACAACGAAAGCCTGACTGTCGACAGCAGTCCCACTCTCCACCCCGATCAAACAGGGTTCACATATCTGTTTGGGCCGCGGGTCTTCATTAATAAAGCGGGAGTCGTGTCGCCTTTCTTCGAGTTTTTTGGAGGAGGCGTTCACAATTCCAGAAGTTTCTCCATACCCAATTCGCTGCTTCCGACTCCGCTTCCTGCGATTCAAGGCGTAACCGAGACCATAGGAGCTACAAGCACAAAATTTGCCTCTACCCAAAATGCCGCAGCAATGATATTGGGCGGAGGCATCGACATCCGCTTGAGCCACCTGATCGGTTTCCGTCCCATCGAACTGGACTATTTTCCTACAAACTTTTCGCCGTTCAATGTCTCGGGACTGGGACATGTTAACAGCGCCCACTGGCAACAGAACCTTCGTTATAGCGCCGGTCTGCTCTTCCGCTTGGGAGGCGCGACTCCGCCGCCGCCGAGGGCCTCGTGTTCCGCTGCTCCCCAGGAGCTGCTCGCCTGGAACGGACCTGTGACGGCCACAGCGGAACCGGCGGATTTCAATCCCAAGCACACGTTAGATTACAACTGGACCAGCACGAGCGGCGCGATTGGAGGGCAGGGGGCTTCGTCGACGGTGGAAACCGCCAATCTCGCTCCCGGCGCATACACTGTTAGTGCCAATGTTACGGATCCGAAGATGAAAAACAACAGCACTGCCACTTGTACAGCGTCCTTCACGGTCAAACAACCTCGGCCGCCGGAGTTGGCTTGCTCAGCCAGTCCAACGAGCGTTAAGCCTGGCGATCCGCTAACCATCAGTGTGCAGGGCAATAGCCCGGACGGCAGCCGGGTCGAGAAACGCAATTTTTCGACGACTGGCGGAACCATTAAGGAGGGCGAGACTTCAGTCGGCAGTCAACCTGGCCAGTTCACTACAATCGCGACACTGGATACAACGAACGCTTCTCCGGGAGCGCTCAATGTGAACGTTGCGGTCACGGACGTTCACGGTTACAGCGGGAGCTGCGTGGCTACTGCCACCGTAATTGCACCACCACCTCCGCCGCAAGTGGCCAGCGAGACCCTGATCAGTGAGTGTCAATTCAAGAACCAGAAGAAGCTAGCCCGCGTTGACAACGAGTGCAAGGCAGCTCTTGATGAGGTTGCTTTGCGCATGCAGCAGGAGCCGAACGGCAAGCTTGTGGTCGTCGGCTTTGCCGACGACCGGGACGAGGCTCTGGTCCCTGACGTGGAAGCTCTCCGTGCAGTAAACACCAAGAGCTATCTTACTGCGGGAGAGGCCAAGCAGCAGATCGATCCCGCTCGTATCGAGGTACGCAAAGGGAGTGCAAGGGACAACGGAAACACAGCAAAGTTCTACTTTGTTCCTGAGGGTGGAAACTTCACTGTAAATGACACCACTCCAGTGGACGAAAGTTCCTTGCCCAAGGACCGCACTGGTACCCCCAAGAAACAACAATCTTCCCAGCAAAAGAGCACGGCCGACTCCTCCGGCCAGTAACAACCCGCCAAACCGAGGGCCGATTGCGAAAGCAGTCGGCCCTATCGCCCCCAAGATAACGAGCTTAATTCTCCGGCGTCAGATATCCTTTCTTATAGTGCACGTGGAGTGGCTGGGCACCATCGGGTGCTATCACCTGCACTCGAATCTTGCGCCATTTGCCATCATGCAAGGGATGGGTCGATCTGTACGCAAGAAGGTATTGCTCACGCAGTTCGCGGCTGAGAGCGGCTGCGATTTCGGGAATCTTATCGCGATCATCCGCCGCGACGGTTCGTCCTCCAGTCAGTTCGGTGATCCCCGTCAACAACCGCTTGCCTAACTTCTCTTCGATCGTCTTAAATACCGGAACCGGCATATTGTCGAATATGCCGATCGAGTACATCAGCACATCCGCTTCCTGAGCCAGCGCCTTTGTCTCTCTTTCGTTGTAGTAACTGTGGTTGTCGCCGCCGTCGGAAATAATAAGGAGCGCCCGCCGCCGGTAACGTGCGAAACGCATTTGCGTCACCCCAAGGTAAATGGCATCCAGCAGCGCCGTATTGCCAGCCGGTATGGCCATTGCCAGCTTCTGTTCCAGATCGTCAATCGATTGGGTCGAGTCGGCAATTAGGTGGGGACGATCGGAGATGGCAATTGCGAAATAATCATCCGCAGGATTTGCATTCTTGAAGAACTCCGTTACCGCCGCCCGTTCTGCCTCGAACTTATTACTCATGCTCTTGCTGAAATCCAGGATCATGCCAACCGAGATCGGGGCATCCTCTTTCGAGAAAAACTGGATCTGCTGTCGCTCGTCATTCTCATCAATTGCGAAGTCGTCCTTTTTAAGATTGAGCACTGGGCTATTCATCGCGTCTGTTACTACAACAGGTACAAGGACAAGATCAACATCGGCGCGCACAGGTTTTGTATGCGCATCCAGGCCTTCCCGGTTGGGGCCTGTGGCATCCTCTGGGGTTAGGTGACTAGGGTTGCGGGGCACGACGTGGACTTCATCCTGCGATTGTGAACGGGCAGCCACTGAAAGAAGAAGAATCGCCAGGGTCAGGGATAAAATCATTCCGTATCCCACCGCAGGTGATCGGGGAACAGAAGACCTGATGTTCATGGCAAGAACCACGTTAACCGAGAACCGGTGGTTAGGATAACTGAGTTGGTGAACGCTCACAGACATACTCGTCGTCCGAGTTCGTCGTTTGCCTCACAATCAGGAACGACCTGCCGGCGTTAGCAGCAGCCCATGTGTCACCGGTCCGAGGGATGAGAGCCAATCACCGGTGCGACCACACCTGGCTTCTGAGAATTCGTTGTCTGGCCCAAGCGTACCCAGTTTGCGCCGTCGTCAACAAGTTCGTTCAACTGTGCCTTGCCTATCCCCGGCATTAGGTAAAACGGTACCCTGCTCATTCGGTAATCATATGCCAAATCGGCGAATGACTGCCAGTTCGGCCAGTCAGGACGAGACCCGAACCATTCGGAGTCTGACCGCGTAATGACTCTCAACACTACTGGACCACCCACCGAACCCGGTTGAACCGCCGCCGCATAATCATCGATCGTCTTTTTCATCACCTGAGCGGCATCCCCAAATGAAAGAGAGCGAACGTTTTGCAGACCAAGGATCTCCTGTTTGGGGCTGGACAAATAGCCTGAGGAGCGACAGCTTGTTGTCCGGCTGGATTCGCCCTCATAAATGCAAAGTATCGGTCGGCCTTCTTTGAAGCCGGCAAAAACGAGTGTTTGGACCTTGGCGGACAGCACGCCCGCTGCTCCGAGGACTGAACCGGCGTATGTAAAATACGAAGCCGGAAGTTGATCGACGTCGACCCGCGAGCCAGGACTTCGGGCAAAACGGGACATCAATGCAGGCAGGAACGATATCCGCGCATCATTCAGAGATGCATATCCGGTATCTGCGATCAGTTTATTTGCGATGGGGAAAATCTTCTGGTTGACGTCGTAGTACGCGATCCGGCGGCCATGTCTGTCCTTCAGCATCCCTCTCGAGTCGGACGCGACAATGATGCCATCTTTGCAAATGGCAGCGATCACAAACGAGCCCTTAACATGAATAGGCGCGGATGCGCGCAACGCGTTCTGCGCGGGTCTTTCAAAACACAAAGCTAGCAACACAATTGAAATACGAAAAGCTCTGACCACCTGCCGACGGTAAGTCGAAGCCATTCTCAATCGCGTGCAGTATTGGGCAGGGATCCGCTTTCGAGAGAGCATTTACGATATAAGCTGGTCCGCGGGAGCGGACACGCCATCCTCACTTGTGCCACTGTCAAAACTGACAGATAAGGCTCTAGAAAACATTGTGGAATCATAGCAAAAATTGCTGATTTTGAGGGGCTGGCTTGCGTTTTCAACACATTGCCAGGGGTACGTGCCCTTCTGCGCCGATTTCTCTGCCCATTCGCGACCCACCGGCGTCTAGGCCTTTCTGGGTGCGGGTTGATTAACGAGGCATCCCTCGGAGGTGACCCGTCGTACTACCAGTTGCCAGGATCTCGCACTACTGACAGTAACCCGAAAGTAAATGCAGTGTCGTTGCTTGAGAGCAGGGAGGGTGGTTGATGGATTTCTTCCTCCGGCGAGAATGAACCCCAGGACCGGATCGTCTCTCATGGTCGTGAGATATCCTGCAAGCAAAACGGGGGCCGGATTCGCGAAATCTTAGGGAATCCGCCGGTACTTTTGCCAGTGTCCGAGAAGACCCTACCCTCTTAGCATTTGTCGTTACACGTCCGTCAAAGGGAGAAACCCGGTCAACCTTGCATATTGAGGGTTCGATATCCGACTTCTTCCGGGACTGCTCAGCAGTCGGATTTCACTATGCGGCGAAGGGAGGACTTATGCAAAATCGCTTGCTAGTGCATATCTCGTTGATTTTATTCATGGTGTTCTGTTTTGACTGCTCGAAGCGCCCCAGCGACAACCAGATCCAGAACGATATTCACGCTAAAGTAGCCACCGACCCCGAAACCGAGGATTCCGACGTTACGGTTACGGCAAAGCACGGCAACGTTGCACTGGAAGGGAAAGTAAAGACTGCCGCAGCGCGCAAAAAGGTGGAAGAGATCGCAAGGGCAGAACCTGGAGTTTCCGAGTTAGATGATGAAACGTTGGTTGAACCGAACGTTGGAACGGAAACCGCGGTACCCGCCGATGCGGCGTCCCAAACCATGGAACGCAAGGAACCTACCGCGCCCCCACCCCCGCCGCCGCCGATTGTCGTGCCGGCTGGAACTGTTCTCACGGTCAGGACCGATCAGACGTTGAGTTCTAAGACCAGCCAGACCGGGCAAACCTTTCTTGCCACTCTCGCGCAACCAGTCAGTGTTGGAGGAAGGGCAGCACTACCGGCAGGATCGACCGTCAGAGGCAGGGTGGTAAACGCTAAGGCCAAGGGGAAGATAAAGGGTGAAGGCCAACTGGATCTGGCCCTCACCGGCATTTCCGTGGGCGATCACACCTATCTGATCGAAACTGGTGTGTTGAGCAGCACCGAGAAAGGTAAAGGCAAAAGGACAGCTGCCACTACCGGTGGCGGAGCGGCTGGCGGTGCGCTAATCGGAGGACTGGCAGGAGGAGGCAAGGGAGCTGGCATTGGTGCTCTAGTGGGCGCGGGTGCGGGATTTGTTGGAGGTGCGGTAACGGGGAACAAGCAGATTGAAATCCCGGCCGAGTCGGCGCTTAGCTTCACGCTGACTCGGCCGCTCACGTTACAACCATCATCGTGAAACTGACAACGAGAAAGAGTGCGCTTCTCGAAGCGTGCTGAGGACAACTTCAAATGCATGGTCAGATCCAACAAAACGGTTCTCGCTAAATGACAGGTGGCCGCGGAATTTTCGGAGACCGGCGCTCTTCGTCATTCTCCGGTGTGAGGATATCGAAACCCCATGTGGCATTCTCAAACACCCGCAACGGCCTAATACTACTGTGTTATAAACTGAATACCTTCTACTAAAAATCCGTCGCGGTTTCAACCTTTATACTGCTAAGTTACGAGTCATGAGCGCCAACTCAGTTGCGCCAGGCGCCCAACAAAAACGCTTCGCGGCTTATCTGGATCG
>DASPVV010000251.1:0-13219 GCA_035622175.1 Terriglobales bacterium | reverse complement strand
ATGGTCAGCAGCTCTTCGTAAAACCCGCCGATTTGACGAGCTCGGTCCACGAAGTGAATTTCCAAAATCCAGTGCCGCTGGCGACCATTTGCATCCAATGTCCGCATGCGAGTGTGGTTTTGTGGGTGGACGTAGAGCGTGACCATATCCCCAGAAATCTTCTCGTGCGGGAAGACACCAATCAGGTGTCCGGCGATTGGACCGCCGTACTCCCATCCGTTTTCCCTCGCCAGCTGGCACACGTACTGATACAGCTCAGCACAAGTAATGTCTGGGCGTTCATGAAAATAACGCTTCCCCTTAGCAAACGAGTCTTCAATATCCCGGCATAGTTTGCGTTTCCAGGGATCGGTGCCTACCACGTATGTCCTGCCAAAATCCGCTTCCCATTCTTCGAAGACTGGTCCCAGGTCAAGAAAAACGATGTCATCTTCTGCGACGGTCAAGTTGGGAGGGTTTTCATCGTAGGGTGCCAGCGTGTTGCGTCCGGCGCGCACGATACGCTTGTGCCAGTAGCGCCTAATGCCATATGTCTCGTCAGCGAGCGCATAGATGGCGTCGTTGATATCAGTCTCAGTTTGGCCGGGGCGGATAAGATGCCGGGAATCGACCGCCTTAAACAGACCGTCTGCTTTGCGCTGCGCATCCAAAAGTCCGGCGGCCAAAGCTCCTTCCGAGTGCTGCATAGGTGAACAGAATAGCGCATTCGACAGGCACGATACCTGCCAGGTACCAGACTGGCGCCAGAGAAGTATTGGACAGATCCGGCCGGGCTCGGATGCTCTGCTGAACAGCCACCCACTGCTGAGCGGGGTTTCTTTGCGGGTATCACGTGCCTACGGTAGACTCGTCCGCAGCGACGACTGAGTCAGTTAACCTCAATCCAGTGTCGACTTCACAACGCACACAAGTGGGAATTGTTGGCGCGGGCCCGGCAGGGCTCGTCCTTTCCCATCTACTTTACCTGCACGGCATTGAGTCTGTCGTAGTCGAAAATCGGAGCCGTCAATACGTCGAGGAACGAGTTCGCGCGGGAGTGTTGGAGCAAGGGACAGTGGACTTACTCGCAGAGATGGGCGTGGGCGAGCGTATGAAAGAGGAGGGCCTGGTCCACTATGGGATCGAACTGCGGTTTGGTGGTCGCGGCCATCGCATCGATTTTCACGACTTAACCGACGGAAAAGGGATCACGATCTATGCCCAGAACGAGCTGCTAAAGGACCTCAATGACGCTCGCATCGCGACCGGCGGGCAAGTGATCTTTGAAGTCGAGGATGTATGCGTGCACGAAATCGAAGATCTCCAGCCGCGAATCTCCTATCGTAAGGACGGCAAGTCGTTCCAACTAAACTGTGATTTTATCGCAGGCTGTGATGGATTCCACGGCATCTGTCGGCCTGCCATTCCGCAGAGCGTGATCACCGAGTATGATCGATCATACCCATTTGGCTGGCTCGGAATCCTAGCCCAGGCTGCGCCCTCTAGCCCCGAGTTGGTATACACCTATCACCAGCGCGGTTTCGCCCTGCTCAGCATGCGAACACCCCACATCAGCCGCCTTTATTTGCAGTGCAAGCCAGATGAGGATATTGGGCTCTGGAGTGACGACAGGATCTGGCACGAACTCCATACGCGCACGGCATCCAACGGATGCAAACTGAGCGAGGGCCGCATCCTTCAAAAAGGTGTTACCGGAATGCGCAGCTTTGTTGTCGAACCCATGCAACACGGCAGACTGTTCTTGGCCGGAGATGCGGCTCACATAGTACCTCCTACGGGTGCCAAGGGTCTGAACCTCGCGGTGGCGGACGTTTGGCGGCTCGCCCGTGCGCTCGACGCATTCTATGCTGAGGGGAAGCGCCAATTGCTCGAGGATTACTCACGGGCTTGTTTGCGGCGGGTGTGGAAGGTGCAACGTTTTTCATGGTGGATGACCACCATGCTGCACCGTTCTCCAGAGAACGATGCTTTTGACCATCAACGGCAATTGGCTGAACTCGATTATGTAACCAGTTCGCGAGCTGCTGCCCAGACACTGGCCGAGAACTATGTGGGGCTCCCGCTTGAATAAAACGAGGGCCTCCTTTCAACGTGCTGGATGCCGAGACTCTGCGTTGCGATCCAATAGGCGTCGCAGGCTTTGATGATTGCCCAATTACCTTTTCGGGAACAGGCTTCCTTGCGATCTTGTGGGGATTTCCTTCGGACTGTGCTGCCCCCACGCTGATCTTGAAACATTCGACCGCCAACTCTCCGGCTCACCCATGGACTGTCGAAAGCTCACTCCCAGACTCGACCATCCGCGGCGGAGGTGAGGCTTTCCGTGAAGATCTTCTCACCGGGGACAATTAACTCCGATGGCCTCGCGCTTGGGCCTGATGCTGGCTTGTGGCTGAGACCCCACACGTAGGCGGCAAGAGCCGAAGCCTGGGTGTCGGAGAGTTGTGCGCCCCCCAGGGGAGGCATCGGACTACGAAACTGCTTTGGTTGGGGCACACCCTCCGTGATCACCTTCAAGATTCCGGCGAAACTGCCGTCACTCCACATCCACTGGCTCCGGGTTAGGTCGGGCCCTAGCGTCGAGCCGGTGCCGTTCACCCCGTGGCAACCCGTGCAGCTCGCTCCACCCACCGCGCCTTGATAGATGCGATAACCCAGGGCGACCATTTCAGGAGAGGAGCCTTCGGGGACGGGAAGGTCGGCGGTGTTGCTCTCGGGCGGTGCGGAAGCCGATTGCACGATCTTACCGGCCGGCGCCGCATTGCTCGGACAGGGCGTAGCTTTCGGTGCAGGCGCGGCGCGATCTCCGGTATAGACGATGCGATAGATGCGTCCACCTACGTCATCGGACACATACAGTGACCCGTCCGGCCCGACCGCGAGCCCCGTCGGTCGATGTTCGGCTCCTTCCGGAGTTTTCACTTTCCCTGCGAAGCCGTCGGCAAAAATTTCACAGTTGCCCGCTGCGCGATCGCCATCGAGCGGCTGAAACACCACGTTATATCCGCCCTGGGCATATGGCGCACGGTTCCACGACCCGTGAAAGGCGATGAAGACGCCGTTCCGGTAGCGCGCTGGAAACTGATTCTGGTCGTAGCGAGTCATTGCGTTCGGAGCCCAGTGCGCGGGAAGTGCGGCCACCGGCGCCAGCTTGTTTGCGCAGACTCCTACTGCTTTTCCTCCATCTCCGCCATATTCGGGTGCAAGGACCAGTTTGTTCCGTGCGCCGTCGTAGTAGCACTCGGGCCAGCCATAGTCGCCACCGGCCTTCAGCAACAGGACCTCCTCCGCCGGAAGCGTCGCTTCTTCGGAAGGTTGGTAAAGATCGGGCCAGTTCGAATAGAGTTGATCTCGCCCATGCTGAGTGACGAAGATTCGGCCGTGGTCGTCCACCGCAAAACCTTCGCCGTTGCGAATGCCCGTGGCGTAGCGATCGGCTGGTGAAAATGTCTGATTCGGCTTGTTCGCATCGTATCGCCATATGCCGCCACGGGTCTCGAGTTCGGTGCATGGATTCGCGCCAGGAACTTTAGGTTGCCGATTTTGCGGCTGGCAGGAATTGGTCGCAGACGCTACGTCCACGAACAACATTCCTTCCGGACTAATGATGAACGGATGCATGGGGTGGTCGCCCTCGAGCGGCAATCCGGAGACGATGGTTTGGGGTGGATCTTGTGGTACGACCGAGTTTGACGACAGCGAGTACCTTACGATTCGGTCATTGATCTCCGCATACAGGTACCCTTGGTAGATTGCGATGCCCGTACCACCGGCTCCGCCGGACTTGACGGTTTCGCCGAAGCGCTCGATCGCGTCGGCTTTTCCGGTACCGGTTTTGTCTTGCAGTGCTACCAAAAAGCCGCCTTCGTGTACCTTATCGAAGTCATAGTAGTCTCCAGACCATGTGTTGACGTAGACCACTCCGCTCGGCGCTACGATCAGGTGCCTGGCGTGACCAATGCCGTCCGCAAAGATCGATGCACAAAACCGCGCCGGCAGCGTTAAGCCGGTTTCCTGGTTCGAACATGACGTGGGCCTCGTTTCCTTACTTGGAGTCGACACACTTTGAGCCGAATCGAACGCGCTCACCGAGCCCATTGCGACCAGAGTCGCGGTCAAGGGTATGAGAGATCGACGCGAACAGAGCAACCTCATCCACACACCTCCGTGGATCCACTGTTAGAAATTGATGCCGAGCGATTGTATCGTAACTTCGCAGGATCAACGTCCTGACCATTCGATGTCGAGTTGCCGGTTAGCCCGGCCGAAGTGGGGGAGAAAGCGTCCTCGATATGGAAGCGGACTTCGGCCTCCATGTCGCGCTCCATGCGCCAACGCCTCAGCATCGCGCGCAAGCAGCTTAGGAAGCGAACTGCCACTTTCATACTTCCCCCGGCTTGGCTTGAAGCCATGCGATTCCATGGTTCGACTTCTGCCTGTAGTTGCCGTCGGCCCGCCCCGTCAGACGGGCATACTTCGCTTTGCGCTTGTTCTCTGACTCCCCCACTCCCTGACGAGAGCGCTCCCCAGCGCTCGCGAACCGTTCCATATCGCGGCCGTGGGTCCACCGTGCTCTCCGGATGGAGTTCAGTCTGAACCGCGATGGCTCTACGGTTTACGGGAGCGTCCAATCCAAGTTCGGTTGACCTGGGGAAACTTACTGGTTGGTTTTCAACATCTGCTCGGCATGCTTGCGGGAGGTTTCGGTCAGCTTGGCACCGCTCAACATTCGGGCAATTTCTTCGGTCCGCTCCTCGTGGCTGATGCGGCGAACGTTCGTCCTGGTTCGCTGGCCGGAGGTTCGCTTTTCGATCAGGTAGTGATGGTCGGCAAAGGCCGCAATCTGGGGCAGGTGGGTCACGCAAAGCACCTGGTTGGCGCGCGACAGTTCCTTCAGCTTCCGCCCGACCGCTTCGGCCGCGCGTCCGCCGATTCCGGCGTCGATTTCATCAAACACGAGCGTCCGCGGGGCGGAGGCAGCGGGCCAACCTCCCTCGGACTTCTTGCTCCGTCCCCCTCGCGCTTCGACGGCGGTCCGCAGCGCCAGCAACACCCGTGACAACTCTCCGCCGGATGCAATCTGCTCCAAGGGGCGCATGGGTTCGCCAGGATTGGGCGAGATCCGATACGCCACCTGATCGAAGCCGCGAGCCGTCCAGTTGGTTTCTGCGTCGCTGCCGCTCAGTTCAATTTGAAATTTGGCGGGCATGGCCAGCTCGTTGATTTCCGCCTCCACCGCGCGTTCGAGCTTACGCGCCGCCTGGCAGCGCTCGCGCGATACCGCACGCGCCGCCTGCAGATAATCTTCGGCGGCCTGCGCGAGCTCCTGCTCGAGGCGACCGACGACCTCCTCTTGGTTGTCCATTTCGGAAAGCTTCCCACCCACCTCCTCACCCACCCGGATCACATCGGCGAGCGTCGGCCCGTATTTCCGCTTCAGCCGATCGCAGCGCGCCAGCCGGTCTTCCACTTGCGCGAGTCGCTCGGGAGAAGCCGGAATTCCTTCCGCATAGCTGCGCAGCGTGCCACCCACATCCTCGACGCTAATGCGAGCCGACTCGATGGCTGCCCGCGCTTCCTCGAACTTGGGCTCATACCGCGCCAACTCGGCAATATGTTTTTGCGCGGCGCGCAAGGATGAGGAAGCCGATGCCGGGCCCTGGTAAAGCAGATCGAAAGCATTCATGGCGGCGGCGTAGATCTTCTCCGTGTTGGCGAGTATGCGCTTTTCCGCTTCCAGCCGTTCATCTTCTCCCGGCTGCAACTTGGCCTCTGCGATCTCCTCTCGTTGAAACCTCCACAGATCTAAAAGACGCCGGCGGCCATCTGCGTCGAGCTCGAGCTCGCGAATTCGACTCGCGATGCTCTTCCAACCGGCAAAGGCGCGGCCGGTTCCATCGGGATCGGTCCCGGCGTATCGGTCCAGGAGGGCCAGCCGCCCGGGGCCGTCAAAGGAAACGATCGATTCACTCTGGGCGTGGATGGTGGCCAGAAGGGGCGCCAGCTGGCGGAGAACGCCGACTGTGGCCGGTTGATGATTGATGAAAACTCGTCCCTTGCCGCCGAGCCCTATCTCCCGCCGCAGAATCAGGGATTCCTCCTCAAGATCGATTCCGTTTTCGCGCAAGAGGCCGACCGCCGCCTTCCCTGCCCCATCTTCCAGCTCGAAGACGGCCGAAATGACGGCTCGCTCGGCCCCGCTGCGGATGATCTCGGTCGACGCCTTTTCCCCCAGGAGCAGAGCGAGGGCGTCCAAAAGGATGGATTTTCCTGCACCCGTTTCCCCGGTCAGCAGATTCAAGCCGGGGCCGAACTCCACTGCGACCGTGTCGATGACGGCGTAGTTTTCCAGCCGTAATTCCGCGAGCACCGGTGATCCCAAAAGAGAATTGAGCGAAGCATAGCATGAAAACCGCAGGTGGCCACGAGGTTTGTACATAAAAGCCATGGGCGATCAGAATCAGCGGACAGCTCCCGACCCATCGCTTGTCGGAGCCGACAAAGTCCTCTTCGAGAAGAAAAGAAAGCAGGTGAAGGGAATCGGGATCGACGCCGGGAAAGCCTTAGTAATGCACGGGGTTCCACGGGTTGGGTTTCCACAGCCAGCGGGCGCCGTTCGTCTATAATCGAACTATATTCAGCCTCCTGAAGAACATGGATTTTTCTCAGTTCCTGGCAGTTGTCATCGGCGGCGAGATTGTCGAGTTGGTGGGGGAAACCGGAGCTGTCGCCAAAGTCGTGCTCTTCATTCTCCTTGCCTTCAGCATTATCTCCTGGGCCATCATCCTCGCGAAGTGGAGTCTGTTGCAGCGCGCTCGCGTGCAGAGCGGGCGTTTTTTGCGCAGCTTTCGCAAGGCGCAACGCCTCGCCGACATCGCCGCCGTCGCCGACCGGTTCAAGCCGAGCCCGTTGGTCGTGGTCTTTGAAGGAGGCTTCGAGGAATACCGCAGGCAGGGGGCGGTTCCGAGCGGGGTGGTCAAAAGCCCCACCGCGATTTATCGGGCCATGCAGATTGCCGCCTCCGAGGAGTTGACCCGCTTTGAGCGAAACCTGCCCTGGCTGGCGATCACGGGAGCGGTGACCCCATTCGTCGGTCTGTTTGGCACCGTCTGGGGCATCATTGATGCCTTCCATGGGCTGGGGACGGCGGGGGCGGCGACTCTGCGTGCGGTCGCGCCGGGAATTTCAGAAGCTCTGATCACCACCGCCGCCGGTCTGGCGGCGGCGATTCCGGCAGTCATTGCCTACAACCTGATTGGCAGTTCCATTCGGGAATTCGCTGCCCGCGGCGATGATTTTGCTCTCGAAATGCTCAATGCGGTCGAGCGCGGGCTGGCACAACCGAGCTACCGTCCGCTGGAGGCTCCGGAGGTGCGGCGGTAATGGCCTTTACAGCTCCGAGCGGGCGCACCCAATCTTCTCTTGCCGACATCAACATCACGCCCTTGGTTGACGTTGTCCTGGTGCTCCTCATCATTTTCATGGTCACCGCCCCGGTGCTGCAGTCCGGCATTGAGGTCAACGTTCCGAAGACGCGAAGCGTGAAGGAGATCACCGAAGAACGGCTGGTCATCAGCATTGACAAACAACAGCGGATCTTTTTGGGGAACAGTCCGATCAACATCAACCAGATTGCGTCCGAGCTCCATCAGAAGATTCGCGACCCGCAACATCAATCGATTTTCATCCGCGCCGACGAGGACGTACCCTTCGGGGCCTTTGCCACAGTGATGGACGCAGTTAAGCAATCGGGAATCACGAATGTGAGCATCGTGACCCAGCCGCTTCAAGGCCATGGAAGCTGAGATTTTCTTTGAGCATGATCGTTGGGGCCGCAATCTTGCCCGGTCGGTTGTTCTGCACCTCGCGGTGACCGGCGCGATCGTGTTGTATACCACCCTGGCTCCGGCCGGGCAGAAAGGAACTTGGGGGGCCGGAGGTGGTGGGGAAGCCATGGGCGTGAGCCTGGTCAGCACGGTTCCGCTGCCCGCCAACCCCAGCGCAACCGAGAACGTGCTGGCCAATGAATCCAAGGGGTTGAGTCAATCGCTTCCGCAACCCAAGGCAGAGGAGCCGGAAGCAATTCCCATCCCCGAGAAGAACGCCAAAGCGAAGCCCAAAGCGAAGCCGAGCTCTACCGCGCGCAAGCCGCAGCCGGAACAAGCGGAAGAGGCGACCAACGTCGTCCCCTTCGGCGAGGGCGGGCCGGTCAGCGGACCCTATGGCGCCTTCAGCGCGGGTGGGGCCAAGGGGGGCTTTGGGTTCACCGGGTCGGGAGGGGACTTTGGCACGCGCTACGCCTGGTATGTTCGCGTGGTGCAGCAGAAAGTCTCGGAAAACTGGTTGAAATATGAAGTGGACCCTCGCATCACCGATGCTCGGCGGGTCTACGTGACCTTTGAGATTCATCGCGACGGACGGCCCACGAACATCGAGATCGAGCAATCCAGTGGAGTGCCCTCCTTGGATCAATCGGCCACACGGGCCTTGCAGCGCATCGATACCTTCGGTCCGCTGCCGGGCGACTACGCAGGCGATAAAGTCTCCGTCGAGTTTTGGTTTGATTACCAGAGGTAGGTTGTCCAATACCGTGGAACGGCAACGCCGACGCGTTCCATTGCGAGGAGCGATCCTGCCGCGCGCTCCTGAGCTTGGCAGAACGCCATGGTTCGTCCCCCGTGCGACGGCCTGCTTGGTGGGCGGGAGAGGAAAGGGATTGACTTACGTTGAACCGTAATTTTAGTCGTAAGACGATATATTCTTCGAACTCCGCGATCGCGCCCAGGCGCCAGGGTAGCCAAGGCACCAGCCCGAGGCGCGAGAGACCCCGGAGGAGACGCTGCCCGGCTCTGGCTGTGCTTGCCTTGCTCTGCCTGTGGCGGCCCGCCTCCGCCCAGGACTGGATCAAGACCGGAACCGGGCTAGGAATGGAAAAGGTCCGTCTGGCGGTCCCCGAATTCCAGCCGGCGAGCCCGACCGCCGCCAACCCCGATCTCCTCCGCGTCTTCAATGAAACCCTGTGGGGTGACTTAGACAACGCGGGAATTTTCGAGATGGTCTCCAAGAGCTTCTATCCTCTGCAGGTTCCCAAGAATCCAGCGGACGTGAGGTTCGATGCTTGGAGTCAGCCGCCGCCGAATGCCGCCATGCTGGTCTTCGGCAATCTCGCTGCCAGCGGCAATCAGATGACCGTCCAGGGCTGGCTCTTTGACGTGAAAAACGTCACTGCGCCGCAGGTGTTGGGCAAGCAGTATACGGATGCGGCCACGGCTGCCGCCGCGCGAATCACCGCCCACAAGTTTGCCGACGAGATCATCTTCCGACTGGGCGGCGGAATTCCCGGGAATGCCGAGAGTCAGATCTACTTCGTCAGTAACCGCAGCGGGCACAAAGAAATCTGGGCCATGGACTACGATGGAGCCAATCAGCACGAGATCACCCATCTCAACTCCATCTCGCTCTCGCCGCGAATCTCTCCCGACGGGTCCCGGCTGGCGTTTTCCTCCCTGACCAAGTCGGGCTGGGAAATCCTGCTGTATTCCATGGATCTCAACCGCCTGCTTTCGTTTCCCCGGCTGGGCGGAACCAATCTTTCGCCGGCGTGGTCTCCCGATGGCAGCAGATTGGCGCTGTCCTCCTCCCGCACGGGAGCTTCGGAGATCTACGTGATCGACCAGTCGGGGGGGAATTTGAGGCGATTGACCAGCGCCCGGCTGCCGGATGTCTCGCCCGCGTGGAATCCGAAGACTGGGGCACAAATCGCCTGGGTCAGCGGTCGCTCCGATCTTCCCCAGATTTACACCATGGAAAGCGACGGAACCAACGTCCAGAGGCTGACCGATCAGGGTTACGCGGTCTCCCCGGCGTGGTCGCCCAACGGGCAGTTCCTCGTGTTTTCTTGGATCCGCCACTATGGCCCGGGAGCGCCGGGAGCCGAAGACATCTACCTGATGGATATTGCCAGCAAGCAATGGGTGCAATTGACACACGATGGCGGACGAAACGACTTCCCGTCCTGGTCGCCGGATGGGCGCCACCTGGCGTTTCAGTCGAGCCGTTCCGGAAGCGAGCAGATTTGGACCATGCTGGCCGACGGCACCAATCAGAAGCCGTTAACCGTGTCGGGGAGTAACACTCAGCCAAATTGGAGTTGGAAGTAGTAGATTGGTTGTGTCGTTTTCCTGTTTGGGGATGTCGGTTCATTGCGCTGTACCGAATTCGAAGGCACGATCTCGATCGCGAGCGCGCCTTGCAGGGAGGAAACGTGAAGCAGCAACCAGTGAAGTGGATCACGCTCATCTTGGCCGTGTGCGCCGTCCTGTTTCTTGGCGCCTGTCATAAGAAAACCCCGCCCCCCCCGCCGCCGCCACCTCCGCCGCCCGCGGCGCCGACCGCTTCGCTTACAGCGAATCCCAACACGATCGAGAAGGGCCAGTCAACGACGCTAAGCTGGGAGACGTCCAATGCCACCGACGTCAGTATTGACGGAATCGGAGCCGTGGAATCGAGCGGATCGCAGCAGGTGACGCCCGCGGATTCGACCACCTATACCCTGACGGCCAAGGGCGGAGGAGGAACGCAGACCGCCACGGCTCGGGTTACGGTCACGGTGTCACCTCCGCCGCCACCCCCGCCGTCGGCCTCGGAGGAAGAACTGTTCGCCCAAAATATAAGGGATATCTACTTCGACTATGACAAGGCTGATATTCGCCCTGACCAGCGGAGTGCGCTCGCGGGCAATGCCGCCTTCCTCAAGCAGCATCCCAATATACAGTTCACCATCGAAGGCCACTGCGACGAGCGCGGGTCGACCGAGTACAACCTGGCGTTAGGAGACAGTCGCGCCACTGCGGTCAAGAATGCATTGGTGCAGGAGGGAGTCAACGGCGCCGATATCAAAACCATCAGCTACGGCAAGGAGAAGCCCTTCTGCTCCGAGCATAGCGAGTCGTGCTGGCAGGAAAACCGCCGTGGCCACTTTGTCTATCAAAGATAGATCTGCGAGGTGCGGAGCCGGAGCTGCGCACCTCTTGTTTCTGTCACTAACAGCGTTTCGACGGTCAAAACCATCGGGAGCGTGACATGGCGCTCCCGACTGCGAACCGCAGTCGCTCGAAAACCGTGCGCGACAACCGTGTCGGAACGGTTTATCCTCAAAGCATACTTTCTAGATCGGGAGGCCTGGGGCTCGTCCTATCCAGCCGCTCGAGGGGAATGGAAAAACTATGAAAATCCTAAAATCTCTGGGCCTCTGGGCCTGGCTTTTGACCTGGTGCTTGAGTCCGCAGCCGGGGTGGGCGGTCAGCAAAGAAATGATCCAGCTGCAGACCCAGGTGCAGGCTCTGCAGGATCAGATGACGCGCATGCAGCAGTCCTTTGACGAACGCATGGGAGTCATGAAGAACCTGCTGGACCAGAACTCGGATAGCATGAACAAAGCCGTGGCTGCCATGACCGCCCTGCAAGGCAGCCTCGAGAAGCTGCAGAATGACAACGGCGGTCGGGTGGACCAACTCTCCGGCCAGATCCAGGCGCTCAACGACTCCTTGGACGAGTTGAAAGCTCGCCTGGCTAAGGTCAGCAAGCAACTGGAAGACCTGCAGGCGACGCAGCAGAACCAGGCGGCCACCACTGCCGCGCAACAGGCGCAACAACAGGCTCTGGCACAGGCTCCTCCGCCCGACGTGCTCTACAACAACGCGCTCAGAGACTACAACGGAGGAAAAAACGACTTAGCCAAGCAGGAGTTTTCCGACTACATCAAGTTCTATCCCACGACCGATTTGGCCGGAAACACCTACTTTTACCTTGCCGAACTCGCCTTCAAACAGGGAGACTACCAAGGCGCCATCAGCAACTATGATCAAGTGCTGCAGAATTTTCCCAGCGGCAACAAAGCGGCTTCCGCCGATCTGAAGAAAGGCTTAGCCTTAATCGAACTTGGCCAGAAAGATGATGGAATCGCCGAGCTCCGTCACGTGATTCAACGTTATCCCCGCAGCAACGAGGCAGCGCAGGCGCGGGACCGCCTTCATAAACTCGGGGTCTCGACCAGCGCTACCACCGCCAAGCGACAATCGTGAGCCAGCCGGCGGTGCCCCTAGGCGCCAGTGTGATGCCGTCTGGCGTGGTGATGGTGGCGGTGATGGTGGTGCCTGTGGGTGGCCGCGTACGCGCCCGTGCCACAGACCACCAGCAATAGCATAACCGCCAAACAGTGCTTCATAAGGCTCCTTCCTGCGAATTCCTCCCCCTGTATACACCAAAATCGGGCAGGTGTCTCGATCACCGAAGGTCGAGGGCATCCAGAGCGTAATCAAAGGTGGGGAGGGCCGGCCTGATTTCACTTGACGCGACGTTCGGAGGTGAAGACCGGGAGCGGGGCTGCCGTACCCGAAAATGCGTGCTGAAAGTCCCGGCCGAGAAGCGCCGCGATCGTGGAGGCGATCTGAGACTGGGTCACCGTCGGGGTGTCCGTACGTTCGCCGAGGGCGTTACTATCGGGGCCGATCACTGCCATCCAGATATTCTCGGATCCCTTTTGTTCTATGCCATGTTCCTTCCATTCTTCGAGACCGCCGCCACGACCATGATCGGTGGTGATGATCAACGTGGTTTGGTCGCGATACTCGGGCATGGCTTGCATGGTCTCCCATAATTGCCGGACAAACTGATCGAAGTGATGGGCGCTTTCGAGCACCAGATCGTAGCGCCCGGAATGAGCCCAGTTGTCGGTCTCGCCATAGCCGACAAACAGCAGGCGGGGATGAGCGGTCTTCACGTAATCGAGCAACGGCACTTGCAGGAAGGAATCGTACACGTCTTCGTCATCGAGGCGGGTGGTGGTGCGATAGAGATCGTTCAAGAGCTCCTGGCGAGGTGTGAGACTTCCCTTTGCCGGGAGATCCCAGCCCACCTGCATCACCAGATGGCTGCGCGGCTCGTTGAAGATATTCTTGAAGACTTCCCAAGTGGCATAAACCGCAATTTGGCCGCGGAATTCGGGAAACTGATTCATCCACTCGAAAACCGTGGTGTTCGGATTCGGTCCAAACTCGTTGCTGTCGATGCGGGGATCGGGCCGGCCGGTGAGCATCTCGTTGTAGCCGGGATAGGAGAAGGCCAGGCCGTTGGTGACCCGCGCGATGCTACCCTTGTTCTGGTTGCCAAAGATCTGGCCCTGGGTGGCGACAACGCTCCAGAGAAAAGGAAACAACAT
>DASPVV010000250.1:0-14799 GCA_035622175.1 Terriglobales bacterium | reverse complement strand
CAACTTAACCCCGCTCAGCAGGTAAATGGTGATATTCATCTTTTCTTTGCGGGCGGTGTTGAGGAAGGAGTCCTGAATGTTTTGCGCCGGCTTATTCTCCATCGCCGACCTCCTTAGCTACTGATTGAAACGCCAACCAACTTCATCTCCTCGCGCCGGCTTCATCCGGCCTTGCGCCGAAAAGCTTCCAATGCCTGGCCCGCCGCCAGGCAAATCGATCCGGGGCAACACCCGTAACAATACGGTGTTATCGGCGAGTTTTCAAGAGAACGGGGCGGAGCGGCGTCGAACGGCACTTCTGATGGCCCGCTGCCCCGCGGACCCCGGCCGTTGACATAGAGAGTGTAAAGTGCAAACATTCCGGCCCAGCGGCGCTACTTGGTTTCCCAAGGTTGGGTTGTTCCGCAGGCCGGTGTTCTGCCCAAGGTTTCGGCACCCGGGGCGCTCAAGAATTCGCCTTTGGGAGGAAGAGATGCATTGGATTGCCTTTGGAGCTTGCTGGGTGATGCCTACCCATACCGGTACCGAAGCACTGGCGCTGATTCTGCGCTGGTTTCACTTTCTGGCCGGGATCACCTGGGTTGGGTTGCTTTACTTCTTCAATCTGGTCAATGTCCCTTTCATGAAGCAGATCGACGCCGGGATGAAACCAAAAGTCTTTCAGTATCTGACCATGCCGGTGCTGCAACTGTTTCGCTGGAGCGCCCTGCTCACGGTGTTTTTTGGTTTCTGGTACTGGGGGCAGATCTTGGTTGGCCCGGCCGCGTCCCGCGCAGGGAAGAGCCCCGGAGGCACCATCGGTCTGTTCTGGCTCATCTGGATTGTAGCCTGGGCGATTTTGTACTTCGTCATCTCCAAGACGCCGGGCGGTTATGCTTTGGGGCTGGTGGTCGCTGTGGTTGTGATCGCGGCCGGGTGGCTCTTTGTCAACTTCACGCCCGTCGGCCAGGACGATAACCACGTGCTGTCGATCGGAATCGGAGGCGGCCTCGGAGTCATCATGTTGTTTAACGTCTGGGGAATCATCTGGCGGAATAACAAGAAAATCATCAGAGGTACCCTCGCCGGCACTCCGCCGAGCGACGGCGGGACCCTCGCTCGCCAGGCCTTTCTTGCCTCACGCACCAACCTGTTCCTCTCTGTGCCCATGCTCTTCTTTATGGCGGCCGCCTCCCATTATGGGATTTTGGGTAAGTAGGGATCCACCTAAGCTTCCGATTGCGTGCTCTGCGTTAACCCGCCAGGCTGATATTTCTTGGGTCGCTGGCTGTGACACAATGGGGCGTGCAGTCTGCTGATTTCGCCCGGGGCATCGGTTTTTTTAATGGCGCCCGTTTTTTCGAGGCCCACGAAGCTTGGGAAGACGTCTGGCGCGCTGCCCCCGCCGAACAGAAGAGATTCTGGCAAGGGTTGGTTCAGCTGGCGGTCGCATTCCACCACCATTCGACCGGCAACCGCGTGGGCATGCGTTCCGTCCTGGAGCGTGGCATAAGGAACCTGGACGGTTACCCGAACGATTTCTGCGGCATCAAGCTCCTGTCCCTGAAGCGTTCTGTTGAGCAATGGCGAGAGGCGCTCGATACTCTGCAGCCTCCGCCGTCCCTGCCGCGGATCGAAAGTTCAGATTCCGCGTCTTCTGCCTAAAAGCTCAAACGGACATGCGCGATCGACCATGGCCGTCACGCTGGCCGAGCAGGGCAACGGCGGCAATCGTCGGGATCGCATCCGGAAAACTTTGGCTATTGGAGTCGTTTTCGGAGTTCGCTCTTCGAGGCTGGTTCGCCCGGGGCGAGCACGCGGTGAACCATCGGGGTGTTTAGCTTGTATTTTCGTTCTACCACATTGCCGTCACCGTCTTTGACGCGCAGCACGAAAACCGGTAGCGTGCCCTCCCGCTCGAAATCCTCGTGGGAGACGGTTAACGGGAGCACGCCATTGAGGTTGCGTTCGTGATAGGCAGTTTCGTAGCGGTGCTTCTTTTGATTCCATGTAAACACCCTCACCTGGTTGTAGTCGAAAGGCATTCCGTCTTTAGGCTCGGTCAGGGCCACGAGATATTGAGGAATTTTCTTCTCTTCGTCGGTTACTTCGTTGAGCACAAAGAATGCAACGATCCGCTGGCCTTCCGCATATTGTGCGATCTCGAGGGGAACGTCGAGGTCCACCATGCGCGCAAGCACCCAACCCATGTGCCCCTCTGGATCTCGCAGCAACCACCAATCCTCAACCATGGCAGCCTTCTGTGACGCTTGGTTCTCCGACGCGGGGATCGTCCCCGGTAGACTTTTCTCTGCCGTGGCTCGCTTGAACAGGGACACCTTCGCTCCTTGGCTGAGTTGGTAAAGGTGCTCAGTTTCACGGCCCGGCTGCAAATGGAGGTTGGTATCGTTGCGCGTGGTTCCAGTGGCCTGCAGGAGATCATTCTTCTCTTGCCCGGTGAGTTGCTGGAATCCGTCGTACACCGCTTGCGGGACCAGGTATCGCTGCTCGACCCAACCTTCCAGACCGCTATCCGTTCTCACCCGTACAAAACGACGTTCGCGTTCGAGCACCTGCACCCGGTCCGCGTTTTTGACGGTTCCGGTCTTGTTATAGACGGCAGCCACCCGATCGCGAAGCACGGCTTGCGGCGCAGACACGTATTCCGTTTCCAGCGTCTTCTTGCGCGCTCGGCAGGCAGAAAATGAAAGCGCCGCCAGGCAGGGAAGCAGCAGCAGTCGACGGACAGTCTTTTCGAACACAAGCCAATATAACGCAGCCCCGGCGTGGCCGATGTTTAATGGGGTGGTATCGGCCGGGATCGGTCCGAATCAGTTCCCTTGAGGTCTGGCGGAGCGGACGAATTCTCCCTAGGGGTCGACTGGCGAGGTTGCTGCGGCGATCACCGCACCCGGTGCCGACGCCACCGGCATCAGGAATACGGGGCGTTTACTGAATCACCGTCAGCGTGGCGTTCGCCGTGTACGTGTTCGCACCGCTGACGTAGGTGGCAGTCACGGTCGCCTGTTCACCGACCGTGGCAGTGGATTCCACAGTTACCACAGCCGGGTCCTGTCCTTGGGTCACAGTAAAGTCGGTTGTGCTGCCCGAGGTTGTGCTGCTGATCGACCAAGTCGCAGTACTAGTGATGTCCACCGGGCTTCCATTCGAGATGGTGGCCTGTGCAGTAAAGTTGTGAGTCCCCCCGTCAGCTGCTGCCGTCGCACTCGTGGGGCTGACTTTAATCCCGGTCACGTTCGAAAGCGCCACCGTGATCGTAGCGGTGCCGCTGACCGTTTCAGAGGCCCCGGTGATTGTCGACGTACCAGGGGAAATGCCGGTTACGAGTCCCCCGTCGGTGATGCTGGCCACGCTGGTTTCCGAGCTGCTCCACAACACGTTGCTGAGCGATTGGGAACTGCCATCGTTATATGTACCCACGGCGCTCATCTGGACCGTACCGTTCTGTTGAATCGTCACAGTCGGACCGACCGTGATCGAGGTGAGAGTGGGATTCACAAAAAAGCCGTTGCAACCCACTCCCAGAACGAGCAGAAGCGAAGCCGCCAACGTGCCCACGGCTGTAAGTTCTAGCTTTGTATTCAACATGTTACCAAGCTGCTGGCAGGGTGCTCGCTGCGACCACCTGTGAATAATATTATAGCAGAGAGGATTTCACCCGTTTTGCAATACGCGGGTACCCAAACTGCCACTAGCATAGAACGTGATGGCCGCCGTAACTTGCGCGAATCCCGGCAGATCGAAAAGGCCTCAACCCCGCAACTTTCGCCACCGGGTCGCCTGCCTCGCGTGACGTCATCCAGTGCCTGGCTATATCCAGTACCGGACTATGTTTCTCGATTGCATGCGGATTTTGGCCGCAACGTCATTGCGCAGGCAAAGTTTGAGAAGGTTTTCGAAGGTCGGGCGGGCAAATGTGTTCTTGGGGCCGTCTTGAGCCTATCCCGCCTGCTGGGAGGGGGTGGGAGCAGTCGCCATTCCTCAAAGTGACGGAAGAGCGGGTGGCTGAGCACGGCAGAGACTGCTGGGCGGCTTCGCGGGATGGCGCGTTTCCCGAGCCCGCGGATCTGCCTGTTTGAACTCGACTACAATTGCTAGGTGACCGATCTGGGGAAACTTCTCATCATGATTGGTGCAGGCATGGTGGGCATCGGCGTCGTCCTGGCTCTGGGCGGTCGGACGCACTTGCCTTTCGGCCGCTTACCCGGCGACCTTATCTATCGGGGCAAGAACACCACATTCTATTTCCCGCTAGCTACCTCGATCCTGCTGAGCGTGGTGCTCTCCGTGCTGCTGTATGTAATCGGCAGGTTCAGGCAGTAGCCGTTTGCCAATCCCCGTAGAGCGGCCGAACGAGGTCCGAAGATCCGCGGTGCTTGCCCCTACGAAGGGAGGGAGCCCAAGCCACCAGTTCTTTGCCCGCCGGAGCTAGGAGAGAGGCCGCCTCGCTGAATGCTCGCGTCGTCTGGGGTAAACTTTGTCGGTGTCAGTTCCAGACCAGCTCGGGTTCACCTTTAACCCTCGGGGCCGCCGCACTTGGACGGTGCGCGACCTGGTGGCTGCCGTACGCACCCATCTCGAGGGGGAATATAGCGATACCTGGGTTGAGGGAGAGATCTCCAACCTGCGGGCGCACGATTCGGGCCACCTCTATTTCACGCTCAAGGACGAGAGTGCGCAGATTCGTGTAGTCATGTTTCGCTCTGCGGCGCGCCTCCTTCGGTTTCGCCCGCAGAACGGCATGCAGGTAGTGGCTCGCGGACGCGTCACAATCTATGAGGATCGGGGCGAACTGCAGATTTCGGCGGAATATCTTGAGCCGAAGGGGGCAGGCAGCCTGCAGGTTGCGTTCGAGCAACTCAAGGCCAAGCTGGAAGCCGAAGGCCTGTTCGACGCGAATCGCAAAAAGCCGATTCCGGCACTGCCCGGCAAGATCGGAATTGTGACCTCACCGCAGGCCGCAGCCTTGCGCGATATCCTCCACATCTTGCGGCGCCGGCATCACGGGGCGAATGTGGTGATCTTTCCCGCACAGGTACAAGGAGAGACCGCGGCCCTGGAGGTCAGCGCGGGCATCCGATATTTCAACCAGGCCCGCAATGTCGACGTGATTATCGTGGCTCGCGGGGGCGGCTCCGCAGAAGACCTGGCAGCCTTCAATCACGAAGGCCTAGCTCGCGCGATTGCGTCATCCTTGATTCCAGTCATCTCCGCCGTAGGGCATGAGACCGATTTCACCATCATTGATTTTGTTTCCGACCTGCGGGCGCCCACGCCTTCGGCGGCGGCGGAGCTGGTCATCCGCTCGCGTCAGGAAGTCGAACAGCAGCTCGCGAGTCTTCATGGACGACTGGGGAAAGGCATCCGCTATCGGCTGCTGATCGCACGTCAGAACCTGACGGAACTGGCGAGGCATACGGCCTTCGCCCGGCTTATGGATTTGATCCATCGCCGGCAGCAGCGGCTGGACGATCTGACGCATCGCTTGGCCCAGGCACAGCGGCGAATCGTCGAATACCAACGGAGACGCTTTGAAACTCTAGCGGCCGCTGTCCGGCACTATGATGCCCGCCGCGTGCTCGCCAGCATGAGAAAGGATTGGGTGGCTCAGACCGCGGCGCTGCTGTCCAGGCTGCGCAGCCTTCTGCGGGAGCGCAGAATGCGTTTCGAGCGCATGGAGACCACCCTTCAAGCCCTCTCCCCCGTAGCCATTCTGGGGCGCGGTTACGCCTTGGTGTTTGACGACGAGGGAGGGCTGCTCACGGATGCGGCGAAGGTCCAACCCGGAGACATGATCTCGGCTAGATTGGCCCAGGGCACCTTGAACGCTAGGGTGACTGGCAAGCGAAGCTAGCCCGGTTGTCGATCGGCCAAGCTCCGTTCGGGCACGACCAGAGAGGCGAGTGGAGGGAGTGGCGAATGGCGGCTAGGGCGCTTTTCGCAGAGACACAGGCGATAGGGTCGATCGAGGTATGTTCCTGAGCCGGTTTGGTCGGTTCCTTGCCTGGCGGTCTCGCCTGCTATACTTCTGTGGTTTGTCACTAGAGCGGAACCCTGCCGGCATCGACCAGCAGCTGCACCTCATCGGAGACTACCATGACCACCACTGCGAGCCCCACCAGCGTTGAACGAGAATTCAACCCCGTGGAGGCGCAGGCTGCGCGCTTCGATCTGGCGGCGCAAAAGCTCAACCTGGACGAAGGCCTCTGGAAAGTGTTGCGCTACCCCAATCGTGAGATAACCGTGCACATCCCGGTTGCCATGGACAACGGTAGTCTCGACGTCTTCACGGGTTTTCGCGTGCAGCATTCGATCGCCCGTGGACCGGCGAAAGGAGGGGTTCGCTACGCGCCGGATGTCACCCTCGATGAAGTGCGCGCCCTGGCCAGCTGGATGACCTGGAAGTGCGCCGTCGTCAACATCCCGTTTGGGGGTGCGAAGGGCGGCATCATCTGCGATCCGCACAAAATGTCGATGGGCGAACTGGAACGGCTGACCCGTCGCTACACGGCAGAGTTGTTCGAGTTCATCGGTCCTGAAAAAGACGTTCCCGCACCCGACGTGAATACCAACGAGCAGATCATGGCGTGGATGATGGATACGTATTCGATGCACATGCGCCAGACCGTTACCGCCGTGGTGACGGGTAAGCCGATCAACATTGGGGGATCGCGGGGTCGCCGGGAGGCGACCGGTCGCGGGATCATGATCGTATGCGACGAGGCGGCCAAGAAGCTCATGCTTTCCCGCGAAAACGCGCGCGTGATCGTGCAGGGTTTCGGCAACGTAGGCTCCAATGCCGCCCTGCTCATGGCTGAAGCCGGCTACAAGATTATCGCCATTCTCGAGGTGGAGGGCTGCCTTTACAACCGCAATGGAATTAACGTCCAGAAACTGTGGGAGTATCGCCAACGCAACCGAACGATTGTCGGATTCCCCGAGGCTGAGGCGGCCAATGGTGCGGAGCTACTGGTGGCCGACTGCGACATCCTGATTCCAGCTGCCACCGAAAACCAGATCACCAGCCGCAATGCCGATCGGGTCAAGTGCAAGATCCTGGCGGAAGGCGCAAACGGTCCCACGACCGCGGCCGCCGACGAAATCCTGGCTGACAAAGGCGTTTTCATCATTCCCGACATACTGTGCAACGCCGGCGGCGTAACCACGTCGTATTTTGAGTGGGTGCAAGACCGGCAAGGCTACTTCTGGAAAGAATCGGTCGTCAATGAGCAACTGGAGACGATCATGGTTTCCGCCTTTGACGACGTGATCCGCTATGCCGACGTCCACCAGGTCAACAACCGGATCGCCGCATATATGCTGGCCGTCGACCGAGTCGCCTATACCATCCGGCAGCGTGGAATCTACGCCTGAGGGGGACCCATCGGAGACTGGCGCGCCCCGGCCCAACCGTGAAGTTCCCCCTCCGCATCGTCCTGGTTCGGGCAAGGTTCGCGGTTAGCTCCGGCTCCTTTTGTTCATCTGCAGGATTGCCAAGTGCCGGAAACAACCCGCCATATGATCGTTAACTAAGCCGACGGCCTGCATGAAGGCGTAGCAAATCGTGCTGCCCACGAAGGCGAAGCCCCGCTTTCTCAGGTCCTTGCTCATAGCGTCGGACTTGACGGTCGAGGCGGGAACATCGTTTGCCCTCCGCCATGAATTCACCTGCGGTTCGCCGCCCACGAACCGCCAGATGTAGCGATCAAAGGATCCGAACTCGTCCTGTACTTTAAGAAACGCTGCGGCGTTTCGTACGGCTGAGGCGACCTTCTGCCGGTTGCGAATGATGCCCGGGTTGCGTAACAAGGCTCTGATCCTGCGTTGGTCATAAGCGGCGATCCGATGGGGATCGAAGCCATCGAAGGCTGCCTGATAGTTCTGCCGCTTTCCGAGAACCGTTTCCCAGCTTAGACCGGCCTGAGCGCCCTCCAGGATGAGAAACTCAAACAACCTGCGGTCGTCATGGCAGGGCACCCCCCATTCTTCATCGTGATAACGGATCGATAGCGGAGTGCGAGCCCAGGAGCAGCGAACGACAGCTTGGTTCATAAGCCGGCCACGGTATCGTCAAGCGCGCGCCAGGCCGGGCGTAACCGCCCGCCAGGTTCACTCTAAGGATTTTGGATCCGAGAGGTTCTTCGGGCTTTTCTTATCCAAGAGCGAGACCAGTTCCTGCGCACAAGGCGGAGTCTTCACTTTGCCCTCGAGAATGATATCTTTTGCGTTCAGCCTTTGACCGTAGAGCTTTTCATTCGCGCTGCCATCGGAACGTAGGGTCGATCCCTCGAGCGAAACCCCAGCAAATAGACCTTTATTTCTGGAATAGGACAGAATCTCTGCGGTCATCACAATGTCCGTCGCTCCCTCAGCGGTGCGGCCCTTGGGGCCAGCCGCGGCGGAGGCATCTGCTCCCAGCTTTACCTTGCTACGGAGCAGAGAACGGGCGCCTTGAGGATTCATGACCAGCAACACGAAATCGGTAGCTTGGCCGCCAATCTGAAAGCCGATGCTGCCGCCTTCCAAGGCATAGAGAGCCGGTGCTCCCCACAAGCCGGTGTAATGCTGGCCGCTGCGGCAAATCATCACTCCCCGGCCGTAACTGGCGCCAACCCCAAACGCGGCCTTCTTGACCGAGGGCAGGATAACCACGCACTCCGCTTTGTCGAGCAGGTCCTGGGGAAGGTTGTCGGGGATGTTCAAGATCTCCTTGAGAACCTCGCCTGAGTCTCTGACCCGCTCTTGCTCCTTGACGTTGCTCTTGTCGGCAAGCGCGGCCGGAAGGAAGATAAAGAATAGCAGCAGAGCTAACCGGGTATTTCTCATCGCACCTCCGAAATCTGTTGCGAATCGGTTCATTTTACTCCGGACTCGAGTGCGCGCCCGGCACCTAAGTCACCGTGACAGGAACGGAATCGACCGAAGTTGGAAATCGTTTTGGGATCAAGGAGAAGAACCAAATCGGCATGTACTTCCGGTCGTCGATCGACGGCGTCAGCCGTCGTTTCTCGGAGTTACGCTTTCTAAACTTTTGGCTCCTGACTATGCGTGCTCCTTTTGTAACTTGGCCTCCGGCAAGGCTTCTCCTAAAGTCAATGCGGGCAAGGCGTCCGACTTCGGTCCTTCACGTGCATCTTATAACATGGGGGTTCCTTAGCCGGGCGTAAGTCGTGAGAGGCCCAAAAGGGGTTGTGGAATGAAGTACACAAGGCTGTATATTTTTCTCCTCGCCGCCCTGGTGTTAACACCCCTCCCTCCCCTGCCGGCGCAGTCGAATTCGGTCATCTCGGACAATCCTCTGGCGGTTGGTTCCGCCGATGACAACCGCGAGCAGCTCGAGGATTCGGTCATCACCATCAAGAAGCGCGTCGATGAAGTGAACCTGCTGTTCATCGCCACCAATAAACACGGCCGTTTCGTGCGCAACTTGGACCAGACGGACTTCACGATTCTCGACGATCACAAGCCGCCGCAATCGATCGTGAATTTCCATAGCGAGACCGACCTTCCCCTCGAGCTTGGATTGTTGATTGATACCAGCGGTTCGGTCCGGGCGCGCTTCGACTTTGAGCAAGAATCCGCGATCAGCTTTCTCGAACAGACCGTACGTCCACATTTCGACAAAGCCTTTGTCATGGGCTTCAATAGCCATGCCACCCTGACCCAGGATTTTACGGACAACACCATTCTGCTGAGGATCGGGGTCCACCGTCTGCAGAATGGTGGAGGAACGGCGCTGTTTGATGCCATTTACCGTGCCTGTCGCACCAAGCTGATGAAGGTGCAGGACGGGCAACCGGCGCGACGCGCGGTCATCGTGGTGAGCGATGGCGAAGATAATCAGAGCGACGTTAGCGAAAAGCAGGCCGTCGAGATGGCACAACGGGCAGAGGTCATCATCTATGCGATTTCGACCGATGACAGCGGGCTCATCCTCCGCGGCGACACGGTCTTGCAGCAACTAGCAGATGCCACCGGTGGCCGGGCCTTCTTTCCCTATAAGACGAAGGATGTGAAGAGTTCTTTTGCGGCTATCGAGGACGAGCTCCGCAGCCAATATGTAGTTTCCTACCGGCCAGCCGATTTCGAAGCAGACGGGCGCTATCGTCCGATTGAGATTACGGCACTCAAAAAGGACCTTCAGGTCCGTGCTCGCAAGGGATATTACGCCCCCACGCACTAGGAAAGATCCAGCCAAGCGATGCTAAAATGGCGGGAGGCCAACTGCAAGCTCGTGTGCAGTTGCCGTTCTTAGGCTAAGAGGGACAATGAAGGTTGGCTTTCCACTGGTGGCAGCCATGGGGTCGATCCTGATCTCCTTGGCAGGCGCGCAAGTGTCGCCCCGGGGGCTCCGGCCCCACTCCGAACAGTTGGCTCCGCAGCCCCAGCCGTTGACTCAGCCCCAGCCGGCGGCTGCGCCACCCGCGACCGCCACGTCGCCACCCGCGACCGCCACCCCGCCACCTCCCGAGCAAATGCCGGCAACTGCCCCCCAAGTTGCATATAGCGACGGAGTTTTGACCATTACCGCCGACAACTCCACCTTGGGCGATATCCTCCGGGCCGTGCACCACCAGACGGGTGCAGCGGTGGACGTCCCGGGAAATGCCACCGAGCGTGTGGTTGGGCGGTTTGGTCCCGGTCCAGCCCGCGATGTTCTGGCTTCGCTGCTCAATGGATCCCATTTCAATTATGTTCTGCTCGGATCCGAGAGCAATCCCACTGGGCTTGAGCGAGTGGTGCTCCTCTCGAAATCCGGCGACAGCGATTCACCGCTGGCGCAGGCCAGGTTGTCAAGGCCCATCTCACCCGCCACACCACCCGCGGAAACGGCTGACGGTTCGAATGATGATGATGCAGCCGCGGATATGACCCCCGATGCGAATGAAGCTAACGACGAGCAGGCTAACCAAGGGCAAGCGGACGATCAGCCTCAAGCGCAGCCGCCGAACCAACCCGCGGTCAAGACCCCGGAGCAGCTTCTGCAAGAACTACAACAACGGCAGCAGCAATTGCAGCAACAGGGGGTGACTCCTCCGGCGGGGTATCCGCCGAGTCCAATGGTTACAACGCCTCCGCATCAGTAACCTGGGGCTCGGCCGGGCTCATGGAGGTTCCTCATAGGGGTTTCACGCCGGACAAGCAAGTGGCCAGAACCCTTGGCTGACAGGAGGGTTAGCTTCCACCCGCATGGGCGACGTGAGCCGGCTTTGCGACCAGAGAAGGTTTTGTCCTTGCCGCGGGGCGGCGATCCGGCGCAAAGGCCTGCAGGATGAGGAGGATCGCGGCGAACGCGGAAAAAATCCCCAGGGAAACCACGGCTACGACCGTTAAAGACAGTACGAAAGCACCTAGTAACTCACTCAAGTTCGGCCCGCCTCGTCAGGAATCGCCGGGGCTGCGATTGCTTCTCCCAATGTAACTGCGTTGACGCACACTACTGTTTGCAAATACGATACGCAGTTAAGGTGTGCAGCATCACTCTCCAACATTTCTAGAGCTCCGTCCACATTACGGAAGGCCACTGAGGGTAACACTGCCGCATTACTATGGGGATCACCAAGATTTCGGTGCGCGGGGCGCGCCAACACAACCTCAAGAACCTCAACCTTGAGATCCCGCGCAACAGCCTAACCGTGATTACCGGCCTCAGCGGGTCGGGCAAGTCCTCTCTCGCTTTCGACACGATCTATGCCGAGGGCCAACGGCGCTACGTTGAGACGCTGTCGGCCTACGCGCGCCAATTCCTTGAGCAGATGGAAAGGCCGGATGTTGATTCGATCGACGGATTGAGCCCGTCGATCTCGATCGAGCAGAAGACCACCAGCCGTAGCCCACGCTCGACGGTGGGGACGATTACCGAGATCTATGACTATCTGCGTCTTTTGTTCGCCTCGATCGGTTTCCCTCACTGCCCGCAGTGCGGCCGAGCCATCACACGCCAGTCGGCGGAACAAATCGTCGAGCGGGTCATGGCGCTTACTCCCGAAGACCGGGTCATGGTGCTAGCCCCGATCGTTCGCGGGCGCAAGGGAGAGTTCAAGCTGGAGATGGAAAAGCTGGTGAAGCACGGTTTTACCCGGGCACGCGTCGATGGCCAATTGGTGAATCTCGAAGAGGAACCCGTGCTCGATAAGCGGAAAAACCACACGATTGAAGTCGTGGTGGATCGATTGCTGGTCAAACCAGGCATCGAGCATCGCTTGGAGCTCTCGATCGGGCTCGCCATGAAACTAGCCGGCGGTTTGGTCGAGGTTGCGGTCGTTGGGGGCGAGGAGCAACTCTATTCCGAGAAGCTCGCCTGCCCGGATTGCGCCATTAGCGTACCGCAACTTGAGCCACGGTCCTTCTCTTTTAACAGTACCTACGGAGCCTGCCCGGAATGCCATGGGTTAGGCAGTCGCTACGATTTTGATCCGGCGAAAGTCATCACGGATTGGTCCAAACCCCTGCTCGAGGGCGGGCTTGGTCCAGGCTCAGGGTCGCAGGGACTGATGCATATGCTCGAAATCACGGCAGCGGCCCACGCCATCGATTTACGGACGCCGTTCGATCAGCTTGGAGAAAGCATCCAGAATCTGCTGCTCTACGGAGAGGGCCGGAAAGGAGGAAAAACCGGCTTCCTCGGAATTCTGGGCTATTTGAAACGCACTTTCGAAGAATCGACGTCTGAGGGTTACCGCGAATTCCTGGCTGACCATATGTCGGCTTCGCCCTGTCCCGCCTGCCATGGCGAACGACTCCGTCCCGAGAGCCTGGCGGTGAAGGTGGCTGGCATGTCGATCGCAGACTTCACTCGATTGCCGGTTTCCCGAGCTCTCGAAGCAGCGCGGAAGATCCAACTCACGCCCCGCGAAGCCCTCATTGCCGCCAGAATCGTGCAGGAGGTTGTGGAGCGATTGCAGTTCCTCGATGCGGTTGGTCTCGGCTATATCTCCCTGGATCGATCCGCCGCCACGTTGTCGGGAGGGGAAGGGCAGCGGATCCGCCTAGCCACACAGATTGGATCCAAACTGCGGGGGGTCTTGTATGTCCTCGATGAGCCTTCGATCGGTCTGCATCACCGTGACAATGACCGCTTGCTGCAGGCTCTCGCAGAGTTGCGCGACTTAGGCAATACCGTGCTCGTGGTGGAACACGATGAGGAGACGATTCGTCGCGCGGATTACGTAATCGATCTCGGGCCCGGGGCCGGCCGGCACGGAGGTGAGCTGGTGGCGCAGGGGACACCGCAGGAAATTATGCAGGCTCCGCAATCTCTTACCGGAGCTTACATTTCCGGTAGAGCGCAGATCGAAATGTTGCCCCAGCGACGGCAGCCGAACGGCACCGGTATCAGTATTCTCGGAGCCCGGGCCAACAACCTCAAGAATCTTGATGTTCGCTTTCCCTTAGGGGTTATGACCGTGGTCACGGGCGTCTCCGGCTCGGGCAAGTCCACTTTGGTCAATGACATTCTGTATCGCGCTTTGGCCAAGACCCTCTATCGCTCGCGTGAGGAACCGGGGGCGCACCGGGCCATCGTCGGATCCGAGCACATGGATAAGGTCATTCGCATCGACCAATTGCCCATCGGGCGCACCCCGCGCTCCAATCCCGCCACCTACACCGGGGTGTTCGCCCCCATTCGTGATCTCTACGCCATGCTGCCAGAATCTCGCGAGCGAGGTTACAAACCGGGCCGGTTCTCGTTCAACGTGGCCGGTGGGCGCTGTGAGGCCTGCCAGGGAGAAGGGCAGCGCCGCATCGAGATGAATTTTCTGCCCGACGTGTATGTGCTCTGTGAAGTGTGTGGCGGCCGCCGTTATAATCGCGAAACCTTGGCGGTGCGCTACCAGGGGTACTCGATCGCAGATATCCTCGAAATGCCGGCGGCGGACGCCCTGCTGCTGCTCGACAACATTCCCCCGATCAAGCAGAAACTGCAGACGCTCGTTGAGGTAGGCTTGGGCTACATTCATCTTGGGCAGTCGGCGGTGACGCTCTCCGGGGGCGAAGCCCAGCGCATCAAGCTGGCCCGCGAGTTGAGCAAACGGCAAACGGGCAGGACTTTGTACCTGCTGGATGAGCCAACGACCGGCCTCCACTTCGATGATGTCAAGAAGTTGCTGAACGTTTTGCACCGTCTCACCGACTTAGGCAACACCATCGTGATCATCGAACACAATTTGGATGTGATCCGCAACGCCGATTGGATCATCGATTTAGGTCCGGAGGGCGGCGACGAGGGTGGCCGGATCGTCGCCCAGGGAACTCCAGAGCAAGTCGCGCGCCAGAGGAAATCGTTTACCGGGCAGGCTCTGGCCCGCTATTTCAACGGTAAAGAACGAGAACTCCGAGGTTGCTCTGCCTGATTGCAAGCCTCGCCGAGCGCCGGCCTTCCTCCGGTTCTACGGGCGAAGTCGGCCCCCTTTCATACGGATTTTCGTGTACATTCAAAAAGTCAGCGATCACTCGCGCGCGTGTCTTCATTGCCCAATCCGTTTTCAGATCCCGATCCGGCGTTTCCCGGCATGGATGTTCTGCCGCCTCCCGAGAATCCTCTCTGGAGCGGGTGGGACGTGGTCGGCATCACGGCTGTGACCGTGGTGTTGCTCATCGTGATTCCTCTGCTGGTTGTGCTACCAGCGCATCTGCTCGTGTACCCCAAGCTTTCCCTGATGGACATCATGCAGATTCCTGATGTGGTTCTTCTGGTGCAGCTGCTGATCTACCTGGCGGTCCTCGGGTTGATCTATTCCCTGTTGAAGGGACGAAGCGGCGCCTTCTGGAAGCCTATCGGATGGAACTGGCCTACTC
>DASPVV010000249.1:0-76609 GCA_035622175.1 Terriglobales bacterium | reverse complement strand
GCCGGGCGACTGACAGCAGCAAGACGGGGGCATGCTGTGCCCAGAGGATATTGAAGTCAAGCAGGCATCCGAGGAGGCGAGCGAAGTCAGTCTGGGTTTCCCGCGCGGCGATGAGAAAACTCCAGGGTTGCTCGTTCATCGAAGATGGAGCCCATCGCGCCGCTTCCAGCATCAGACACAAGGTGTCCGGTTCTACCGATCTTGAGGAAAAGACTCTCAGGCTGCGGCGTTGCGCAAGCAGCGGATGAATGGAAGAGTGGCGTGATCGTTTCTCTGCGAGAAATACCGATCGAGTGACGTTGTTGCTCATCTAGCCTCCTCATTGACCGTCAGCGGCCTGGACGTATTGATGGCGGAAGCTCGAGGTTGGAGAACCCTTTGCAAAATGCGCTCTTCCAAGGCCGCGAAGCGTGGGTTACCGCGGGCACGAGGGCGCGGCAGATCGATGCACTCGTTGAGCCCTACGCGGCCGTCCTCGATGAGGAGGACTCGATCGGCCAGAGTGATCGCCTCGACAACGTCGTGGGTCACCAAGACCACGGTGAAACCACGATTCCACCAAATAGTCTCGATCAGTTCCTGCATTTCGATCCGCGTCAGCGCGTCGAGCGCGCCCAGAGGCTCATCCAAAAGCAATAGCGAAGGGTCGTGTACGAGCGCCCGCGCCAACGCTACCCTTTGACGCTGGCCTCCGGACAGGTTCGCAGGCCAATCATGGGCGCGATCCGCGAGTCCAACTTGAGCCAGAACTTCCTCGGCGAGCCGACGAAACGAGAGTCCCAAGCCAAGGGTCACGTTTTGCAGAATTCGTTTCCACGGCAATAGGCGAGAATCCTGGAACATGATTCGCACGTCGGCAGTGCCGTGTGGGGTTGTCCCCAACGCGATCGTCCCGGTTTGCGGGGTCTCCAAGCCCACAATTGATCGCAACAATGTGCTCTTCCCGCAACCGCTGCGGCCGACGATCGCGACAAACTCGCCGGCTGCGATTTCAACGTTGAAGTTTTGCAGGACGGTTCGTTCTCCAAGAGCAAGGCTGACATTGTTGATCGACACACCTACGCCACGGGAGTATTGCCTGCCTTCGACCAGCAACTGTCGCACCAGCCGTTTGCGCGATGCAAGAAACGTCACCATAACATCCCTAGCGCGACTGATACGCCGAGTGCCAGCGCAGCCAATAACGCTCCAACCCCTTCGACAAAAGATCCGCCAGCTTCCCCAGCAGGGCGTACAGCAAGATTCCAACCACCATGACGTCCGTTTGCATGAACTCGCGCGCATTCATCGTCATGTAGCCGATGCCCGAGCGCGCGGAGATGGTCTCAGCCACAATCAACATCACCCACATGAAGCCGAGTGAGAACCGCACGCCCACGAGAATCGACGGCAGTGCGCCGGGAAGAATTACTTCGCGATACAGCGCCCAGGGTGAAAGCCCGTAGGTGCGCCCCATTTCAAGCAGTCCGCGATCCACGGATTGAATGCCATGAAACGTGTTGATGTAGATCGGGAAGAAAACCCCCAGTGCAACCAGAAAAAGCTTGGCCGACTCATCGATGCCAAACCACAAGATCACAAGTGGGATCAAAGCCAGCGCTGGGATGTTGCGGATCATTTGCAGCGTGCTGTCGAGCAGAATTTCAGCCCAGCGAAAAGAGCCGGTGAGCAGGCCCAAGACGAGACCGAGACCACCGCCGACCGCAAATCCTGACAATGCGCGCAGCGTACTTACGCGCACGTGAGTCCAAAGTTCTCCCGAAGCACTCAACTCGATAAACGATTTCAGGATGGCTCGCGGGGATGGCAGGAAGCGGGTCGGCAGCCTCCCGTTCGACGATGCCCATTGCCACACGATGAGCAAGGCAAGGGGCACCAACCAGGGCAGCGCTCGTTCAGCCAACCTTTGGAGGCCAGTCCGGGATGGCATGGCGTGCTTGGACAGGACCCCTTGCCTCATCATTTTGCCTGGGCGCGAGTTTCAGGAAGGGTTGCATCGCTCACGTTGATTCGCTTGGGGATGAGCCTAAGATTGAAAAATACGTCGGCAATTTGCTGTTGTTCCGACATCACCGTGTCGCTAACCGGCTTCACGCCATAACCGCCGCGGGAAAGCGCCAGTTCCAGGGTGGGCCGATCCAAGCCGATTTGCGGCTGGAGCGCTGCCGCGGCATCCTTCGGATGCTGTCTCGCCCATTCATCCAGCGAGGCTACTTCGTCGAGGACCACAGAGACGATATCCGGTCGCTTTTGGGCATAGGCACGCGAAGCGAGGAAGAATTGATGGTTGCTAACCACGCCCTGCCCATTGGCCAGAATTCGCGCGCCCGTCTGCCGCTCGGCCGCCGCGAGAAAAGGCTCCCAGATCGCCCAGGCATCCACGCTGCCGCGTTCGAAAGCAGCGCGAGCATCGGAAGGTGTCAGGTAGATCGGATCGATTTCGCTGTACTTCACCCCGCCCTTTTCCAACAGTTTGATCAGGAGATAGTGAACGTTCGATCCTTGGTTGAGGGCAATTCTCTTTGCTTTTAATTGGCTGAGACTTTGGATGGGTGAGTTCTGCGGAACAACAATGGCCTCAGCCGCCGAAGCGGCGGGTTCATTCCCCACATAAATGAGGTCGGCGCCTGCGGCTTGAGCGAAAATGGGCGGGGCTTCGCCCGCAGTTCCGAAGTCGATGCTGCTTACGTTCAAACCCTCGAGCAGTTGCGGCCCGGCGGGAAATTCAGTCCACTGAACTTCTACCTGCATCGCCGCCAGCCGTTTCTCCAAACTGCCCCGAGCTTTGAGCAGCACGAGCGTGCCGTATTTCTGATATCCGATGCGGAGGAGATGGTCAGAAGGCGCTGTTTTCTGGGCGATCGCGATCGGCGCTGCCATCCGCAGCGCTACGAGCACCGCTAGAAAAGCTCGAAGTCTGGCTGTTCCAAGATTCGGCATACCCTTCCTGGGACGAAATCCGATCCTTGTTTCATGAGTAAAAGGTAGCTTTGGGAAGCCTGTGGTTCAGCGCGAAGTCTCCTAATTCTCGAGTTTTGTAGTCGACCGGATCGTGCAGCGTGTGCGTACGCAAGTTTCGCCAATAGCGGTCCAGTCGCGCCGGGCCCGCAGCAGCCCGCGCTCCCATCACCTCAAACATCTGGCTCGTAATCGCAAGGCCGGTTTTGGTGGTCACGACTTTCGAGGCCGCAACATCCACCGCGCACTTACCACGCTGACTCTCGGTGATCGCCTCTCCGCTCTCCCACGCGCGTTGCAAAGACTCTCCGGCGATGGCGGTGAGAGCCTGAGCCGCCCGCAGATCGACAAAGAACCTCCCGTAGTTGGCCAGAATGTAGGGATCCTCGCTGGCGTTCTCGATGCCCGTCGAATTGGCCCAGGGGCGCGTCGTGGCCAAGGTGTAGTTGCGCGCCTCATCCAGCGCCCCCTCGGCCAGGCCTAGGAAAATGTTGCTGAGAATCAGCTGCGCGATCAAAGAGCGCAGCGAGGCGCGAATGCTTCCAAGCGGACCCGGGGTTCGTAGGAATTCGTCGCATCCAACGGGAACCGCATTAAACTCCACCGTCCCGCTATCGGTTTGCCGCTGGCCCATGCTGTCCCAATCGTCACGGATTCTAATGCCCGGGCGATCCGAAGGAATCGCGGCGACCATGAATTTCTGGTCGCCCGAGTGAATCGCTGACACGATTAACATATCGGAGTCGGTCGCGCCCGAACAGAAACTCTTGCGGCCGTTGATGAGGAATCCTACCGCTGCGTGCGGAGTGGCCCGGGTTCGTGTGTCCAGCGGATTCAGCGCGTTTCCCCAGAAGCATTTATTCCGGACAGTGTCGGAAAACAGCTGCTCCGTCTGCTGTCGCGAGCCATAGAGCGACACCGAGGCCAGCATCAGATGCTGAAAACCGAACAGGTGCGCAATCGAGCTATCGACCCGAGCGAAGATTCGCACCAGCTTCATGGTGTCGGGCCAATCCAAGCCCCATCCGCCCAACTCCGGCGGGATGGTTACATTCAGCAGGCCGCTCGCGCGCAACAAATCTCGCTCGGTTTTCGCAGTGCCGCCCTTTTTGTCGCGTTCGACGGCGGTTTGCGCAAACGCGCGCACCAGCTGATCGGCGATTTCAAACGCGTATTGCCGCGTCGGAGCAGTGAAGCCGGCAGCCCCGTCCTTCCGCATGGAAAGCGCGACCGCCCTTCCGTGTTCATCCGTTATTCTCAAATGGCACCCTCCTCACGGCACAGTGTTGCTACAGCAGCAATTGTGTTGATCGAGTGTTGCTAGAGCAACAGTCGGTTGCGCGCTGGGTCGACACGAATCGCCTGTAACCATTGAAAACAAGGAAATTCATCGCTGCTGGCACGCTTCTGTCTTGGCACGAGAATTGCCAAACTCATTGCGGGTGCATACTCCCACGGGGACAGCGATCATGGAAGTCTTCTGGTTTTTACCCACACATGGAGACGGCCGATACCTCGGCAGCGCCGAACAGGCGCGTAGGGTAAATTACGGATATCTCAAGCAAATTGCCCAAGCCGCCGACGAACTTGGTTTCCAGGGCGTGCTCCTGCCTACCGGACGGTCGTGCGAAGACGCATGGGTCGTCGCGTCTACTCTGGTTCCGGTAACCACCAAGCTGAAGTTTCTCGTCGCCATCCGCCCCGGTACCACCTCCCCCACGGCAGCGGCGCGCATGGCGGCTACGTTCGACCGGCTTTCGAACGGCCGACTCTTGATTAACGTCGTCACCGGCGGCGACCCGGACGAAGCCATCGGCGATGGGGTGTTTCTCTCCCATGACGAGCGCTACCAAGTCACGGATGAATTTCTCCAGGTCTGGCGCGAAGCCGTGGCGGGGCGAGCAATTTCATTGCACGGCAAACATCTCCACGTGGAAAATGCGCGGGTTCTGTATCCGGCGGTTCAAAAGCCGCACCCACCGCTCTATTTCGGAGGCTCTTCCCAGGTTGCTTATGATCTGGCTGCGCGCCAGGTCGACGTTTATCTCACCTGGGGCGAACCACCGAAACAGGTGGGCGAAAAAATTGAAGTTGTGCGGCGCCTCGCCGAAAAAGCCGGACGCGAAGTTCGCTTTGGCATCCGGCTGCACGTGATCGTTCGCGAAACCGAAGGGGAAGCATGGGATGCGGCTGACGATCTGATTCGGTATCTCGATGACGAAACGATTGCCAAAGCGCAAAAGGCGTTCGCCCGTTTCGATTCCGAGGGACAACGCCGCATGTCACAACTCCACGCCGGAAGCCGCGAAAAGCTGGAAGTAAGTCCCAACCTCTGGGCTGGAGTTGGACTGGTGCGTGGCGGAGCGGGAACCGCTTTGGTCGGCGATCCCGCGACACTCGCGAAACGGATGCAGGAATACGCCGACCTGGGAATTGAAACGTTCATCTTATCAGGCTATCCGCATCTGGAAGAAGCCTATCGTGTCGCCGACCTCTTGTTCCCGCATCTGCCGGTCGCAACCAAGCCCGCACCGGCGGGAAACCTCACGGGCCCATTCGGAGAGCTGGTGGGGAGTGAATACGCACCGCGAAGAGCGGTTGTGCACGCGCAGACGATGCAGCAGAGTTAATGGCAGAGCTTTCGAGCGCAATCTCCCTGAAGGCGAAGTCGATCCGTCCGCGAACGCACCGACCACCAAGGCAGCAGAATCCGAAAGGCGGTGTTTGGACGCATTCTTCGTGCAGAGCGTGGCGTAAAGATTAGAATCAATGAGGAACGGCTATCTGCCTTTGGGTAACTCACCGTACTCGATCAGTCTGGCGCGCAGAATATTCCGGCTGATGCCCAGCAATTTCGCCGTTTGCAGTTGATTGCGATGGCAGAACTCATAGGCCGCCTTGATGACCGCGGCATCGATCAGAGCATAGAGGTGGGGACGGTCACTCTCAAACAGCGCGAGCAGAGCCTGACGCAAACCCCCATCCCCATCGCTGCCCCTGGTCTCCCTAGTTCGGCTTCTCAGGGAAGAAAGGTGGAGATCTTCCGGTCGAACGATGGTTTCCCGGCAGACGAGCAACGCATGGTGAATCACATTCTCCAGTTCGCGAATGTTGCCCGGCCAGGAGTGCTGGTTGATCAAAATCTCGGTCGCCTCGCCACCTAATACCGGATTTTTCAGCCCGAGCCTCTCGCCATAAACGCCCAGGAAGTATTGCGCCAAGGGCACGATGTCCCCCTGCCGCTCACGCAGAGGGGGAATATGCAAAGTCGCGACTTGCAGCCGATAGTAAAGATCCTCGCGAAAACGCCCCGCCGCAACCGCCTCCTCGAGATTCACGTTCGTCGCCGCCACCACGCGAGCATCAATGGGAACAGGGTTTCGCGAGCCCAGCCGAACCACCTGCCGCTCCTGCAGAACACGCAACAACTTCACTTGCATGGAAAGCGGCAAATCTCCCATTTCATCCAGAAACAGAGTGCCGCCGCGGGCCGCTTCGAACCACCCCGCTCGCGCGACGTTGGCACCCGTGAAGGATCCGCGCTCATGGCCAAAAAGCTCGCTCTCGACCAGGCCTTCGGAAAATGCTCCGCAATTCACCGCGAGAAAAGGCCCAGCGGCGCGCGCGCTCAAGGCATGGAGATGGCGCGCAATCAGCTCCTTTCCGGTGCCCGTTTCTCCCGTGATGAGTACGTTCGCGGCGCTGGGGGCGATCAGCTGGATTCTTTCGAGCAGCGCCTTTGACTTAACGTCTTCGAACACCAGTGCGGTCGCGCGTAGCGGCGATGGCACACTCGGCAGTGCCGAAAAACTGAGAAGCGGTTTGGAGAGTGTCGACGCTGACATTGCAAGCCAGGCACCGAGGGCCCGAGCTGGATTGGTTCCGCGGATGACGGGGGCGGCCCTTCGTAAACACTACTAAACAGATAGACATAGTAGCATGAACGGATGGCTTCTGTCAAAACCCGATTGCGAAGATTCGCATGCGCGAGGGCTAGAATAACCTGGTTCGACCCTTTGCCATGGAACGTTCCCGTCTGTCGGGCTGCTCCAGTATTGCCGGCGCCGTTGCTCGGTCAGGACGTTTCGGGATACATTTTTCGGGAGTCATCGCAACTGGGCCGGTCGGCGTTTGGGTAGGGTGCGGGTCTTTCCGTCACCGCGATCTTTCCGGGGAACAAATATGACACCTCCTCACAGAGCAGCGCTTTCCTACACCCTGGTCTTGTGGCTGTCAATCTGCGCATTCGCGGGCGATGCCGGTTATCACCTCGTCGCTACCTACAAATTGGGCGGCGAAGGCGGCTGGGATTACCTGACGATTGACAGTCGTTCACGGCGGCTCTACATCTCTCGCGCCACCCACGTGATCGTGCTTGATGTGGACACGGGCAAGCCTATCGGCGACATTGCTGACATGCAAGGCGTTCATGGCATTGCCCTGGCACCGGAGCTTGGAAGAGGCTTTGTCAGTGACGGGCGCGGGGGCACGGTCACGATTTTTGACATCGAGTCCCTGAAGCCGCTCAACAAGGTCAAAGCCGGGGAGAATCCCGACGCCATTTTGTACGATCCGGCCAGCCAGCGTGTTTTTGCCTTCAACGGCCGAAGCCATGACATAACCGCGATCGACGCCGCCAGTGGCGATGTCGTGGGCACCACCAAGCTGGAAGGTAAGCCGGAATTTGCGCAGAGCGACGGCAAAGGCGAGATCTTCGTGAACATCGAAGACAAGAGCCAGATCGATGTGATCGATGCTCAGAAGCTTGAGGTCAAGTCACGTTGGCCGTTAGCCCCGTGTGAGGAGCCAAGCGGTCTGGCGATTGATCGCAAGAACCGCCGCTTGTTTGCCGGCTGTGACAACAAGATGACGGCTGTGGTGGATGCCGATGACGGAAAGGTGATTGCTACCCCTGCGATCGGCGAAGGCGTGGACGCGAATGGATTTGATCCGGTGACCGGGCTTGCTTTCGCTTCCTGCGGGCAGGGAGTGCTAACCGTCGTGCAAGAAGAATCGCCGGACAAATTCAGCGTCGTGCAGAATGTTCAGACCCGACCCGGAGCGAGAACCATGGCGCTCGATGAGAAAACCCACAACGTCGTGCTGGTGACCGCGGGATTTGGGCCGCCGCCTGCGCCCACGGCGGAGAATCCGCATCCTCGGCCAAGCATCTTGCCCGACAGCTTTGTTGTCTTGGTGTATGGCAAGTAGGTGTTCGGCGCATCGAGCTGCAAGCATCGAGAAGTCCGGGCACCGAGGGCGCATGCGGTAGCCGTCCGGTTGAGAGCCCTGCCTTCGTGTTAGGAACCTACCCTCCTAGGCTGTCCCTCTCCCCGTCAACATGGACCCGGGTTCGATCGGCGATGGTGCGAGATCGAGCATCGAGTCGCTCAACGGAGAGCCGACGGTCAGCAAGATCTGCTTATGCCAGAGGCAAAACGGATCGCGGATCGCTCATTACCTTCGTACTTTGCCCGGCAAGCACCGGTCTCCAGATACTAGAGGTAAAGAGCGGAATCTCACGCCGGCGAGGGAGAAGCTGTGACGAAGCGAAAAAGCGTTCTCGCAGAGACCCGGCTTGCTGATTTGTGCCGCGTGCAAGCTGAAACCTTCGAAAAGCGCGCGGAGGGATTGAAGGCCTTGTCCCAACATGTCGACCAGGAACTTTTCAGGCGCGACATCGAGTGCTTGGAAGCCCTAGCCCGGTCCTTCCGCCAACGCGAAAAAGGATACCTCGAAGCGCAGTAGGGACCCGAACCGGAAAGACCAGCCGTGGTCGGGATGGAGTGCAAGGCCGCAATCCGCAATCTGGGGGATGCGAAGGAGAATTGATGGCTAGCAAGAAAAACGTGCAACGCTTATCGCTGCCTGCGTTGGCTGTGCTTTGCCAACGGGCGACCCAAGATCCCGTCGTGCGTCAAAAAGCGTCCAAATTGAAAGAAGAATGGCACCAACTCATGCTTCGGGACAGTGCACCGTCCTCGACCGCCAACGATCAGCGGAACATCGAAGTGGAAAAGGCTGCGCTGAAGAGGCGGATGATTGAATTGTTGGCCCACATCGGGCTGGAGACAATAATCCGTTAGGCCCTGATGCGTAGAGGTTGCTGTCCGGCCTGAACGGTTCCCAGGCGACCCCAAGCTCAGTCGCAAAAGCACGCATCCCTAACGTTCCGGACGACCACAGGTTGCGGCAATTGCTCCGATGTGAGCTTCATGGGCGAGGTGGCCGCAGCCTAGCAGCCCCGCCCGGGTATGAAACAGGGCGAAGCGCGGCTGGGCAGGGCAGCGGTGACTCAAAGTGCTGCCATGCCCATTACGCCGATCAAGGTTTTCGTTCGCCGCGCGGTGCATGATCTGCTCGTTGCGCATCCCACCCCGCTAGTTTTGACTGTCTCCAATCACGAGCACATCGTAGTCGACGCCTAGGTTTGCCCCCCAAACCACACTTGTGGATTGAGGAGTCGTACCCGTGCTCGAACCCCAAACCACGCTGAAGGCGTTCAGCAGGTTATCGTTCCAGGGCAACGAGACATCCCAAATCACGGAACTACCTTTGACGTCGCACCAGATGGCCGAAAAATCCCACTGCGGCGCTGACTGCCAAACCACCGCCTTCGCGGATATAGTGCTGTTTCCGGCCACCATGCTGACGGTTCCGCTGCCGTTCTTGTTGGTGAAGCTCGCGGTAACATACGGAGACAACGCCGCACCCACATTGGACGAAACGGGGCTGTTGTCGTTCCATGCGGCTTCCACATTGAGCAGGCCCGAACCGACCGAGAACGAATCATAGTACTCGGTAAAAGTTTCGTCGAGAGCGGGAACCGTGACCGTGGTGGAGGTTGGGAAGGATGCGTAGGTGGATTGCATCAAGCGCGCCTTCACCTGGTCTGGGGTCAAATTGCCGTTGTGCTCAAGGAGCAACGCAACGGCGCCGCTGACGACGGGCGTTGCCATGCTTGTACCGCTCAGGGTGAAATACTCTGGCTTCCCGTTGTTGCCATCGACCAGAGCAGTTGGGAATAAGGCTTCCAGGGTGGCGCCTGGGGCCGCCAAGGAGATGATGTCGTTGCCCGGAGCCATGATGTCGGGCTTTGACACGTGGTCATAGGTGGTGGGGCCCTTGGACGTGTAACTCGTCATGGTTTCGGCCGATTGCGAAGACGATCCGTTGCTGTTCAGCGCGCCTACCGTGATCACGAAGGGATCATTTCCGGGAGCTGTAATCGTTCCATATCCGTCGGTACCGTCGATGCTCAGGCGCCCGAAATTACCCGCCGCCACGACGACCACAATCCCGGATTTCCAGGCCGATTCCACTGCCTGGCAGAGGGGATCGGTGGTATAGCTTTGGTAAATCCCGCGCCCGAGAGATAGGTTGATCACCTGGATGTTGTATTTCTTCTGCAGCGTAATGGCTTCCTGAATGGCCGCAATCACCGTGCTGTCGGTGCCCACTCCCAGCGAATTCAACGCGCGCAAATCCACAAGGTTTACGGCCGGCGCGACTCCGCCATAGGCTCCGCCGGAGAGGTAACCGTTGCCGCCAATGATTCCGGCGACATGGGTACCGTGGCCGTACAGGTCGTAGAGTGCTCCACTCGAGTTCGTGGTCGGGGTGCCCGTAAAATCCTGGTGGTAGACCACGCGCGAATGGGTTTCAGCCGAGTTCCACAGATCGGGATGCGTGTCGTTAATGCCGCTGTCAATCACCGCCACACCGATCCCAGCTCCGTTGTAGCCAGCGTTCCAGGCATAAGGCACATTCGTAGCCACATTCGTGATGTCGTCCAATCCGTGCAGGTCGTGATCGAGAGTTACCGACACAATCTCCGGATCGGCCTCCAAGGCGGGCAGGGCTTTCGCGGGAACAGAAAAGGCAGCCCCTTTCACCAGATCGAGTTTCGCGCCCATGTGCGCGCCCCGGGCCTGCATTCTCCCAAGCTGCGCCGACTGGGGAACCTGCTTGTATTGCACAATAACCTTTACGGTCTGGTCGGGGGTGGAATGTTCGGTGCGAGCTAGGACTTCGGGAGACACCTTCGAAAACCGAAGATGACCAGAATCCCCATTCCACCCCTGCGCGAGCGCGGTCTCGGTGGCGACTAGAAGCAACACAACTCTGAGCCGCTTACCCCACGCGGCACTGTGACGCTCACCCCGGCTCGATTTCGGTGCTTTTCGTTCCTGCGACATAGATCGTACCTTTCCGTCGGACAGAATCAAACTCGGAGACAGACGGTGCACGGCCGCTTCCAATTGAGGCAAAATAAGTGTCGTATTTTCAATGTGATACAGCGAGCCTCGGCGTGGGTAATCAGCCAGTCTGTCCCACCGCAGAGGGCACGAGACAGTTTGTCTCAGGCGGAGGAGGAGTCGGCTTGAGCCCCCCTTGGGTGATTTCCGAGCGCAGATTGTCGATTGGCGCAGAGTGGGGGTCGAGGCGTGAGCGTCTACTCTGTCGCAACTGCCTGACGGCGAAGTGGTTCCCCTGCCGGCACACGGCCGCGCTCGATTTGCGGCATCGCGGCGATGAGACGGCGAGTGTAGTCGTGTTGCGGATTGGTGAAGATCTGGGCTGTCGTCCCACACTCCACAACTTGACCTTGATGAAGAATACTGACGCGGTCGCAAAGGCCAGCCACCGAGGCGAGATCGTGAGAAATGTAGAGGATCGCCATGCCGGTGGAGCGGTTTAAACGCCGGAACAGGGCAAGGATCTCAGACTGCGTAATGACATCCAGCGCACTGGTGGCTTCGTCGGCAATGAGCAAGGCGGGATGGTGCATGACGGCCATCGCAATCAGGACTCGTTGCGCCTGGCCTACACTGATCTGCGCAGCATACTTGCGCAGGAAGTCATCGTCGGCGGGCAGGGAAACGTTCTCTAAGCATGCCCGGATGGCATCCGCGCAGTCCGTGCTTGAACCGGAAGCGTGAGCCCGCCATGCTTCCTTGAGTTGGGTGCGGATCTTGAGCGCCGGATTCAGAGATGCGAGCGGGCTTTGCAGCACCATCGCAATCGCTCGTCCGCGCAAGGTGCGCAGTTCGCGCTCGGAAAGCCGCAGGAGATCATAGTTCTGAAACGTGATTGTGCCTTCGATCAGCGACCGTTTCTTATGCAGCAGCCCCAGGATTGCCATCGCCAGCGTGCTCTTGCCCGAACCGCTTTGCCCGATGAGACCTAGCACTTCGCCGCTCCGGATTTCCAACTGCAGGTTGTGAAGAACCGGCGCCTTGTTGGCGTAGCGCACAGAAAGGCGCGCCGACAGCAGAACTGGGGTTTGCGCGCTTTCAGTCGCCATGGCTGCCTGTTCCTCTGATGGTTCTGCGGTCCTCAGCTCAGAGATGATCCCTGCCAAGAAGGTCGGCTATTTTCCCACAACCGTCAGCCGCTCTGCATTCCAAAACGTTTGCGGCGACAGGATCACTGGATTTGCACCATGCACCGCCGTAGACACTGCCGAGAGAGCGTCCTTGTTAACGAGGAAGATGAACGGTTCCTGCTCGACCACGATCTCCTGCACGCGGTCGAATGCCTCCTTCCGCTTTTTCACATCGCTCGCAGAGGCCTGCATCCGCATGAGACGGTCAATCTCGGCTTCCCATGAAGTTTCTGGAGTCTTCTCCTGCGGATTCCACTGATGATTCTCCGAGGAGCTCAGCCATACGTTCATCTCGCCGTTCGGATCCAGATCGACATTGGTGAGACCGAGCAGGATGGCTTCATAATCGAAACTCTGGGTCATGCGCTCGATCAGGGAAGGGAAGTCGAGGGTAACCACATTGACGTGAACCCCGATTTTCTGGAGGTCCTCCTGGATCAGCACGGCCATGCGTTCCCGCGCCTTGTTGCCCGCGTTGGTGATGATGGAAAACACGACCTGGTTGCCGTCTTTGTCTTTGAGTGCGCCGTTCTCCAAGCGGAAGCCTTCGCCCTGTAGCCGCTGCAAGGCTGTATCGGGACTGTAGGCCAGAGGCTTCAGCATGCTGTTGAACCAAAACTTGTTGGCCGGAGAAAAAGGCCCCGCGGCGGGCTGGGCGTGCCCATGAAAGACGATACGGCCTAAGTCTTCGCGGTTGATAGCTTCGGAAATCGCGTGCCGGAAGTTGACCGAGCGAAACCAGGCCTTCTTGGAATCGGGAATCGGCGCCTTCGCCACCTGGTTAAACCAGAGCTGCTCGCTGTCGAGCGAAGCACCGGCGTCATGCACGAGCTCCGGAGAAGTGGCAGCCAGCCGGTCGAAGTATTCGCTGTCCAGGGAATTGATCAGGTCGAGCTCACCACGCTTGAAGCGCAGAATCTCGATATCGCGGTTGGGCTGGATGTCGAGACGTATCGACTCCAGATAGGGCAAGCGGCGGCCTTGTTCGTCGGTCTTCCAGTAATAAGGGTTGCGCTTCAAGAGCACGCTTGAACCAGGTTGGTAGTCGGCCACCACAAACGGACCGAGAACAGCCATCTCTTTCTTGGGCGAACGCTCGGAAAGGATTGCGACCTGATCGAAGAGGCGATCCAGAGCGGCAACGGGCGCTGGAAACCGGATCGAAATCTGAGTTGGAGAACTTACATCGGTTTCGACCTTGCCGGGGCCGGAACGGAAGGCGTCTCCGGTCGAGGAGTGCAACGCCGGGTCCATCAGCCGTTGTAGGGTGTAAGCCACATCCGCGGCGGAAAAGCTCGTGCCGTCGGAAAAGGAGACGCCGCTGCGCAAGCGGAACGAAATCTGCCGGCCATCGTTGGAAACCTTCCACGCCAGCGCCAGTTCCGGATCGAGCTCCTGAGTTTGGCGATTGAGGCGCATGAGCACTCCACCGGTCAGATAGCGGATCGCGGCGGAGGCGTCGTCGTCGACCTGCAGAGGATCAAACGTCTTCGGCTCGGTGCGCAGGCAGAATCTCAGCTCTTGCGCCGCCGCAGGCCCCAGGCACAGCAGCGCAACCGCGATGGCTTTAGCCACCCGTCCGGACGTTCCCCGGCGACGCTTCATGTTGTCCTCTCCTCCTGTGCGGAAAGCAAGAGCTGAAACGATGTCACGACCATCACCAGCAAGACCAAGGGGACAAACTTCCACGGTTCTTCGCCCACCGAGACCAAGCCTTCCAACTCTTTCAGCAGACTTCCCCATGAGGGCAGGGGTTCGGCTACGCCAAGCCCGAGAATTCCCAAGTTCGCCTCACTTACGATGAACACCGGAATCGAAATCCAAAACTGCGCGTAGAGCACCGGCTTCAGATTCGGCACCACGTGCACCCAGAACAACCGCTGGGGCGGAATGCCGGCAGCCCGGGCCTGACGGACAAAGTCCGATGTGCGCAACGTGCCCGCGGTCGTGCACAGCACGCGGGCTGCAGCCGCCCACCCCAGCAGCCCCAACAAGAGAAACGTCACCAGCACCGAGACCAGAGGAGACACATTCAGCGGCATCAGAGCCCGCGCCGTGATCAACAGGAACAACCAAGGCAAGGACAAAAATAAATCGGTCGCCGCCATGGCCATTTGCGCCCAGGCTCCGCCCAGATATCCCGGGAGTCCGCCGATCAATGCTGCCATCAAGGTTGAAAGCAGCGCCGCCGCCGGAGCCAGGAGCAGCGAGATCCGGGTTCCGTAGAGCAGGCGCGCAAACCGGTCCCGTCCGATTTCATCGGTTCCCAGCCAGTGCGCACGCGAAGGAGGCGCATTGGCGGCTTCGCGATACTGCCATGCGTATCCCGTGGGAGCCAGCCAGTTTGCCGCCGCTGCTGTGGCCAGAACCAGCGCCAACGTCGCACAAGCCGCTTTTTGCCCGAGGCTCATACCCGCTGCCCCCGGACTATATGAGCGATTACATCCGCTCCGGAATTGGCCAGCAAGGTTACCAGCGTCACCCCAATCGTGAGGTTCACCAGCAGGGGCAAGTCGCGCCCGAGAGCCGCCTGCCAAGCCAGTTGCCCGATGCCTGCCAACCCACACAAGGCTTCCACCGGAATGGCTGCCCCTATGGCCAGGCTCACAGAAACTCCCGCCACCAGCAACAGCTGCGGCGTCACCACCGGCACGACATGCCAGAAAAGAATGCGGATGTCCCCCACACCTCGGGCTCTGGCCGCGAGGATGTGGGATTGGGAATAGGCTGTCCCCAGGAGATTACGGGCATGACGGAAGGTGACGGGGAATATGATCAGCGCAATCGCCAGCGAACCAGAAACATTCCACAGCACCGAGAACAGAGCCAGAACCGCGGCTGGAATACAAAGCAAGGTGCCGCTCACGGTAGTGGCCAGCACGTCGTAAACCGAAAACCGGAGCCACGCCGCGCTGAACGCCAAAAGTAAGGACAGCAGCCAGGCGAGCGCCAACCCTCGCGTGACCAATCTCAGAGTGAGCGGCGTACGATCCGCGAGCAGCGTGAGCACGGGTTGGCCCAAGGCAAGCGAAACTCCCAGGTCGCCTTGCGCGGCATGCTGCAAATAGGAGAAATAGAAGCGGACAATGTTGTGCTCCCGATGTCTGGCCTCCCGTAACGCCTGCACGCTGTCCTGGTTCAGATGGGGATCCAGCTCTCGCTCATCCGCCTCGAACCCTGGCGCGAGCCGGACCAATGTCGCCGAAAGCAGACCGCCCAACAAGACGGTCCCCAGCAGAGCCAGCACATGGCCGGCAATTTTCCATCGAAGACTTCGCATCTAGGTTCCGGAGGTTCCGTGCGACAGCACACTCTGGCGGGCATGGTCCTGCGCATGATGGGCCTGTTTCACGGAGTACATACGCCGGTCCGCCTCGGCTAGCAATGCCTCAATATCATCGCTGTCTTCCGGATAAAAGGCGGTTCCAACACTCAAACCGACGAAGTTCGATCCGCAAGTCTGTTGTGCCGCTTCCTTGGCCCACTGGTTCAAGCGCTTTGCCTTTTCCTCGGCGGCCGCGGCCGTGAGTCCTGGGGCCAGGATTACAAACTCGTCACCACCCATGCGGGCAACGTAGTCGTAGCCCCGGCAGGCTTCCTTCAGCCTTGTGCTGAACTCGCGCAGCAGCCTGTCTCCTTCCAGGTGTCCGAAGGTGTCATTGATTTTCTTCAGCCCGTCGATGTCACACACCATCACTGCCAGAGAGGTGTTCATACGCTTGCACCGGGCTACTTCCTGGGCCAGCTGCACAAAGAGGGAGCGCGCGTTGGGCAGACCGGTGAGGAAGTCGGTGGTTGCCGAGCTTTCCGCCTGTTGATACTTCAACGCATTCTCCACGGCCAGAGCCACCTTTGAGGCCACCGCCAGCAAGATTCTCAAGTGATCTGGGGTAAAGGCATCCGCAGCCGACTGATACATCGCCAGCACCCCCACCACTCCATTCAACCCCTGCAGGGGAACCGCCAACGCGGAGGACAGCGGCCCGGTCTTTGGATCGGCGACATACCCGGTTTCTACCTGTGGATTCCCATTGATGATGGGTTTGCAATTCTCGGCCACCCAGCCGCACAGGCCCTCGCCGACGCGGATTTTCAGGGAGAACAGAGCGCGACAGTTTTCGCCACTCACCAAGTCCGGTATCAACCAGCCATTGCGGTTCACGAATAGGGCGATGGAGTCGTAGGGAACCAGCTTTCGCAGCCGCACCGAGAGCACCGAAAGCGTCTCGCTCAGGCTTAACGAGTTGCCCAAATCCTGGCTCAACTCGAACATGGCTTGCGCCTCTTGCCGGGCGGATGCAATCGAGGTCATGAAGTCGCTTTCGTTCGGGGTGGTCTCAGCCCACTTCTCGAACCCGGTCGCCGGAGCAAGGCCACGCTCGACGCGCAGATTCTTCGAGAAGGGGGAGGGAACGAAGCCGCCCTCAATCGTCTGGGCGAGGTGGTCGAGTTCAGCAAAGCGGCGATCGAGAACCTCCACGACGTTGGGATCAAACCAAATGCCCGCTTTTTCCTTTACCCTCGCCATGGCCCGATCGAGCGGTATGGCGGGCCGATATTGCCGGTCGGAGGCCAGTGCGTCTAGGCAATCGACGACGGCGAGAATCCGTGCACCGATGGGAATTTCCTCGCCGGCAAGGCCTGCCGGGTAGCCCGACCCATCCCATCGTTCGTGATGGGAACGCACGATGGGAGCGACCGGATAAGGGAAGGCCACGCGATCCAGGATCTCCGCGCCCACCAGCGGATGCACCTTCATCTTCTCAAACTCTTCTGGAGTCAGTTTGCCCGGTTTGTTGATGATGTGCTCCGGCACCGCGAGTTTGCCAATATCGTGCAACACAGCCGCCGCTCGTAGGGCCTCGATTTCGTCTGCAGACAAGCCGAGCTCTTTGGCAATCTCGACGGCGTAAGTCCGCACCCGTTGCAGGTGAGTGTGCGTGGTGTGGTCTTTGGCCTCGATGGCCAGAGCCAGCGCCTCAATGGTCCGCATATTCAGCGAGGCGATCTGCTCCACGTGCCTCTTTTCCACTTCGACGCGCTCTTTCTCGGCTTGCAGTCGCTCCAGGTAGAGACGATAGGAGCGGTACACCCAGTAAATCAGGGGCATGACCATCAGCGATGTCTGCCAACCCGCCCGTTGGTTGATGATGGTTACCATCCCCACGGCGGCGGCGCCGACCAGATAATAGGGGAACGACCAAAAGTAGCACTCGGACCAGACCTTGCGGATCGGCTTGTGTTCCGTCAGAGCGATGACCACGGCGATCGGCAGCGTGTTCGCCAGAAAAAAGACCAGGGCCGCAGCCATCAGCAGAATCGGTCGGTTCGAGCCAATCCTCGCATCCAGCCAGTGGTAGGTGAAATAGCAGACCGCGCTGGCGTTGGCCATCATTCCGAACACATTGAAGAGAACCTTGACCGGATCGAGGCGATTGCGGACCTGCCAGACACTCTGCACCAGAGTGGCGGCACACCCGATCAGCAGTGTCTCCGGCAGGCTTAACTCGACGACACCCAGGAGAATGAAAAGGAAATTGACAGACATCGTACCGTCGATGCCGGGCAATTGCACCTTGAGACCGGAAGCCAGAATGGCCACGATCAGATAGCACACCAGGCGCGTCAGATCAGCAGAATGCAGGTGGCGGAAGGCAGAGCCGATCACCACCATTCCGAGCGAGACCGCGATGCCTACAAAGAGTTTCGTTCGAGTCGACATTGCGCCGTTGATTCTGTTGCCGCGAACGGGACAAACCACACCCCAGCATGGCCGGCTGCTTGCGGCGCACACCTTCGGTTGAGGCTTAAACACTAGAATCGTATTGTGGTTGGAAGGTCGAGAGTAGCTTACCAACGTAACCTCAAGTCCGTCGTTCGGTAATCCGGATGACCACCGATCGTCGTCGCAGTTCACTGTCTGAAGTAACCGGTTACCTTCGTTATCCGGGAAGAGCTCCACAAACGCTTGTTCCCTGTGTCAAGATCAACTCCAAACGCACCCGATGACTCTAGAGAAAACCAATCCGCAGCCGCCCGTAGCCAGAGAAGACTCAGGCGCCGACAGCTTGCCGGTGGCCGGGGGCGCTATGGGAAGCTTCGCCATCTTCTACGCCGATCTCGAGGGCAACATCACGGGCTGCAATGGCGTCGCCGTGAGGGTGTTTGGACGTACTCCCGCGAAGCACCGAACCTTGGCGGCAGCGATTTCAGGGGAGAACGACCGAGAACAGAGTCAGCTGCAGAAGGCCATGCTCGACACCGTGGTCAGGGACGGCCAGTATCGGAACTTGTGGCGGTGTCGGGGCACGTCCGACCAGGGGTTTACCGTCGAGTTATTCGCTACCTTGCTCCGGGATGGTGACGCGGCGCCTTCGGGAATGGTTGTATTCATCGGCGGGACGGAGGACAAATCTTGCCGATCCATGCCAGCGCAAATCGCAGGACAAGGGGACGGCGTAGTACACACGGTCTCACGCCAGCTTGACGGCGTAAGCCTCATCGTGGCAAGTCCGGCCATGCACCATTTCATGGGCATGGTGGATCGTGTGGCTGGCCACACGGAGAGTGTGCTGATCCTGGGAGAAACCGGAACCGGGAAAGAACTCATTGCCCGCACCATCCATCAATCCTCGCTCCGGCGTGGCCGGCCCTGGGTCGATATCAATTGTGCTGCGCTTCCCGAGAACCTGGTTGAGAGTGAGCTCTTCGGCTACGAAAAGGGCGCCTTTACCGGCGCTGATTCTTCTAAACCGGGGCTCTTTGAACTCGCCGACAAGGGCTCGCTCTTCCTCGACGAAATCGGCGAATTGCAAATTCAGACGCAAGTCAAGCTGCTGCGCGTTTTGGATGGATACCCTTTCTACCGTTTAGGCGGCCACCGGAAAATCACAGTCGACGTCCGGGTCGTCGCCGCCACGAATCAGGATCTGGACGCCGCCGTTAGCGCCGGCCGTTTTCGCAAGGATCTCTTCCACCGCCTCGGCCAGTTTCAACTTCGCGTACCTCCGCTACGCGAGCGACCGGAGGACATCGCCGCTCTGGCCGAGCACTTCCTGACACTCAAAAAGCCGGGCAGTTGGTTCGCGCCCGATAGTATTTCCGCCTTACTCGCGCACCCCTGGCCCGGCAATGTGCGCGAACTGCGCAACCTCATTGCCCGCGTGGCCGTCGAATCCAGCCATCCTGAGATCCAGAAATCCCAGATCCGCGATGCGCTGATCGGCAACCCGATGGCGCAGCGTCAGTCTGCTTCGCTCCCAGTCGGCAATCTCGATAGCATGGAAGAGCAGATGATCATTCACGCCCTGGAGCGCAGCGGCGGCCTACGCAATCAGGCCGCCGAACAACTTGGCATCTCCCGTCGCACGCTCAGCCGAAAATTGAAGGAATACAACATCACTGTGAATCCAGGCGAGCGCGGGCATTCTTTAGGATTCATCAGCCTCGAACAACAGAAGTTTTTCCGTGCCCGGGTTCAACTCCCGGTTGTGTTGAAGAACCAGCATGGTGAAGAAGTCCCGGTGCAGGGTGTGAACTTGAGCATTGGCGGCATCGGGCTGGACGGGCTGAAAGAGCCGATGCGCTTCTCCGGACTGCTCGACGTGAGTTTCCCGCTCCCCGAGAGTGACATTATGTTTCAGGCGAAGGCCCGCATTGTTTGGCTGGGCAGCGAGGGTCGTGTCGGGCTTCGATTTGCCGTGATCGATCCCGCGCTCTTCGAGCAGTTGCAACGCTGGACCAACAAGAAGATGAAAGACGAAGGCTGGGAACTGCCAACCCGGTCGTAATTCCCTGCGCAGCCAACCATCAGGCCAGGAGCGAAAAATAGCCGCCCATTCAGCGCAGTGATCGAGCGCTCGACCACCAAGTCGCACCTGCTCCGTGCTTGGCAGAGTAAGCTCCGCGAGATCTTCGCATGCGCCGCATATTCCAGCGCGCGAATCGAGTGGTCAGGAAAAACATGAGACCACAAAGGCTTAATCCAACCGGGATTATCCACCAGCCCAAAACCTCTCGCTCCAACGGCTCTGGCCAAATGAAGCCCAGACCTACCGGCGTGTGACTCTGCGTGTTCCACCAGAGCCCAACATGGGTCGGATAGAGCGGCTTTGCCACAGCACAGACAAGAAAGCCGATGGCAACCAAGTACCCAATCAAACTCACGAAGAAGATTCCCAGCGCCCACGCGCTGTTGAGTGCCAAGCGGAAGAGGGTTCGCATCACCAGCCATGGCGAGCGGGTCGTTCCCGCCGTTTCCAGGAGATTTTCTGTGAGGTACATCTCTGCCAGATCCTCCGCAGGCCCCAGTCTATCCAGGGCTTGGTGCACGGTGGCGGCGGTGATTCCTGCATTCGCTAGGCTTGCCCTATCCAGAATGTGACTTCTCAGCTCCGTGAGAATCTCAGCAACTTGCGCGCGGGGAAGATCCCGCAGCTTTTCCTGCACACGGAGCAGATAGGCATGGATGGTTTCCTCGGCAACATTCTCGGGTTTCATTTAAGACTCTCCTGCAGCAGGGGGCTGATCAGGCTAGAAAGATTGGAAGAAAACTCTGACCACATCCTGGCCATCGCATGGGCACGCTGTCGGCCGGCTGACGTCAGCCTGTAGTACTTCCTAGGATGCCCAGCTTCGGATTCAACCCACTCTGAATCCAGCACTCCTTCCGCCTTCAAACGGCTCAGAAGAGGATATACAGTCCCCTCTGAAACTATCAGGTTTGAACTCACCTCAAGGTGCCGGAGAATCTCCAGCCCGTAGAGCTTGCCATTCCAGAGCGTAGCCAGGATGGCCAGCTCAAGACAGCCCTTGCGAAACTGGACCTCCCACTTGTCCGTGTCGATCGTCCCCGATGGTCTGCTAGCGGACTTAAGCACTTCTGCCATTCATCATACTATGCACTACAAGGTATCATGCTGTCAATGGCCTGGGGCACGTTGCGGCCAGACGGGTTCGGATCGCGATGAGCGCTGCGAAAGCAGCCCATCGTTGAATCGGGCGCTTCCTGAGGACTGGAAATTGGTCGAATAAGACGGGCTAGCTGACCTCTGCTGCGCCGTGCAAGCCATGATGACGAATGAAGGCTGTGAGGTCAGCTTTGCCCATGTAACGCGCAAGCAGCGCGGGATCCGAACGCCGCAGGTCAACCAGCACCAGTCCATCGAGTACGTTCGAGAAGTTCCGGTCCAGGTTGAAGCTGAGCATGCGTCCCCCCAATTTTGTGTAGTGTTTGACCAAAATAGGGATTCCCTTGCCATCGTTCTCGATGTCAGCGATGGGATCAGCCAGATGATCGAGATGCCGAATACTGCGACAGAATCCATCCCCGATCGCTGGCAGGACAGGGCGGGGATGGAAGGGACTGCGCGGGGCGACCAGCCTCGCGAGCCCGTCATTTTTTCCCTGGTTCTGAAAGAAGCGAAAGATCAACTCCCGCGAGAGGCGGTTGTAACGTTGGCTGATGCTGACTGCTCCAAAAAGAACCGCAAAGCGCGGATGCCGGCCGACATACCTGCCAATGCCTTTCCACAGGTTCAGCAAGGGGGCGTACTGCTTCTGATACTCAGGATGCACGAAGGAGCGTCCGAGTTCCATCGCCGGACCGATCGACGGGAAAAACCGGGGGTCATAGCGAAACAAGGTGCTGGTATAGAGCCCGGGAACGCCCAGTTGGGGCAGAATTTGGGTCGTGAGGCCCACCCGGTACGCGCCCACGATTTCACGCTTGGTCTTGTTCCACAGTACGAAGTGAGTGTAGTAGTAATCGAATTGATCGAGGTCGCTGCCCCCGCCTGTACCTTCGCCGGCTTGGCGGAACGTAAGTTCGCGGAGGCGTCCAATCTCGAGCATCACCGCGGGAAATTCGCGTGCTTTGCCGATGTAAAAAGCAAACTCGCCATCCTCCCAAAGACAGCGGTCGGGCCCCAGCTTTTGCAGATCGCGAACCAGACTTCCGGTGGGAATCGCCGCGGCGAGGGGCAGGGTTTTCCGTGATAGCAGCGCTGATGGTATGCGGCTCCCCGGGGTACGTCCGCGTTGTGCTAAGACGTAGGTGCGCCAGCGTAGATAAGTGGCGGCTTCACGATCGGAGCCAAGGCTGCCGAGGATCTCGGGCGAGATCCGGTGTCCGACACGCACTTCCACGGTTTTGCCCGTCTGTTGCAAAAACTCGTTCAGCAGCCACGCGGTTCGAAGCCGCGGATGCATGAGACCCAAGGCCAAGAAAGTCGCGCTGTTGTGTCCGGCGATAAACACGGGCACGACGACGGCGCTCGTCTTACTTGCCAGACGCGCCACCATGGAATTCCATGGTGGGTCCGCGATTCCGAAGTCCTGCAGCCGCAGGTGCGAAACCTCGCCGGCCGGAAAGACCACCAGCATGCCGCCCACCGCAAGCCAATCCATGGCCTTGCGCACCCCCGCCCAGTTTCGCGCCACCGAATCGCTGCCCCCGAATGGATCGACGAAGATGCAGTGTTCGCGCAATTCCGGGATTCCAGCCAACATGAAGTTCGTCAGAATCTTTACGTCCGTTCGCACCCGGGTCAGCAGGGCTCCCAGAATCGCACCGTCGAGCAGGCCAAAGGGATGATTGGCAGTGACGATCGCGGCGCCCTTGGTAGGAACTCGTGCCCAGTCGGATTCCGTTACTTGATACTGGACTCGCATCCCAGTCAGAACATTCTCGAGAATCGACCGGTTCACCGGCTGCTGCGCTCGCTGATATAACTCGCGCACTCGCTCGATGGCCGACAACCGCCGGAACAGCTGGGGAGTCTTCGGCGGTGGCGATGCCAGTTCCTGGGACGCTTCTGTAAGACTGGTGATAGGCATAATAAGGCAATAGTGGAGGTTGGTTGCGGGGCGATGAACGTTGCGTTAAAAAGCTGTGACAGAGGTTAATCAGAAGGGTGCGTCCCAGTGCACAACAGCAGCCGTGCGAACAATGTCTCAACTGGTGTCCCATCGGGACCCAGGATTGCCTACAGGGGCAGCCAAAACGAACGGCCGAGCAAAAACGCCGCCACTCTGTATGCTAGGCCTGGCTCGAAATCGCCGGTCAACCCCAACGTTCGAAAAGAACTCTGGATAGACTGAGGTCATTGAGGTTGCGTGCGGCGCCGAAATCATCCTTCCGATTCGGGCAAACTTCAGGGGGGGCTAGGCCGCGGTGATGCGGCGAAGGCATGTGATGAGGCACTCGACATCGTCGGCGGAGTTGTAGACGTGCGGCGTCACCCGGGCTGAGTCGCCCCGCACGCTGACAAAAATCCTCTCTCGCGCTAGAAGATGGGTCAAATCCGGCGGAATCCCGGATTTCCTTCTCAGGCAGAGATAGTGAGGTGCCCGCAGCTTCTCCGGTGGAGTTGAGAATCCGAACTCGGGAGCCGCGGTTGCGAGCTGGCGAGTCAGCCTACCGCAAGCTTCTGAGATCTCGGCGACACTCCATGCCAGGATCTGCTGCATCGCCCGATCGGCGGCAGGGACGAGGGCGAAGTTTGACCGTTCTCCCATGTCGAAACGACGTGCGCCGCTTTCGTATTCGGGGGTGTAGAGAATGAGGTTGCTGAAATCCCGGGCATTTGCGCGCTGGATCCAGTTTTCTTCGAGTGGAAGGCCGTTCTGCCATTGCGGCGCGACGTAGAGCAACCCGGTCGTGTATGGACCCATCAGCCACTTGTAACTGGCCGCAACGGCGAAGTCGGGCTGCACCTCGCGCACGCTGAACGGAAGAGCTCCAAGTGACTGCGTCAGGTCGAGGACTAGCCCTGCCCCGCATCGCCGGCTTTCCTCTCCAATGCGAACCAGGTCGAGACTGCCGCCGCTGGTCCAGTGGACGTGGGGGAGTGCGGCAATCGCGACCTCGTTGGTCAGGCCGTCGAGAACGGCTGCGGTCCAGTCGTCGTTCTCCGGCCAGGGGATAACCTTCAGGGCCGCGCCGCGCTCCGCGGCCAGCCGCTGCCAGGAGTAATAGTTGGAGGGGAATTGCTCGTCGAGCACGAGGATACACTGTCCTTTGCGAACCGGCAGATTGCGCGCGGCCGTGGCCACGCCATAGCTGGCCGAGGGAACGATCGCCACGCAATCGGGAGAACAATCGAGGAGCTGAGCGGCGGTCACACGGAAGGCTTCGGAAGGGGTAAAGAATGTGTCGGCGGTAAGGGTCCACGGATGCGATTTGCGGGCGAGACCGGCAACGCCGGCTTCGAACGCCGGCTTCATCAGGGGAGACATATAAGCGCAATTCAAATAAATGATGTCTGCAGGAATGTCGAAGAGAGATCGCTGGCATGGGAGCATAGACGCGGTAGACTTTAGTGTATCAACGGAGCTTCGGGAGTTCGGTTCGAGTTTCGAGAGTTGATCCAATGAACTCGCGGGCGGCTCCCTGGTTGTTTTCGTTGACCCACATGCACCCTGCCTTCATCGCACCTGTCCGGCTGCGGCTTCTTCTTCATCGCGCCGTGGCAGACGGTGGAATGGGTTCACAATCTCAGGCCTGTACGCCGCGAATGCCTCGCCGCGGGAAATCTGCATCGGTTCCACCGGCCCTGCTAATTCCCCAAAGACGGGATTGCAAACAGGAGGGGCGGTGTGGCAACGTGGTTTGCGCCCGAGTTAGAGTGTGTCGTGAGCAACCCAATGAAATGCCCCTCCATCCTAGCAAGCCTTTTAATGCTTCTTGTCTCTTTCGGTGCTTTTTCGTCATGCCATCGCTCCAACCCGCCGACAACCAAGCGCTATCCCTTCACGGGTCGGGTCATTTCGATTGATAGCACCGACCAAACGGCCTTGATCGATGGAAATGCCGTCCCCGGCTTTATGGATGCCATGACCATGTCCTACAAGATCAAGCCTTCGGCCGAGCTAAGCCAGCTGACTGCCGGCGATTCCATTTCCGCAGAAGTGGTGGTCGTCGAAACCGACGCGAAGAATGAGAGCCCTGCCGACTATTGGCTTGAGAACGTTAAAGTCACCGGCCATGCGCCATCGCCGCACGGGCCGGGAGCATACTTGTTGCCCATGCCTCCTTCGGGAGAAGACGTGCGGTATTGCTCCTGCATCGATCACGGGCGGTTTTCAGCAGCCCAATGGCGGCAACCTTCTGCGCGTCACTCTTAACTTGCACGCGCCACCTCGTCCGACCTTGGTCTGGGCAGAGCGGCAGCCCAACTGAGGTCCAAGCAGTCGGCAGGAAGTCTTTCTCGGGCCGGCCCTTACAACGTGAGCCCTTCCCCTGCTCCTACCCGGCCTGGTGCCAAGGCGTGTCCGGTCAACCGATGCGGTCTGGCGAATGGCAGACAGGGTACAATGCCGTCTGCTCGAGAATCCAGACGGAAGTGCGGTGAAAACAGATGAGAGCAATGCCTGAGACGATCGAGTGGCGACCGCGACGGCCGCAGCGCCGCCGGTTTCTGCTCATGCTTGCCTTGATTGCCATCTTCATCTTCGGCAGCCGCACCGCGGTGTCGTATTACGTCGAAGCCCTCTGGTTCGGGTCGCTCGGGTACGGAGAGGTATTTCGAAAGACACTCAGCCTTCAGTGGGGGGTCTTTGCGGCATTTTTCGCGGCCACCTTTCTCACTCTGTACGGATGGTTTCTGGCCCTGAGGCGGGCGTACCAGCCCGATTTAACGAGCGGCGGCATCATTTTCATCGGCAGGCAGTCGGTGAAATTGCCGGTCGAGCGCATCCTCAGTCTCATCGTGCTCGCGGTCTTGCTGATCATTGCCGCGGCGACCGGCGCCGGTGCGAGGGCGGAATGGCCGACATTCGCGCTGTATTGGTATGCACCGCCGTCCACCCCAGGTGGCGTTGTGGATCCGATCTTCAGCAAGCCGTTGCCCTTCTATCTATTCACCCTCCCGGCATGGCAATTTATCACCGGCTGGCTGCTGACGCTGGCCGTGATTGCTTGCGGGATCGGCCTCTTCTTCATTCTCATTACCGGCAGCATTCGCGTGTTCGCAGGCCGACGCGGCGGTTCCCTCCCGTTGCCCTGGCGCGGGTTCTCGATTGCCTTTGCCTGCTTCTTGCTCATCCTCGCGATGCGAGTCTATCTCAGCCGTTTCGAGACCTTGTTTGACGAGCATACGATCTTTAAAGGGGTCACCTACACCGATGCGCATGTCACGCTTCCCGGTCTGCTGGTGGTTTGTGCTGCGCTCGTTCTCGGCGCGGCCATTGCCGCCGTGAACGTCGCCGCACCACCGCGCCTGAGCCGGCTGGCGGCCGCACTCGTTCCGGCCGCGGTTTGTTATCTCATCCTTCAGGGAATCGGCTGGTACGTCGGCAACTTTATTGTGAAGCCGAACGAGTTAGTTCGCGAGCGGCCTTATATCGCCTACAATATCGACCTGACGCGGCAGGCCTTTGGATTGAACTCCGTCTTGCAGCGGGAATTTCCCGCCGACACGACGGTCGAGGCGGCCGACCCGGCGAACAATCAAGCTACCTTGCAAAACATCCGGCTGTGGGACTGGCGCGCACTCCAGGACACCCTGCGTCAAATTCAGGAAATCCGGACCTATTATGACTTTCCCGACATCGACATCGATCGCTATGAGATCGACGGCACCACGCGTCAGGTGATGCTCGCGACCCGTGAACTGAGCGTCGATAAGCTGCCAGAGAGCAGCCGCAACTGGATCAATGAGAAGCTGATCTATACCCACGGCTACGGTGTCACCATGAATCCCGTCAATGGCTTTACGCCGGAAGGGCTGCCAACGCTGATTCTCCTCAATATGCCGATGCAAAGCACAGTGAAGAGTATTGCGATAACCCGTCCAGAGATTTATTTCGGCGAGCTGACCGACACCGACGTATACGTAAAGACGCGACAGCAGGAATTCAACTATCCGCAGGGCCAGACCAACAACCTGACGTCCTATGAGGGCAACGGCGGCATCCAGCTGGGGGGATTCCTCCGGCGTATTCTCATCGCGTTTGACCAAGGGGACTTGGCGAAACTGCCGTTTAGCGACGATATCAGCCCGCAAAGCCGGTTGCTGATGCGTCGCAACGTGCGCGAACGCACCTCGGAGCTGGCGCCCTTTCTCTTCTATGAACCGGATCCATACATGGTGATTGGCGACGATGGACGGTTGTCATGGATGATGGATGCTTTCACTACCTCCGACAGCTACCCCTACGCAAGCCACTATGCTCTCGGCGACAACCTCATGAACTACATCCGCAACAGCGTCAAGGTGGTCATCGATGCCTACGACGGGACCACCACCTTCTACGTGTTTGACGCGCAAGACCCTATCCTTAGGGCGTATCGGCAAATGTTCCCCTCCCTCTTTAGGGATGCGGCAGCCATGCCCCCGGGGCTGCGAAGACACGTACGTTACCCCGAATTGCTGCTCAAGCTGCAGGCGGCGGTGTACGGTCTTTATCACATGACAAATCCGGAGGTGTTTTACAACAGGGAGGATCTGTGGACCGTCGCTTCCGAGGTCGGGATGAACGAATCCGGTGATCAGAAGACGCAAACGATGGAGCCGAACTTTGTGCTGATGAAACTACCGGGCGAATCCGAGGTCGAATTTGTGGCTATTCTGCCCTTCACGCCGGCCAATCGAGACAATCTGATTGGCTGGATTGCTGGTCGGAGTGACGGCCCGCAATATGGCACGTCGGTAGTGTACGACTTCCCCAAAACGAAGCTGGTCAACGGCCCCGTGCAGATCGAAGCGCGAATCGATCAGAACGCGCAGTTGTCCGCCCAATTGACGCTTTGGAATCAGCAAGGCTCTCACGTGCGGCGTGGAACTCTGCTAGTGATTCCGTGCGGGCGCGCCCTCCTCTACGCGGAGCCGATTTACTTGCAGGCCGAGCGCAGTCCGATGCCGGAGTTGCGTCTCGTGGTGCTCGCGCTGCAAGATCGGCTCGCCTATGGATCAACCTTCGAGTCGGCGATGAAGTCCCTGTTTGGCGGAGAGCCCTCTTCGTTAAGCGCCCCTGCGAACCCGGCTGAACCGGGTCGAGGCGCAGCGGCCTCCGCCCCTTCCACCAACCCCGCAGCGGATCGGAACGCGCTCGTTGCCGGGGCCGCCCAAGACCTGGCCGACTATCAACGACTGACGGCGGAAGGCAAGCTCGCGGAGGCTGGGCAGAAGCTTCAACAGCTCAAGCAAAAGATCGACGAGCTGAACGCTCACCCCCATTGAGCGCTTTTCTGAAGGAAGAGTCGCGATACGCCCCTAAGACGCATCCGGAAAGGCGACTAGCCTGCGGTGCCTTATCAAGCCCCAAGATTCAAATCCAAGGGGAGCCGCCGCCGGCGCCGGCCGCTAGCAGCAAAAATTGCGTTCGCTACTGCAGGAGCAATGGGCGGAACGCCCGGTTCTCCCATCCCGCCTGGTTCCTCGCGGCTGGCAACAATGTGCACCTCGATGGGTGGGGCTTCACTGATCCTGATCGGGTCGTAGCCGTCGAAATTGCACGAATTCAACAGAACCAACCGCCCTTCATCCGGTGGTTGCAGGGTTCGGTAACGTCGAAGCCGCATCATGCACGGGTCCGGCCTTGTTTTGCGCTCTTGCCCAAGGCCACGAGAAACACCGCACTCTTTCCTCGAGCGTGTGGGGAGAAGAATCTGATCACATCATCGTCGTAGAAAGTGAGGCCGCTCGCGCCCAAATGCAGGGCATAGGCTGCGAGATAAAGCTTCCCCCCGATGATGCCGGCTTCCAGCTGCACGGTTCGATATCCGCGGTTCCCATAACGCTCAAAGATTGACTCTAGGTCGGCAAGAAAGAAAACCGCGACACTGGCGTCGGCGGGCAGTTCCTGTTCCAGCCCGAGATCACCCGCCTCGCTACGAAAGTCACCTTCCTTCAGCAGTTCCAACCCTCGTCGTCCTCGATGGAAGAAGTACGAGCCGGAAGGAAGACCTTCCACGGCGTTGACGATCAAGTAGAGATCATTGAGCTGTGCACCGAAAGGATCCAGAAAGTCAGCCGACACCCCACGCGTAGAGCGATCGAGAATTGTGGAGAGTTGGACGAAGCTGATGGGCGCGCGTGCGAATTGGCGCGTGGAGCCGCGACGCAGAATCACCTGCTCCGTGGAATCGCGGACGATTTCGGTGTCTCCGAGGGGCCGCAGAGAAATGAATTCACCGGCAGGCTCTTTCAGCCTGGCCGCAAGCGCGCCTCCCCGCCAGCTCGCGACATCTTCTGGCGAGAGCAGCGAAGAAGCTGCATGCATCGATCGCATGGCCGGATAGTCTACCTCCCTTCTCGATAGAGGGACTGTTTCGCGCCCGAGAGGCGTCACCTCGTGCGGCGGAGGCGGGGGCGGATCTGTGACACGTCCGATGGGAATGAGCGAAAATGCCACCTCACGCTCGGGCTCGACATCCAGCAGCCGATTCACAGCATCATCGACGAAACCGCAGATAATTTTGGCGGGGAGTTTCAGCGAGGTGCTAATGGCCAGCAGGTTGGCGAGGATCGTGCCATTATCCCAACCGAAATGACGGTAGGTGCGTTCCTGATATTTCCAAGCGTTTCGCCAATAAGTTCCGGTGCAGATGACGATCACCGGTGCGTCTACCAGGGAAGACTCGCACGCCGTCGCTTCCACCAGGACGCGACGAAAGTCGCCCGCACGCAACTTACGTAATCCGAACTCGTTCGCGGCGTAATGATAGAGTCCTGCCTCCAGACCGGGAAGACTCGCACAGGCGAGATAAAGCTCAATCTCATAGAGTGCGCCGGTACATGCAGCCGCACGGAAGTAGATTTCGCCGCCGCTCCAGGTGCGCCGCCGGGTGATTCCCGCCGAAAAATAGAGCAGTGGGCTCAAATTCTCAAGGTCGGGAATAGCGTTCGCCGGACCGCGACCTTCTGCTATCGCCTTAAGGGCGGGGAACCCGGCTTCTTCAAACCTTCGCGGAAGCGGAATGAGCTCCAGTTTGGGATAGATCTTGAACGGAAGGGGTTGATTCATCCAATCGAGGAAGTGTGGATTGGTGCGGACGCTGAGATGAGAATGCTTGGTGGCGTTGTGGTAGGCCCAGCCTGCCTGGATATCGAGATTCGCCATGACCAGGAGTGGATCTTAGTACATCTCCGGCTGTGGCTCTGCCTGGCGGCCCGCGGTCAAGAAGGGTTCGCAGGAACGCGCCACGCGGAGACAAATCTGCACCGCCGAGAAGTAAGCGCGCCAACAACCTCTCCCGTTTACTTGCGGTCGAGACTGGACATCGACCGTGACCGGGCCTACTTCCGTTCTCTTAAAGCCCTTGAGTTCGACGGTCACATTGTAGCGGCCGACCTTCAGCGGACGAACCACATACTCCCCATTGCTGTTGGTGGTTGTGGTGAGGCTGATGCCGCGATCCACGTCCGTTACCGTAACCTTGGCTCCGCCCACCACCGCACCGCTTGGATCGGTCACGATTCCGGCAATGCCACCGGTATCCTTTTGCGCCCACAAGACTGAGGCGAAGAGGAGAAACATCGACGCGAAAATCGGCGAGGGCTTGCGCAGGTCGAGCATAGTCGGCCCCCTTTCTGAAGAACCGGGCGGAATGCGATCCTTTGGCGTTTGTCAAGCAGAATCCGAGCCGAGCTAGGCAAGATCCTTCGTGCGCGAATTTATGCACTTTGTGATCGTTTGTCAACCTAATCTCTTTACACCTTTTACACGCCAACGGATTTGCTTGTGCAACCTTGTGCAACCTTGTCTTAGATTTTGCGCGATAGGCTCGGCTCGCTGCGCTCGAGCCCGGAAGCCTTCCGTCAAATCGGAGGCGAAATCGGTTCGGTCGCCATCCGGTCAGCTCGCCACAATGTCAGCAATCTTTCGCGCATCGGCCGAGGCTCGTACGTCATGAGTGCGAATGATGTGAGCACCCTTCAGGATCAGCGCAGTCTCCATGGCAATGGTCCCCCAAACACGGTCGCTCACCGCCCTATCCTTCCCGTTTCCGGCCAGCGCACGTCCCAGAAAAGACTTTCGTGAAACTCCTGCCAGCAGCGGATAACGCAAATCCTTGAACTCTTCGAAGCGCTTGAGTAGGGGGTAATTCTCCTCGAAGCTCTTGCCGAATCCAAATCCGGGATCAAGCACCAGGCGCTCTTGTCGTAGCCCTTCCGTGAGCGCGGCATTCGCACAATCTCGAAGTTCCCGTTTCACCAGAAGCACGACGTCCTCGACCGGAGGTAGATTCCGCCATTCCTCCGGCAGACCGCGCATATGCATCAACACCAAGCCACAGTTTAGTGCCCTGAGAGTTCGCGTCATCTGCCGGTCCCAGCGGAGCCCACTCACGTCATTCACGATTTCTGCGCCCGCATCAATGGCGGCACGGGCTACGGCAGACTTGTAGGTATCGATGGAGACAATGGCGTCGGAGCGGGCTCGCTTCAGGGATTGGATCACCGGAATCACGCGCTTCAATTCCTCTGCTTCGCTGATCGGGCGCCGTACTTCCGACTGGGGGTCGGCGGAAAGTGGTTCGCCCCTATTCTCCCCAGCCACGACCCGTGCACCCGGCCGGGTAGACTCGCCCCCGACGTCGATGATGTCGGCGCCGTCCTCAAGCAATTCGATCGCATGATCCACGGCGCGCTCCCGGTCGTAATACAACCCTCCGTCGGAGAATGAATCCGGAGTCACGTTGACCACACCCATGATCAGCGTGCGTTTCCCCAACTGGAGACTGCGGGAGCCCAGGTTCCATTCGAAGACTGGCCGCATGCACCTGATTCTAAACCGCTGGCAAGGCGGCGGAAGCGATTAGAACCTCAATCCGAGCTGACTGCTGGCGTATGCGATCCCTTCTTCTAATTCGGCTTGATGCTACAATCCTCCGATGCCCGGAAAACACGGCCGGTTCACCCTCATTCTTTCCCTTCTGGTGGTGGCCGAGTGCCAGGCCGCTTCCCATAATTCGATAGCGCGACAGATTCAAACTGTCCTCTCCAGCTTGGACCTGAGCCGTGGCTTCTGGGGTATCGAAGTGGTTTCGCTCGACAGCGGGAAGACTCTTTATACCCAGAACGCCGAGAAGCTGTTCACGCCAGCGTCCAACACCAAACTGTTCACCACGGCTGCTGCCTTAGCCCTGATTGGGCCGAGCTACACCTTTCGAACGACGGTCGAGACCACCGGCACGTTGGATCGATATGGGCGTCTCAGCGGCGACGTGGTGCTCGTGGGGCGCGGTGACCCGAATCTCTCCGGGCGCGAGCTCCCCTATAGCCTTCACACCCGTCGGAATGATCATGCCATCCAGGTCTTGGAACAGCTTGCGGATGCCCTGGTTGCGAAGGGCCTGAAATATGTCGACGGTGACATCATTGCCGATGATTCCTACTTCGCCTTCGAGCGCTACGGTGAAGGTTGGAGCCAAGACGATTTGGTGCTTGCCGATGGTGCGCCGGTCTCCGCGCTTACCATCAATGACAACGTCTTATTTGTGAGCATCCTCCCGGCGGATCTCGCGGGGGAACGAGTATTTGTGAGCATTGCTCCCTTTGCCGACTATTACCAAGTGGACAATCGAATCATGACCACTCCGGCTGGCACAGAGCGGAAGGTCTTCCTCAATCGCGAGCCCGGCTCCACTCGGCTCACCTTGTGGGGAAACATGCCTCTCGATGATGCTGGCGTCAACGAAGCGCTGGCCATCGACGATCCGGCAGAGTTTGCCGCTGTGTTATTCCGTCAACTGTTGGCGAACCGCGGCATCGTGGTTTATGGCAAACAGCGAACCCGCCACACCGAGTTGGCAAGCCTTTCCACTCTGACCGTCACTGCGAGCGCGCCGCTTGGTGGAGGCGGTGAGTCCGCCCACGAGTCGCTGAGCCAGGCCATGGTTCTGGCCGCACATGAATCGCAGCCTCTTGTTGAAGACATCCGGGTCATTAACAAGGTTAGCCAGAATCTCCACGCCGAGATTTTGTTGCGCCTTCTGGGGCGAGAAAAGGGAACCTCCGGAACCGTGGAAGGTGGTCTCGAGGTGTTACGAGGTTTTCTGAACCAAGTGGGAGTGCGCCCGGAGGCTTATGCCTTTTATGACGGTTCCGGGCTTTCCCGGCAGAATCTGGTTTCTCCGGATGCGGTGGTCGGCCTGCTGCGTTATGCGGCAGGACAGTCATGGGGTGCCAGTTTTCGGGACACTTTGCCTGTGGCAGGGATTGACGGTTCTCTGGCGGAGCGTTTTAAGAATCTTGATTCTCGTGCCCATGTGTATGCCAAGACCGGTTCGCTGGGCGGAGTTAAGGCGCTTTCCGGCTATGCCACGACGGCCAAAGGCGACCATCTGGCCTTCTCCATCCTCTCCAACAATTTCAATTTGCCGGCCAAGCGGGTGACCGACGCAATTGACAGTATCGTGGAGACGATCGTGAATGACGAAGCCAAGAGATAGGGAACCAGGCCGCTCGCACCCAGCCACTTTTCGATCCCGGCTACGATCGCAAAAGCCTGTGCCGAACCGCAGTTGCGGCGCCGAAAAGGCGTTGGAGGGTTGATTCGAATCCCCAACCGGTCCGCCGCCAGAGGAGAACCTGTTCCGCAGTTGCGAACAGAGTCATTGCGTACGTTCCCATCCGTGAAAGAAACGCACACGCTCGAGAGCCTCTCGCTTACCGTCCCGAGTTTCTCGCAAGATTTGGCGGACGTCGGTAAGACTGGCAAAGAACTTAACCGCTGGCAGTTCAAACCCGCTTCGAAATTCGCTGATTAGATTTCTAAGATCTGCTTTGTTGCCTTGAAAATGAAAAAGCACAGAGTTCTTGATAAAGGTGGCGTCAACAATTTCGAAGTCCCTACACAGGGCATACGCCGCGTGTTCGACATTCGAGGTGGCAAATGTTTCAGGTGAGAGATTGCTGGTGAAGTTGGGTGTTACAACGCCAGTATTCATATCGTGTCCTTGCTCCATTCTCCCTAAGCTGAACGAATTACCTAGCGCTCTTTAGCAAGCAATCAAAAACGTTACGCTTCTCGATCCTCCTGTCAATGAGTAGGGCGAGTCGGGATGTGGCGCGCACGCACCACTCCTCCTGCGGCATGATCGTACCTTCCTCGAGGGTGAGACCGGGAATCGGATAACGCGCCGCAAAGAACTCTTGACCATTGTTTTCCTGCTTGATAAACAGGACAGCCTCGCCGTATCCATCACTAGCGCCCAGCATGAATCCGGGCACCAAGAAATACTGCGGATTGCCGTTCCCTTCCCAGCCTAAGGTCAAGAACCGGGCGAACGCATCCCGCAGAAATACGGGAGCGAATGTGTGAGCATCTTGCTTTTCAAAAACGTTGCAGCGTTGCTTTCCATCCTTTAGCGGCTCTAACTTGTGAAGGTCGAGCGTCGAATCGGTACAGCCATGAGTGTAGGCGAAGACTTTCATTGTTGTTTCTCCTGAAATTCCGACCTTGTAACCGGATCGGAGCGGTTTGTTTGAGAGCCTGCTGGCAGGGCCTGAAGCTATGGTAGTGTGTCCAATCGTTCTGAAGTAGGTTACGAAAATGCGGCGGTAACATGTTACTGAGTGGTTGTCTGATCAGGTTATTTTGGTAACTCAGGGTGTGCATCCACAGCTTCGACTTGCAATTCCGCAGAGATCCCAAGTGTACTTTCGCAGCCAACAGAACCACGATCCAGGTGAGCGCCTGGAGTCATACCCTGCTCAGTCGACGGAGTGACTCACGCCGGCCGAGTTATCGTGGCCGGCAAACCGAAGAGCCGCACCGCCAAGCAGGAGTTCCGGAGTGAGTTCAGAGCCAGCCAACGAAATTGCCCAGCTGCTCTCTCAATGAAATGGGGCAATCCGAGATCCTGGAGCGCGGCTTATGCCTCGTCTGCGCGGTCGACCGCGGAGGAGACCGGCTACTGTGAGACGGGAACGGAACATGGGCGATGCTGCTGGGGATCGCGCTGTTGCCGGTACTGACCGGACAGCTTGCTGCGGCCCAAGTTCATCCTTGAAATCGGTTCCAGCGAACTGAGTTGGCGGAAGGCGAGTGTGGCAAAAGGTCAGGCAGAACACGGAGTTATCTGGGTTGTCTTGGTGCGGGTCGCGAACCGTTGGTCCGCTTCCGGATGAAAACTTTTTCATACATTCTTGACAGGCGGAAACTGAAGTACAATGATCGCAGTTCTTGCCGTCAACAAGGAGATTCCAGGCTGTTTATGCTCGCTCGCGTACAACAAGGAATGCTGCTGCTTTTACTAGTTCCTTATGCAGCGGCGCAATTCGGCGCTGGGCCTTCTACGACCGATAATCCCCATCAGACCACGATGGGCGATGTGGACGCTCAATTCTGGGCTATGGACTATCTGACGGCACAGGCCCGGAAACAGCGGGAGCAGGAGGAACGTCCTTCCGAAGGGGTTTCAAAACTCGACTTAAAAGCACCCGCCAAGTCCCGCAGGGAATACGAAAAGGGCGTAAGGCTTCTGCTGCAGAACAATCTCGAAGAAGCCGTCGAACATCTGTCAAAAGCGATAGCGGTGTATCCCAACTTCGTTGCCGCCCACACATCCCTGGGCACGGCTTACATGAACCTGCACCAGCCCGACAAGGCACGCGATCAATACCAACGAGCGGTGTTGCTAGACGATCACTTGCCCAATTCCTTTTCGAATCTCTGCAGTGCAGAGTTGGCCCTCAAGGATTATCCGGCGGCCGAACAGGCCATCAAGAAAGCCTCGTCGATCTCCCCTCTCGACATGGAATTTCTCACCACCCTGACCTACACCCAAGTGCTGAGCCACGATTACCACGACGCGATCGCCACTGCCCATCAAGTACACGAGGGCAAGCATGACGGTGCCGCCATGGTCCACTACTTCGCAGCCGCCGCCTGGCGCGAGCAGAAGAATCTGTTGGAAATGCAACGCGAGCTGGAGACTTTCCTGACCGAGGATCCAAAAAACCCAAACGCAGAGAAAGCGCGCAAGTTAATCGCTGAAATTAAGGAAATTCAGAGTCGTCCCAAGACGGTGCAGCATATCGTCGAACCAGCTCAACCAACCGCGGCAGAGTTGGAAGAAAGAAAGCAGGTGGCGGAAGCGGAGGCCATGTGCCTGGGCTGTAGCTCGAAGATCACGGCCGCAGAGCCTGACACGGCGGTGAATGATCTCAATTTCCGGCAGGGCGAAGATCGCGTGGTCCGCACTTCTGCGGGCTGGCTCTTGCGAAAAGATGTTGACGAAGTCGCTTTGTTTTTCGCCGCCATCGATAATGGCAAGCCGGTCAGCAACCTTCGCCCTCAGGACGTTAGCCTCTTGGACGACCGGCAGCCTCCTGCCACGATCACCAACTTCCGCGGCGAATCGGAGCTGCCGTTGCGCCTGGGATTGGTCATTGACACGAGTGAATCGATCACCGGCCGGTTCTCCTTCGAGCAGGATGCCGCAACACGTTTTCTTCAAAACGTAGTGACGAACAGCGATGACCTTGCTTTCGTGATCGGCTTTTCGAATTCCGTTCTGTTGGTGCAGGACTTCACCGCCGATCAGAACCAGATCTCGCATGCTATTGAGCAACTCGTTCCCTCGGGGGGCACGGCGCTATGGGACGCCCTCGGCTTTGCAGCGCACAAGCTGGGTAGCCGGCCGGAGCCACAGCCCGTAGCCCGAATCCTTGTTGTCATCAGTGACGGAGAGGACAACTCCAGCCAGAGCACTCTCAAACTGGCGATTGAGGCTGCGGAACGCGAAAACGTCATTGTCTATACAGTCAGCACCTCCGAATCCAAACTGGCCTCCGGGGACCCATCAACCGGCGACCGAGCCTTGGGGGTTTTGGCGGAGCAAAGCGGCGGCGCCGCCTTTGTGCCTGGAGCTGCCAGGAACCTAAAGCGTAGCCTTGCCGAACTTCAGCAAGTAATCCGGAGTCGTTACCTAATCTCCTATAAACCTGCTCGATTCCAGCCGGACGGACATTTTCGCAAGATTGACATCACTGCTCAAAAGTCTGGCCACAAGCTGCGGGTCTACGCCCGAAAGGGTTATTACGCTCAGCTGAATTCTCCCGCTGAAAGCAATTTTTGATTGCACAGTTTCCCTCATTGGAATCAGTGATTCAACCACCCTTCCGATCACCTGCACCCGACTCTATCCGTAGAGTCTCTCTGCTGGCAGGTTACAACAACTTATTGACTCCCAGCATGCTTCGAGTATGGCGGGAGAGTTAGCGTTGGCCCACGTGAGTGTGTGTCACATCGTTCGGAAAAGGTGCCCATGCAGCCACTTCAGCCACTTCTGTCTCATGCCAAGGAAACGGAATGAGGGACGAGGACAAGACAAACAGGTCAAGGAATTGTTATGCCTGCGCCCTCCCGAAACTGCGCGATCCTAAACCTTGCGAGCCCATCACCCGAGCCAGCACCCAGCACTACACAGTGTACTTTCCACGATCCAGAGACTAGACTGTTGCCGATCCAAATTCAGATCAAGGAGGGACGATGGCAACCGCAAGAGTGCCGCAACCAACCGCCGAAGACCCCGTGAAAGTCGATCCTCGGCATTACAAGGTCGAGTTCGAGAACGAGCGAGTCCGAGTAGTGCGCATCAAATATGGACCGGGTGAGAAATCGGTGATGCACAGTCACCCTGAATCCATTGCCGTGTTCCTGACTGATGCCCAGGTCAAGTTTACCTACCCGGACGGGCGGAGTGAGGACATCGACGCGAACGCCGGGTCAGTGCAGCATCTGGACGCCTTTACGCACCTGCCGGAAAGTACCAGCAGAACGCCATTCGAGGTCATCCAAGTCGAGTTGAAGGATTAGCGCCGGGCAGTTCCACGGTTGACAGGAGAGCGGGATTGCTCCCGCTCTCTTTCAAATGTCACTTGCCAATTCCCAAAAATGACCTCCAGAACGCCTCCCGTACGCTATCGCCAGATCAAGCTAAGCGTGATCGGCAGAAAGACCGAGCGCAGAATCTCGACGCCAGTCTGGTTCGTTGTTGAAGACGAGAGGCTCTATCTGCTCTACGCAGTGATTCCAGAACGTACTTGAAGAAAGTGCAGATTCGGATTGAAGATCGGGCCGCAGAAGCGGAGCTCCCGGCCACTTGCATCCTGGATGTCAAGAGGTTGAAATCAGCGATCGAGAGGTTCCGCGCGAACTATGGCTCGGGAGAGGTGAGGAATTGGTTCGAGATTTGATGAGGCGGTCGCGGACGGAGTAGGCCAACAGCGCGGAGAGATCCAATGGTTGATTTATCGGTAGTGGAAGGCAAGCTAACGTTGCATGTTGGCGGCGCTGACAAGCTCTGGGCATTCAAGAGCACTCTGGAAATCCCGCTCGTCCATGTTGCGGGTGTCCGCGCAGACCCAAACGCCGCCCGCGGCTGGTACCACGGCATCAGGTTGCCCGGGACCAATATCCCTGGAGTGATCACGGCGGCGGGGACGTTTTATCAGGATGGAAAACGAGTCTTCTGGGATGTGCACCACCCCGAAAGAGCGATTGTTATCGATTTATATGATGAGAGGTTTAACCAATTGGTGGTAGAAGTGGCTGATCCTGAGGCTGCGGTCCACTTGATTCAGAATGCCCTATGAAACACAAGTCTCAGATGCACCCCGTCGAAGGCTCACGCCTGAGCCGTATGTCGACCCCGCCACGGTTGTCACCAAGGGGAAAAGTGCGTAGGTCTTCTAGTTCGGCGCCTCCCGCTAACCGTAGCAGCATCGAGAGTATCTCGGTTCTCCGGGTTGAAGAGTATTCCGCCGCACGAGTTCGCCACTGGCTAGCTGAAGCGGGGCGGCTTGGGTCGCGATGTCGTCCTGCGTAACCTGCTGTTCGTGGGTCTTCTCGGCTCAGGCCAACCCACGGTTAAACTCCAGCACTCTTCGTGCTACTATTTCCCTCTCATGTCGCGCCGTGATCCCTCGACCTTGTTATTCGCTGCCGCTCTGATGATGTTCACCTTAGGCGCATTGGCCGCCGATGAGATCGGTCAGCCGGCTCCGCGCTTCCGTGCAAAAACGACGGCCGGCGAAAAATTTGACAATACCTCGGTGAAGGGCAAAGTGGTGCTGTTCGAGTTCTGGACTAGTTGGTGCAAGTACTGCGGAAGGGAAGCCGAAATTGTCGATGACATTGCCAAGGAGTTCGCGAATCAGGGCCTGATTGTGCTCGCCGTGGATGTTTTGGAGCCGGATCAAACGGTGAAGAAATACCTCGCTGACCATCCGCGCTCCGTTCCTGTCGTGCTAACGAAAGACACCAATCTCGCGGCTATGTATAACGCGCAGCGCTATCCGATTTATGTACTGATCGACCGGGACGGCAACATCGCCGGGGAACAGCGCGGAGCGTGGGGAGAGCGAGGGTTGCGGCAAATGCTTAAGCGCGTCGGGTTGGAAACCAAGGAAGGGCAGCAAGAATAGCGGCTCGAGCGTGGCGTTCCAACTTAGTCCGGAGTTCCGCTGCCACCAGAAGGTCGTGGGAATTCTCTCCTGGCTGAAACGGCAAGGAGTGCTGGTGCGTCCAGCGGCAAAGAATAGGCGTTCCGCTGACCGGCTGGCCGGACCTATGCGGCCAACTTGGATATACTTCGCAGCCGAGGTAATTCCATGCGAAACCTAAGGCCATGCTTGACGCTTGCTCTCTTGTTCGCAGGTGGTGGAAGTCTTGGAATGGCGCAGGAGCGCGCGCCGGTCAGCGTTACCCGGCTTTACACCGGGGCCGATGGCATGAGCCACTTCGAGCAGATGGACGTGAAATTCTCGCTTGTGCCCGGCGAACCGAATACAGTCTCTCAGTCAGACCCGATTTCCCCCGAGAAATCTTACATCGTGCGCGTTGCTCCGGGATTCTTTGAAGACTGGCACAACGCCGACGTGCGACGGTACATCGTCACGATTAGCGGACGCTCTGAAGTGGAGGTTACAGGCGGGCAGAGATTCGTGGTGGCAGCTGGGCAGGTCATTCTGGCTGAGGATTTAACTGGTAAGGGGCACACATTCCGGGTTCTTGGCGACAGCGACTGGATCGCCTTGTTTGTGGACATGAAGAAGTGACGTCGCCTGCGGCTCGCTATCTGGCATTCTTCACGCTGCCCCTCGACCCGCGTGTCTGGAGTAAGGCCAGAGGGCCGGTCAAAGTGACCATCAACGGACCCTTCTGGCCGGTTCTAGAAGGAGTAAGATTTCGCTGGAGGTTTGCGCATGTCTGTCAGCAGCACAACTGTGAAGGATAATCTAAAAGCCCGCCTCGCCCGCTATCGCGAGATCAAACTGAGCGTGATTGGCCGGAAGAGTGGACAGACGATCTCGCTTCCCGTCTGGTTCGTCGTGGAAGGCGAGAAGCTCTACCTCCTGCCTGTGAAGGGGTCGGACACGCAGTGGTACAAGAACGTGCTCAAGACCCCGGCGATTCGCATCGATGCGCGGGGCGCGGAGGCGCAGTTGCGAGCGACTCCCATCACTGACGCCAAGATATTGAGGTCGGTGATTGAGAAGTTTCGGGAAAAGTACGGTGCCGGAGAGGTGAAGAAGTATTATTCGAAATTCGATGTGGCAGTCGTGGTCGAAATCGGTTGAGTCGAAGCTTCTAAATTGACGTCCCCTTGCCTCGGCCCGCATATCGTAGGTCGTCTTAGGGCAACACCAATCAAGAGGTTGTTTTCACGGATGCGGAAGCGCCTGACAAGAGCACAGCAAAGCAAAGATTCTAGACCAACCAGGGCGGGTTGATCTTACTCGGCCAGCTTTCGCTCGCCGCGAATGGAGATTTTTGCCGTAACCTGGGGAGCAGCGGTTCCCGGCTGTCCACCGCCCACTGTGATGACGTAGTCTCCCGCCGAGATGAGCCGATCCCCAGCTTCGTTCACGTAGCTCAGGTCCCGCGGCTCCAGCACAAAACGGATATTCCGTGAGTCGCCGGGACCCAGGTGTATGCGAGTGAAGGCGCGCAGAGCGCGCAGCGGTGCGCCCCGCAGTTTCGGGAAGGTCAGATAGAGCTGCGCAACTTCATCGCTTTCTCGCTGGCTGGTATTCTTCACCTCCGCTTCGATGGAAAGTGGCTCGCCAGCTTGCAGGGCGATGGAAGAGAGCTTCAGATTACTGTAAGCGAAGGTCGAGTAACTGAGTCCGTAGCCAAAAGGATAGAGGGGCTGCCCCTCGAAATAGCGATAAGTCCGGTTCTTCATCGCGTAATCTTCAAAGGGCGGCAACTGTTCCACCCCCTGATAAAAGGTGACAGGCAGACGGCCCGCGGGGTTGTTGCTCCCAGCCAGGGTTTGCCCAATGGCAGTCCCTCCTTCTTCTCCTGGATACCAGGCTTCAAGGATCGCATTGGCATGTTCGCTTGCCCAGTTGACCGCAAGCGCGCTACCGTTCATCAGCACAACGATGAGCGGCTTGCCGCTTCCTTTCAAAGCGCCGAGAAGCACGTCTTCTTCCTCCGGCAAGTCGAGGCTGGTGCGGTCGCCACCCTTAAATCCCGGCAGATCGACATTCATCTCCTCGCCCTCCAGCGCGGAGGTGATTCCGACAACCGCGATCACGACATCGGCATGACTTGCAGCCGAGGCAGCTTCTATAAGGGGATCTGGGCTCAAACGCAGCCATACTAGCTTTGTGCCGAATCCGCCTCGGCGGTATTCGATTCTCAACGGATAGCGACGCCCCCGCGTCAACGCTATGGAGGCGGTCCGGGGCATCTCATCATCCACGATCAAGTTGCCGTCGAGCCACAGGCGATGCATTGCGCCTGTCAGCTCGAATTGGTAATTGCCCGATTCGGCTGGGATCAGAAGGCCGGTCCAGCGCACAGAGCAATCCTTCATGCCGGCAGGCAAGGCGAGAGCGCCTGATTCGGGAATGAAGGGGTGCAGGTTGACGAAGGGATCCACGCGAACCATCTGGGGCGTCCCAGCAACATCGTCTCCAGAGAAGTATTCGCCCTTTAAGCCCGGATTTCCATCATCCGTCAAAAGCGCAGAGGTGGGAACTAAGGTTTTGTCGCGCAGAAAATTCGTTCCAGGGTAGTATGAAACGTGCGCTGCTCCCAACTGCTGACGAATACCCTCTAATGCCGTGGTCGCTTGCGAAGGGGATCCATGGTAGTTGCCGTAGAGCACCTCAGTAGAATCGGCAAGTGGCCCGGCCACCAGAATGTTCTTCGTCGTGGCTGGGAGTGGTAGCACACCATCGTTCTTGAGCAGCACCATCGATTCGCGCGCCGTCTTGAGTGCGAGCGCGCGATGCGGCACGCTGTCGATTTCGGAATCCAAGGTCTGCGCGGAGGGCACGAGATCGGGAGGATCAAACGTCCCCAGCCGTATGCGCGCTGTAAAGAGACGCTTCAAGGCGACGTCGATATTAGCCTCACTCAGGAGGCCCTGTTTCACTGCATCCAGGTAGGCCACATAGTCAGAATTGTCTTTGACCTCACCGAAGTAGTCCGCGCACTCATTGTCCATCCCTGTTTTCAATGAAATGGCAGACGCTGCTGCCTGGCTGTTGGTGAAGTGGTGCCCTTCAAAAACATCCTCAATCGCCCCACAGTCCGAGACGACATAGCCCTCGAATTTCCAGGCGCCTCGCAGCTGATCTTGCAGCAAGAATGTACTCGCGCACGCCGGTTCACCATTTACACGGTTGTAGGCACACATGACAGAGCCAGCTTTTCCTTCAATGACTGCAGAGCGGAAAGCCGGCAAGTAGGTGTCCTCCATGTCATGCTTGGAGACCTGCACATCCATAGTGTGGCGTGTCGGTTCGGGACCGCTGTGCACTGCGAAATGCTTGGGGGTAGAGATCACCCGCAGATATTTCGGGTCATCTCCTTGGAGACCGGTCACGAAGGCAACGCCCATTCGCGCAGTAAGGAACGGGTCTTCGCCGTAAGTCTCCTGGCCACGTCCCCAACGTGGGTCACGGAAGATGTTGATGTTCGGTGACCAGAAATCTAGCCCTTCCATGATGCTCCTACGTCCAGCGCTTACGGCTTGGTCGTGCTTTGCCCGAGCCTCTGTGCCGATGGCGACTGCCATTTCATGGATCAAGGAGTCATCAAAAGTTGCAGCCAGTCCAATCGGCTCGGGAAAGACCGTAGCCGTTCCCGCATTCGCCACCCCGTGCAAGGCTTCACTCCACCAGTCGTAGGCAGGGACCTGCAACCGAGGAATGGCCCTCGACTGGTTTACTAACTGTGAAGCCTTCTCCTCCAAAGTCATCCTGCCCACCAGATCATCGACGCGGACTTTGATCGGCTGGGAAGGATCCAGATATGCCGGATTGTTCTCCTTCTGCGCGGTGCAGGGGACTGGAATAAGGACCAAAGCAAGAGCCAGCTGACGGGGGATTGTAAGGCGCCTTCTGTTCATAAAGATGGTCTCCGTGCGCGCCCTCCAGAGACTGAGCCATACGTGGCCTTCTCTACGGCCTGCGAGGTAAACTTGCCCTGAGCGGTCGGCGAGCGTTGGGGGAACCTGTTTGTCGGACCCGCACCAGCATGTCGGGGGAGAAAGCCGACTGACGGGCTGATCGCAGCAGCGCGTAGAATTTGTCGCCGGGTATAGACGGCCATCGCGGTTCCCAACGCGTGACTTCGAAAGGCGTGCTCATTGTACACGTCAGTCGATCGAGGCCGGCAAAGCAAGAGGGATGCGCTGGCGAGCATGCGAATCAAGCTAGCCAAGAAGCAGAATGTTGATTCTGAGGCAAAAGGGACCCGAACCGGGCAGTACGGAATTCCGCGAGACCATGAAATCAGTGCAGAAAGCGAGCCATCCAACCCTTTCTGGCCGCGGCGCGCGATGTTCTAGTGAAGTTCTACTTACAGGCAGGCGAGAAGGACAAAGCCATCGAACGGAGCCGCAAAGCTCTAGGCAACGATCAAAGGACCAGAGGGCGCTTTATCACTGGATTCAGGCGCCGGGGAAGAGTGGCCGAAAGAAAGACGAAATAGCCTACTCAAGCCATGGGCTGAACTCCGCACGGAATCCACGGAACCAGAATCGGAAACACAATCGCTAAACTGGGGGAACCAAATCCAGCCTCGATGGAGACACAGCATCCTTGAATTTCACGCGGCGTGATTTTGTACAACTTCTCTTTGGTTCGGCTGTCGTGACAACAACCCGTCCCCTTTTTCCGCAGGGTGTCGCCACTCACAGCGTCAAGCCACTTGCTCGACCCGCGCCATCGGGGCGTCCTTTCTATGCGCACTTTGTGGATGTGGCCCAAGCTGCCGGGCTCCGTGAGCCCGTGATTTACGGCGGAGTCGAGACGAAGAAATACATTCTGGAATCGAACGGTTGCGGATGCGCGTTCGTCGACTACGATAACGACGGCTGGATGGACATCTTTCTTCTTTCCGGCACGCAATTAACCGGAGATCCGCCGGGAGCGACGAACCGGCTGTACAAGAATAACCGCGACGGCACTTTCACCGATGTGACCGAGAAAGCTGGTCTCAAGGGGGTTGGCTGGGCCTCAGGGGTTTGCATTGGCGATTACAACAACGACGGATTCGAAGACCTTTTCTGTGCGTACTTTGGACAAAACCGCTTGTACAGGAATAATGGAGACGGAACATTCACCGATGTAACCAAGGCCGCCGGGCTCTGGACCGATCAGCCGCGTTGGGGAGCTGGGTGCAGCTTCCTTGACTACAACCGCGACGGCCACCTCGACCTTTTCGTTTCCAACTATGTCCGTTTCTCGTTGGAGCACGCACCGGTACCCGGCGAAAACGTGAATTGCAACTGGAAAGGAGTGCCAGTTGAGTGTGGACCTCGTGGATTGCCGACCGGGAGGCATTCTCTCTACCGGAATAACGGCGACGGCACTTTCACGGACGTCAGCAAAGAAGCAGGGATCGCCAACGCTACCGAATCCTATGGCATGACCGTGGTCGCTGCCGACCTGGACGAGGACGGATGGACTGATATCTTCGTAGCTTGCGACTCGACTCCGAGTCTGCTCTTTATGAATAACCATGATGGAACTTTCCGCGAAGAGGGCATCCTCCGTGGTGTGGCGCTCAGCGATGACGGCATGGAACAAGCGGGCATGGGGGTCGGCGTGGGCGATTATGATCTCGATGGACACATCGATCTTTTCAAAACCCACTTTGCCGATGATGCGAATGGCCTCTATCACAATGACGGCAAAGGATATTTTGATGACGTGACGCGGTCGACGCGATTGGCGGTCGAAACGCGGTATATCTGTTGGGGAGCGGGCATCGTCGACCTTGATAATGATGGATATCCTGATCTATTCCTGGTTTCGGGCAACGTTTACCCCGAAGTTGAACGCAAACTTCCCCAATATCCAAACAAGACTCCCCGGGCGTTGTTTCGCAACCTGGGGAATGGCACCTTCGAGGAACTGGCAGAGCAGGCCGGCCCGGGGGTGACGGAACCGCACTGCAGCCGCGGCTGTGCCTTTGGAGATTTTGACAACGATGGCGATCTCGACATCCTGGTGGTGAATTTGAATGAGCCGCCGTCGCTGCTGCGCAACGATCTGCAGGGCAAACAAAACTGGATCAAGATCAAACTGGAGGGAGTGAAATCAAACCGCAGCGCCATCGGGGCCAGGGTTCTGGTACGATACGGGTCCAAGGTTCAAGCTCAGGCGGTACTGAGCCAATCCAGCTTTTATTCCTGCAACGATCCACGGCTGCATTTCGGCCTTGGCCCCAATACTTCAGCGGACATCGACGTGTACTGGCCCAACGGGCTGCGAGAGACGTTTAAGGGGATTGCGGCGAATCAACTGCTGACGCTGCGGGAAGGGGCAGGAATTGTGCCATCAAAGAGGGCCCGATGAACAACAAGCCTTTAGGCCCTACCGTAATTCTCCAACCCTAATTTAGTATACCTCCCAGCGGTCGGCTTGGTTGGCCACCACAGACACTGCTCGAAGAAAGTGCCGCTTCGCAGGGATAGCTCGCGTCGGACCATGTAGCGCCAGAGGCCAAAAGGCGGCGGGCGATCCTGCGCCGGACGATCGCGTCTAAGGGGCAGAGTCGTCCATATTCTTCCGCAGCACGGCATGGTCGGAGCCGGTGGCAAGGCTGCGTATTCCCAGGGGTGAGAAAAGTGTGCGTACGATCGACGTGCCATTCCTCCAGCCCGCAAGCGGCTGAAAGCTCCTGAAGAATGGTGTCTGCAGACCGTGGCGGGTGTTGCATCCGGTGTGTCCGCCCATATCAGGGTCGAGCAACATCAGAAGATGTATTTGACACTCAACTGAATTTGCCGTGGCGGCCGGTCGCCATAGGAATTTGCCGAGAGAATAGTGCCAAAATTTCCGGCCGGGCAAAATAGGCTGGTGTTCTGTGCGCAGGCCGTCAGGTCAAAGGTATGGTCAGGGATGTCGAAGTTGGGATGATTCAGCAGGTTGAAGAATTCCCCGCGCAACTGCAGACGATGGCTTTCGGCGTGGAGCGGAATACTCTTGGCCAGGAAAAAGTCGAGATCGGTCAAGCCGGGTCCCGTGAGAACGTTTCGCCCCTCGGTGCCAAACGCTGGACCAAAGGGTTCTGCGGGCGGTTCGGCAAACGCGCACTGGTTGAACCAATTTTGTGGTGTTTCCACCTGATCCGGGGCCTGGCAGGTTGGGTTCCCCGCCACGGGCCCGGCTTTCGACGGGTCCCCGATTAGATCGGGACGCTCCGGGTTGCCAAAAGCCGCAGCCGAGGCAGCGGGTGCGCCAGGTAGAACCACGGTAAAAGGAGATCCGCTCTGCGCTGTGAGGATTCCTCCTGCCTGCCAGTTGTCCAGCAGCCTGCGGCCCCAACCCGGGCCCTGGGCCCACATGCGGCGAAGCGGCAAGTCGTACAGGAAGCTCAAAGACAGCCGGTGCGTAGCATTGAAATCGGAGGGGCCACGGTCCCCGCTGGGATTTTGCGAGTCCTGCGGCAAGCCAGAACCGGCGCTGCCGCCGAAGATCGAAGAAATATCGTCAATCGATTTGGAGTATGTGTAGGCAGCCAGAAACTCCAGGCCGTGGCTCACACGTCTCTCCGAGCGGAATTGCAACGACTGGTAGGAACTGTCGGCCTCGGATTCCACGAACAGAACTGAGGAAAATTGTCCATAGGCTGGACCGGTCAAGGGATTCGCCTGGTTGCGATCGATTACGTTTGCCAAATGCGCGCCCTTCGATCCGACATAGGCCAGGTCGATCATCCAATTGGCTCCGACTTCGTATTGCATGTCGGCATTCCACTGCTGCATATAACCGTCGCGAAAATTTGGCGAGATCATGTTGCCCTGCACCACACCCGACTGCAGGCCGGTCTGGCTGAGGATGTCCTGAACTGTGCACAAACCACCCGGGCAGGTGGGGGTTTGAAAATATGCCGCCAGGTCGTAGAACGGCGGGTTGATGCGAGGAAGAATGTTGATATTGGCGATGGGAACGTCCCAGAAGATTCCGTATGCGGAGCGCACCACCCAGCGCTCTGATTTCATCGGTCGCCAGGCAATGCCAATCCGCGGAGCGATATCTCCATAGCTGGGGCTGTAGGTCGCCCGGGGAATTCCGTTTGTTCCCGCCACGGTGAACTGAGGCGTAGCCGAGCAGGGTTCGGGACAGGGGATAAGATCGGGAACGCTGAAGCGGTTCAGCGCTTCGACCGGCGGACTGTTGAATTCATAGCGCAGACCTACGTTCAGCAAAAACCGGGGAATCACGTGGATGTCATCTTGCACGTAGGTGCTGACGCCGTGGCTACGCAGGCTGTTGTAAGTGTTGCCGCTCACAGCCAGCGCGTAGTCGGGAACGGCGGCGAGCAACTGCGCAAGAGAACAAGTCAAAGGATCATCGGGCGGAGCCCCGGTGCAGGGAGTCGGATTGCCCATCGCGCCCAGGATGCCAGCTGCCGTCTGCCCCAGGAAGAACCAGTCGCCGCGCGCCAGGAAATCGAGGTAATTGTCGATGCGAACCTGCCGAACATCAGCCCCGATCTTGAACTGATTGCGGCCGACCGTCCAAGCTACGTTGTCAGAAACTTGAAGTGTGGTGTCGTGACGCTCCTGCGGGTAGTTGACGGGCTCACCGATGCCGTCGAAGCTGATGACATTGATGTTAGGAGCACCCAGGTCCACCGGGTTAGTCAGAACGTCAGGAAACCCCAATTGTGCGCTGAGGTTGTCACCGTGGTTCTGCTGCAGCACCGTGGCCCGCATGCGAATGAACCCCAGGCGCAACTCATTCAGCACGTTCGAGCGAAATATGTGCGTCCATTCCAGCCCGGCGTTCTGCCCGTGATTCAGGGTGTAGCTGCCGTAACCGGGCAGAGAGGTGAAGGCATTGACTGGATCGAAAGGACTGAACAGACTTTCCTCCGCCAGCGAGTAGTGTAGAGAAATCGTATCGGCAGCGGTGGCATGCTCATCCACCTTGGCGGTGATCAAATTCACCGTGTTGCGGATCACGGGAGAAGAGACAAAAGTATTGGAGCTCGTCAGGTCGGTGCCGACATTGGCGGCGGGATAGAGGTGGAATACGTTCTGGCCGACCTGGCAGGAGGGGTTGAGCGGGCATCCAAACAGACTTTGCGCCAAGTCTTGCGCGTCCCGCCATTGCACGGTTGAAGGCACGGTAGCGTCCCGCGTGGTCGCCTGGCGCAAACGCAATCCCTCATAAGAAACGAAGAAGAAGGTCTTGTCCTTGCGAATCGGTCCACCAAGAGTGCCGCCGAACTGGTTGCGATCGAAGCGCGGGATGGGGCCGCATCTGCCGGGGATTGAGGTCGAAGTACAGCTGGGAAAGTCGAAGTAATTCTTGGCGTCCATTTCACGGTTGCGAAAGTACTCGAACACAGTGCCGTGCAACTGGTTGGTGCCGCTTTTTAAAATGACGTTGACCTGGGCTCCGCTGGCATGGCCGAACTCCGCCGAGTAATCGCTGGACTGCACCTTGAATTCCTGGATGGCGTCGATCGAAGGAAGAGCAACGTACTGGTTGATATAGGGATCGTTGTTGTCAACACCGTCAAGCAGAAAGTTGTTCGACTGTTCGCGCGCGCCGTTGACGCTGATAGCGCCGCCCTGCGTCGAATTTTGCGAGCCTTCCGCCGGCAGATGACTTCCCGGAACCAGCAGGGCAAAGGAAAGGAAGTTGCGCTCGTTGAGCGGCAGCTCCTGGACCAGGCGATTGTTCACCACCTGGCCTACCGTGGAGGTGTCGGTCTGCACGATGGGAGGGGTGTCGGTGACATTCACTTCCTGAGTGATCAGGCCAACCCGAAGTGCGAAATCGAGGCGCACCGTCTGATCCACATCTACACTGACGTTGTGGATCACGCTCCGCCGGAACCCTGTGCTCTCGACCGAAACTGAATACCGGCCCGGCGGCAGAAGCGCAACCGTGTAGTCGCCATCGTCATTCGTCTTGGCGTCGCGGACGGCGTTGGTCGCATCGTTGCGCACCATGACCTTCGCCTCCACGACCACCGCGCCAGAGGAGTCCGTGATTGTACCGGTGATCGTGCCGGTAGGACTGGTGGCAAACAGCGGTGAAGCGACCCCTAATACCAACAAGCAACCCAGTTGCAAGCAGCGGCGAGCCATAAGTTCTCCCAGCGACGCCCCTGAATTAATCAATCTAACGGAGTGCGACGAATTACTCAATGAGGCTGCATGTGCCTAGCGAAGTGTGATGTCAGCCAACACCCATTCAATCCGATCCACTTCTTCACGAATGACCCGGATGGCTTGCTGATTACCCGGGCATGACAGAGGTGCAATTGCCTCCGCCGCGCGGCGAATCTTGCAGTTACGGTCTCGGATCAACTCAATTCTCGCGAAGGTTTCCGCTCGATGTTGGCAAACATTTCTAGCCAGCTTGAAAGCCATCCAGGCAAACGCAACGCCGAACAGCAATTCAATGGGAAGCCGATCGGTTGCGCCATCAAAATCGAGGAATGCTAATCGATAGACGGCCTCGCCAAGGCCCAGTGAAGCAAATATCACTCCAAGCCCAATCAACCGCATCGTCAAACGGTCGACGGGTCGAAGTGCGACAGAAGACTGTTTGCCACAGCTCGGTGCAAACACCATGGCCCCCCCAAATTGCGATCTAAGATTAATCCTCGAAAAATGCCGGTCTGTGCCATTTCCTCGGGCATTCACTGCCAGCATCTGCCTCCGAAACGAGCAACGGTGAATCTCTGACTGTCCTCTACATAGCCTATTCTAGAGACTCGCGGAATCGCAAGACACTGATGTTAAGCATGTTACGCATCGCGAGTGCGAAAACGCCCATCCCGGCCACATTAACCTTAAGCACCGCTTCCTTCAGGTAGATGCTGCAGAGAATCAATACAGATGCTCAGTGCTTGATCGGGTAGAAGGTTTTGATGGTTAGATTTCGCGGCCTCAGGAACAGGAACGATAACGAGGAGACGCTGCTTCTCCTCTTCTTGTACCGATGGATCGTGACGCCGGATCATGCAGGATCACCTCCGGTCCTAGACGTCTGCTCTGAAGCTTGCTCCACTACGGCTTCGACCAATTCCTTGGCGTCGTCAACCTGCTGACCTGTCCACTGCTTGAGGATTCTGTCTCTCACTCCATCCCGGTCATGAAGATCACCCTCAAGTGTCGACACCTGAAAGGAATTCTCCGGCAGCATGATCGGCAGATTCGGTATTAGGCACGTTCCCAAGGTAACCCGCGGGACCGAGCGGGGGGAAGGGGGAAAAGGGGCTGGCATTTGCGGTCCCTTTTCGCGACTCGAATAGAAAACGATACCAAAGATTCTTCCCGAGTGTATCTCACCTGGAAAACGTAGAAGTCTCCGCAACGCTGGTCCATGATAAGACCCGCAATGGGCGCACGTCCCGTGAACAATTCGCCCGCGCTAAAGACGGATCTACAGCGGTTGCTGCGTGTGCGCCTCCGTCTTCGGAGTGAGGTTTGCGCAGTACAGCGGATGCGCGAAGTCATGCATGACGTACATCTGATCGTTCCACGGAGCGGGGACCAACCGCATGTGGCGCAGTAGGTGAATCGGACAGAGCTTGCGTTCGCTGTGGACTTCGTTGAATTCGCGGATTGCGAGCAACTCGCCCACGTACTCGTTATGACACGCGTGTGGCGGCCAGATGATGTCGTCGAAATAGCAGAACACGCGCGGCAGGCGTCCCTGGGCGGGGCCGTCGAAGATGCGAAACGCGCTGATGCTAGAACTGTAATAGTCGAGATCAAAGGAAATGAAGCCAATCGGCGGCACATCGGTCCGGGACGTCCACTGCGGCACGGTCTCCGCCACGTCGCCGATCACCAGTTGCGCCGAAGTGAGCCGCTTTCTCAACGAGTCGACGTCCATCTTGTAAAAGCCCTTGCCCCATACGTGCGGCAGATCGCGATAGTCGGAGGCGCCCGGCATGCCGCTCCCCGTATCGAATCCAAATGCCTGAATGCGGAGGCCGAGCGCCTGCCCGATCTCGCGCGCAGCCTGTTCGAGCGCAAGCAATCCTCGTCCACCCGCAACCCCAAACTCAATCACGGAGATTCCTTCGAGACCCAGGCCTTTCGCCAGCGAAGCCGCAGAGAGAACTCCGAATGCATAGTGGGCCCGGGGCCAGATATCGAAGGCAACCCGCGTTTCCACCGAACCGACCGGAAGCCGCAACCACAGCGAACGTGCGCCCGGCAAGCGCACAACCCTCGCCAGTAGCGTATCGAAGCCCATGATCGTTCTCCGTATGCGCCGGCTAAACCAGCGAGGAGCACTCCGGAATTTCCTGTTTGACCTTGAAAACGGCACGATTGTACACCTCGCTCGCCCGATTGCGACATTGCGAAAGGGTTTCTCCGGGGTTACTCCGGCGGCCTGGCTACTTCCACCAAAACCACCCTGAGCGCTGGATTTTGCCATCTGTTCTTGCACCACTCCCCCTCGCCCAGCTCTTGTGACCGACTTCCGTTGGAGACTCGACCACCGTCCCTCTCGCTCCCAAATCTTCTCCGAGGCGAACAGCCGGAATGGCGGATTTTGCGCCAGCCGCTCGGCGTCGTTGACATCTTCCTAGCTCCGACCGGTCAGCAACTGCGTGTTTTTCCCCGGAGAATCGGTCACGTGCCGCGCGATGAGGTCGTTCAATCCGGGACGTCTAACTTGCATACGGCGAGTACCGGTTTCGACCGAAACCTATCCTTTTGTACGTCGGCTCAGCAGCTTACTGCATCTAAAATTGAAGCATTCTTTACGGCCGAACTCGGATACGAATCCTTTCCCGACGCGAGCTGTTCGTTATTGCCGGGACCGACATCGAGACGATGGACCCTCCCTAGGTAGGGGCACTCTCCTTCCACGGGTGGCGAAGGAAAGGACGGTTTATGAGCACCGCAACGCAATCCCCCGAACAAATCCTTAGAGTTGAATCCGCGACGGATGGATCAGGTCTATTCTCCAGTAAATCTGTTCTCGACATTCTAAAGTTGATTTTGGCTGGATCTCCGTTGTCTGAAGTGCTGACGATCATTGCGCGACTAGTCGAATCTCAAGGCAAGGGAACATTGTGCACCATCTGGCTTCCTGATGAGGACGGGAAGCAACTCCACTGCGCGGCCGCGCCCAGTCTTCCGGGGTTCGGCGCTCACGTGGGGCCCACGTCTATTGGTCCGAAAGGTGCGTCTTGCGGAACAGCTGTTTATCGTAGGGAGCCGGTGTATGTGACGGACATCCTCAGCGACTCCATTTGGGATGATTATCGTGACTTGGTCTCTCCGTTTGGGATTCGTTCAGTTTGGTCGCGCCCGCTATTCACCAGCGAAGGTAAGGTCCTCGGTACCTTTGCCATCCTCCACCGTGAAGCGCTCAGTCCTGATGCCACCGAGCTTCAGTTGATCGAGGATGCCAGCCACATTGCGGGAATCGCGATTGAGCGCCACATTAAAGAGCAAGAGTTACAGCGTGAACGTGATCGGTTGCGCTTGCTTCTGGAAGTAACCAACAGCATGACATCAAAGCTGGACCTTCGCCGCTTGCTTGAGGTGCTTTCTACGAGTCTGCTGAGCGTAACCCGATGCGATTTTTGCGCCTTGCTTTTGCCTGATGCTGATAGCGGAGAATTGCGGGTAACGACCTTGTACAACCCTGAGCCGCGAGGTTCACTTTGCGACGGAACGATTATACCCATCCGCGGTTCGATTTGTGGCAAGGCTTTCTGGACGGGCAAGACTCAACACTTTAACCACTTCGAAGAGGTACGTAACGACCCCGAGAGTTTCGGCAACAGCGTAGGTCAACGTTTCTATCGAAGTGTAATGGCGGAAGGCTTGATATCGGGGTGCGATCTCCCGCTTATCGGCAGAAACGGCGTGGTCGGAGTCTTTTCTGCCTTGAAGCGATCGGAGAAAGCCTTTACCAAGGATGATGTCGCTTTTCTTGAACAGGTCGCCCGGCAGGTGGCCATTGCCGTTGAGAACGCCCTGGACTACGAAAGGGCGATCAAAGATAAAGAAAAGGAAACAAGACAAAGACTTTATCTTGAGGAGGAAATTCGCGCCGAGTTTGGCGAAATCGTTGGAGAGAGCCCCGCGCTGAAGACCACGTTGGACCTGGTGTCGGTGGTGGCGCCTACAGACTCAAGCGTGCTGATCCTGGGCGAGACCGGAACTGGTAAAGAACTTATCGCGCGTGCAATCCATAATCGGAGCAGCCGCCGGGAACGGGCCTTCGTTAAACTGAATTGCGCTGCAATCCCCCTTGGGTTGCTGGAAAGTGAGTTGTTCGGTCATGAGAAAGGCGCCTTCACCGGAGCCATCGCGCAAAAAACGGGACGCTTCGAACTCGCACACAAGGGCACACTCTTTCTCGACGAGGTCGGCGACATCCCTCTGGAACTTCAGGCGAAATTGCTACGCGTCCTGCAAGAGCAGGAATTCGAGAGACTGGGCAGTAACCGCACGCATAAGGTTGACGTCCGCCTGATCGCAGCGACGCATCGGGATTTGGCCGGCATGGTCAAGCAAGGAACATTTCGGGAGGACCTTTACTACCGTTTGAAAGTATTCCCTATCAACGTTCCGGCTCTACGGGAACGCACGGAAGACATTGCGAAACTGGCCTGGCACTTCACCGCCCTCTACGCCCGACGAATGGACAAGACAATCGATGAAATCCCTTCCGAGACGATGGCTGCGCTGGTTCGATATGCTTGGCCGGGAAATGTTCGGGAATTGCAAAACTTTATCGAGCGCGCCGTGATCCTTTCTCCTCAATCCGTTCTGCGCGCTCCAACTTCTGAACTGGAGCCAGTTAATTCTCACAGGCAGTCCAATTTGCCAATTCGTGGCCTTGCCCAGGTAGAAAGAGATCATATTCTCCACGCGCTTGCCGCAAGTAATTGGGTAATTGGCGGTCGCAATGGTGCAGCCGAGCGGCTTGGGATGAGGCGGACATCATTGGTCTACAGAATGAAAAAGCATCGCATCAGTCGCCCGCCGACACCCGGCTCAGCAGCCTAGTCCGAAATTCCTCCTGATGTCATCGTCGGGCAGTTGGGTCGTGCGACGATGTGAGAGACGAAAATCCGTCACTGTTGGGTATTCGTCACGAATTCGTCAATGGAGACGACATGTTCAATTCTTCGTATAACGCGAAATCCTGCAAACACCAAACGACTTATCTCTCCAATTCCACTCGAAGCTGAAATCCCCTCTTTTGGAACACGAGTTGCGGGGTGGTCCCCGATCGTAGATCGTAAAGCTTCGACTTGATCGACTTTCATCGCAGGGTAGGTTGAATCCAGGGAACGAGAAACTGTCATGACAAGCTATCATCACGCCAAGGTAAGGGGCCTGAAGCTCTTCTACCGTGAAGCTGGTTCTTCCAAGGATTTGCCGACGGTCGTACTTTTGCACGGCTTTCCCAGTTCTTCGCACATGTTCCGTGACCTGATACCGCAATTAGCGGACAAGTTCCACGTCATTGCTCCCGATTACGTAGGCTTTGGCTACAGTGACTCCCCCAGTGTGCTGGATTTCGAATATACCTTCGACAATCTGGCAGCACACGTCGAGGATTTGCTTTTCGAGAACCTCGGCTTGAAGCAGTTTAGCATCTATGTCCAGGACTACGGCGCGCCCATCGGGTATCGGATTGCCTCAAAACATCCGGATGCCATTCGGGGCATCGTCGTGCAGAACGGCAATGCATACACGGAGGGTATTGGGGGTGCATTTGACCCGATCAAGCCATTCTGGGCCAATCGCAATTCCGAGACCGAGAAGCCGGTGCGGGCTCTTCTAACCAGGGAAATGACCGTGTTTCAGTACACACATGGAGTTGGAGACTCTGAACGAATCAGTCCTGATTCCTACACCGTGGACCAGTTTTTCCTCGATCGTCCAGGCAATGCGGCAATTCAGCTCAATCTTCTTCACAACTATCAATCGAATGTCGGCCTGTATGACCGTTGGCATGAATACTTCCGCAGTCGACAACCAAGAATGCTGATTCTCTGGGGGAAGAACGACCCATTCTTCACCGTCGAAGGAGCCAAGGCCTATAAAAGAGACCTCCCGAACGCAGAACTACACCTGATTGATACCGGCCATTTCGCTCTTGAAGACTGCACCCCTTTTATCGCTGAGCGTATCCGTAAATTTCTCAATTAAGCGCGGCGCTGAATCGGGCAGCCAATTTCTCCCTGAAGTGGAGAAAAGGATTCGAGATGTGTGACCGTTTCTGAAAACATCGCCGCAGTTGTGGTTCACGGAGCGTGGGCCGATGGTTCGAGTTGGAAAGAGGTCATTCTCCGTCTGCGACGAGACGGATTGCGTGTAATCGCAGCTCCCATCCCTCTGACCTCGCTCGGCGATGACACGTTGGCACTTCAGCGTGCAATCGCCCGTACGCAGGGGCCCGTGGTTCTGGCCGGTCATGCTTACGCGGGTGCGGTCATCGCTACGGTAAATGACGAACGCCTGAAAGCACTGGTGTATATCGCAGCGCTAGCGCCCGACGAGGGCGAGACCGTTGCTCAGGTTTTCTATCGTGATGAACGACACCCGCAGGCACCTCAGCTCGCCCCGGATGCAGACGGTTTCATCTGGATGCCGGATGATGGCTTCAGAAACGCTTTTGCACAGCATGCAACGCCAGAACAGATTGCATTGTCGGCAGCGGTCCAGAGGCCAATTTCGGTGAAGTGTATTCAAGAGCCGATGCCACGACCAGCGTGGAGATCCCGGCCTTCGTGGTTTCTGATTGCGGAAGAAGACCGCATGATCAATCCCAAAACACAATATTTTATGGCCAAACGAATGGGAGCTCGAATACGGTCGCTACCCGTTGATCACACACCATTACTTAGCGCGCCACAGAAAGTTGTGGACCTCATCCTCGAGGCAAGGCAGGCAATCTCGACTTGAGTGGGAATGAGTGCTGAGAGGCTCATCGACTAGTTGCGGGCAAACGGAGAGGTCATGACCGGCGGAAGGACTCCGACAGGGTGGCGGCTGGCATTCTCGGATGCTGTTTTCTGGGTCATCATCACCAGGATGGTTCTAGGCCTGAAACTGCCCACAGCCGCGAAGCTGACGCCTCGGTTTCCTCTCACGCCTGGATTGCAGCGACCAGGCTTGCGGCAGCTCCTGTCCTCGTCTATGCCGCGGTATTCGTAATGGACAATATCGCGTTTGTGGGCTATCCACAGGAGGCGCTAGCTCAGGTAAGTGATAACGGGGTTTCACACGCTACACGACGTTGTACTCGTGTGCAGACGCTGATGACGCTCGGTATCTTCGTTTTCGCTGCCAGCGTAGCGTACTCGCCCCCAATGGGCAGGCTCCAGTGCTGGATACTGCTCATCGATCTGCGGCGCGAGAAAGGAGATGTTGTGAATTCTGTCGCGGTTGTTACTGGCGCGAGCCAAGGAATCGGTCGATCCACCTCGGTTCGATTGGCCCGCGACTTCTCGGCGATCGTGCTGGCTGCAAGGAACGCTGATGCACTCAAAGAGGTGGCGAATGCTGTAAAGACTGCGGGAGCGGAGCCTCTGGTTTGCGATCTCGATTTGAGCAAGGTCGAGTCCACTGAAACCCTGGTCAAGATCACGCTTGATCGCTTTGGAAGGATTGATGCTCTTCTCAATATAGCGGGGGCGGTACCCCAAGTTGATTTGTTCGAGATGACGGACGAGCAATGGCGAGCCGGTACGGAGCTCAAACTGCATGGGGCACGACGGTTGACGATACTTGCATGGGAAGCGCTTAAGAAGTCGAGGGGCTCCGTTGTATTTATGTCGGGCAGTGCGGCCCTCGACCCGAAGCCCGGCTTTGCGGCGGTCGCTGCGATTAATGCCGCCATCACTGCGCTTGCGAAGGCGTTCGCGGAACAAGGCATTAGAGACGGAGTGCAGGTCAACAGCATCGTTCCAGGGCCGGTGATGACGGGACGGCGGCGCTCGTTTATGGAGAAGTGGGCACCTGCGCACCATATGAGCGTCGAAGACGCGATGAAACAGTTTCCGGAAAAAGTGGGGATTAGTCGCTACGGAGAGCCAGAAGAGATCGCCGACCTGCTTGCATTCATGGTATCACCGGCAGCGAGATGGATGACCGGTACGTCGGTCCGGATGGACGGAGGCGAGATCAAGGGCATTTAGGACAGACTTTTCGTAGTTTCCGCGCGGATGGGTTCTCGACCGCACGTGTCGGTGAGCGTACGCTGGACTTCACTTCCTACCCTTGGAGCGGCAAATGGCTGTTGCAATGATGAGTTGTAAAGAGTTGAAACCGAAGGTCGCCTGGTTACCGGATCTTTCCCCAACAAGTGGTCATTGGAACGAGAAGCAAACCGAGGAGGAAGCAATGGAGCGTCGTAGGTTTCTAGGTGGACTCACGGCTGCATCTCTCGGTGTCCTGCTGGAGAGCTCTTTCGGCGAACTGGCACGAGCACAAACTGGAGTAAGTTTTGCTGGCCAAGATTCTTTCGAGGCCTCTCATGTCGAGGTCTCAGGAAACACAATATTCGTGCGTCGCTATGGAAGGGGGCCGGCTATTCTGCTGGTGCACGGCTTCCCGCGCACGAGCCTGATGTGGCGATTTTTGGCGCCGAAGCTTGCGCAAAATCATACCGTGATCTGCGTAGACCTGCGCGCCTACGGCCGCAGCGGGATACCTGCCTCTACAGACGACCATTCTCCTTATTCAAAGCGTGCGATGGCAAAGGAATTGGTTGATGTGATGGCCGAACTTGGCTTTCCGACCTTCACCCTGATTGGTCACGATCGCGGAGGACGCGTCAGCTACCGTATGGCCTTGGACCATCCACAGAACGTGGAGCGTGTCGCTGTGTTCGACGTGATTCCGATCCTCGAAGCCTGGAACCGGTCCGATGCACGCTTCGCCCAGACCTACTGGCCGTGGATTTTGCTTTCGCAGAAAGAACCGCTCCCGGAGAGTTATCTTCTCGGTTCTCCCGAGGCCGTCTTCCATAACCCCTTCGGCCAAGGGTCCTTCGGCCCAGAGATTCTCGAGGAATACGTTGCAACCTATCGCGACCGGGCCCGCGTGCACGGCATCTGTGAAGAATATCGGGCCGCGGCAACGATCGATGTCGAACACGATCGTGCTGACAAGGAAGCGTCGAAAAGAATTGAATGCCCGATGCTGCACCTGTGGGCCGAGGGCGGTCCGCTCGACACCTTCTATGCGAAAGACGGGGGACCGCTTGGAATTTGGCGGCAGTGGGCTCCGCAGGCGCAAGGGCAGGCGATGAAGGGCGGTCACTTTTTCCCGGAAGAGAATCCTGACGACACCGCGGTGCTTGTCAAGCGGTTTGTTTCTGCTTGATCCACTCCTCCTAAAAGGACGGGGCGCCGCATCATCTCGCTTGCCGAGGAGGACGTAGTAAATGGCGCGACTGCTGTCGCTGAATGTCGGACTTCCCCGCGACGTAACATGGAATGGCAGGACGGTCCGTACCGCCGTCTGGAAATCCTCAGTCGCGGGACGGCGGATGGCGCGCAACCTCAACATCGATGGGGACGGGCAAGCGGATCTCGCTGGTCACGCTGGGGAGCTGCGCGCCGCAAGGAATCGTGAATTCGGCAGTTTGCTCGAGTTGGCCGAAGCCTGTGATGTTCCGGTCAGGTGGTCATGCCGAACGGGAGTATGCCACAGCTGCATGACCGGTCTGATCGGCGGATCGGTTAGGTATCGACCAGAGCGACTCGAGAGGCCAGCGTCCGGGAATGTGCTTATCTGCAGCTCACACCCAGAGGCGAACGTCATCCTCGACCTTTGACACGAGTCAAACGTCCTAGCCATGGCTCGTGACGAGAAATCATGGGACCCTTCGTCGCAACCCGATTCCGCTATGACCCGAAGCAGTCGGCCGAATTCTGAAACCCGAACCGCTACCCGAGAGACTGTGGTATGCCGAGCCGCGGCTCCGCCCATTACGCGTCAACTTCGCTGGCCGTTGTTGCTGCATTGGCGGGCCGCGTTCATCGGATGCGAGCCGGCTACTACGAGCGACTACCCGCGTTTGCACTGGCCGGAGTACCTGATGGAAGCTGCCGAGGTGGGTTTATACTTGTTTCTTACATGCGTTTTCGCAAGATTGTTACTTTCCCCCGCTTCGCCAGTCCGTCACGTCATTGGTAGCACGATAGAACTGCGTGCTCTGATGGGACTAGCTGTTGGCGCAACGGTAGTTGCGATTGTAATCAGTCCTTGGGGCAAACAATCGGGAGGTCATTTCAATCCAGCACTCACGTTAGCTTTTTATCGATTAGGTAAGATGCGTTTGCTAGATGCATTCTTCTATGTCGTTGCACAGTTCTCTGGCGCGATTGGCGGCGTCTGCATTGCCCGATATCTATTACCCGTTGGGCGCCTGGCAATAAGGTACGCGGTAACCGCACCGGGCATTCGCGGCAGCGCGGTAGCGTTCATCGGTGAACTGACAATCTCTTTTGTTCTGATGTCAACCATTCTTGTCTCATCCAATCGCGAGAGCCTGACCCGCAGCACACCTTACCTGGTTGGTCTCCTGTACGCGATTTTCATACCCCTGGAAGCACCGCTTTCCGGGATGAGTATGAATCCTGCCAGAAGCTTTGGACCGGCTTTGCATGTGAACTACTGGCACGCAATCTGGCTCTATTTCACTGCGCCAACTCTAGGGATGTTCATTGCCGCGGAAGTGTTTCTGCGAGCTCGCGGTGGTGCCTATCCCTTCTGCGCAAAACTACACCATGCCAACAATAAACGATGCATCTTCCGCCACGGATCGCCGCCGCGTCCCGACAAACCTATGTGAGGAGGAAAGTTTGAATGCAAACCACAGAGAATTCTGCAGCTGAACCGATCAGAAAAACAGAGGTCGAAGATTACGATCTCGTGATTCTGGGCGGCGGCACAGGCTCAACCGTTGCCGCATGGACCTTTGCGGGAGAAGGAAAGCGGGTCGCAGTTGTCGATCGCAAATACATTGGCGGATCGTGCCCGAACATAGCCTGCCTGCCCAGCAAAAATATCATCCACAGCGCAAAGGTCGCGTCCTACTTTCGTCGGAGCAAAGAATTTGGTATCGCTCACGGCGGCTTCACCATTGACATGTCGGGCGTCCGCGAACGCAAACGCAAGATGGTTAGCGGCCTCAATGAGATGTATCTGGAAAACTACAGAAACACGGGAGCGGAGTTCATTTTAGGAACCGGCCGGTTCATAGCTCCGAAAACCGTGGAAATCGCTTTCCAGAACGGAAACAGCCGACAACTGCGCGGCGCAAACGTGATCGTCAGTACCGGAACGCGAGCCACATTCGAGGCCATTCCTGGACTAGCGGGAGCGCAACCGCTCACGCACGTCGAGGCACTCGAACTTGACCGCGTTCCCGAACATCTGCTGGTGATCGGCGGCGGCTATGTCGGAATAGAGCTTTCCCAGGCGATGCGACGGTTGGGAAGCAAAGTGACGGTAATCGATCGCAACCAGCGGGTCATGCAGAAAGAAGACCCAGATGTTTGTGAGGCCCTGCGCAACCTGCTTGAGGACGAGGGCGTCAAGATTCATCTGAACGCGCGGATCAAACGAGTTTCTGGCAGATCTGGGCAGTCGGTGAACATCCTGGTTGCGCAAAATGATGCCGAGACGGTGATAGAAGGCAGTCATGTATTGGTCGCGCTAGGCCGCACTCCGAACACCGACGGCCTTGGGTTGGAGCTCGCTGAAGTCGAGTTGACGGACCGCGGCTACATCAGGGTCAACGAGCGACTCCAGACGACGGCGCCCGGCGTTTGGGCCATCGGCGAGGTCGCCGGTAGCCCGCAGTTCACACACATCAGTGTTGACGACTTCCGTGTTGTCCATGCCAACATGACCGGCGGCCACCGCGTGACCACAGGCCGTCAAGTTCCTTATTGTTTGTTTTCCGATCCTGAACTCGCTCATATCGGTCTGAGTGAAACCGCAGCAAAAGCGCAAGGAATTGCCTATCGCCTGTTTAAAGTCAGGATGGAAACCAACCTGCGGGCGCGCACGCTTTCGGAGACTCGTGGATTTCTGAAGGCTCTCGTGGAAGCCAAAAGCGATCGCATCCTCGGCTTCACGGCGTTGGGCATCGGCGCGGGAGAGATCATGGCAGCCGTCCAGGTTGCGATGATTGGGAAACTGCCCTATACCGCACTGCGGGATGCCGTTTTAACACATCCCACATTAGTAGAGGGACTGATACCGCTGTTCTCATCAGCGCCTTCGGTCCACGATGTCGTCGATGCGACCTCGACGCCTGCCGCGTAACGTCGTTTCACTTAAAGATTCCCTGCGAGACGGAGGAGTTATGGGACTGTCCTGGCAACAAGGTCCACTATCACCGGGAGCAATCGGCCGCTTTCTCGTGCCCCAACCGTTGCCTCAGAGACTGCTGTACGCCGAGCCCTTACGGCGACGGATGCGCGTCCGCTTCGGCGGCACATGGGTCGCCGAGAGCGAGAACGTCCTCTTGCTTTTTGAACCGGGCCGCTATCCGGTGGCCTATTTCCCGGAGGCCGACGTTTCTCCAGGCACATTAGAACGCACGGAGTATGAGACCCGACACCACGAGCTTGGGGTCACATCTTGGTACACGGTCCGGGTGGGCGAGCAGATCGCGCCGCGGGGGGCATGGCAGCACATCGACCTGCCCGCTTGCGCCAGCGAGTTGCGGGGACGGGTGGCCTTTGCCTGGCCGGCCATGGAAGCCTTCTACGAAGAGGACGAACGGATCTTGGGCCACGCCGCCGACAACTACCATCGCATCGACATCCGCCAGACGTCCCGCAGGCTCGTGGTCCATCACCGTGATCGCGTCATTGCCGATAGCAAGCGGCCGTTGGTTCTCTATGAGTCCGGCTTCGCACCACGTTGGTACGTCTTACGAGCCGACGTCGACGAGTCCGCGCTGACCCCCGTGGAACATGAGACCTTCTGTCCGTACAAAGGGCTATGCAGCTATTACGACATCGGTGATGCACGTCTGGCGGTATGGTCGTATCGTGAGGCTTATCCCGATGTCGGCCGCATCTCTCAGCTGCTGTCATTCGAACCGGAGATTGTCTGGGTCCAGCTCGATGGCAAACAGCTCCGGCTGGAGCCGGGACAGACAGTGGTTCCACACGGTCCCGATCGCGATCTGACGGTCTCCGAGGCTCCTCGGTCTCGATAGCTACCTTGGGCCTAGAATGCGGGCCTAACCTCACGGCTACCGACGCCGCGCCGATCATGCGTTCGCGTTTGTCTGCGACTACTAGGGAAAAGTCGACTTGTGAGAATCATCGCGTCACTCCCGGATAACGAACAGTGCCGGTTTGCGTACCGACATAAGAGTGCGCCGTCGATTAGGTCCCCGGCTCCGGATTCACAGAACCAAGTACATGACTGGTCGCGTTTGCCGTGGCTACCGCCATCGCTGTCCCTCTCTTCGCCTACGATTAACCGGACAAATCGGTGCTCGTCCCCCACCTCTGGTTTTGCCGGTCATCGGAAATCCAGTTGCGGCACCGGGCAAACATCTGCTACTTCAAACTATCGATCATCCTGTGAGGGGGTTACACCGGGCCGAATCAGGCAGCGCTCGCGAAAGGGGGCGGGGGTAAGCACCTACTGATTTCGGTTTTTTCAGCACTTTTCGAATCTGTCGGCCGACGATGAACTCTTCTCCCGGTTGAAGAAGGAACGTGGTAACCACGAGCGCGTTGGGTTGCGCCGGAACGCCCTGGGAAGGACGCATGCTTCCGGTGTGAGGATTCAATTCGATGCAAGGTGTTGCCGTGGCCAGGCGAACCTGGAGCTCGCGCGCCGAAGCCCCGATAACGTCCGGATCGAAAGTAATCATCAAGTGAGGGACGTGGTTGGCCAACTCCGGAACCATGATGCTGGTCTGTACGCTTGGAATGTCTTTTACCGCGGCGATGATCACTGTCATACGTTCCCGCGATTCCTTCTCCATCCCCTCATCCGTTTGCGCGAGCAGCCAATCCACAGCGGCCACCATACCGACGATCTGTTCTTTGGCTACTTTCATGCCGCGGCCGACTGAGTCTGCCGGGCAGAGATTGCGCTGAGCGAGATCAGTGTATTTTTTCTTACCCAGCAAGAGACCGGCGTTCTGCGGCCCGCGGATGTCTTTTCCACCTGAAAAGGAGACCATATCGAATCCCATTCCTGTGTACTTCCAAAGATTGGAGATCGGGGGCATATCGGCAGCGGCATCCAGGTGGCACGGGACGCCTTGGTTGTGGGCTAGGGCGATCCAATTCTCGCGGCTGATGCCAACCGTCTCTGCCGCATTGAAATAGTTGGTCATCACCGTGTTCTGGCCAAGCGCCTGCTTGTAGTCGTCCAAGGTGACCACGTCTACGATCTTGATGCCGCAGATCTGCATGGCCACATCGTACTCATAGCGATGAATTTTCTGGACGACGACCTCGTTCTTCGGAAACTGTGGAGTGCCGATCAGGCTTGGAATGTCCAATGGGTGGCAGTTGTTTGCGGCCATAACCGAGGCTGCGGTGGCGAGCGTGATCGCTGAAGATGCGCCGCAACTGACGCAGCAGCCTTCGGCTTGTAGCCTTTCCGCGATATAAGCTCCTGCTTTCTGCTGCAACTCCTCAAGATGCACGGGATGCAATGCCGCTTGCGCGACCGCTGCACGGACGGGAGGAGGCATCACCGCCGATGTGAGTTCCGTGTACGTGCCCGCGGCGTTGATGAGCTTCGTTACGCCCAGCTTGTCGTAGTAGTCCGGATGCTCATGAGCCGAACCACTCGAAACCGTGGCGGCGAGGAATCCCGTTGCGCTGCTGAGCATGGGCACGGCGCCCAGGGCGGCTACTGTGGCCTGGGAAGCACGAAGGAACCGCCGACGAGAGTAAGACGGCTGGTGATCAGGACGCTTGGAGTTTTTCATCTCGATGAATTCCTTCTAGGCCGTGAGGCCAGCGATTTCGCCACGCAAAACAGTGAGGGAAGCTTTGGGAAGCGTGAACACAGTGTGGGCAGAGACGTCGATGGACGATATCACCGGCGGCAGGTTTGGATCGGCGTGAGCGGTGGCGTCCGACCCGTGCCAAACGTATTGTTCGCTACCAAATGTGACCACGCGAATGGTGCCGGAAAAATGTCCGCTCTCGCCACTGCTTTCAAAGGCGACTCGAACGGGATGCGCGTTCTCTCTGTCTTTGTTGATGAACAGCAAGGCCCAATGGCCGTCTGGGCGGCGAACGGCATAGCTCGTGACCAGCGCATTCCCGGCGGTGTCTTCGATCCCGACATCGACGGAATAGAGGTGATGGATGCCGCCGCCATGCGCCACCCACTCGTCATTGATCATCCGGCTGGCGTGGTAGAAGGCGGTATAGCCAAGGATCTTTGCGTCGCGGTCCCAAAGGGCGTTGCCCCAGATCGCCCAGCCTTGGCAGCCATGCTCGATGACGCTCGGTTCGATCGGCGAATGAATGTAAAGCGCGCCGCCCTCGGCGAAGAAGCTGCCAACATTGTCGGCAAGCCATAGGGCCGAGAAAATATCGGACATGTAGACGGAAAGCGAACCGCAGAGATTGCTTTCGGTGTTCATGAGCGGAACTGCAGCCGGCAATCCGTCATCGCGAAAGGCCTGCAGGGTCTTGCGCGTCAGCTCGCGGCAACGGTACAAATCGTCCCATTGCATGCTGCAGGCGTCGTAAGGATAAATTTCAAACGAAACGAACGACAGATCCCCGTGACGATTGTGCGATTTCAGATAATCGTAAAAGCGGCCAAACCAAGACTTGCGTCCGCGCGCATCGGGCCAGACCGAGACATCCTGGTTAATGCCCTGGAACACGGGCCCGCCTAATTTGAGGGTGGGATCCACCCTGTGAATTGCGTCCGCAAATTGAATATAGAGTGCGGCATAGTCCTCGGGCATGTAGTATTCCCCATCGGCTTCTTCGTCCATTTCGACCCAGCTGATGGGATAGCCTCGCTTTTTCAGATAATCGACCATCGCGGCGGCGTCCTCGGGAATGCTGTAAATCATAGGAACGGTAATGAGTGCGGGGAGACCATTGGTGATGCCGCTGGTGAAGAACAGGTCCCAGCCGGTCTGGTCTCCGCGCGGACTTAGGTCTGCGGCTGTGTGCCATGGGTCTGTAGAAGAGCAATAGGTAGCGGTCTGCTGGCGATGGTCCGGCGCATGTCTCACGAAATCGGCAAACTTACCATCGCTCTCCAATCTGCCCACATAAACTTCGTAGATTGCGTATCCCACTCGGTGTCGCACGTCATCGTCTCCGTGCGGTCCTGGCTGATTGGACGATTGTGTCATCAGGACGCGGACCCAACGCGTTGAAACCAGATTGTCCGCAAGTTTTAGCGTTACGCTTCCACCTTTGCCCTCGTGAACAGCACCGTTCGGGAAACGAAGCCAGTTGCCCATGGCCTGATCGGCGACAGGGAGGTACTCGCCGCCCTGGCCCGTGGAGTCCAACGCCGGCTCTTCCCAGTTCATGGGATCGGCTCCGACCCAATACTGCATTTCGTACTCGCGGGCGCTTGGTTCGCACCAGTCGATGCGGATCGCGTTCACGTCATAGTACTCGCCTAGGTCAACGATGATCCATTGCGGATGCAAAGAGTCGTCTTCGTGGGTGAACGCTTTCGCCAAGTAAGGGTTGCTCTTCCAGAAGGTGTTGGGGTCACCATCCGTGATCCGAGAATAGCCAGTGTCGGTACCGCCATTGTGCGTGCAGCCGCGGTGGGGGAGACTGTAGCCGAAGGAATCGCGAATGGGTTCACCCAATTGCGAGCTGCCCACGAAGTATCCGCGTTGGTTTGCTTCGTCGGTCCAACGGCCGTTGGGATTCCAGTGCCAATAATCGATGGTCTCCGGAGTATGCAGGCGATAGCTGATCGGTCCCCAGCCCGCAGACAAGCAAAGGTTTATATTTTCGGGCGTGTAGATCTTATTGATCGACTCGCGTGACTGAATGTCCATCGATGTCCCGAGGCTCTTATCGGGGTCGAAGGAGTTGACGACTTGGGCGGGCGCTGCCTGTACCCGGACCACCGCGGGAGCCGCTCGAGGCGAAGTTGCATTCTGATCAGACAGAGCGACTGCGTCAGCCAGAGGGCGAACCATCGTCGACGCGGCCGCGCCGACGGTTACCCCCAAAAAAGTACGCCGCGAAGTAGCCATAGGATGCTCTATCTCCAACGTGCTGAATCCGAGCTGAAATAGCTTGTGAAGTTTGACACACTTGCCGCCGGCACAAATAAAGTAGCACGACCGCGTGGCGATAAGGGTCGTGCCAGAGCTGCGCGACAAACGCACGCTCGATGCTCTCATTACGAGCAAGTACACTCTAGCCGACGATCTGAGTTCCGTTCACGTGCGGGCACACCATTCGATCCTGACAGCCTGGTCCATTACCAATTCCACATAGGCCACCGCTCAATTCAGGTCACGGCTTACATTCACGGCCATCCCATTCCAGGTGCAAGATATCAAGCGGGTCGACGGATGAGGTCGCCCGTCCCGGGCTCCAGGGAATGAAGGGTTTGCCGCCGCGGTTGCGGAGCGACATCCACCCAACTGCTTTGCTCGGTCGCTTCAACGGCTGATTCAACCAACGGTGGAACGACCCGCGGCTAGTTGAGATGACGGTCGTACCAATCCAGCATTCTTTGCAGGATGTCAATTTGGTGTTTCTCCTGCGCTGGCAGATGGCCTTCGCCTGGATAAACGATCAATTCGCATTCCACACCGTAGTGTTTGAGTGCCCGATACAAGGCTCTAGATTGGCCCACCGGGTTATTGCGATCATCCTCGCCATGCACGATGAGTGTGGGCGTTCTTGCGTTGCGAATGAAGGTAGCAGGAGAGTTTTGCGCGAACACATCGGGATGATCCCAAGGGGTACCGAAGTACCATTCATCTCCGGCTGGGTTGTTTTCGGTTTCAAATTCCGCAACCTGATCGAACACACCCCCTCCACTAACGGCCGCCTTGAAACGATTCGTGTGCCCAATCGCCCATTGAGTCATCTCACCGCCGTAGGACCAGCCTCCAATGCCTAACCGATTCGGGTCGGTTTCCCCACGGGCGATTACGGCATCGAGTACGGCGATTAAGTCCTTAAAGTCTCCCCCACCCCAATCACCTCGATTGGCCTTTAGAAACCTCTCACCGTAGCCGGCAGAGCCGCGAGGATTCACCATCAGCACTTCGTAACCCCTGGCCGCCAGCAGTTGAGACCAGGAATTGAACCAGAAATAGTCTGCCGAGAAGTTACTGGCGGGTCCACCATGCACCAACAGAACCAGGGGAAACTTGCCGCCACTCGGTGGAGCGGCCGGCTTCATGAGCGCTGCCTCAATGTCAGTCCCATCGAAACTCTTGACCCGGAAAAGCCCGGCATCCGCGAGGTGGACTCCTTCCCACCCTTCCTGCAGGTGCCCGACCTGCCGCACGGCTCCCGCGGTCGTCCTGACGAAAAGTTCCGGCAGACGATCGAACCCGACTCCAACAAAAGCGATCGCGCCGTCGCGTGCGATGTCAAATCCACGGACAGAAAGAGGCAGGTCAATAGACCCCGGGGCAGTTTTCCCTGGGACAATCCGGTAGATGCGATTGTGGAACCCGTCAATGACTCGCACTAAAAGCGCGGATTCGTTTTGCCACCTAGCGTCGAGTACGGCCCGATCAATCGGCGAGGTTAGATCACGCGCCGACTCTCCGTTAACGGCCTGCAAGAACAGGTCGTGAGGAATTGGCCCGTTTGCGGCGGTGGAAACGAAGGAGAACTGCTTTCGCTCCGGTGAAAGGAGCAGCCCCTCAAAAGGCTGGTTGGGTTTGCCAAAGAGACTGATTGCTCCATCGCGAATGTCAACACTGTACAGCGCGTCGTTCCAGGTCTCGGCTTTCGGTTCATGGCTGGCGATCAGCAGGATTCGTTCCGGACTCACCCAGTCGAACTCCTTGATTCGCCACGCCCCGGCCGTCAGTTGGCGGATCTTGCTCGATGCTCGATCGACTAGCCAAATACGTTGCAGTTCTTGTTCGCGATCGGCAATCTTAGCGTCTCTGTCCTTGGTTGCCGGCTTCGGTTCTCTGGCGAGAAATGCTATCTGCTTTCCGTCAGGTGCCCACCGGAAGTCACTGATGTCGTAGCTGCTGATTGCCGCAATGGCGCTGGCCTCGCCTCCGTTCAGGTTCATCCCGTACAGCTGCCTGGATCCAGCACGATCCGACAGAAATGTCAGGACTTCGCCGTCGGGCGACCACTGCGGCGACCACTCGGATTTTTGGGAGAACGTGAACTGGCGCAGTTCGACTCTGCTCATCTCAAGCAGCCACAGATGCCGCACCATTGTGGATTCCTTGAATTCAGAAACAACGCAGATCAAACGGGCGCCATCGGGAGAGAAATGGAGATCGGAAGGGCGCCGAAGCTTCACCGCGCGTTCCGGGGTAAGTGAAATTGACGTTTCTTCGCCGGTGTCTGCCGATCGCGCAATCCACGCAACAGACAGAAGGGCAAGCACCGCACTGGGTAACCATCGCATAGGTTTATGTTGGATCCGATTATAGGTGCTGTCGGGTTGGTTCGCCCGGGAAAGGTCTTATGGTTGTCGTATAACCTAAGTGCTTTATCGGACGCCGCACTCGACAAAGTTCGGACGAACAAACGAGTGTCTCACGCGCGCGTTCGATAAAGCGGTCAGAAGGAAGCCGCTTCGGGCTTGCGTCGGAGGCAGTCTACGGAGATCGAATCGTAAGTCGTTGGGAAGAAGGGAGTTGCAGGAAGACTTATTGTTGACCTTGGTCAATGCACGGCTGCTTGCATTCACCCCGGCGCTAGTATGCCGCGGGAATCGTGAATAGCCACTGTTCCGGTCTCATCTCCGATCTTTCCTATTCGTGCAGAGCCGCCAACGCTCCGGTCGCATTCTCATGCCGTCCCTTACTCGTACCTCAGCGCCACCATCGGATCGACGCGCATCGCGCGGCGCGCAGGAATATAGCATGCTGCCAAAGCCGCACTGGTCAGGGCCAGCGCAACTAACGCGAACGTTGATGGATCACTCGGTTTGACTTCAAACAAGAATTTGGAAAGCACTTGCGTCAACGCAAGAGCACCCGCCGCGCCTATCGCAATTCCTGCGCAAGTGAGGCCCAACGCGCCGCGAAGGAACATCCGCAATACATCCACGTTCTGTGCGCCCAGGGCCACGCGAACGCCGATCTCCTGTGTGCGCTGCGCCACCGAGTAAGTCAACACGCCGTAGATTCCTACCATGGTCAGCGCCAGCGCAAGGATTGCGAATGTACCGAGCAATTTCATTTGGAATCGCGGTTCGGCAATCGTCGTAGCAACTAAGCTATCCATCGTGGCAATCGCAGCTGGCTGGTCCTTATCAACGTCACGAAGGATGGCGCGCATTCCGGAAGCGACGCTTTCCGGATGCGAAGCCGTTTTCACCACGAAAGTCATGTGATTGAGAAGGAAGGGGCGAGTAACCTGAAGGTATGGCTGATAGATGGCCGGCTCAGGTTTCTGCGCCAGCCCTTGCTGTTTCAGATCATCCACTACGCCGACTACCGTAAGCCAGTCGCCAGTCTTTGGATTGTCTTCCATCGAAATTCGTTTCCCCAGCGGATCCGTGTCGGGCCAGAGGGTTCGCGCCACAGAGTGACTTACAATCACAACGCCAGGAGAGGTTCCATTATCATGTTCGCTGAACTCACGACCCCGCAGGAGGCGTATTCCCATGGCCCGGAAATAACCGGGACTGATGCACGGTTTGTCTACGATAAAACTAGGCGGGCGTACGCCGCCTTCCACGTGGAAATCCCCCATGGCCAAAGCATCGCCAAGCGGCAACCAATCCACTGCGCCGACGGCGAGCGCTCCTGGCAATTCGGAAAGCTTCGCCAGCGTTCGGTTATGAAAGGTCTGTATCTGAGTTGCTGTTCGATAGGTGGATTCCGGCAGGTCCACGGTCATGGTCACGACGTTCCGGAGCGCGAAACCAGGATCAACGGCGCGCAGTCGTAGAAAGCTCTTCAGCAATAGACCAGCGCCCGCGAGCAGGATCAGCGCAAGGGCAATTTCGGAAATCGCCAGCGCCCTTCGCATCCCTTCATGGCCTCCAGTCACGCTCCGGCCGCCTTGGCTCAATGCCTCGCGGGCATCGCGCCGGCTGGCTTTGAAGGCTGGCGTCAAGCCAGTTACGATCCCTGTCATCACCGAAGCACAAAAAGTGAACGCGAGGACCCAGCTGTCAATGTGGATCATCTCCATCCGGGGAACTTTTCCCGACGGCGCGAGCGCGGTCAAAGCAGGCACTCCCCAATATGCCAGTAAAATGCCTGCCGTGCCCCCGGCCAATGAAACTACCGTGGTTTCTGCGAGCAATTGCTGCATGAGCCGCCACCGGCCAGCCCCCAAAGCGCTGCGCACCGCCATCTCCTGTCCCCGGCCGGCTGCGCGCGCCAAAAATAAGTTGGCTACGTTGGCGCACGCGATCAGCAACACAAATCCCACTGCGCCAAGAAAAACCAGCAACGACTGACGGATATTTGCGACCAATAACTCTTTCAGGGGCATAATTTGCGGCATCAGCTTGTTTTCGCCCGGGCCCAGAACTAGCCCTTCGGCGAAGGTTTTCAGCTCCGCTTGTGCCTGCACCGGCGAAATGCCGGGCTTCAACCGACCGACCACGGGCCGCATGAAGGAATTTTTGGGCTCGATGCGGATGCCCAGAGGCAGCCAAAGTTTGGCAGCGTAGGGGAAATTGAAGCCGGGTGGCATGATGCCGATCACCGTGCGGCCGATGCCGTCTAGCCGAATTGTTTTCCCCAAAATTTGTGGATCCGACCCAAGCCGTTCCTTCCAGAGTTCGTTGCTCAATACAACGACGTTGTCGCGTCCCACTTGGTCTTCTTCCGCCGAGAAGCTTCGGCCAAATTCCGGGTGAGTTCGCAGCGTGGCGAAAAACTCGGTCGTCACCTGCGTTGCCGGTAGCTCGATAGGATCTCCAGCGCCAGTCAAACTCACTCTGGTGCGCTCAAATGACGCGAGGTGCTCGAACGCCTGATCCCGTTCATGAAACGAAAGATAGTGGCGGTCGGAAACGCCGGGCTGCCATTCAAATGGTCCCCAAGGAGAGTTCAATGAGACCAGGAACAGCCGGTCGGCGTCGGGAAATGGCATCGGCCGCAACAGCACCCCATTCACGACCGTAAATACGGCGGTGTTGGCTCCGATGCCGAGGGCGAGGGTGAGGACCGCGACGGCCGTGAAGCCGGGCGATTTGCGCAGCATGCGGAGACCAAAGCGCAAATCCTGAAAGAGGTCCTGTATCCAATTTACCCGCCAAGCGTCGCGACATTCTTCCTTGCATTTTTCGATCCCACCTATATCGAGCAGCGTTTGGCGCCGCGCTTCCTCGGGTGCCATTCCTCTTGCCACATATTCCTCGATTTTTCGGTCCAGGTGGTCGCGCAGCTCGTCGTCCAATTCCTGGTCCGCCTGTGCCCGGCGAAACAACGACCGCAGACGAAGCGGAATCGTGAACAGCCAACGCTCCGGTCGCATCTTCGACTCTCCTTTACTCGTACCTGAGGGCGACCATAGGATCGACTTTCATCGCCCGGCGGGCGGGATAGTAGCTGGCCAATAGCGAAACAGCAATTAAAAGCGCCGAAACGCCGATAAATGTCTTGGGGTCGTTCGGTGTCACGCCGAATAGCACGCTACGCAGCAACTGGCTGAGAGCGAGTGCCGCCGCCATCCCTGTCGTCATCCCAATTAGTGTTATCTGAAATCCTTGACGGATGACGGCCATTAGAATGTCGCGACGTGTTGCGCCGACCGCCATCCGGATCCCGACTTCGTGTGTGCGTCGGCTCACAGAGTAGGAAATGACGCCGTAGAGCCCGACGCACGCGAGCACGAGCGCCAGCCCGGCAAAGATTGTCATCAGCATCATAAGGAACCGCTGGAAGGCGATCGAGAACGAAAGAACTTCTTCCATAGAGCGCACCTGACCGATTGCCAAACTCGGGCCGGTGGCACGCACTGCGTTTTCCACTGCCCCGCTCAAGCTCAACGGATTCACCGCCGTACGTACCAGCACGCAGGTTGGGAACCATGCCTCCCAAAACCGATGAGTAGAGGTCGGGACCTGTACCACTGGGAGGAAGAATGTCGCCAGAGCCGATTCGTTCAACTTCGTCTTGACATCGCCCACGACGCCCACAATCTCGCGGTTTACATCGTCAATCGTAAGAAACGCGCCGACTGGATTTCGAGCGGGAAAGTGTTCCCGCGCAAATATCTCGTTAATAATGACGACCCTATGCGCAGTTTGCGAGTCAGCGTCCGTGAAGAACCTGCCTTGCCGCAGTGGCACACTTAAAGATTGGAAATACTCCGGGCTGATCTCCCGATACTCTGCCTGAAAGCTTTCTCGATTTTCTTGTCCCACGATATGGACTGAATTATTTCCACCGTGCTCCAGAGGCGGCCCACCGGCTATTACAGCACTGCTTTCCACACCCGGGATACGGTTGATGCGGCTTAGCACGGCGTCGTAGAAATGCGTGAACTCGTCCGCGGGCTTATAACGAGTTCCCGTCGCCCAGACGGGGACAGAAAGAACGTTGCGCGGGTCGAATCCCGGGCTGGTGCGTAGGAGATTTGTGAAAGTTTTGATCAGCAAGCCCGACCCAACCAGGAGCACGAGCGAGAGGGCCACTTCCATTGTGACCAGCGCGGAGCCCACACGATGCCGGCTGGATATTCCCCTGGCGCCGCTTTCCTTGAGGGGCTCAAGCAGATCGACACGAGAGGCCTGGAGAGATGGCATGGTGCCGAAGACGGCGCCCGCGAGGGTTGCGAGTAGAACTGTAAAAACTAGCACCCACCGGTCCAGAGAAATGTTCTGAGCGTGCGGCAAGTCGGCAGGCAGGAGTGGAAGCAACGTATGCAGGCCCAAGTATGCCAGTAGCAAGCCGCATGAGGCGCCCAGCAAACCAAGAAGCAGATTTTCAGTGAGTAGTTGCCGGAGAATGCGCGACCGTGCGGCGCCGAGCGCGGTGCGGACAGCGATTTCACGGGTGCGGGCTGTGGCGCGAGCCACCTGCAGGTTCGCGACGTTGACGCAGGCAATTAGGAGGACCAGGCCGACGGCACCGAATAACACCGCTAATGGCCTCCGCACGTCACTGGTAAGCATGTAGTTGTACGGGAACGCTGCGAATCTCATATTCCCTACCTCTGCCAAATACTCTGGCCCGAACCCCTCCAGATAGGGCCTCGCCAGCGTTGCCATGTAGCTTGCAGCCTGCCCGCGTGAAACCGTAGGCTTTAATCTCGCGATAACTTCATAGTTTCCACCCCCGCCCATGGAGGTTGCCACTTGGCCGATGGTCGTCCATAGGTCGACAGGGGGCATGGCTTGAAAGTCGGAGGGCATTACTCCGACCACTCTAAAAGGGGTACCGTCGAGAGCGATGGAGCGCCCAATCACATTCGAGTCGGCTCCGAAATCTCGAACCCAGAGGCCATGGCTCAAAATCGCAACGTTGGGTCCGCCAGTGCGATCTTCTTCGGAAAGGAATTCCCGGCCTGATGCTGGATATACACCGAACACCCGGAAATAGTCTGTGGAAACGCGAAGCGCCTTGATCCGCTCCGGCGTGCTGACCGCTCCCAAGTTGAAGCCGACCTTTACTGTAGCGGCGAGATATTGGAACGGGTCACTGTGATTCTTCCAGAATTCAAATTGCTTGGCACTGAACTCCGTCATCCCAATTTGCCCCTTGTAGACTAGGGCAATTCGCATAATTTGCTCGGGCTCGGGGTATGGAAGCGGACGCAAGAGCACCGCGTTCACGACCGTAAAAATCGCCGTGTTCGCGCCGATGCCCAAAGCCAGAGTCATCACAGCGATGGCAGAGAAGCCCGGGGATTTGCGCAAGATTCGCAGGCCGAAGCGCAAATCCTGAATTAGGTCCTGAATCCGGTTCACGCGGCGGGCGTCTCGGCACTCCTCCTTTACCTTCTCCACGCCACCCAAGTCGAATCGCGCGCGGCGGTGCGCCTCTTGTGGTGCCATTCCTTTTGCCACGTATTCCTCGGTTCTTCGGTCCAGGTGGTCGCGCAGCTCGTCGTCCAATTCCTGATCCGCCTGCGCACGGCGAAACAACGACCGCAGCCGCAGTGGAATCGTGAACAGCCAACGCGACGGTCGCATTTCCAACCTCCGTTTCGCACCGCGCGACGCTCACGCCTCTTTAAGCTTGATAACCCGTGAAATCGCGCCCGAAAGCCTGCCCCAGTTGTCTGCTTCTTTTTCGAGCTGTCGCCGGCCGAGCCGCGTGAGCGAATAATATTTTGCGCGCCGTCCATACTCGGACGTTTTCCACTCGGCCGTGATCCACCCCTCTTGTTCCAGCTTGTGCAGGGCCGGGTACAGCGACCCATCGCTGACCTGTAGCACGTCGCCGGACACTTGCTTTAACCGCTGACTCACGGCGAAGCCGTTCATCGGCTCAAGTGCCAGGATTTTCAGCAGCAACATGTCCAACGTGCCCTGCACGAGATCGGAAGGTTTGCTCATCTCTATGTCCTCGGTAACCGAGACTAGCACCTCTGCTCTCGGTAAGCAAGTGGAGATGCTATTCGGGCCGATATCCTGAGGACGTCCGGTCACTGCAAGCGAAGCGATTAATCCTCTCTAAACGCTATGCTCAATCGGGAGTGCCCCGTGCAACGAGAGAGGAGGCAGTCTGGAAAATGGCAAAATTTTGCCCTGTTGTTATTAGCAAGATGAAGGCGGTGGATTCGAATCCCTCCTTCTACGCCAGTCTTTCGAAGTGCTTGAATTTGTAAATATGCCGCGGCAGATCTGCCGTTTTCCGTCTTAAAAACGGGACTATCCCAGTGCCGAGTTCAGGCAGGAACTTTCAACACAAGACGTACGAGATCACTCTGGCGGTTCACATTTGTTTTTGCGAAGATGCTTTTAAGCTGACTACGCACTGTGCTTTGCGCGACACCTAATTGCTCCGATGCATCCCTCAAACCACTTCCACTTGCGAGCATCTGCGCCAGGCGAACTTCCGCCGGCGTTAAGCCGAATAAGCTGGCTAATAGTTGCGCCTTCCCCGGTTGATGTTTATCGGGATCGGTGACGAATATCGCGACCACCGCGTCCTTAGATATTGCAAGAAAATCTGGGACTCCAGTTCGAGAAACTACCAGCATGAGCGGGTTCTTTCCCGAGTTTGCGCCGATCCTAATACCTGTCGGAGCATTCTGATCTGATCGCGAAGCGGCTACGCGAATAGCGCATTGCAAACCTTGCTCTTCGCGCGGGGCAACGGCATGTAGCCCTCTAATAGAGAGTTCCAGGCCCCGCAACCGCACACACAATTCGCTTGCTGCTCGGTTTGCGAAGAGAACTTTGCCGTCGCCGCGCAATAGCACTACTCCAAACTGCACTTGATCCAGCGCCCACGTTTGCATAGTGTTGTTCAGTCGAAGGTCGAGCATTCGCCGGTGCAATAGCAAGGCGCGCTGCATATGAGGGACAGTTTTATCCAGCAGATGTAATTCACGGTTGTGAAAAGTGCGTCTTCGGCGATTTCGGAGGAACGACATCAGAGATGGCGGTGAACCTTCCTTGCCGCGCATCTCGATCACCGCGCCGCACTCGTGGAAGGAGTCGTCACAATGCGGCTTAAGAAAATCGTTGTAGAACTCCGATTTTGAGAACTTCTCTTTTGAGCATAATTCTTGGCCATCGAATAC
>DASPVV010000248.1:0-17991 GCA_035622175.1 Terriglobales bacterium | reverse complement strand
ATGGCCAGGAGCGTCACGTCGTCCTGAAGTGAGCTACCGTCGACGAAGGCGCGCAGGTCGTCGACAAAAGCAGCGATTAGCTCGGCGGGTGGCCGCGTGGCCTGCTGGCGCACCAAACGCGTGACCCGGTCCACTCCGTATTCGTTGCTGGTGCCGCGGGCCTCCGAGAGGCCGTCGGTGTAGAGGAAGAGCGCGTCGCCGGGTTCCAGTTGCAGGCGCGTAGCGGAGAACTCTCCTTCGAGGAACATTCCTAGTGGGAGGCCGGTGGATTCAATGCGCAGCACGCCTCCCCGCCCGGCGACGATGGCGGGCCAATGGCCGGCGTTATGGATTTCCACCTCCCCGCTGGGCCTGGCGTGTCCGCACACCAGCGTTGCGTAATGCCCGGCGAGCGCGCTTTCACAGAAGACGCGGTTTGCCTGCTTGATGATCTGGCCGAGCGCCAGCGACATACTGGCGAGGCTCCGGAACAAAGCGTGGAGTTGCGTCATCAGCATAGAGGCGGCTACGCCTTTGCCGGAGACGTCGCCAAGCACGAAGAAAAGCTGCCCATCGGTCGGGATCAAATCAACGTAATCGCCGCTGACGGGGCCGAGAGGCGCGTAATGATAGCTGGTCTCCCAACCACCCGCGCGGAGACCTGCTTGCGGCAGGAGCCTGCGCTGCACCTCGGAAGCCAGATCGAGGTCGCGCTGCAGGGCGTCGCGTTGCGGTTGGGTCAAGTGGTCCAGGCAGTAGCGCACCAGAGGATCTGCCATCAAGCGTTCCTGTTCCACAGATTCGTAGCACTCCTCGCAGATGCCGTAGCTTCCTTTACCCATACGCTCGAGCGCTGAATCCACTTCGCGTAGCAAACCCGCCAATCCCGCGTTCTGCGGCGCGAGGGCAATCGCCGCTTCCAAGCGTCGCTTGCGCTCCTCCAGTTGACCCTGCAGGAAAGTAATCTCTAGAGTGGCCATGAAAACCTCGTCAAGCGCTCAGTGTCAGTATCTATTGGATTCTGCCGCCCCTGTTTTCGATGCGCATTGGTAGATCCCGTTGCGAGGAAAGGCGATGACGGGCTGCACGCGGTTTTGACGGGCCAGGCGCGCCGCTTTGCGCCAAAGCCGCTGTGGAGAGAAGAACAGCAAGCGCCGAGTATTGAGAACAAGCCATTTCGATCCACTCCCTATCCCCCGGGGCGTTTCCGATCAAGTCTGGCGAGTGAGCTTGCTTCTCTGGGGTATGCAGGCCCTAAGTAGCGTGTGGATGTGCAAGGTAGTGCTGCCTCAGCAGATCCTTCCCATAGTCATTCCCGTTTGGCGTTCGCACTACGCAATGGATGTGCTGCTGTGTCGGCTTCATCGGATCGGCTGCAAACTTGCTCAGGTTTGCAGGGCGCTGATGGTCAAATTCAATCAGGATCACCGGACTCTGCACGCGGTAATAAAACACGCTGTCGGGCTGCGCTCCTCCGATCCAGAGAAACCACGTGTTATCAAGATGCCCATCCACCTCGTCCATCTTTACGCGGGTATGGCCGTCGTCCATATTGCTCACATAGAGGTGAATAAGATCGCGGAATCGCTGTCGTGTCGGACCCGACAAATCGTTCGTCCGCAATCCGGCATACTCGATGACGACGTTATCCTTAAAGGCTTCGGTCAGATTGTTGTTGCCGGTCTTCGAGAAGTTCAGGACGGCTTGTTTGCGCTGTGCTTCGGACAGGGCCTTCAACATCTCCAGGCCATCATTCTGCTCCCGTTGAAGAACCTCAAGGCCTTTGTATTTGCCAGACGGCGCCTTCACGGGCTCGGAGCCAACGAACAGAGGTGTCATCACCACCTGGTCGCCGAGTACAAAATAGTTAACGATCGCATGATGCCCTTCAAGTTTCCAGCCCCACGGATCGGTTGCAGAGGGCCTGCCGAAGATTTGGATGTAATACAACCACTCTCCCAAGAACGTATGGTCCTCGGCCAACTCTGCCAGCGTTTCGTTGAGGCGCATGATATTGCGCGTCAGTTCGAACCCTTCCCCGCTCAAAGAGGCGCGCATCAACCCGAAGGCGGCCTCGCGCTGTGCCTCCGTCATCTCCGCAAAGCAGACTCCTTGCCGTGCGTAGAAATGCTGGTTCATCCACTTGCGCCACTCAACATCGTCCACCGGATAGATGGTTCTTGCTAGCTGCACGGGCGTGAGAGTAGCTATGAAAGCTTCGGCTGCATTCCGTACGGGCTCTGTCGATACCCCACTCGGCCTGATTGCAAACAGCCCTGGCACGACGTCGCCGTTGGTCGTGATTCCCTTGAAAGGCGCTGCCAGTCCCTCTTTTTCGTAATCCTCCGACATCCTGCGAAACCGCTCGGCTACTTCAGATGGCGTTCGGGGCCCGGTCTGGCCAAGCACCCAGGGAGCAAGGACAGCGGTAGAGATCAAAGAAGAGAGAAAACTGCGACGCGTAGACATCCCAGGCGTGGGATGGATATCCGTGCGATTGAGATGCAGCTTGTGTGACACCTTCCCCTCCACGGCAAAGTGGCGGGAAGCATAGCATGAGTGCCGCATCGCCGCAATGAAGCGAGATCGAGTCGATCGAGTCGCAAAAGTGCTCTGTTTTATTGGGAAGAGCTGCTTAACGCTGTTGTTCTCCTCATCAGGTCCCGAACCAACGAGCAACGATCTGCGACGGCCGCAGCTATTTGATTTTGCTTCGAGACGTGGGAAGCGCGTTGCCATCGTGGGGGCGGACACTTACAATCCGATGCGGAGGATTTGAGAAACATGAAGCAGACTGTGCGCCTCAATGTCGCCTTGACGGTCAACAATGGCAAACAGGCTGCCTTCGAGGAGATTGCCCGGGCCATGCTTGCGGGAACGCGCATAGAGCCCGGCGCTCTCGCCTACGACTGGCACTTCAGTGCGGACCGCAAGCGCTGTCGCCTCGTCGAGACCTATGTCAATGCCGAGGCACTGGTCGCCCACTTGAAGGGGCCGGTGGTGCAGCAGTTTGTGCCCAGGATGGTTGAGGTTTCGAAGGTAGATCGCTTTGAAGTTTATGGAGACCCCGGCCCGGAAGGGACACAAATGCTTGCGCTATTCGGGGCGGACATCTTTTCGGACTGGCAAAGCCTTGACCGTTGACAGTGGCTTGAACATTGTTTTGGTGTGACGTCAACATCCTCAGGGGAGGCGTTCTTCCAGCGCTCGTCCACCACCTCGGCAAGCTGGTCGAGATCTGGAAGAAGCAGGCTGATGTGAAGTGGAAGTGTATCGTAGATACTTACAACTTTGCCCCCCTGCGAGTCCGGAAGCCAAAAAGTAGCGTAGGACTTTCGCCCCCCGATGGTCGTCATCCAGCTGCGATCTGAAACTCAGCTTGGCTTGAGTAAGACAAGGGCGTTCGTGGGAACTGTCAATCGCCAATGTCCAGTTGCCCGGGTCCGGTACAGTCGAATCGGCAGTCCGTAGTTATCCTTTCAACTGCGCGGGCCAGTTCGTGACCAAATGGAGTGGGCCTGCATTTCTTCATCGGCATGGTTAAGCATCGGGCCTCTTTCTCGCGACATTTGTTCAAGCACTTGGTACCCTTTGAGTGCTTCTCAGTCGTGTGGAATATACCTCACAATCAACTGACGCTCAATGAGTTACCAAAATGGTTTAGCTGACAGGCAAGCCTCCGCAAGCGTTGTGCTCAAGCCTGGTTTTCACTCTAGACTGCCTCCCGTTGCGCACTTCGAACGTCTTCGCGCTTGAGGTACCTCTCGCGGTACCAAGACTACGACCGCTCTGCCCAGTCAACCTGAGGGTTTGCATTCTTGTTGAAGGAAGTGTCCTACAGGCGCTCCTGAAAGGCAAACCGTGCTCCCGGTGACACCCATGCTGTAGTTCTTCAGAGTTCGCGCCTTCCAGTTTTTCCATCATTATTAATAGTAGCTATGGCTTCAACCCATGAATCGAATCCCACCCTCTCCGCCAAGCGTTTTTTATCGCTCCTGTCCTTCAGTGTAGCTCTACCCACTTCTTTGGGCATGGAAGGGCAAGCAGAACCGTGATCGACCTCAGATTTATGCACCATGGCTTGAAACCGTGTACTGCAAATCATTGGCAATTTCGTGAGCAGAACAGATTGCGGTGGAGGATTCTACTCTCGCTTAACAGAAGTACGCCTTGCTCGCGCCAAATATTGCTGATCTAGTGCTTGGCGTATCAGCGTCTTGATCACCGCTTGTCGACTGATATTCAACTCCCTGGCAGCCGTATCCAGTTCTTCCAACATGCCCGGAGCTAGATCAAGGTTCACCCTTTGTATCGGAGCCATCATCCGCCCGGCATTGGTGAAGTATCGTGATACATTCTGGCCTTCGTCGGCAAGACGGGCGATGGCTACGCCGATATTGGTTTCCGAAGTCTACGAGTGTTCTTCATAAAGTCGCTGCTCCTGCTTGGTCGCCTTCCAAAGAGTCACGAGGTGGTAGTACTCACCTTCGTTGTCCTCCCGCACTTCGAAAAATAACTGCGTAGGGTGAAGAACTAGGCTATCCCCTGCCCCGGTGCATTGGCATCCGGCGTTCTGAAACAGCTAAGCAGAGTCGATTTATGGTCTCGTGTGATAGGCCGGACGTGTACAATTCTCGCGTCCAGGAAACCACCATGGAAATCCCGGTTGAACAGAGCCATGATCCTTCACGCAAAGATGTCCATCGTTCTCTGTCTCGCGCTTGTTTTTGCGTCCCTGGGCTCCACTCAATCCGTACCTGCCACCGGCCACACCTTCCGCGCCGTTGGCGACCACTTCGAGCTTGACGGCAAGCCCTTCCGCATTCTCTCCGGCGAAATGCACTATACCCGCGTGCCCCGCGAATACTGGCGCGACCGGTTGCGCAAAGCCAAAACGATGGGCCTGAACACCATCACTACTTACGTTTTCTGGAACGTGCATGAGCCCCAACCCGGCGTCTACGACTTCTCCGGCAACAACGACATTGCCGAGTTCGTGCGCGAGGCGCAGGAAGAAGGCCTCTACGTCAATCTGCGCCCTGGGCCTTACAGTTGCGCGGAGTGGGACTTCGGCGGTTTTCCCGCGTGGCTGCTCAAAGACCATTCCATGGTCGTGCGCAGCACCGACCCCAAATTCATTGCTGCGGCCTCGCGCTGGATGCATCACCTCGGCCAGGAACTCGCTCCCCTTCAGATCGGCAGCGGTGGCCCCATCATCACCGTGCAGATCGAAAACGAGTACGGCAGCTTCGGCAACGACCGCACGTATCTCAATCAGATCCGCCAGATGATCGTCGACAGCGGATTCACCAGTGCGCAGCTCTACACCGCCGACGGCGCTGAGGAAATCCCCAATGGCTCATTCCCTGATCTTCCCGCTGGCGTTAACTTCGGCACCGGTGAAGCAAAGAACGCCTTCGCTCTCTATCTCAAGCTGCGTCCGAATCAGCCGCACATGGCAACGGAATACTGGGACGGCTGGTTCGATCATTGGGGCGAACCGCGCCAGTCGCTCGATGCGCAGGAGCAGATCGACGAATTCCGCTGGATTGTCGATCACGGCTATTCGATCAGCGTCTACATGTATCACGGAGGAACGAGCTTCGGCTTCATGAGCGGGGCAAACTCCGACCACGGCGGCTACCAACCTGACGTCACCAGCTACGACTACCAGGCCACGCTGGACGAAAGCGGCCGTCCCACTCCCAAATACTGGGCATTTCGCGACATCATCGCCCAAGCCACCGGCATTACACCGCTGCCAGTTCCGCCGTCACCCGCGCCCATCGCGATTGCGCCCATCCAGTTCACCGCCTCACGCTCGCTCTGGCAATTGCTCCCCGTGCCGATCGAGTCCTCTCAGCTGCTTACCATGGAAGACGTGGGCCAGGACTACGGCTACATTCTCTACCGCACCACGCTCAGGTCCTCCGGCGACGGCGACGTGACGCTTGATCAGTTGCACAGTTATGCCCAGGTCTATCTCGACGGCGCCTTCGTCGGTGTCCTCGACCGCCGCCTGGCAAAGATGTCCCTGCCGCTGCACATTGCTCAGGTTGGCCAGCAGCTCGACATCCTTGTCGAGAACTCCGGCCGCGTGAATTTTTCCATCGTCCTGCGCGGCGAGCGTGCCGGCATCACCGAGCGCGTGTTGTGGCGCGGCCAGCCTTTCGAAGGTTGGTCAATCTACCCGCTTCCGATGACCTCGCCGGATCAGCTCGCCTTCAATCGCGAACCGTGCACCGGACCATGTTTTTATGAGGGTCACTTCTCCCTTGCAAAACCCGGCGACACATTCCTCGACGTTCGCGCGCTCGGCAAGGGCGCCGTGTGGATCAACGGACACGCCATCGGCCGCTATTGGAACATCGGACCCCAGCACACACTCTATGTTCCAGGGCCATGGCTCAAGGCCGGCGACAATCAGATCATTGTCTTCGACGCAAAAGGGAAGGGTGCTTTGTCGCTCGCGGCGCTCGATCACCCGTTGCTCGGCGGGCCGGTTCGTCCTGAATAGACTGAGGCCGCACTACCGCGGAGCCCGACAGCCGCTGCGGTCCTTGCCCGCACTTCTTTAATCGTTGCTCCAGGCGCAGCTCGGCCAGTTCGAGGCCCGTTTCGTCACGTCCTTAAAATCTCGAGGCTGAGGCAAACAGATGGGTAGGCAACCGGCGCAAACTCGCGTGTCGGGGAGAGACGACGGGCCGTTTTCTTTCCCATACCCGCTCACCACTGGCGTACGCGATGGCGATATCAGCTAGCTTTCTTATGACTCTCTTTCTCCTTGGTCACTGCGACGCCCGTTGGCTGAGGCTGCGCACTCGGAATTTGTGCTGCGGACTGAGCAAGCCAGTCTTCGAACCGCATCTTTCCGAGCTTCGCGTCGTCCTCGGGAATGAGTGTTCGCTCCTTCACCTCGATGCCGTAGTAGCGTGCCTGCGGATCAGCGACAACCTCGCGTGGGTCCCTGTGCGCGGCGAGACCCCGCCGGATGAACTCATCGAGGCGAAACTTTTCCGGACCACCGATTTCGACGATGCCGTTTACCGGCGGACCTATTGCAACCCTGTCCACGGCACTCGCGACATCGTCGGCAGCCATCGGCTGGAAAAGCGCAGGTGGCAAACGCACCATGTTGCGGTCGGTGGAAAAATCAGCGATGCCCTTGAAGAATTCGTAGAACTGCGTCGCGCGCACAATTGAGTGAGGGATGGAGGAAGCCTTGATCAGATTCTCCTGGGCGATTTTTGCACGGAAGTAGCCGCTTTCGAGCATGCGCTCAGTTCCTACGACTGACAACGCAACGTGATGTCCTATCTCTGCGGCCGCTTCATGGGTGAGGAGGTTACGGGTTGATGTCTCAAAGAACTTCAGTACAGCTGCGTCCTCCCAGTCGGGAGCGTTCGTTACGTCAACGACTACCGAGGCACCTTGCAGCACTTCGGCCAGTCCCTCGCCCGTGACAGTGTTGACCCCAGTCTTGGGCGCTGCCGCTACTGCTTCGTGTCCCTGCTCCCGAAGCTTGTTGACCAGCTTTGATCCGATAAGTCCAGTACCGCCGACCACTACGATTTTCATAGTTGTTTCCTTACATGCTGACCGAGGCATTGCGAAGCCATCGCGGTCTCTCGTACCGGCTAAGACAGAACCGCCTGCCGGTTTTTGACGGGACCTATGGCTCTGGCGTGCCCCGTGTCAGTGGCTTGAAGTGCTCGTTCCCAGCCTATGGGGAGCCGCGATTCGATTGATCGCAGCCATCTGCCTTAACGAATTGTTTGGATGTTCGCTACCCTAGACCAAATGCCTGTGGACAATCTATACCGTACATACCGTATTTGCCCGCTCTATGACCATCCCCGTCAGCGAGAGCGCGGGAGTTGGTGGCGGATCGTTGACGAAAAATCGCTGCTGCAGCAGAACAAGTAGCAAACCGATCCTGACTGGTCAATGGTTGCAAATCGCCATTGAAATCAACATGGTCCGGCCAAGGGGATTTTGAGCAAAATCGCCGGATTACGTCGAGTTATCATTCCGAACCTGCTAGCCGAGGATAAAGCGAGCTGTTTTCAACCACCACGCTGCATGGTGGATCAAGGTGAACAGCACCCCGGCCTGGCACAGGACAAAGGCGGGGAGTCCAAATAGATAGGCCGGATGGATTCGTCGGTTGACCGCCAGATCGCGTAACATCGACATGGAGATCAACAGGTCGACTCCCGCATATAACGCGAACCAGATCAGGAACCCACGCGCTGCCGGACTGTGGTTTGTCCCTATGGTAAGGAAGAATCGCGGAAAGCGTCCGAAGGCGGCTGCAGTGAGAGCGCAGGTAGCCATGAATTGCAGTCGGCGATGAAACTCAGGCTTCTTTCGCCAGTAGATAGCCAGTGCGAATGGTATCGTGAACGCGGTGATGTCAAAGAAGGAGATTAGCAGGCCACCTTCGGGATATCTCGGATGGGAATGAAATATGTTGAAACGCCCCATCGTGATGGCTGTTTCTACCCCCACCACCAGCATCGCAATGCCTAACCCCGCTCCGATCCAGCCGATCCGTCGGTGCCACTGCATCATTCCCGTGCGTACCAGCGCCGACTGAAAGATGAAGAAGAGCACCCATCCGGAGAAAACCGCTGCGTGGACATAGAGGACAAAAGGCCGGGCGATCACCGGATGAAGGAGGTTTTCTTTTGCCGTCTGGCTGAAACCGTAGACCACTACCGTCGCGATGATCAGCGACATGAAGAAGTAAAAGTAGTCGCCCAAGAAACCCTTGCGATTCTTAGCACCATTGACCAGCGCCTTGCGTGGAGGCGAGATGGACTGGCGGATCATTGGGCTGAAATGTTAGGTCTAGCGGTAGGGTACGTCAATGAAAGCGTGGCAATTGGCTGGGTCCCGGATAGGTCACTCCATCACGAATGTCCGGGCGCATCCCCCTGGCCAATCATCAACTCGCTCGTCAGCGTCAGATAGTTAACTAGGCTGGCAGTTTCGTTGCGGCGGCTACCCACAAATGTGGTTTCCGGCATACCTTGGTCTGTCTCCTATTGACATTCTATATGTTGATCGATATTCTTCCTATAGACTAGCGATAGGAGTTTCTCTTGAGCCCCCAACCTACTAGCCTTTTGCAAGGGACTCTGGATTTGTTGATCTTGAAATCTGTGGTTACAGGCGAGCTGCACGGACTGGGAATCTCGCGCAGGATCCAGCAGATCACAGGTGGCACTTTCCTTGTAAAACCGGGTTCCCTCTTCCCAGCTCTCCACCGCATGGAGGAAGAGGGTTGGATTTCCGCTTTTTGGGGAGATTCAGAGAACCATCGCCGGGCGAAGTACTACCGACTGACGAGGGCCGGGCAGAAGCAACTCGAAACCGAGACCAAGCGCTGGGGCCGGATCTCGTGTGCCATCGCTCGGGCCTTAGAAGCGTCCTAGAGAGGAGAACCGCCTGCCGCTCCTTGTGAAGGTCCGCAGTTTCCTGAGAAACGTCTTTTTGCCTCGCCGGGTAGAACACGACCTCGATCAGGAACTTCGCTCCCATCTCGGAATGCTAACCGACGATAACATCAATGCGGGCATGCCGCCGCAGGAAGCGCAACGCGCCGCGCGGGTCGAACTGGGTGGCATCGCTCAGGTGAAAGAACAGGTTCGCCAAGTGCAGATTGGCAGTTGGCTCCAGTCCGTTTTGTCCGATTGTCGCTACGGTGTTCGACAACTCCGGAAATCGCATGCTTTTACCATGGTTGCAATACTCACTTTGGCCCTCGGGGTCGGTGCCACGACTGCCATTTTTAGCTTGGCCGATTTGCTGCTGGATCATCCCGTCTCGCTTCGACACCTGAGTCGCCTAGTGTCTGTAGACGAGGTCAAGGGCAATGGTGAGGAAAGGGCGTTATCGTCTGCCGATTTCCGCGATCTGCATGCTGAAACGACGATTCTTGAGGGCTTCGCAGGTTATCAAGAGTGGAAGGCAAGCCTCTTCGGTGCCAAAGGTGCCGAGGAGTGCAATGGTGTCCGGGTGAGCGAGGATTTCTTCGCCACGCTGGAAGCAAAACCTTATCTGGGACGACTCTTTTTCTCCGATGAATACCACGTAGGAAAGAATGGTGTCGTTGTTCTCAGTTATGGATTCTGGCAGAGCGAATTTGGAGGCAATCCTCGGGTTACTGACAAAACATTGCGAGTCGACGAAGCAAACTATGCCATTATTGGCGTACTGCCTGCCAGCTTTCAATTTCCTCCAGGTGGGTCACAATTTTGGGTTCCCCTCATTCGTGATGATGCACTTGCCAGTGACCGTGTCCATGGGTCGCTGGCGACGGTCGCTCGGCTGAAGGCTGGAGCGACGGTGGAGCAAGCACGCGCGGAACTGAACGTCTTCTGGACCCGGTTGCAGCAGCGATATCCGGAAGTGAACCGGCAGTGGGAGCTCGCAGTTGTAAGTCTTCGCGAACGCCTCGTCGATAACGATAGTCGGCAGTTCGCGATGCTGTTTCTCTGTGTTGCCGCCTTTGTCCTGTTGATCGCTTGCGTCAACGTCGCCAACCTGCAACTGGCTCGTGCAGCGAGTCGCGAACAAGAGCTTTCGATAAGAGCCGCAATCGGGGCGGGTCATGCACGCATCGTTCGTCAATTGCTAACCGAGAGCATTCTTCTGGGCGTTTTGGGTGGCGCTGCAGGTTTGCTGCTTGCCTTCTGGGGCGTGGCTTTGATGCGTGCCAATATGCCAGCTCAAGTCCGTGAGATGTGCGATGTTTCTGGCATGCGCTTGGACACGCGAGCTTTTCTGTTTACCTTACTTTCTGCCACTGCGGCGGGGCTCTTGTCCGGCGCTGCTCCCGCCTTCCGTGGTGCCAGCGTTAATCTGCGCGATTCACTCGAAACAGGCGGCACCAGGGTAGTCGGAGCGGGGCAACATCTTCGCGGTGCCTTCATCATAGTCGAGGTCACTTTGGCTGTAGTGTTGCTTATTGGTGCGGGACTCATGGTGAAGGGATTTTATCTGCTCGGCAGTCATCACACCGCCATGGACCCGGACACGCTCCTCACCTTTCACCTTGATCTTTCCCCCAACCATTACGCGTCCAGTCAGCAGGAGCAAACCTTCTACCATCAGCTTCTAGAGAGTCTGCGCAGAGCTCCAGGGGTCGCATCAGTGTCTGCAGTGAGCGGTTTACCCTACAGTTTCTACGAAAATGATCTGCGAGCTCTGTCCGACACGTCGCCCGGCGTTTCCATCAGCGAGTTGCCCACAGTTATGCAAGAGTCCATATCCGAGGATTATTTCCGCGTGATTCGAATTGCACTTCTCCAAGGCAGATTCTTTGACCCGCGCGACGGGGCGGGAGCACAGCCCGTTGCCATTATCAGCGAGAGTCTGGCTCGCCGATTGTGGCCCGGCGTTTCCGCCGTTGGCCACCGTTTGAGACTTCCGGAAAGCAAATTCCCCAATGAGTGGATCACTGTAGTCGGCGTCGTTGCGAACATCCGGCATGAGGTGTATGACCGCTCTTTTCGCTCCGTTCTCTATCAGCCCACGTCTCAAGTTCCGGGACCTTCCATGGATTTTGCTGTGCGCACCTCCACCGATCCTGATCGCTTGACCGGTACTGTACGTTCCACCATCGCGAATCTGGATCCCGCTCAGCCCGTGACTGTGTTGCAGTCAATGACAAAGAAAATCAACCAACAGGCAAGTGCCCTGCAGTTCGTTGCCACGTTGATGGGTCTCTTTGGGCTCATTGCGCTCGTGCTTTCCGCCGCCGGTATTTGCGGTCTCATCGCCTACTCGGTTGCAGAGCGTCGCTGTGAAATCGCCATCCGCATGGCCCTCGGTGCACGACCGATCCAAGTGCTCGTGGCAGTCCTTAAAGTTGCTTTGACTCTCGTCGGAATTGGCGGCACAATCGGCCTAGTTCTCGGATTTACTCTTGCCCAACTTCTTTCGAGTATGGTGTATGGAGTACGAGCCGGGGATCCGACGATCTATGCATATGTCCCGTTTCTCTTAGTTGTGGTTACTGCGCTGGCCACGTTCTTGCCTGCATTGAGGGCGACCCGAATCGATCCAATGGTGGCCCTGCGATACTCATAGAAGTATTCGAATGGATGCCCTGGACGAACGGGCATAGCGTCGCGTCGACCGCTCCCGTCCTCAATGAAACCGATGATTTTGGAAGCGTGATCTAGAAAGTTCTGTGGATAGAGACCAAACTGATGACGCCAAAACCGGCCGCCAAGCCGAGTACATGACGTCCCAGATAGGGTCTCGTCCTTGGACCGCCGCGATCGCGGACCCTGCGAATGATTCTTCGGAGACTGTGGATAGAGCATCCCGGGAGTGCTTTGGAATCCCCATGGCGCAATCCTCATCGGTAGCTCTGCGGTCTACCGCAATACCTACTTGACGGCAACTGAATATGACCACTAGGGGGCATTTCGTAGAGGTGGCGAAACGCCTGGACAGGTCCGGCCATGGCCCTATTCTGCCCGTGCCGATGCTAGAGCGGAGCGGCATTATACGCCGAGCAAGAAGCGGAAATTCATCAACATGACAATCGCAAAGACTGCCCACACTCGTAGAGGTGGCAGCGCCTCTCTCCTGCAGTCGTACACGAACACTGACATCAAAGCGAGGCAAACGATGGCTTGAAACCAACGGTAGTGATCCGTCACAAAAGGTCGAATCAGCCAGGCCCGCGGTTCGTTTGGATAGTACCTTGCTCCTTGCACGGTCAGGTCCAGCACGTAATGGGAAATGACCGCGAGCCATACGACGACGAATGCCCTCCGCCCCAAACGCCAAAACAACGCTGCAAACAGGGTTGCCCAGATCATGGACATGACGAGGGAGTGCGACCAGTCATCCCAATCCGTTTTGTCCAGATGAAAAACACCGAATGCAATCCAAAGGAAATCTAGCAGGAACGCTCCGACCAAGAGAAAAGGAACCGGCACCCGAGGAGCACGGCCGCGCAAAGCAAGGCCTGCAGCAAAGTGGCCCGCATACATCTCAGAAACTCCTACGCGCGGAGGTCGCGAGCAGCCACCAGATTATCGGGATTGGCACGATAATAAAAAGAATCTCGACGATTCCCTGCGTTACTGTCACTTGTACCTCCTTGGGTTTCTTCAAAAGATCGAGTGCAATCCCACAACCGTGAGCGCGGTTGCCCACGTCAAATTCTGGGCGAACGCTTGGCGGCGCGAGCCCATCACGTAGATGGCAAGCAGCAGAACAGTAATGCCGAGTTGAAACCACCAGTAGTGCGTGAAACCAAGTGCAGCCTGAGCTTCGCCCCAATGCCACAGATTCCAGGGCAGGTGAATGGCAGAGTAAGGATAGAGTGCGGCCGGACGGGGATGAACGATGGCGTCCAGCAGGAAATGCGAAACGACCGCCAGCCAAACGGGCATCCAGACGCCTCTTCCTCTACGAACAAAACATAAAGCGAGCAAGGTTGCTTCGAGCACTACAGAAACCAGAGAATGCGACCAGTCGTCAAAAAACACTGACGCTCCAGCTGGTTCTATGCCCGCAGCCGACAGCGCGATCCAAACGATGTCTGGAAGAAATGCGCCGGCGAGTAGTGCCCCCATGGGCGCTCGTCGTGCCCCCGCACCAATAGCCAACCCTGCAGCGAAATGTGCGGCATACATCAGCGCGGAACCTTTCTGTTAACAAGTGTGAGAATCGCCCATGGCAACGCAATGAGCACAAACTGGACAAGCGATTCGCGAATGCTCACGCCGCACCTTTCCCGTGGTGTTGCGCATAAAAGCGGCGGGCCTTGGCGCGATTGCCGCAATCCCGCATACTGCACCAGCGCCGGTTCTTCTCACGCGAACGGTCGAGGTATAACCAGCCGCAGGAATCATCTTGGCACTGGCGAATCAGCGCGCAGCGTCCTGAGGACAGCAAGTCTGCCGCATCAGACACTATGGCGTGTGCAAGCTGCTCTGCAGCGGAGCCGTCGAACACCCACCGGACCCGCCCATCCGTGTGACGCAGAGTTTTCTTAGACCAAAGCTGCCGAATGTCGAGATTCAAAGCAGCCAGCATGCGAGATACGTTCGGTTTTGTCCCTTTTGCGAATGGAAGGAACAGCTCGTAAAGGTATTCACGTCGGCTTCCAATGCTGGCCATGTCACCACGACGAATCCTGACGAGACCAAGGTGCGGCAGACAGTTCGGCATCGCAGCCCAGCGCACTACGTCTCGCGGAGTTGCAAAGTAATCGCGGGCTTGTCCAAGACGGTTTCCGACCGTGTTGACGAAGTCGAGGGCCAAGCTGCCGCCGATGAATTGGAAGTCTTGCGTACTCGGGATCGACCGTTCCATAGCGCCTGTGGCGCGCCCGCCAGCGCGATGAGACATCCTAGCACATAACCTCTCTAGGCTTCAATAAGAGGTTATAATACGCGGAGAAGCCAGATGGACTCTGGCCGCCCCAGCCGTCCAGTAGAGCTGCACAAGCTGCGAAAGACCGGGTGAGTCGGCGCTATCTTACTGGCGTCCCGCTGAAGACGCTCATGCTCGAACTGGGTACGAGTCGCGGGCAACTACGCAGAGGAGATTCCGCTCCCATGTGAGGCACAGATCGTGAATTGTGAAGTGTGAGTCTGCAGTGTTGGCGTTCCCCGCGTGCTCTGGTTGCGGGCGAAGCAGAAGTGAGCTATATCAATTGATGCTCCTCGCACTGTCGGCCTGTCCAAAGCAGGCCTACTCACTCCGCAGCGCCGCCACCGGATCGATCTTGGTTGCACGTTGGGCGGGGATGTAGCAGGCCAGAAGCGAGACAGCAGCCAGCAGAACCGCTGCCAGTGCAACTGTGAGTGGATCATGAGGCTTCACCCCGAAGAGTAGGCCGGCTATGAGCCGCCCCGAAACCGCAGCGCCAGCCAGTCCGATACCTACGCCAAGTAGTGTTAGCCTTGCTCCGCAGCCGAGGATACTACGGACGATATCGTCTGGTGTTGCGCCAAGGGCTGCGCGAATCCCGATCTCGTGCGTGCGTTGCGTGACCACGTAAGTCATTACCCCGTAAATGCCCACACATGCCAGTATTAATGCCATACCAGCGAGCCCGCTTAGGAGAAACGCTCGCAGCCGTCGCGAGGCGATATCCTGATTCACAAGTTCGCTCATCGCCATCACCTTCGACACGGGCTGGTCGGGGTCGACGGACCAGACCAGTCGCCTCAGCATGTCTCCTAAACCTGGAAGTGTTCCACGTGTTCGCACAACCAAGTCTTGCGGTACCATGTAATTACCATTTGCCTGCCTGTACGGAAGGTACATCTCTGGCTGTGGCGGCTGATCCAACCCCATCTGCCTGACGTCGCCAACGACACCGACAATCTGTATCCAAGGAGTAGGCGCTGTCGCGGGGCCAAACTTGAACTGCTTGCCGATTGCGTCCTGGTTCGGCCAATACGTCCGCGCCATAGTTTCATTGACGATCGCCACGAGCGGAGCGTTTGGACCGTCATTCTCGTCAAAGAACCTACCGCGATACAGTGGTATCCGCAGGGCTTCGAAATAGCCCGGAGTGATCACACGGTCGTTCACGCGGTCTACGCCCTGCCTAGGTAACGCCCCTTGGGGTGTAAGTGGGAGCGTTCCGATCATTCCTCCGCCGGTCCATGTGAGTGGCACCGCGCTTGTAAATGCAGCGGCCTTAACACCTGGCAAGGCTCTAACCCTTTCCAGGATTCTGTCAAACAGCGCCATCCGCCGATTAAAATCGACGAATCGTTGTGCCGTCGGCGTGACGAGAGATAATGCGGTCACATTCTCGGACCGGAAGCCCGGGTCCAGTGAACGTAATTTCCAAAAGGATTTAAGCAGCAGTCCGCCGCCTACCACTAGCGTGAGAGATAGGGCTATCTCCGCCACCACGAAGAGCTCGCCAAGCCGCGGTCGCCTCGATGTTCTCGTCGGACCTTGCTTCAGAATCTCATTCAGGTCGAACTGCAAGGCTCGCATTCCCGGAGCGCTGCCGAATAACAGCGTGCTCACCAACAAAACCACGACCAGAAACGCCAGAACACGAGCATCGAGAGTTAGCGCGATCGAGTGAACTAGATCACCAGGGATTAGTGCCTTCAGAAAACCGAGAGACCTCTCAGCAAACACAATGCCGAGCGCACTACCCCCGATGGCGAGCATTGCGCTTTCCGTGAGTAGTTGCGCTAGGATTCTCGCCCGACTCGCCCCCAGCGCAGTCCGTGTCGCAATCTCGTGTTCTCGCTGCTCGATCCGTGACAGGAGAAGGCTTGCAACGTTGGCACAGGCGATTAAGAGAATGAATGTGACTGCGGCCATTAGCAGGAGCAACCCACCCCGCGCATCCCGCGTGTAGGTGGCCCGAAGCGGCTCGACAAAAAAGCGTTCCATGCCGCCTCCGTTGGTTGCGGGGTAGGCGCGAGCCAACTGCTGACTTAGCAGAAGCAACTCCGCATTAGCCTTCTGTAGTGTGACACCGGGCCTCAGTCTACCCACGACTTCATTCAGGTAGTGGTCCCAGCGGTCCCTTAACTGCTCCGGGGTCAAATCTATCGGTACCCACGCCTCGGAGGTCGAAAACGGAAACGAAAAATCCGGCCGCATCACGCCGTCAACTGTGTACTTTTCGCCGTTCAGGAGAATGTTTCGGCCTACCAACGTCGGGTCTCCCCCGAACCTACCTCGCCACAAGCGATAACTAAGTAAGACGACATGGTCGGTCCCCGGCTTATCCTCAGCCGGGCCAAACACGCGACCGAGCTGCGGGGTCACTCCCAAGAGGGGAAACAGCTCGGGACTGACTGCTTCTACCTCTAGCTGCTCCGGTTCACCGTCACCCGTGAGCCTATAGGAGCGCGAGTCGTCGGCTGCAACACCCTCGAATAAGTTCTTCTCAGTTCTCCAGTAAGCATAACTGCCCGGTGCAGGCAGATTCCGAGGGAAACCGGCACTGCTCGAGAAGAACGAAACCAGCCGCCCGGATTGCCGATAGGGCAAAGGATGCAGGAAAACTGCGTCCACCACGCAGAACATGGCTGTTGTCGCCCCACTGCCGAGCGCGAGCGTGATCACAGCCACGGCGGTGTGTCCGAAATTGCGGCGAAGCTGGCGCAATCCGTAACGCACGTCTGCGATTAGTTCCGCAAGCAAGCGTGTTCCCAGCGCTTCGCGGCACTCCTCTTTGTAGCGTTGATAGCCGCCAAACTCGATGCGGGCCTGGCGCTCCGCTTCCCCGCGAGAAAACCCTTGACCTTCCAGATCATCCGCCCGTTTTCGCAAATGCGCCTGAAGTTCTTGCTCGATTTCCATCTCGACTTGCGGCCGCCCAAACAGAAATCCCAAGATCGTACGCAGCGATGACCAGAGGGTCATATTTCCTCCGGCCGGGTGCTGAGGACGCTCCCTATGGCGGCTACCAAGCGGTCCCAGCTCTTGATTTCCTGTTGCAGGCGTTTTCGGCCGGCCGTAGTCAGCTCGTAAAACTTCGCGCGCTGGTTATTCTCCGAAACGCCCCACGTCGCCTTAAGCAAGCCGTTGCGCACCAACCGGAACAAGGCGGGATAAAGGGCGCCCTGCTCAATCTGGAGTGCGCCCTTCGAAATCTGCCCAATCCGCAGAAGGACTCCGTAACCGTGCAGCGGGCCGAGCGCGACCGCCTTAAGGATAAGGAGATCAAGAGTACCTGGGAGGATCTGAGCACGGTTACCCATTTCCACCTCCTAAGATACTTAGGACTTTAGGCCGCAGTCGCTGCGATTGTCAAGTTCAACGCCTGAAAAGCTCCGAGTCCGCATTCAATGCGAGCATGAGAGACGGCCTGCTGAATCGTGAAATTTTCGAAAGGACACAGAGATTCGGCGGCTTGCTACGATTTGCGAACCCAGACTCCCGATGGAGGGGCGGGTCCCGCAGCGTAGAGTTGGAAGAATTGCTCGAGCTCGCTCAAAGCTTTAGGAGCGAGACAAACTCTCTGGGCGAAATGATGGTCACCTCACCGTA
>DASPVV010000247.1:0-13005 GCA_035622175.1 Terriglobales bacterium | reverse complement strand
CACGGTACCACCTGCTCCATCTCCTCCAAGAAGATGGCTCGCCGCGTCTTCTTCGTGTACCGCTCGAATCCTGTCATCATCGCCAGTGTCCTTTGTTGGTAGAACAAGTTCATGCTGGCACGACTTTACCTATACTCACTGTGGAAAGGGAGCACTTAATCAGAGTCTCCCTAATGGGGGTACAGGCTGTTCATGATGCGATGAGGAAAAGCCATGTACGCACTTGCACAGGATCTCCGTTTTGCCTATCACCAACTGCGGAAAACACCTGGGTTCACACTCATCATTGTTCTCACCCTGGCTCTGGGGATTGGTGGCACTACTGCCGTATTCTCCCTCGTCCATGGCGTACTTCTGCGTCCTCTGCCGTTCTTCCGCTCTGATCGCCTGGTCGTGTTGGGAGATCACCTGGGCGATCTCCCGAGTACTTCCGTCACTGCTCGTGAGATCGCAACCTACGGGAGTGCGACTGAAGCTTTTTCCGACACTGGAGGCTACATCGACGCAAGCTATGAGCTCTCTGGCGGTGCAACTCCCGAACAAGTCAATGCTGCTCGGTTCACAGCCGGCGTGTTCTCTACCCTCGGCGTTTCCCCCGCCCTTGGCCGCACTTTTACGCGACGGGAGGAGGACGGCCATGAGCCCGTCGCGGTCATCAGTTATGGGCTGTGGCTCAACCGTTATCACCGCGATCCCCAGGTGGTCGGCACCTCGATCGGCCTCGATCGCAGGTCATACTCCATCATCGGCGTGATGCCGCGCAGTTTTGAATTTCCCCCTACGGCCGGACATCTCGACCAGGCGCAGCTTTGGGTGCCCATGAGCCTGACAGCCGACGAACTTTCTGACGAGCATGCCGGCTTCTGGGGATACCAGATGGTCGCTCGCCTTAAAGAAGACGTTAGTCTCGAGCAGGCTGCACTCGACACCGACCGTGTGGCCCGGCAGATCATGCGCCATCTTCCTGTCGCCCAGTCAGCGATCCACATCCGGGGTGACGTGACACCATTGCTCGAATACCAGGTTGCAGAGGTTCGGCCGTTGCTGAGGATCTTCTTTCTAGCGGTTTCCGTTGTGCTGCTGCTAGCTTGCGCGAATGTAGCCGGGCTTTTACTGGTGCGGGCCATCCGGCGGCGCAGCGAGTACGCAGTTCGTCTGGCACTGGGCGCGGGCGCAGGCGCCATTATCCGTCAGTCCGTATGCGAGGGCTTGCTGCTCGGCGTGACCGGTGGACTATTGGGCCTAGGATTCGCGGCAACCGCCATCCGAACCGCCTGGAGCGTCCTGCCAGACTCCATGCCGCGCATCGACTCCATCGCCGTGGACGCAACCGTCGCCGGATTCGCCCTTCTCCTCGCCCTAGCCACGGGCGCTCTCTGCAGCCTTGCTCCTGCCTTCACTGCCCTTAGAACGGACCTCACAGAGAACCTCAAGCAAGGGGTTCGCACCGGCACGGGTAGCTCCAGTCATACTTGGTTACGTTCAGGCCTCGTGGTGTCGGAAATCGCCGTCGCTCTGGTGCTGCTCATTACGTCCGGCACCTTCCTGCGCAGCTTTCAGAAGATGCGCGCAGTCGACCCGGGATTCCGTCCAGATCAGGTCTTGATCGGCGGCTATCAATTGCCTCTGCGGCAATACCCCACTAACGTTTCTGTCGACGCCTTTAGTCGTGAGGTCCTAGCCCGGCTCTCGAACCAACCGAGTGTCCTGGCCGTCGGCATCACGAACGCCGCACCTGCAGCCGGCTCATACCCAGAAACTGCATATACCGTGGAGGGGCAGCCCGCAGACAGTTGGAAACCGGAGTTCGCTGTATTTGCGGCTATTTCCGGTGACTACTTTCGCGCCATGGGTATTCCGCTACTGGGTGGTCGCTACTTCACGATGGACGACAGCTCGAGTTCACTCCCCGTTGTGATCGTGAATGAATCGATGGCGAAACGTTGCTGGCCAGGTCAGCGCGCCATCGGCAAGCGTATCCACGTTGGCGCTCCGCCACAGAAACTGCCCTGGGCGACTGTGGTCGGCGTTGTTTCTGATACAAAAATGGGTTCGCGCGACGAACCTAGCAACGACCAGTGGTACATGCCCCGGGAGCAGCCCGATACTCTGTATGGCTTTGATTACAACGGAAATCTCACAGATCCTGCTGGTGGATACATAACTGTGCGTTCCGCGCTTCCTCCCGAGCAGATGACTCATACTCTGCGGTCAACCGTCGCTGCAATCGATCCTCTCCTCGCATTGCAACAAGTGCAGCCCATGAATGAAGCGATCGCGAATGTAGAGGCGCCACGGCGATTCAATACCAGCCTTATCGCTGGCTTTGCCCTGGGCGCTCTCCTGCTTGCCCTCACGGGGATCTATGCGGTGATCGCCTTCTCTGCTTCACTGCGCACGCACGAGATCGCTGTCCGCATGGCCCTTGGCGCCGAGCGCACGGGAATTGCAACGCTGGTTTTGCTTTCGGGCGCTAAGCTAGCATTCATCGGGTGCAGCCTCGGTGTGCTCGGCTCGCTAGCAGTGTCGCGCATGGTTCAGGCGTTGCTCTTCGAGGTTAGCGCAACTGACCCGCTAATCTACCTGGCGGGTGCCCTGATGATGATGATCACGGCGCTCCTCGCATCGGCCCTTCCCGCAACCCGGGCTGCTTCCGTGGACCCAATTGTCTCTCTTCGCTCGATCTAATTTTAGAAGTGCGAGGAATCATGCCTTTCGTAGACCACGCCCGCGGAGTCAACTATCTACAGGTGCCCTAGGGCTGCCTTGATGCTCCGGACGAATTGTGGGGCAAACGGGAGGAAGCTCAGCGTCCGCTTTGCCCGGATCCACTCAGGGTCGAAGATGGCACGGATCCGCACACTTTGGACGGGCACCATTTCCTCATGCTGCAGGCGTAGAATCGTCCGACTCTGGTGTCAGACGGCCTCATGGGTATGACCCAGAACGACAAAGCAATGCGTTTTCTGCCGCTCCCCAGCGGCCCCAGGGCTGGTGGGTAACCGTCCGCAGTGGACTTGGGAATGAAGCTGACAGATGTCTCGCCACCCTCAAGCTGCTATTTACGCGACCAAACGCTACCTTCTTGTATCTAACCTATGCGGTCAGTGATCTGGTCGGCGGTGTTCCGCCGCTTCCAGGACCATACGCTCATGCCCAAGCCAATTCTGCTCAGTGTGGATGACGACTCCGATGTGTTGCGGGCGATTGAACGTGATCTCCGGTCGCACTACGGAGCCGAATATCGCGTCATCGGAAGCGACTCTCCGCAAGGCGCGCTCGAGCTGCTGCGACAGCTCAAAGTGCGCAATGACAGCGTCGCCTTGCTGCTGGCCGATCAGCGTATGCCCCGTATGAACGGTGTCGAATTTCTGCAGGAAGGAATGCGAATCTTTCCCGATGCCAAGCGGGCGCTGTTGACCGCCTACGCAGACACCAGTGCCGCGATCAGTGCGATCAATGAAGCTAACATCAATTATTTCTTCATGAAGCCGTGGGATCCTCCCGCGGATCACCTCTACCCGCAGTTGGATGACTTGCTGGGTGATTGGCGAGCATCGTACCACCCAGCCTTTGTTGGCATACGGGTTTTAGGCACGCGTTGGTCGCCGCGAAGCTATGAATTGCGCGATTTTCTGGCGCGCAATCAGGTCCCCTATCAATGGATCGACGTTGAGCTTGCCGGCAACGATCCCGAGACCAGGCGGCTCTTGGAGGTTTTGGGACCGGAAGCCTCTAGCCTTCCCGTCGTGTTGTTTCCAGACGGAACCAAGCTTCTGAAGAGCGGGCCGGTAGAGATCGCCCAGAAGGTAGGGCTACGCACACGCGCGCAGATGAGCTTCTACGATCTGGCAATCATTGGCGGAGGCCCCGCCGGTCTGGCAGCCGCGGTCTATGGCGCTTCCGAAGGCCTGCAAACCGTGATGGTGGAGCGCGAAGCTCCTGGCGGTCAAGCCGGCATGAGCTCGCGCATCGAAAACTACCTTGGATTCCCCTCCGGGCTGAGCGGAGGGGACCTTGCTCGGCGCGCCGTAGTGCAGGCCCAACGCTTCGGAGTGGAAATTCTGTCGCCGCAGGAAGCTGTGAGCGTCCGTACGGAAGCGTCGTACCGCATCCTCAAGCTCGCCGACGGAGGCGAGATCTCCTGCCATGCCTTGTTAGTGGCGACCGGGGTGCAGTGGCGCCATCTGGAAGCGCCTGGCATCGAGAGGCTCCAGGGGGCCGGAGTTTACTACGGAGGCGGTGCCACGGAGGCGCTCTCCTGCAAGGGCGAGATCATCTACGTGATCGGCGGGGCCAATTCAGCAGGTCAGGCGGCCATGCACTTTGCCAAATACGCCGAGAAGGTGGTGCTTCTGGTGCGCGGCGATGGCCTGGCTAGCACCATGTCACAATACCTGATCGACCAAGTCCATCAGACACCGAACATTCAGACCTGGACCCACGCCAGCGTAGCCGAGGCGCACGGAGAAAAGCGATTAGAAGAAATTTCCGTGCTGTGCTCCGATACGGGCAAAGTGGAGCGCGTGCCGGCAAGCGCCATGTTTATCTTTATTGGAGCGCTTCCGCGAACCGATTGGCTAGCGGGCGTGGTCGAACGGGACGAGCGCGGATTTCTTCTGACCGGTCCCGATCTCATGCGCAACGGTCAGCGCCCCAAGGGATGGACGCTCGATCGGGATCCGTTTTTGCTAGAGACGAGCGTTCCCGGCCTGTTTGCGGTCGGTGATGTGCGCCATGGCTCGGTGAAGCGCGTGGCTTCGGGCGTGGGCGAGGGCTCGGTCGCGGTGCAGTTCATTCATCAGTATTTGAGCAAGGTCTAAATGGTGACTCCGTCGGAATTGTTGCGCCTGCCGGCGTTTGCGGGTTTGCCGGAGGACCAGGTTGCCTGGTTCCTCGGCCAGTCGCAGGAGGTCATTCTCAAGGCGGGGGAAGTCTATGCCCGGCAAGGTGATCCGCCCGAGGCCATGTTCGTTCTTCTCGAAGGCGAATTCGAGTGGCGCGGCGAGGTCGGCGGTGAAACCGTGGTGATGGCGGGCAAGGCGGGTGACGTGACCGGGGCCCTGCCCTTTTCGCGGATGAAGCAATTCACGGTGACGGGAAGAGCCGTCAGCGACGGCCGCATTCTACGATTTCCGGCATCGTTGTTTCCAGAGCTCATTCAGAGAATCCCGGAGTTAGCCAAGCGGCTGGTCGGCGTAATGGCGGACCGCATCCGCGAAGCTACGCGCATTGAACAACAGCGGGATCGACTCGCCGGATTGGGCAAGCTCTCCGCCGGGCTTGCCCACGAGCTGAACAATCCTGCTGCCGCCGCCAAACGGGCAGCGGCGCAATTGCGCGAAACCTTGCATCGGGTGAAAGAGGCGAGCCACGAGCTGGGGCGACGGGAACTGACCCCCACGCAGAAGTCGGAGATCGAGAAGTTGGAATCTTCGTTCACCCAGCGAGACGCGCCCCCTCCGGACGCGCTAACCATCAGCGACCTCGAAGATCAAATTGATTCTTTACTTCGCAGTCACGGGCAGGATGATCTGTGGCAACTGGCCGCTGAGTTGGCGCAGCGAGGCATCAAGCCTGCAGCGCTCGAATCGTTGTTCGCGACTCTTGACGCAGGTACCGCGCGCGCCGCCCTGGTTCGAATCGCAGCTTCCCTAGAGATTGCCAGCCTGCTAAAAGAAATCGAGAGCAGCACCTCGCGAATTTCTGATCTGGTCTGCGCCATCAAGGAATACACCTTCATGGACCAGTCCCCGGTGCAAAATGTGGACGTAGTTAAGAGTCTGGAAACGACGTTAACCATTTTGAACCACAAGCTCAAGCGGGGCGTTGCCGTCGAGCGCGACTACCAGCCCGTGCCGCTGCTGGTGAATTCATTCGGCAGCGAGCTCAACCAGGTGTGGACAAATCTCATTGATAACGCGATTGATGCGATGAACAGCCAAGGCGAGCTTCGCATCCGAATTTATCGCGAGGACGGTTGCGTCGTCGTGGAGATCGGCGACAATGGTCCGGGGATTTCCCCCGAGATACGCTCCCATATCTTTGAACCCTTCTTTACCACCAAAGCTGTGGGCGAAGGCACTGGGCTCGGCCTGGATACGGTTCAGCGGATTGTGAAAAAGCACAAAGGCAGCATTCAGGTTACGTCGAAGCCGGGAGATACGCGTTTCCAGGTCTGGCTCCCGGTGGCAAACACTCCGACCTAGGAATGCGGTTGCTGCTCGCAATTTCGAAGGGTCGAGTCGCAGTCAGTTCCACGACTGGGACGGTCGAGCGATTCTCTGCCAGGGTCACCGAGGGGCGGATGGAAAGTTGGGGAGCGAGGCAATACCTCGACCAGCGGCTACGCCATGTCTCGCCATCGACCGGATCTTATTCTTACTTCGATGCGCGCGGGGCTGGCCTCAGACCCTGTTCGCTTGGAAGCCGATCAACGCTGCAGGTACAGCCACCCAAAGACGTCCTGAATGTCTTCGCGCCTGACTCGCAATGAAGCAGCACCGAAAACACGTTCAGCCGCTAGGCAAAGATCGCCGAAACTCAACTCGCCTACCATGTCGGTTAAGTTGCGATGCGTGGCGGGAACGACCCGACTTAGGGTTTTCGCTCGGGCAAGCTGTATCGGATCCAGGCGACTTGAACCCAGAGGTGAGTCGTCCAACTGGCGTATTATCGTTGTTCGTATTGCCGCCGAGCCTATCCGAAGTCAAGGAGGTTTTCTGTGGTTTCTTCACCAGCCTCGCTACGTATTCTATGCGCAAAAGCCTTGATTTTTGGAGCGGTGATCTGTCATGCGCAAACCTATTCACCCACAGTTTCGAGCACTGTTCCCACCGGGAATGCAGCCAATCCGTTTTCGGGCAGCGTGCCCACAAAACTCGCTCCCGGAACCATGCCCCTGTCGCTCGAAGATGCCATCAACCTGGGACTGAAGTACAACCTCGGGCTGTTGCTGTCGCGAGCCGATACTCGGGCTGCGCGAGGACAGCGCTGGGAGGAATTAAGCGCGTTGCTACCCCACGTAACCGCGGCTCCTTATGTGGCGGACTCGAAAATCAACCTCGGTCAGCTTGGTTTCGGCAAGGTCGCCGGTACCTTACATATTTCAACCGCGGTGGGTCCGTTTTCATACTTCGACGCTCGCGCGGGCGTGAGCCAGAGCTTATTCGACTGGAAGTCAATCAACTCGGCTCGTGCCGCCAGCGAGAGTGTGAAATCGGCTGATTACACAGTGCTGGACGCTCACGACCTCATCGTCCTCTCTGTCGGATACGTTTATTTTCAGGCGGTTGCCGACGAGGCCCGCATTGCCACCGATGAAGCTCAGGTCGCGGCGGCGCAGGCACTTTTTGATCAAGCCACGGATCAGGTCAAAGCCGGAACGGCGGCCGATATTGATGCCCTTCGCAGCAAGGTCGAACTGCAAACCCGACAGCAGCAACTGATCCAGGCAAGGAACGACTTTGACATTCAGAAGATCATGTTGGCCCGTGTGATCGGGCTGGCTCCCGGCCAGCAGTTTGATCTCACCGACAAATCGCTATATCAACCGCTCGAAAATATACCTATTGACGCGGCTCTGCAACGCGCATATGCTTCACGCTCCGATTATCGTTCCGCAACGAGCGACGTGCGCGCAGCGGAGCTGTTTCGTAAGGCCGCGGCAGCAGGATATCTGCCGTCGCTTTCCTTCGACGCAGACTACGGAACCGGAGGCACGCATCCCTCGGATGCGACACGAGTTTATGACGTTCGCGGAACGCTTTCGATCCCTATCTTTACCGGCAATAGCGTCCACGGCGATATTCAGCAGGCCGACGCCAGGCTGGAACAGGCCCGGGAGCGGCTCGACAATTTGCGGGCGCAAATCGAGGCCGACTTGCGCACCGCGTTGCTGAACCTGCAATCTTCGGCGGAACAGGTGGAGGTCGCGCGCAGCAATATTGACTTGGCGGACCAGACGCTGACTCAATCGCGCGATCGCTTCACCGCCGGCGTCACGGACACGGTCGAAGTTGTGCAGTCGCAAGAGACGGTGGCTGCCGCCCACGAGCAATACATTTCTAGTCTGTACAACTATAATTTTGCGAAAATTTCACTCATTCGCGCCCTGGGGGCTGGCGAGCGGGGCGTCAAGGAATATTTTCCAGGAAAATAAAATGGCAGAGGCAAACCCATCTCCTTCGGTTTCTGAAACTCCTTCAAGGGCAAATCCAGCGGCTGCATTGGAGAGTAAGTATTCGCCCGGGGCACGCCGGAAGCGCCGCCGCAACCTGGTGATTCTAGTCTCCGCGGTGGTGCTGATCGTTGCTTCCCTGTTCCTGTGGCGTTACTTGAGCAGCTACGAATCGACAGATGACGCCCAAGTGGACGTCCACCTCTCGCCCGTAAGCGCCCGCATCTCAGGGTACGTCGTGAAGGTCAATGTCAACGACAACCAGTGGGTGGAAAAAGGTGACGTGCTGGTCGAAATTGACCCGCGAGACTACCAGGTGGCCGTGGATAAGGCGCAAGCCGATCTTGCCAACGCGGAAGCGACTGCGAGATCGCTCAACATCACGGTACCTATCACGAGCGTGAATTCAACCAGTCAATTGCAGTTCACTGCCTCCGGAGTAGAAGACGCACGCGCCGCGATCAGCGCTGCTGAAAAGCAATTGGCTGCTGCTCACGACCAAGTGGAGGCTGCCCAGGCGAACGACGTGAAAGCCCAAGATGATCTCCACCGATACAAGCTGCTGGTGGAAAGGCGAGAGGTCTCGCAACAAATTTACGATCAAGCCCTGGCGACGGCGAAATCCAGCACAGCCAACGTCGCCGCCGCGCAAGCCAACGAATCCGCCGCACAGCAAATTGTGCAACAAACCCAGAGTCGCCTAACCCAAGCGACGGCCAACCACGAGTACGCGCAGACCGGTCCTCAGCAGGTGGCGTCGACCCGTGCCCGCTGGCTCTCGGCCGTAGCCGACGTGCAGCAGAAGCAGGCCGCTCTCGACCAGGCTGAGCTGAACTTGGGATACACGAAGATCATTGCGCCGGTGAGTGGCGAGGTGACCAAGACGGTGGTTGTCGGCTTGAATGTCCAACCCGGACAACAGATGTTGACGGTTGTGCCCTTGCAGGAGGTCTGGATCACAGCCAACTTCAAGGAAACCCAAATGGAGCACATGCGCCGGGGGCAGCGTGTACAGATTCATGTGGATTTGAGCGGCCGCGACTATAAGGGTCAAGTGGACAGCATCGCCGGGGCGACGGGCCCGTTGTTCAGCGTGCTGCCTCCAGAAAATGCGACCGGCAACTACGTAAAAATTGTGCAGCGGATTCCGGTGAAGATCGTGCTCGATCCGGGCGAAAACCGCGACCTGCAGCTGCGTCCGGGCATGAGCGTCGAACCGACGGTGTATTTGCGATGAGTGACGCTGCCCAAGCTCTCCCCCTGGAACAGGCCCGCTGGGCACCTAAGTACAATCCCTGGCTGATCGGGGTTGCGGTGGCAATGGCGGCCTTCATGGAGATCCTCGACACCAGCATCGCCAACGTGGCTTTGCCCTACATCGGCGGGGGTCTCGGCGTCAGCAATGACGACAGCACCTGGGTGCTCACGTCGTATTTGGTTTCCAACGCGATTGTTCTTCCCATCAGCGGTTGGCTCGCCGTCAGGTTTGGCCGGAAGCGATTTTTCATGGCATGCTTAGCCATCTTCACCCTGAGCTCCGTGCTTTGCGGGATGGCTACGAGCTTTGGGCTCCTGCTGCTATTCCGAGCGATGCAGGGCGCTGGCGGTGGAGGACTCCAGCCGATGGCGCAAGCGATTCTGGCCGACACTTTCCCCCCCGAAAAACGCGGCTTGGCCTTCGCATTGTACGGCATCACGGCGGTCGTTGCCCCGACCGTCGGACCGACTCTGGGGGGGTGGATCACTTTCAATTATTCCTGGCGCTGGATTTTCCTGATCAACCTACCGGTCGGCGCTCTCACGTTGGGGCTGGTCTTTCGTTTAATTGAAGACCCCCCTTACCTTGGCCGCCTTAAAGCTGCCGGCGTAAAACTCGACTATATCGGAATCGCGTTGCTAACCCTGGGTGTCGGCGCCCTGCAGGTTATTCTGGACCGAGGTCAGGAAGACGACTGGTTTGGTTCACACCGCATCGTGATTCTGGCGATGGTGTCGAGTGTGTGCCTGGTCTCGCTGGTGATCTGGGAATGGTTCAGCAAGCACCCGATCATCGAGGTTCAGCTTTTCAAAAGTTTCAATTACCTGAGTTCAAACCTGATGATGTTTACCTTCGGAATCCTGCTGTTCAGCAGCCTGGTCATGATGCCCCTGTTTCTGCAGACGCTGTTGGGATATACGGCGGAACTGGCGGGATTGGTCCTGTCTGGCGGCGCTTTCGTCGTGCTGATCGCCATGCCCGTCGTCGGGCGACTTACAGCCAAATTCCAGGTCCGCTACATCATCGGTCTTGGCTGGCTGTGCCTGGCAATCGGGATGTACTACTCTACGCAACGTATTGACTTGACGATCAGCTTCGGTTCCGCTTCGTGGTTGCGCGTCGCTCAGGTTGTCGGTATCGGTTTCCTCTTCGTGCCGATCACGATGGCGGCGTACATCGGCATGCCCACGGAGAAGAGCAATTCCGTTGCCGGCATGATCAATTTCATGCGCAATATTGGGAGCAGCGTGGGGACTTCCATCGTCACAACGCTGATCGACCGTCGCTCAGAGTACCATCAGTCGGTTTTGGTCAGCCACACCACGCTCGGCAGCCAGAGCTTCCAGAACTTGATTGAAGGCTCTAAACGGCTCTATATTCACTCGGGAATGAGCCCGCCTGACGCGCAGCATCGAGCCTATGCCAGCGTCTATCGAGCCGTGCAGGGACAGGCCACGACTCTGGCATATATCGATACGTTCATGGTCCTGGCTGTGATGTCCACGATCATGTTCGTGCTGTCATTTCTCCTAAGAAAGAATGATCCGGGAGGGGGCGGCGAAGTGGCGGCGGGGTAAGAGTGGCGGAATAACAATGGAACCGAACTGAAGTCATGCAGTTCAAATGTATTCTTTATCCGGTTGACTGGGATTTCTCTGTAAGCGCGTGTGAGTATGCGCTGACGGTCGCCGAATACTACAAAGCTCATGGGGTGGCTCGGCACGCCGTGGAGTGGTCGAAATATCCATATGCCGATTATCTTGGAGCGACCGGTGATTTTGCGCACTCATCGAGAGCGCTTTGCGAAGGGTAAGGCAAAACTGCGGGACTTTATGAAGAGGCACTCGGGGCACGGAGTTGAGCTGCAGCTTGTGGCGGATCAGGGGAAAGTGTCTGATCTGATTTTGTTGTTGGCCGAAAACACAACGTCGAACGGCTTGGGATGGGAACTCATGGCCGGCGGGGATTTGAAGGTTTGGTGCTAGGTTCGACCACCGATCGTGCTATGCGCAAGGTGTGTTCCCCGGTGCTGGTAGTATCGAATCCGGCGGGCAATGTTATGACTACCGGGCCAGGCGGGAAGCCTCGCCTGCGCCGAATCCTCTACTGTACGGACTTTCCCATGAATTCGGGACGCGCCCTGCAATATGCGATTTCTCTCGCGGTGGAATATGGTGCGGAACTAACCCTGTTCCATGTGGTCGAGGGCGCCCCGGATCTGACTGCAGCGAAAGCCGTTATTTCGGCTCGCACAGAACAACTCGATAACCTCATGGCAGGCAACTCAAGCGAGCATCTCAAGGTCAAGACCGCAGTGAGATGCGGCAAACCCTACGAAGAAGTTGTGGGCTATGCAAAACAAGTGCAAGCCCACCTGATTGTTATGACCGCGCGCGGCGATAGTTTGGACCGCGTCGTTTTCGGCTCGACTACGTATCGTGTGATCCAGTTGGGACCCTGTCCGGTCCTGGCGATCCACACGTGATCGACACACAAAGGAAGTGGGATTTCATGATCAACATCATCACCATTGAACGCGAGTACGGATGTGGAGGAGGGGAAATCGCCCAGCTGGTGGCAGACCGCCTAGGATGGAAATTATGGGACCAGCGACTGACAGAAGAGATAGCAAGGCTTGCCGACTGTCCCAAATCGGTTGTTGCAGCCCGCGAAGAACGCAATGATCCGCTGTACTATCGGCTTTTCAAGTCCTTCCTGCGCGGAAGTTATGAGGGCAGCATCAATGCGCACAAGCTCCAGTTGGTGGATAGCGAAAACGTTCTAAAGATTACCCGACGTGTGGTCGAGCACGCCGCGCAAAAGGGAAATTGCGTCATCGTTGGCAGGGGCTCGCAGCATTTTCTCAGCAACCGGCCGGGTACCTTCCGGGTTTTTCTTTACGCTCCGAGAGAAGACAAAGTGCGGCGCCTGTTGGGTCGCGGTAAGACGGAAGGGGAAGCCGAACACCTGGTGGATACGGTCGATCGTGAGCGCGCCGATTTCATCCAGAAGTATTTCCACGTCGAATGGCCAGATCGGGCCATTTATCATGCGATGATGAACACTGCGATCGGGGATGAGGCTATCGTTCACATGATTCTCAATTCCATGCAAACCTACGATGCAGGGGCCACAGCCAGAGGGTCCGCTCTTCAGGGTGGGATCGAAACCCACCCTCCTGGAGTCTAGGCCGAAGCCACGGATCTCGCTCGTATCCGATTGACTAAGGCGATCCGACTTGGTCCAGGTTCGCCGAGCCTTTCATGAAGACCGTGCGTCACGGCTGTCGAGGCCCCGGGTTTTGTGGCAGCGGACCTGCACGATGCCCCGAGAAAAACGATCACACTGCCAGAAGTTCCCGTACGGCACGGTACCCCTGATCGATGGCTTGATCCGTGTAGGCTGCCGCGGCAGCATCGGAGTTGGCGATCGTGATCCGACCGAAAGGCTTGCGTGCGATATCGCAGGGCCGTTGACCCTCGGGCCAATCGGGATCCCAAAGAGGGTTGTACTCGTAAGCGTAACCATGGGGCCAGCGATTTACGGTTATGGCAGCGATGTCGCGGGC
>DASPVV010000246.1:0-8797 GCA_035622175.1 Terriglobales bacterium | reverse complement strand
CAGATGGGATGAGAAGGCCGGTCTCCGGACGGGATGCAGTGTATGCTCCCAAGTTATCGACGTGCTCGAGGCACAGATAAAAAGGAGACCGGCAATGAAGAAGGTTAGCACCGCAGTGGCAAAGCAGAACAGAAATTTTTCTCAACAGAAACTGACCATCGGATTGGATCTGGGAGATCGCAACAGTTGGTATTGCGTGATGGATGAAGCGGGCCACGTACAACTGGAGCAGCGAGTCGGTACGACTGCGAAAGCCTTGCGCGAAGTGTTCGGTGCCATGCCGCGCAGCCGGATCGCACTGGAAATCGGTACACATTCGCCCTGGATCAGTCGCTTGCTCACCGAGCTGGGGCACGAAGTGATCGTGGGGAATGCGCGCAAGGTGCGGCTGATCGGGGAAAGCCGCAAAAAAGATGATCGTCTGGATGCGCAGACTCTGGCGCGGTTGGCGCGAATCGATCCCCAGTTGCTATATCCGGTGAAGCATCGCAGTGCGCAGGCGCAGGCGGATTTAATGATGATTCGCGCGCGCGCCGGCCTGGTGAGGGCGCGAACGGGGCTGGCTAACACGGCTCGGGGATTGGCGAAGTCGTACGGCGAACGACTGCGCGGCTGCAATGTGCGCAACATAAATCCGGAGAAAGCGGAAGGCTTAAGTGCAGAACTGCAACGGGCGCTAGAGCCATTGCTGTCGGCCATCGAAGAGCTGAGTGAGCGAATCTGCGAGTACAACGACCGGATCGAAGCGCTGGCGCAAGAGAGTTACCCACAGGTGGCGCTGCTGAAGCAGATCAAGGGCGTAGGCACGCTGATCGCACTGACGTTCTTGTTGACGTTGGAAGATCCGCATCGTTTCGGCAAGAGCCGCGATGTAGGCGGCTATCTGGGACTGCAACCAGGACGGAGGAAATCGGGACAGAGCGATCCGCAGATGCATATCAGCAAGGAAGGCGATCCGTATCTGCGAACGCTGTTGGTGCAAGGAGCACAGCACATTCTGGGACCCTTCGGTGTCGACTGCGATCTCAGGCGATGGGGGCTGAAGCTAGCGGAGCGTGGCGGACGAAACGGCAAGAAGCGAGCCATCGTTGCGACTGCAAGAAAGCTGGCGGTGTTGCTACATCACTTGTGGGTGAGCGGAGAAGTCTACGACCCGTTGCACAACAGCAGCCGAATGACAGTTGCGGCAGCCGCATAAAAACGAAGGGCAAAAAACAAAACCATTCCAAGGAAGAGGAAAAACAAAAAGCCAAAGTCGAGTTCCGGTGACTGCGCTAATCGCCTGGCCCAGGTTCGACTCTCAAAAGAGCAGAACCACAGGGCGCCAATCAGATGGCAGCCCCGGCTGAACCGAGAACGCCCAAACTGCACCGAGCGAACGAATCGCTCCTCGAGAGTGCGAATGGAAGCATGACGACAGTGGCTACTCGGCCGGAGAAAAACATCTTGTCCAACAAAAATACAAACGAATTCACTTGACTCCGACCGGCCTTCTCATGGAAGCGATTACGCTCATACCGCAGCAGGGTAACGCCGTTGCTCTAATGCGACCACGGCGAGCACGCTGGTGCGGGCCTGTTCCGGTTGGCGTGCAACTACGATCTTGTGGGCATTGCCGAGAGCGCATGTTCGCGCCGTATCTGTCGGAACACGCGAGGTGGCTGAAGATACGCAACCAAGAATACTCGCAGTAGGTCGGACGGGAAGAATTGTTCGAGCGGGAGCGCGGCGATTTTCGTTAGGCACTCCAAAGGAAATTTCTCGCTACGGACAACGCTGCGGAGACGGCTCCAATATTGTCTGCTATGTAGATGGGATTTATAGTATATTTTGACCGGAATCAGCCAATACGCGTCGGGCTGGCGATGAGGGCCGGAGGAATGGTTCGCCTTTTTGGTTAAAGCGGCGTAATCAAACGAGCGAGTGCAAGCCGGACGTGCAAGTTTCCGCATAACAGGGTTTTCACTTTTGTGGCACCCGCCGAGGGGGTACGTTTATGGGTTCGAGGTCAGCTCGAATGGCTGCAGTTCTACTCGCTTTTCTTGTTCTGGCATCGAGCATTTATTGTTTTGCCGACACCAACGCGACGGTCAGCGGATTCGTGACCGATGCCCAAGCAAGAGTGGTGGCCGGCGCCAAAGTTGTCCTGACCAACGTGAATACCGGCCTGACGTATGCCATTGAGACGAACGGAAGCGGCTTTTACCGCCAGACCGGACTCCCGCCAGGCATCTATTGGGCAAGTGTCTCAAAGGAAGGATTCGCCCGAATTGTTAAGGATAGTATCGAACTACATGTGCAAGATGATGTGTCGCTCGACTTTTCGCTGCGAGTGGGTTTGGTCTCACAGGACATAACCGTCGAGGGAGGCGTCCCTCTCGTGAACACGGAGTCGGCAGCAGTGAGCACCGTGGTCGACCGGCAATTCGTGGCCAATCTGCCGCTCAACGGCCGCAGCTTCCAGGCCTTGATTGACCTTACTCCCGGCGTTGTCATCACTCCCGCGCAGATCGGCAATGAAGGACAATTCAGTACCGATGGTCAGCGCACCGACACCAACTACTTCACCGTCGACGGGGTCAGCGCAAATATCGGCACGGACCAAGGAGGCTCCGGCACGTTATATCGGAACGCATCGGGAACGTTGCCCGGTTTCAGCATCCTGGGCGGAACCAACAACCTAGTGTCGGTTGACGCCATGCAAGAGTTCAGAATTCAGACCTCCAACTTCGCGCCCGAGTATGGCCGTACTCCGGGCGCACAGATTTCAATCGTTACCCGCTCTGGGACAAACCAGATTCACGGCACGCTGTTCGACTATTTTCGCAACGACGTGCTTGATGCCACCGATTGGTTTGCGCATGAAAACCACTTACCCAAGGCAGAGGAACGCCAGAATGATTTCGGCGGGGTTGTGGGCGGACCCATTATTAAAGACAAAACTTTCTTTTTCTTTTCCTACGAAGGACTTCGCCTGCGATTGCCGCAAACGACGCTTACGGATGTCCCATCTCTCACCGAACGAAGCAGCGCTCCGGCCGACATTCAACCCTTTCTCAATATATTTCCCATCCCTAATGGCCCGGAGATTACGGGTACAGGGTTGGCCCCGTTCAATGCAAGCTTCTCCAACAAAGCTACACTGAACGCGTACAGCATTCGCGTTGACGATGCAGTGAACAATCATCTGAGCTTGTTCGGGCGGTACAACTACTCTCCCTCACAACTGCTCCAGCGCGCCGGCGATTCTTTCAGCGTGAACACCATTTTTGATGACCAGGTCCGGACGACAACCGTCACAGTCGGTGCGGTGTGGACGATCAAGCCGTCGCTCGTCAATGAAACACGGTTTAATTTCAGCAGAAATCTCGGCGAGTCCACCAACCTTATGGACGACTTTGGAGGAGCCGTGATTCCATCCAACTCTATTCTTTTTCCGGCTCCGCTTACTGGCCCCACCTCCGATATCACCAATCTAGTAGTCAACTCCGGATTGAATACCGCCTACAATCTGGGACCGAATATAAACAGTTCGTTGCGGCAAATTAATATCGTGGACAACGTAGCCTTTTCCGAGGGTTCGCACGGCCTGAAATTCGGCTTCGACTATCGTTGGGTCTCGCCCAACTTTATTCCGTTCACTTATTATTCGAGCGTGGATTTCCTCGACATGCCATCCCTAGTGTCCACGACGCCCAATCCCTATTATGTCTTCAGCTCGCTCGGACTGCCAGGCACTTTCTATTTTCACAACTTCAGCTTCTTTGGGCAGGACGGGTGGAAGGTCAATTCCAAGTTGACCCTTACGTACGGCCTGCGATGGGACATCAATCCCGCGCCCTCCGCCAACAAAACTCTGCTCGCCGTGAATGAAGTGAACGATCCGACCAATACCGCACTGGCTCCATTAGGCACTTCGCTGTGGCACACGACCTATCACAATTTCGCGCCCCGGATCGGTGTGGCTTATCTGCTGCGCTCGTCACAAGGTTGGGATACTGTGCTGCGCGGCGGATTTGGCGTGTTCTACGATCTAGGGGACCAGGCGGCCGGCCGAGCGGCGAACGTCTTCAATTACCCGTATGGAGCAAACAATTTCTTACTCGGAGAGCCGTTAGGAGGCCCGGTGCTCCCGTTCCCGCTCACGCATGTGGAAGCACCTCCGTCCTCAGTCACACTGACTCCTCCTTTGAGTATCACCGCTTTCAATCCGAATCTTGAGATGCCGTATACGCTGCAATGGAATCTCGCAGTCGAGCAATCGCTGGGAACAAACCAGGCGTTTTCGCTTTCCTATGTTGGCTCGGCTGGACGCCGCTTGCAGGAGCAGCAAGACATTGTTTCACCCAACAACACTTTCAGTACTTTGTACGTAATCACCAACGGCACGTACTCGAACTATGATTCCTTGCAAGCTCAGTTTCGGCGGAGGCTGTCGCGGGGATTGCAGTCCATGATTTCCTACACTTGGTCGCATTCTATCGACGATGCCTCCAGCGCCTTTTCTTCCCTGGAGGTGTCGGGCTCCGATATAATCGCGCCGGGCTTTTCCAATCGGGGGCCATCGGACTGGGATATCCGCAACACGCTTTCCGCCGCGGTAATGTATGACTTGCCCGCGCCCCATCAAAATCCAGTGCTGCAAGCGATATTCGGAAACTGGTCAACCGATAACATTGTGCAGGCGCGGTCGGCGCCGCCGGTGGATGTGAATAATGGAATGCCGATCAACTTCAATCCAACGGAACAGATAGTCCTTCGCCCAGACGTGGTTCCCGGGCAACCACTGTACCTGTACGGACCTTACTACCCAGGCGGCAAAGCGCTCAATTACTATGCCTTCGCCAACCCGCCCATCAATTCCGTTACAGGCTTCCCCGAGCGACAAGGAGACTTGGGGAGAAACGCGCTACGCGGATTCGGTGCCACGCAATGGGACTTTGCCGTCCGGCGCCGGTTCCCAATTCATGACACGTTGAACCTGCAGTTTCGTGCCGAAATGTTCAACGTTCTCAACCACCCCAATTTTGGCCCTCCCACGAGCAATACCTCGGTCCCACCTTCACAATTTGGTGTGGCTACGCAGATGTTGGGAGCAAGCTTAGGACAAGGCTACGGAACCGGTTTGAGCCCGCTCTATCAGATTGGGGGCCCGAGATCTATCCAATTGGCTCTTAAGTTGATTTTCTGAAAGCTTGCGTAGATGATTTGACCGCCAGCAACTCGGCAATTCATCGCCAATCATCTATATGAGGAATCTTGTTCGAAGGGTGGCATGGGCAGTCTTACTTGCAGCCATCTTCCTTGCGGCCATTTTGGCACCGGTTTGTTTTTTCGCGGAGCCCACGCCTGAAGCCGCGAGCCTGGCATTGGTCGGAGGCACGGTAATCACCGCTACCGGGGATGATCCGATTGTCGATGCCACCGTTCTCATAGAGAACGGACATATCAAGGCCGTCGGCTCCAGGACCTTGATCAAGATCCCTCCGGAGATTCACGCGATCGACGCCCGCGGCAAGTTCATTACTCCCGGAATCATCGACACCAACGTTCACCTCGTGCTGATGACCGTACCCGAGTTCTTTGTGAAATACGAAGGCCGGTTTGAGGAGATTGCCATCGAGTCCGCGCAGGTTGGCCTCAAGTACGGCATAACCACGATGATGGACACATGGGGGCCGCTTCAACCATTGCTCAAGGCGAGAGACCGCTTGAATCGCGGCGAAATTGTTGGCAGCCGCGTACTCATCGGCGGAAATATCGTAGGGATGGGTGGCCCCTTCAGTGCGTATATGCTCGATGAGGCCCCTCTCGGCGCAATTGATTTTCGTTACGGCGGCTGGGTTCACCCCGAAATAAAAAACCGCATCGATGAGCTTTGGGAAGCCGGGATGGGGCCTGGGTTATTGGCCCTGACGCCATCGGAATTAACACAGGTGATGCGCGACTATCTGGCGAAAGGAGTCGATTTCGTCAAAGTCGCCGTTAGTGCCCATGGAATCCAACCGGTGGAACCGCTGATGTTCTCTCCAGAGCAGCTTCGGGCAATGCGGGAAGAAGTGCGCAGGGCAGGACGGCCGTTTCTAACTCATACCTTCACCCTCGAGAGTTTGCGGCTGGCCCTCGATGTGGATTCGGACCTGTTGCAACACCCCAACGTTATGCAACCGGAGCCGGAAACACCCAGTCAAGTCGCCGCCAGAGATGCGTTGATCGCGGAGATCAAGCGCAAGAATATTTACTGCGCTCTAATGATGATACCGTCAAAAAAGCAATCTCAAATCCTACGGGAATGGAAGCCTGAAGATCATCCAAAGGACACTTACATCAACCAAATTATGTTTAACCGGCGAGCTGGGGCGAGCGTGGAAAGGTATGAGAAACATGTGTCCGAGCTAAAGCCGTGGCTGGATGCAAAAGTTCTTTTCACGCTCGCGACCGATGCGGGACTGGAGATTACTGATTTCGGCCCGGTTGTTTGGGGACGTCTGGGACGCGCCGAATTCGACCGCATGGAGGCCCTGCAAGATGCCGGAGCTTCCCCTATGGAGATTCTGCAGGGCTCGACCCGTCGCGGAGCCGAAGCGTATAGGTTAGGTCAGGACCTCGGTACCGTGGAAGCAGGAAAAATCGCAGATTTGCTTGTGCTGGATGGAAACCCACTCGAGGACATCCACAACTTTCGCAAGATCCATATGGTTATTAAGGGTGGAAGCGTCGTCGACCGCAAGAGCCTCCCCAGCGTACATCCCGCAGATTTTTATGATCCAGAGGCTCCCTGGCCGTTTTGAAGGCGAACTTGTCATCTTTGCCTGTTCTGGGTCAAGCAGCACGGCAGACTTCTTACCCTATGCCTGCCGTCCGCACGAACCTCGTACGGTTCAAGCGACGAGTTGTTCCCGCCAATATTCATGACGCCCACACGCGAGCTTAGGTCGGGGAATCCCCGGGCCCCGGCCCGACAGATGTGTTCCTCGACCGCAACACCTGCGGCCGATCTGATTGGCAATGAGCTGCGGTTGGCCCACGCCCGGGTGGTCGGGCAGGTCATTGGACCGAAAGTGGACCGAAACGGTTGCTTCTTTCGACTGGCTTGCCACAGATCATGCTGTATCTGCATCCTTAGCCAGAAGTCCGGTGATGTACGCGGCGCCTGAAAGACGTAAAGACATGGAAGCGGACATGCCCGCCTTTCCGTTCAGAACCCGGGAAAGATGCGCCCGGGTCACACTTAAACGCCTTGAGGCCTCGGCAACCGTTATCTCGCCCAAGTAGTCCTTCAAAACTTCGCCTGGATGCGCAGGATTGAAAATCATAATTCTTCCCCCCTGATGGTCCTGATAAGCGACCAAGATTGCATCCTCCCCTTCAAATGAGAAAGTGAGTCGCCAATTACCGCTGACGCTTACCGCCCAATGATGGGCAAGATCCCCCTGCAGTGCATGCAGCTTGTTCCCCAGTGCGTCCATGTCCTGCGGCATGCTGGCCACTTCAAGGATGTGATTGTTAAGGGCAACGAGATTGATCTGAAGATTTTTCCGCTCTTTCATCATCATCATCCCGGCGTTCAAAGCAACAACCGAGGGACACGCGGATAACCGAGGACCCCCAGGACGCTGCGCCGGGCGCCAGGTGAGAAAGGTTAAATTTACTGGCCTACGGCCATCGCAAGAGGCTTGATAGCTTTTAGTTCCTTGGAGTGGGACTTTTTGAACTGATGTACAGAATAGGCATCCTGCAAATTAAGCCAGAACTGCTCAGAATTTCCGAAGTACTTCGCCAACCGAGTAGCCATTTCCGGCGTAATATTGCGCTTCTCTCGCACGATCTCGTTGACCGTAGGAGGCGATACCCCCAACTCAACGGACAGACGATAAGGGGAAATTTTGAGAGGAACTAGAAACTCTTCCCGAAGAATCTCGCCGGGATGAACTGCCCAACCCGCCGCCACTTCATTCTTGATACCCATTCTTCAGTCTCCTATACAGATTCTCGTTCTATAGCCTACAGCCTTGACGCTAGTGATAATCCGTGACCTCCACGTCGTACGCATCACCGTTTTCCCAGACGAAACAGATGCGGTATTGATCGTTGATGCGTATGCTGTGCTGCCCTGCTCTGTCCTTCTCAAGCTTCTCCAATTTGTTTTTCGGAGGAATTCTCAAATCATCCAGCTTCGTGGCGGCGTGCACCTGTGCCAGTTTTCGTTTGGCTACGTTTCGCAGGTTCGCGGGTGGCATTTTTTGACTCTTGCCTGTATCCCAGAATTCTTTCGTTTCTGCTCCGTACTTGCCCCCGAAGCTCTTAATCACAACCAGAGTTTAACGCAGTACGTTAATAATGTCAAGCGTTAGGTCTGGGCTTGGACCCAACCCATTCAGGCATTCGTGCCGCCTCCCGCAAGAGATCAGCTGATCGGTTAATTGCCCACTCTTTGTATCTCCACTCTGGCCGACCGCGACGGTCCATCGGCTTTTTCAAGTTTTGAATCAAATCGGTGCGATGGGCAAGGCCGATCTAGCTTTAGCCGAGAAGCAGACGCAGTAGCAGCTTCCGCCACAGCTACCGGGCACGGCTCGAAGAACTCGGGACGCCGCTCACCGTGCAACAGCGAGACATGCGTCACGCTGACATTCGAACCACGATAAACGTGTACGGCGATCCCGTGACTGATGCTTTGAGAGATGCGACCTCGAAAGTCGCACAGCGGGCGCTCAGCACTAAACAGTCAGTATACTGACCGTTTCTACCAGCTAAGTCCTTTAGAACTGGGGTGGGAGATGGGAATCGAACCCAC
>DASPVV010000245.1:0-16956 GCA_035622175.1 Terriglobales bacterium | reverse complement strand
GAGTGCACCAGGATTGCGGCGACCGGGATCCAGGCCAGCAGGTACAAGCCAAGATTCCGCCGCCGGGCAAGGATGGGATGCATCGTCTACCTCAATTCTTGATTTCCACGCCACCCATAATGGCAACCCCTTTCACAATCAAGGTTTTTGTGGGTTGAGGACCCTCCCGCGCCTTCACGCTGTGCCCGCCCATGAAAGCCGCTCCGCGAATGGCGACCGCCCAATTTTCCGGAACTCGGATAGTTCCACCTCCCATCAACGCGTTCACCGTGATGGTGGCCTCGTTCCCTTCGATGTCTGCGCTCCGGAGGTCGACGTCAAAACCGCCCATCAAGGCGACCAGATCGCCGCCACGGAAATTCCTTGTCACGACGCGGTATTCTCCTCCTCCCAGTATGGCGAGGATGTTGAGATAGGGGGAGGAAAGGCCGGCCGTTCCCGGTGCAGGCTGGTAGGCGCGCAGCACCAGGATGATACCGGCAGCGATGACGAAGACCGGCCAGATGGTGGCAAATCGCAGCCGCGCATAGCCCAGATGATCGAGTTCGAGGGCCGCGGCAATCGCCACCAGAAATCCCCCCCAGAGATATCCTTGCAGGCATTGCGATTGCAGAAGCTTGAGCACTCCGGCTATAAAGAAAGCCGCGACCCAGAAATCAAACCAAAGCCGGATGATGCCCATCTGGTGGAGGAGCAGTACTGCTCCTACGACAATCAGCGTGCCGCCGTTCAAAATGGCGGGATTGATCCGCTTGTCACTGTCACTCATAGTGACCCTTTTCTCGAATCCCGGCCGCCGGGACCGGTTCTCGGAGCGTTCCGGTCGGCCCATAACAAGTTCACACCAACAACTGCCAGGAGGCCTAGGGAAAAATGCGGGGCCGCCTCGAGCCAGACCAGGCTTCCCCACGCGTGGCAACCAAGCCTATCAAACAAGAACAGGGTGCCAGCGATCGAGAGCAATGCGGCAAGCAACGAGGCCTCCCACCGCTCGGGCTGTTTTCGGTTGGCCATGGAGCACCTCAGGGTTCGGACCGCTCGTCCTCGAAACACCCTACTGGGATCCTGCGCCCCTGTCGCAACATTTTCGGTGGGCTGCGGATCGCTACCGGCGAGTGGCGATCTCGCGACTGCCGGGATCGGCCAGGCCGGCTCCAGGCCTGAAATCCCGGCGGGGTGATGAAACGACGCTACCCTTCGATGGCAGAGTGGCCAAGAATCGGCCTTGCAGTCGCCTGCCACTTTCCAATACTCTCGCTAGCATGCAACTTGCGCCCACGGAGAACTCGATCTCATGAAATATTGCCGCTTCGAGCTCAATGGTCATGCGGAGTACGGCCTCGTCGAGTCGAGCTCGGGAAGAGAGGAAATCACCCGCCAGTTGTTGAGATCCCCGTACGAAGGAGGCGACCTCGAGGATCTGCCGACCAAAGCCATCTCGCGAATTCCCTTGGACGGCGCTCAACTGCTAGCTCCCGTCTGCCCGTCGAAGATCGTCTGCGTGGGCCGCAACTATCGCGAGCATGCAGCCGAACTGGGCAACGAAGTTCCAGCCGAGCCGCTGATTTTTTTCAAGCCGCCTTCCTCCTTGCTGGCTTCCGGGCAAGCCATCCGTCGGCCGCGCATTTCCGAGCGGACCGATTACGAGGGGGAACTGGCGGCTATTATCGGGCGGCCCTGTTATAAACCGGCGGCGGATGAGGATATTCGTTCCTACATTCTCGGCTACACCGCGGTGAATGACTTCACCGCTCGCGACCTGCAAAGCAAGGACGGCCAATGGACTCGAGGCAAGGGGTTTGACACGTTTTGCCCGGCAGGCCCGGTGGTGACGAATGAGCTCGATCCCTGGGCCGGGGTCGAAGTGGAGACTCGCGTGAACGGACAGGTGCGGCAACATGCAAACACCAGGGATTTTGTGTTTCCGCTCGATGTCCTGATCCGTTACATCGCCGCCGTCATGACGCTGGTGCCGGGGGACCTGGTGGCCACGGGCACGCCGGAAGGCGTAGGGCCGGTGGTGGCCGGCGACGTGGTCGAAGTCACCATCGAAGGCATGGGCACGTTGCGCAACCCGGTGGCCGACGAATAATCCCGCTGCCCGGGATGGGATTGGTTGCTAACCACCGAGCTCCTTGATTAGTCTAAGCATCTACCTTTCCTAGGCTGAGGCAGTTCTGAGCCGCGGTACCTGGCTGCGGGACTGATTGCGAAATAGGAAAGTGTCCGAGGAGAAGCCATGCCCAAGCGATTCACGGTTGCGTTTGCGATCTGCTTGATTCTTGTTTTTGCTCTTCCCACCGCGAGCCAGATGAACGACAAGAGCCAGCGCCCCAGTCCGCCTGCGCGGGCGGACTGCAAGTTCTCCGACGGCAATGGCATCACGGTCGATTATTCCAGTCCGCGCATGAAGGGCCGCAAGATATTCGGCGATCTCGTTCCCTATGGCCAGGTGTGGCGCACCGGCGCCAACGAGGCCACAACCTTTGTGACGACGGCCCACCTCACCGCCGGAAACGTAAGTGTGCCGGCGGGAAGTTACACGATCTTCACCCTGCCGAATCAGAGCCGATGGACGCTCATCATCAACAAGAAGACCGGGGAGTGGGGGATCCCCTACAAATACGAGTCGGACGAGCTCGGCCGGGTCGACATGAAGGTCTCCGAAACCCCTTCGCCAGTCGAGGACTTCACGATTGCATTCGATCAGAGTGGCAGCGTTTGCACGCTGAACTTGAGCTGGGAGAACACGAAGGCCAGCGTTGCTCTGACCGAGAAGTGACGGTTGGGCTAAGGGTGGCTCGAAAAGGCAAGTGCCAGGAGCGCCTTCTGCTCCAACTCATGGGCCTTGGTCGAACCCGTGGCTGGGCTGGCGCTGGCCGAGCGCTTGACCGAGAGCACGGAGCGCGACCCCGCAATGTGACGCAGACGGGGCAGCATATAGAACAGCGCCCCCATATTCCCCGGCTCTTCCTGGACCCATACGATGTCACGCGCATCCGCATGCCGGTTGAGCTCGCTGGTGAGTTCGCGTTCGGGAAAGGGATAGAGTTGGTCGAGGGAGATGATGGCCGTCGAGGAGTCGTTCCGTTTTTTCCGCTCTTCCCGCAACTCGTGGCCGATCTTACCGGTGCACAGCAGAATGCGCTTCGCCCCGGCAACCTCGGTGTCGGGCAACACCCGAAGGAAGCCGGGGTCGGTGAACTCGGTCGTGGGCGAACAGGCATCGGGATGGCGTAACATGCTCTTGGGGGTGAACACCACCAGCGGCTTGCGCCAGTGGGACAGCCCCTGCCGGCGGAGCAGGTGGAAATACTGGGCGGCACTCGAGGGTTGGCAAATCTGGAAATTGTCGCGCGCCGCCAGCTGCAGAAAACGTTCGAGGCGGGCGCTCGAATGTTCCGGACCTTGGCCTTCATAGCCGTGGGGCAGCAGCAAAACTAAGCCGGAAAGCAGCCCCCACTTGTCTTCTCCAGCGCTGACAAACTGATCGATGACCGCCTGGGCGACGTTGGCAAAGTCACCAAATTGTGCCTCCCAAAGCACTAAGGCCTCGGGATAATCGCGGCTGTAGCCATACTCAAAGCCGAGCACGCCGGCTTCCGAGAGCGGAGAATTGTAAATTTCACAGCGCGCCTGACCGGGCGCGATATGCGCCAGGGGCATGTACTCACGCTCGGTTTCGGTGTCGATGAGAACCGAGTGCCGCTGGTTGAAGGTGCCCCGCCGGCTATCTTCTCCGCTGAGGCGCACGGGGATGCCCGCTTTGACCAGGCTGGCGAAGGCCAGAGCCTCCGCCGTGCCGTAGTCTACGGTGCGCTGGCCCCGGATCATCTCGGCCCGCTGCTCAAGCAGCCGCTTCACTTTGGCATGGATGTGAAAGTCTGCGGGATAGCTGGTGAGCGGTCCGGCGAGCTCACCGAGGGCCTCGAGGGAGAGCCCGGTCTCGACCGCATATTCCGGCTTGTAGCGCCCGCCGCGATAGGCGTCCCAGTAGCCGGGCAGCTCGCGCAGAAGCGGCATCTTCGTGAGCCGGGCAGCTTTCTCTTGGCCGGCTTCGAATTCTTCGCGGATCTGACGAACCTGCGCCTCGACGCCGCTGGCGCCGATATCTTCGGCATAGATCTGCCATAGCGGCGGGTGGTTCTTAATCGCCTTGTACAGCAACGGCTGCGTGATCGTAGGGTCGTCCACTTCGCTGTGTCCGTGGCGGCGATAGCCAATGAGGTCGATGACGACGTCGCTGCCGAACTGATAGCGATACTCCGCGGCCATGCGCCCGACTCGGATCACCGCATCCACATCCTCGGCGTTCACATGAAAGATCGGAATCGACTGTCGCCGTGCGATCTGGGCGGAGAAGCGGGACGAATGCGCTTCCTGGGGCGCCGTAGTGAATCCGATGAGATTATTGGCAATGACGTGGATGGTGCCGCCCACGGTGTAACCCGGCAGATCCGCGTAGTTTAGGGTTTCGGCCAAGATGCCTTGGCCCGCGAAGGCGGCATCCCCGTGCACCAACAGGGGCAGATGGCTGGCTTTACCGGATTCTCCGATGCGATCCTGCTTGGCGCGGGTGCGGCCCACCGTGACCGGATCCACCGCTTCCAGGTGGCTGGGGTTCGAAACCAGGTGAATGTGAACCCTGGCTCCGGTACGGGTCACGTACTCCCCGGTTGCACCCATGTGATACTTGACATCTCCGCCGCCGAGCACGCTGCGCGGATCAACGTCCTCGAAGCCGGCAAACACCTCTTGGGGAGCTCGTTTCGCGACCTGGACCACCACATTCAAGCGTCCCCGGTGGCTCATGCCCATCACCAATTCGATCGCGCCTAACTGCCCCGCGACCTCGAGAATCTCATCCACCAACGGGATCAGCACCGTCATCCCTTCGAGGGAATACCGTTTGGTTCCGATGTAACGCTGCTGCAGCACCAGTTCAAACAGTTCCGCGCGGATGAGTTGATCGAGCGCGGCTTGCTGATCGACCGGCGCTTGTGGTCCTTCCATGCGCTCTTGAATCCAGCGGCGCCGCTCGCCTTCGGCGATGTGAGCCAATTCCACCCCCACGGTTCCGCAGTAGATGCGGCGCGCCTGTTCGGCGATGCCCCCTTCAAATTCGAGTTCGGGAATATGGAGGGGATGGAATAAGCCGAGCGGATCCAAATCGGCTTCAAGATATCCCCAGCGGCGGAATGCCTCGACGACAGGCTCGCCGTTGGGAGCTTCGAATACGCCGCTCGTGCTTGCGGAAGCGCGTTTGGGATGGGTTGCCATAGATGCTTACCAGGATAACGGATGAAGAGCCATTGTAGGCGGATTCAGAGGCAGGCCTGGTCCGGGCATCGCCAGGGCCGGCCTGCCGCCGAACCTGCCCCCCCGGCGAAGACGCGGCTCGAACCATCGACGCTCGCCCCGGAGCCCGGCGCGACCCTGCGAGAGGATAGAAACGGAGCGGCCGCCGAGAACTCGCTTCAGAACGATTGTCGGACGGCACCCTGCTCCGTGTACTTACCGCTCAAGGCATTCCAGCGAATCGCCAGTATGTCGTTGAGCATGCGCATCCCGTCGCGCACAGGACGAAGATGAGTTCCCTCGCGGTGTGACCAAACCACGGGAACCTCGGTCACCGTCAGGCCGCAGGTCCTCGCCAGATAAAGCAACTCAGGATCGAATCCCCAGCGCTCAATCTTCTGCAAAGAAAAGACCTTGCGCCCCGCCTCCCGGGTGAACGCCTTAAACCCGCACTGCGTGTCCTTGAAGTTCAAACCCAAACCGAGGCGCAACATGAGATTGAATAGACGTCCGAAAAACTGGCGATGCAGGGGTTGCCGCTTGATCTGGGTTGCGGTGTTCAACCAGCGGGAACCGATCGCGATATCGGCGCCCTGGTGGATGGCGGCAAACAGTTTGTCGGCTTCCTGAATCGGAGAGGACAGATCGGCATCGCTGAACAGCAGGACATCGCCCTGCGCCTGGAGCATTCCATGGCGCACGCTGTAACCTTTGCCCCGGTTACCCGGGTTTGGCAGCAAGCGCAGCATGGGGTATTTCCTGGCATAGGCGTCGACGATCCGGGCGGTATCATCGCTCGAACCATCATCGACAACAATGGCCTCGAACTGCCAATCCCGTTTGTCGGCGTGCGAGAGAATCTGATCGAGCGTCGCAGCGATCCGTGCACTCTCGTTGTACGCCGGCAGCACGATACTGTAGGTGATGGAGGGCAAACTTAGTTCTCAGCCATTCCGGATCTGTCCCTGCCGGGGAACCGCTGACCCGGCTCGACCGCGAAACCTTGGAGCGATGGTTCGTGGTGGCAGCGCACACCCGAAGTGTAATGAAACCGCGGATGTTTGCCTAGACTCACGCTCGAGCTTCGAGAAGAACTCGATCACCAGTTCCTGCCATGGCTGCCCGATCATCGGCAGCGCCAGTCATACCCCATTCCGCTCGCTTCAGCTTGGATGCTCGAGGCGGGCAGACAGATAGGATCGCAGTGCGTCTTTCCAGTGGGGCATGGCGATGCCGTACTGCTCCCGGCTTCGGGCGGAGAGCACCGAGTATTTCGGCCGTTCGGCCGGGCGCTGGAACCTCTCGCTCGTGGTCGGCCGAATGAGGAGCTTCAGTTGGGCCGCCCTCGCGATCTCGCCGGCATATTCGAACCAGGAACAATCCCCCGTGTTGGTCACGTGCACGATGCCAGTGGCGCTCCGAAAGCAGAGCTCAACGATGGCGTGCGCCAGGTCGGGGGCGTGGGTGGGCGAGCCGCGTTGGTCATCGACCACGTCCACCGCAGGACGTTGCTCGGCCAGTTTGAGAATTGTGTCCGGAAAGCATTTCCCGCCGATGCCAAACAGCCAGGAGGTGCGCACAATGCAGGCGCTGGGCAGGATCTCCGCGATCCGTGTCTCGGCCTGCGCCTTCGAATGCCCATACACGCTGCGCGGAGCTCGAGGGGCCGTGGTCTCGTACGGCTCGGTACTCCGGCCGTCGAAGACATAATCGGTGCTCAGCGAGATCAGCTGTGCGCCCCTGGTCTTGGCGGCGGCGGCGATGTTCACCGCCCCCTGGCAATTCACGGCAAACGCCAGTTCTCGATGAACCTCGCAGCCGTCGACATCGGTGTAAGCGGCCGCGTTGACGATCCATTCCGGCCGGGTGCGCTCTAGGACAGCCCGCACCTGGTCCGCATCGCGAACATCTGCATCCTTCGAGCCCAGTCCGACAACCTCATCCCTATGGTTCTCCCATTGCTCGACGAGCGCCTTTCCGAGCAGACCGGTGGCGCCGAATATGGTGACTCGCATGCGCCCATTGTTGCATGAGCCAGTGCACCCGGCGGAGGAACCCTCGAAGCCAGAGGAAGGGGGGGAGGTCGAGAGCGGCGGCCGCCAGGAAGGCAACACAAACCAGGAGTAGGAAACCAGCCTCCGTCCCAGCCGCGGTACTCGCAACTTGGCCGCAGTCTGGCTACAATCAACGGTGGTGGCCGAAACCTCCGCTTCCGCCTCGAAACGCCGCTCGCCGGTGGCTGCCTCCGGACTGCTCGCAGGGTTGCTGGCGGTCGTCGTGATGTGCACGAAAGCGGATGCATTTCACAGCCCGCTGGCCGTGTTGGTCGTGGCCGCCATTGGTATGGCTGCCGTGCTGCTGCAGTTGCGTTTTTACAACCGCCAGCAGTTACACCCTGTGCACGCACCGCTGTGGCTGAACGTCCTAGGAATCTTGTTGGCGGTGATCGCAATCTTCTCCGATCTACTGCGCCTGGCTCGGTCCGTCGGTCACATAGCGGCTCTCGGGGCCGTGGGCGCATTTGCGATCAGCAGCGCGATCATTCTGCACGGCTTCCGCAAGCATCGCATTCTTGTAAAGTGAGGAGAAGTCCGCACCCTTCTCCTGGACGGGCTGCGCGGGGCGAGCCGCAGCTATTGCGTGCTCAGCGCAGCCGATCGTGCCGGCGAGTGCGGAGTGGATGCGCTGTAGTTGAGCTTCGACAGGCTCCCGGCATCGAAGCCACCCCCCAGCGCTTTGATCAGGAGAACGCTGTCAATCATGCGCCGGCCCGCCAGCTGGACGGCGATGCGTTCGTTGCTCAGGGCCGTGGCCTGAGCCGTGGTCACCTCCAGGTAACTGGTGACTCCTCCCTTGTATCGATTCTCCGACAAGGCCAGCGAGCGTTCGGCGGCAGCCACCGCGGCTGCCTGGGTGCGGGCTTCCTCGCTCAGCAAGCGTAAGGCCGCAAGGTAGTCTTCGACCTCCTGATAGGCGGTGAGCACCGTTTCCTGGTAATTGGCCTCCGCCTGGTGATAGGCGGCCCAGGCCTGATCCGAGGCCGCGCGCCGGCGTCCCCAATCCAGTGCCGTGATCGTCGCGGAAAGTCCTAAGGCAGCGAATCCGCTTGGGCCGGTCAACCAATTTGTGATACGCGTGCTCTCAAATCCGGCCATCCCCGGGAAGTTGAAGAGGGGAAAATAGGCGGCGCGTGCCACTCCGATGTTCGCGTTGGCCGCGGCCATTTGACGCTCCGAAGCCGCAACATCGGGTCGGCGCTCGAGTAATTGCGAGGGGAGCCCGGGCGGAGTCGCAGGCGGGGCGGAGTCTAGAGCGGCGAAGGGCAAGCTAAATTCGGATGCGGGCATTCCGATGAGCACGGCAATGGCATGCTCATATTGGGTGCGGGAGGCTTTCACATCGATGGCCTGGGCGCGCGCCGTCTCCAGCTGGGTCTCGGCCTGGGCGACGTCGACCTGCGAGGCAACTCCCCCTTGGTAGCGACTCTCGGTGAGTTCAAAGGCGCGTTCGTAGCTTGCGACCGTCGAATCGAGCAACTGCGCCTCTCGATCGAGCTCGCGAGCCTGGAAGTAGTCGCTAGCCAGCTCGGCGTGCAAGCTGAGGCTCAGCGATTGGAGATCGGCGAAGCTGGTCTGCGCCTGGGCGCGAGAGGCGGCGACGTTGCTCCGCACCCGGCCCCAAACGTCGGGTTCATAGGACATGTCCACCGGCAAAATCAGATCATTGGTCGTAGTCAGCGTGGTGGCTTCGGGCCGGTTTGCGGAGAGACGTTCCCGAGTGGCAGAGACTCCGGTCGTGATCGTTGGATACAGGTCCGCCCGGTTGAGACGGACCAGAGCCCGCGCTTGATCGAACTGCGCCTCGGCCGCCTTCAGATTTGCATTGGAAACATCAATCTTTTCCTCGAGTTGATTGAGTTCGGGAGCTTGATAGATCTCCCACCATGCGCCGCGTTGCGCTTGATCGGAGGGCTGAGCCTGTTTCCAGTTCGGCGGCGTCTCCTTGAATTCGCCGGGAACCGGGGCCGAGGGCGGTCGATAGTGGGGCCCGACTGCGCAACCGCTAAGCGCCAACAGACCGAGTGCCATCCATGGCCAGGAAATCCGTTTGCAGAGGCCTGCCATCAGTGTCCCGCGGTACCCTGATGGGAAGGACCGTGCTGTCCGGGCTGAGCCCCGCCGCTAGGCTGGCTGACGATGCGGACCTGTTCTCCCGACACGATCGAATCTGGCGGGTTGATGATGATCGCCTCCTGGCCGTCGAGCCCGGAGACGACTTCGATTTCCGTGCCGTAATCATGGCCGACGGTAATCGGCTTGAGCTCGGCGCGATTGTCGTCGCCGACGGCGGCAACCCGCAGACCTTCGGAGCGGAACAACAGGGTATTGACCGGCAGGATGAAAGAGGAGCCGGCATTCGGCAGATTGAAGTGCGTCTCGGCATAGGCTCCGCTGAACAGGATTCCGGTCGGATTGTCGACGCGGATTTCGACCAGCAGCGTCCGCGTGGTCGGGTCGATGGCATTGGCGGTACGCACCAACGTCCCGGGGAAGCGGCGGCCGGGAAACTCGGATACGATCAGATCCGCATGCAGACCCGGCTTTGTGCTGGGGGCGTACGCCTCCGGCACATTCACGTACACCCGGAGCTTGTCCGGCTGCGCGATATGGAACAACTCGGTGCGCGTACCTCCGGCGCTGCCAGAGTCAATGAGCGCCCCGATATCGGTGTTCCGGGCCGTGATCACGCCGGCAAAGGGTGCGTAAATCTTCTCAAAGGACTGGAGCTCTTCCAGGCGCCGCACATTAGCCTCGGCCGCCTGAACGATGGCTTTTTGGGCGGCATAATTGCCGGCGGCGTTGTCGGCGTCCTGCTTGGAAACGGAATCGGTCTTCAGCAGCCCGGCGTAACGATCGTTGGTGATCTCGGCAAGATGCAGATTGGCCTGCGCCGTCCCCAGATCGGCGCGCGCTTGCCGCAGCTGCTGATCCACTTCGGGGGTCTCGATGTCCGCCAGCAGCTGACCTTGCTTCACGTGGGCACCGATATCCGCGTTCCAGTTCCTTAAATATCCGTTGGTACGCGCGTAAATAGGCGCGTCAATGTAGGCCTGTACGTTCGCCGGAAGGACGAGCTCGTCGGCGGGAGCGGAACGCTTGGGGTGCACCACTCCAACCGTCGGGATCGCCATCTGCTCCGTCTCTTGCGCCAACTTCGCTTCCGCCCGCCGACGCGGCACGATTCCGGAGATCAGGATCGCCACCGCGACCGCCAAGCCCAACAGGGCGATCCACCAGCGAGGCGCCGGACGATTCTGGCCAGGGCTTGCCCCTGATCGGCGAGAACCCGACTCGCGAACCTCTACCCCCAGGCGCTCAACTTCGTTTGGCTGCCCCACTCTCATCGACGACTCCACGAGCTTTCTCCGCCTCCTCGCGAAGACGGCCGTCAGCTCTCAGCCTCCTCTAATGCTTTGGCGATTCTTCTCGCCGCAGGCGGCGCCCATGCAAAACGCTGAAAAAAACCGGAACGAAGAACAGGGTTGCCACTGTGGCGAATAATAGACCACCCACTACGGCTCTGCCTAGCGGAGCGTTCTGCTCGCCACCTTCGCCTAACCCCAGCGCCATCGGCACCATTCCGATCATCATAGCCAGGGCAGTCATGATCACCGGGCGGAAACGGGTAAAGCCGGCGTTCAATGCCGAGAGCATGGCGTTCTTGGACTCGGCCAGCTGCTCTTTGGCGAAACTCACCACCAGAATACTGTTGGCCGTCGCCACGCCCACACACATAATCGATCCGGTGAGGGCGGGCACGCTGAGCGTGGTGCGGGTGACGAACAGGAACCAGGCGATCCCGGCCAATGCCGCGGGCAAAGCGGAGATGATGATGAAGGGATCCAGCCAGGACTGAAAATTGACCACAATCAACAGGTAGACCAGCACAATCGAGAACATCAGGCCGCCGAGCAGGCCGAGGTAGGAGGAGCGCATGGTCTCGATCTGCCCCCGCACGATCACTTCCGTGCCGCGGGGAGCGTGCGCCTTGGCATTGTTCACGATCCTGCTGATCGCTCGCGCCACGCCGCCCAGATCACGCCCCTGGACCGAGCCGTAAATGTCAATCACGGGTGCGATGTTGTAGTGGGAAACCGTAGCCATTCCCACGCCCCGCTCGATCGAGGCGACGCTGGTCAGGATCTGGGGGTGGGCGTTGGTCCCGGCGGTGACCGGGACATTCTCCAGATCTTGAATCGACTGAATTCGATATTGCGGCGTCTGCGCGGCAATGTTGTATTCCACTCCGTTCCCCGGATCCAGCCAGAATTCCGGAGTGGTCTGGAAGCTGCCGCTCAGAGAGATGAGCAGATTGCTGGCCACGTCCCGCTCCGAGTACCCGACTTCTTGCGCCTTGGTTCGATCCACGTTGACGTGCAGGTAAGGCTGGTCGAAAGGCTGCTGGATGCGCAAATCCACCGTGCCCGGGATTTGCCGCATTCGCGCCAGCAGGCGGTCGGCAAAGTCGCGGTTTGCCGCCAAGTTATATCCGACCACCTGGATATCGATCGGCGACGGCAGCCCGAAATTCAAGATTTGACTGACAATGTCGGCGGGCAGGAAGGAAAAGGTTGTGCCGGGGAATTCCTCCGCCAGGCGGGTGCGGAGATCATGAACGTACCTGGCCGTCGCAGTGTGGCCTTCCTTCAAGCTCACCAGAATGTCGGCATCGGCGGTGCCGACCGGCGCCGACGTGCTGTAGGAAAGATTGATGCTGCTGTAGGGCAGGCCGATGTTGTCAATGATCGTGTCCAGCTGGTCGGGAGGGATCTGCCGGCGGATCGACTGCTCCACCAGGTCGCATAACCGAGCCGTTTCTTCGATGCGGGTGCCGGTTCGTGCCCGGAGATGTAGCTTGAATTGACCGCTATCGACCGCGGGGAAAAAGTCCTGGCCCAACCAGGGGATCAGGATCCCCAGGGAAACCACACAGATGGTCAGCAAGGCCAGCAGGAAGGAGCGTGGCCGTGCGAGGCAGCCGGCGAGCAGCCCGCGATAGCGGTCCCGCAACCGTTCGAAAGCCTCCTCAAAACGAAGCTGCAGGCGAAGCAAGAAATTTCCCTGGCTGGCGGATCGATGTTCATCGAGGCTGCGCAAGAGATACTTCGCCATGGTCGGAACCAGCGTTCGGGAAAGCAGATAGGACGCCAACATGGCAAACACCACGGCTTCACCCAGGGGAACGAAAAGGTAGCGGGCGACTCCGGTGAGGAAGAACATGGGCACAAATACGATGCAAATGGCGAGGGTCGAAACAAACGCCGGCACCGCAATCTGCTGCGCACCATCCAAGATTGCGTGTTCGACTTCTTTGCCTTGTGCCAGGTTGCGGTTGATGTTTTCGATTTCGACCGTGGCGTCGTCCACCAGAATTCCAACCGCCAGCGCCAGACCTCCCAGGGTCATGATGTTGATGGTCTCGCCCAAGGCACTGAGCACGATAATCGAGGTCAGGATGGAAAGCGGAATGGAGACCGCAATAATGACCGTGCTGCGCCAGTTTCCCAAGAAGAGCAGGATCATCAGGCCGGTGAGGCAAGCGGCAATCGTGGCTTCCTTGAGCACCCCGTCGATCGAAGCCCGGACGAACAGGGATTGATCCGCCAGTGGCTTGACGTCAAGGTCCGAAGGCAACCCCGCCTGGATCACCGGGAGCAGCGACTTGATGCCGGAAACGATCTCCAGAGTCGATGCGTTTCCCGTCTTCAGGACGGTTAAAAGAGAGGCGCGCTTCCCATTGACGCGCGCGATGTTGGTCTGCGGTGGAAAGCCATCGCGCACCCAGGCCACATCGCGGAGGTAAATGGTGGTGTTGCCCACCGTCTTGACCGGGATTTGGTTGAGCTCCGCAATCGTCTGCGGGCTGCCATTGATGTCCACGTTGTATTCGAGCAGACCGATCTTCGAAGTGCCGGATGGCAGAATCAGGTTTTGCACGCTGATAGCGTTGACCACGTCGAGCGGCGATAGGCCCTTCGCCTGCAGCGCGTCGGTGTTTAAATCGACTTGCACCTGCCGCTGCTTTCCGCCATAGGGATACGGGATCCCCACCCCGCGCACGGTAATCAAACGCGTGCGAATGAAATTCACTCCGTAGTCAAACAACTGCTGTTCGGAAAGAGATTTCCCGGAGAGCGCCAGCTGCAGGATGGGCACGCTGGACGCGTTGTAGCTAATCACCAACGGCGGCGTCGTCCCCGGCGGCAACTGCCGGAGTTGCGTCTGGGAGATCGCGGTTACCTGCGCAATGGCCCTTTCGATGCTGGCATTCGGCTGAAAGAAAACTTTGACCACGGCAATCCCGGGCAGCGATTGGGATTCGGTATGCTGGATGTTATCGACCGTCGTCGTCATCGCCCGCTCGGTCAAGCTGACGATGCGGTCCGCCATTTGCTGGGGATTGAAGCCCTGATAGTTCCAAAGAACACTGACGACGGGTATGTCGATGTTCGGAAAAATGTCAACCGGGGTGCGCAGAATCACGATCGGACCGAGAATCAACAGAAGCAGGGCAACGACGACAAAGGTGTACGGACGCCGTAGCGCTAATCGAACAATCCACATAAATGCCTCGGGACCTTAGCCGGCGCCCAGCCGGTGTGGGCAAGCGCACCCTGAATCGACGCCGAGCGGCCAGCGATCTCGGGCGGGTCGATGGTCGTTCCCCAGGGCCTAAGCCATTCGATTCGGGGGTTCAAGGGTCGATTCAGAGTTTTGCCGTTGCGACCCTTAGGGGCGCGTGCCGGCCCTGCCGGCCCGGCCATATGGGTTTTCGCCCCGAACCTGCTCTAAGGTTCAATATAATCCCGTCGTCTGGGAGTTGTCTTCGGCCAGGCATCAATTCGCAGCCCCCATCTCCACAGGCAATCTGCTGTATACTGCGCTAAAGTTCCGTTTCCCAGGAAAGTCCATCATGTCTGTGAAAATGGCTGAAGAGGTATCCCCCCAGGTTCCTGCCGACGATTTTCAGGCTTTGGAAGAGAAGGTCTACCGCACGATCGAGCTGTACAAGGCGGCGCGGGAGGCGCGATCGATTGCGGAGCGCGACCTAACCCGCCTGCGCGAGCAACTGGAAGAGCGCGAGGAGCAGCTCGAGACCTTACGCCGAGAAAATGTGCAGCTGCGACGGGAACGCGAGGAGGTCCGAAGCCGCGTCGAAAAGATGTTACAACAGATCGAAGTGCTGAGCGAAGAGCAGGCCGCAAGTTGAGCCCGTGGAGACTGAGACTTCCCCTCTGGCGCGGATAGGAGGATAGGAGCAAAGAATGATGGCAACGGCGAGCAAGCAGCCCCAGGTCGAAGGATCCAGCCACCGCAGCGTCCGCGTGGAGATTTTTGATCAAGCCTACAACCTTCGCGGGTCGGATGCGGAGCACATCCTCAAGTTGGCGGAATACGTGGACGCCAAAATGCGAGCGGTCGCCGAGCAAGCCCGCACCGTGGATACGGTTCGGGTGGCGGTTCTCGCTGCCTTGAATATCGCCGATGAATACCACTTGCTGCGCAGAAGCAACGATGGTGGCAGGGTGGACTATCTCACCCGGGCGCGCAATCTTGCGAGCGTTCTCGACGAAGTACTTGCCGATCAGAGACCGAAGGGTTAGCCGATCGGATTGATCCTCGCGAGCAGCCTGGCCGGGCGTCATTGTACCTTCCAACATCCGCGTCCCCAGCCTCAAGCGGGCGAATGGTCTGTCCCGCGTCCCCTCCTCAGATGACCAAAGCTGCTGGCAAACTGAGTGCCAACTATTTGCGCCGCCCCCCTTGCGAATTTCAACCGATTTCCCTAGCATCCATGTGAAAGCCGGCCTGCGAAGTTGGTGATGGTGGTAACCGATTTTTGAACCAACACCTGAATGAACGGGGGCCCGACTCGATTTTGATCCGGTGAGCCATGCTCCGTCATGCGGAGACGCCTAAAGGGTCTCGGAGGGTTCCCACACGTCTAACGACGGTTCATTCTCGGCCCGCCACACGGCCCAGCGGGTCGGCTTATGTAATTTCCAAACTTCGGCGCAGTCGCCCCCTTCTGGTGTGCCCGTTTCCCGAGGAATGGGGCGCGCTTTCTGCTAAACTTTTCCTCGCGTTCGCTGTGGCTTGAGCATCTAAATTAATCAGTGTTCCCGCGACTTTTTCATATTGGCAATTTCAGCCTGCCTACCTACGGCCTGCTGGTTTCTACCGGGGTGTTGCTCGGGCTGTGGGTGAGTGTCCGTAACTCCGAAAAGCAAGGCATCGATCCCGACAACGCCTGGAATCTGGGCATTCTGGTGGTTCTCTGCGGAATTGTGGGCGCCAAGATTCTCTACATCGTAAATGATTGGGCATACTACTCCAGCCATCCCGGCGATATCTTCAGTTTTGCCAGCCTGCAGGCCGGAGGAGTGTTTTCCGGCGGGCTGATCGGGGCCTTTGCCGCCGCGGCCTGGTATATGGGCAAGCACCACATGCCGGCGCTGCGGACTTGCGACGCCTTTGCACCAGGACTCGCCCTGGGACACTCGATTGGTCGAATCGGATGTTTTGCAGCCGGTTGCTGCTACGGCAAACCTACGACCCATTTTTGGGGAGTCACATTCACCAGTCCCTTGGCGCAAGCCTGGGTAGGAACTCCCTTGGGCGTTCCACTCGAGCCTACCCAACTGTTTGAATCCGCGGTAGAACTGGCGAATTTCTTCATTTTGATGTGGCTGTTCCGGCGCAAGAAATTTGATGGTCAGGTATTCGGTGCCTACCTCTTTCTCTATGGGGTAGCCAGATATTTTCTTGAGTTCCTGCGCGATGATCCCGGGCGTGGCTCGGTGTTTGACGGTCGCATGACCGGCACCCAGCTGATCGCGATTGGTCTGGTCTTCACCGGCGGCCTGATCTGGTGGCTGCGGCCAAGAACCAAGGCGCTCGGAACCCAGGCGGTCCGTTAGTCAACCGCAGAAACCCCGCATCGCCGAGTCAAGCGGAACTGTTTCCCACCTGCCGTCGAACCAGTTCGGCTCGACCTTGCGGTATGCTTTGGGGGACTTTCGATCATCGCTCATGGCCGAGTTTCCTAAAGTCTTCCTCGGGACCGTCGAAGATGCGGGCAAACGGCTGGACCAGTACTTGGCCAGCCGTCTCGCCGAGACCAGCCGGGCGCGGATTCAACGCCTGGTCACCGCGCAGAAGGTGCTCGTCGACGGCGCGCCCGCCAAACCGTCGTTCCGGTTGCGCGGTGCGGAAACGATCACCATTCTCGGAGCAATCGAATCCCCTGCCCTGCGTGCCATTCCGGAGGACATTCCTCTCGACCTCATCTATCAAGACGAGGATTTGGTCGTAGTGAACAAGCCGGCCGGGATGATGGTACATGCCGGTGCAGGCGCGACCGAAGACGACCGCAACCGCGGCACACTGGTGAATGCACTGCTCCACCGATTCGGCCCCCTCTCCACGATGGGAGGAGATTTGCGCCCGGGAATCGTGCACCGCTTGGACAAGGCGACCAGCGGGCTGATTGTGGTCGCGAAGAATGATCGATCGCATCGCAAGTTGGCCACTCAGTTTGCCCGCCGGCAAGTCAAGAAAACGTATCTTGCGCTGGTGCACGGCTGGGTCGACCAGG
>DASPVV010000244.1:0-10489 GCA_035622175.1 Terriglobales bacterium | reverse complement strand
GATACTGGCCGGCAAGGTTTCTAGTTCGGACGCGAAGCGGGTCGCAGCCTCTGCGGAACTGATGGTCGCGAAGGTCGCACGGGCTTCTACCGTTCTTTCGACAAATACCACCCAGCGTGGCTGGCAAGTCAGGGCACGGTTGACCCCGAAGATCTCGACCGGATCCACTTCGAAGGCAACTTCTCCATTCAGTGACACGTGAGGTTCGAATTCGTAGAGCTGAGGAAAGTATTCAGCCGCATCGGGTAGGAGCTTAACGGCCGTCGGCAGTCCCCAAGCCCGAACCTGAGACTCGTTGCGCGAGAAATATGTCCAATCGTCGGAAAGGTACTCCAGTCCGTGACAGGCGAGCGACAGAGCCAGAGTTGACTTACCCGCTCCGGACAGCCCTCCAAGCAACAGGCCTTCTCCCTTGTTCACCAGGCACGCACAGTGGAGCGGGGTAATGCGCAGGGATTGGCTGACAATGCCCAGCAAAACGGGAACGATCACCTGCTTCCAGTAGCCGAAATCACATGCCATGGCGGGTGAGAATGAGCCAATGACTTGGCAGGTCCGAAGGTCAATCAGCATGGAATTGCCCGGGCCGTAGGCCGCATACACCAAGTGATCTAAACCCCTGAAGTAGGGTTGCGGCCAAGGCGGCTGCTCCGGGCGCACCCGGTCCACGGAGAAAGCTAGGGAGAGGTCGGGAGGCGAGGTTAGAGATCCCGCAGGCTCAAACCATTCGCGGAGGACAGCTAATAGTTGCGGGGAATCACATGAGACCTCCCAGCACGACCCGCAAACCGCGAACCGCTTCTTGTGGTGAAGAGCCCTCTTAGTGGGCTGCCCAAGTAGCTGTGCAGAGGGGAGTTTCATCATCGCCGCGCCATTCTTCTCGAAGCCTGCAAATCCCGCTTGCCTACGCCACTGCGACAGTGAGTTTGCCAGGGAGAGGCACCAGAGCTGTCCGAGCGCCCGCTACTGCCATAGGTTAGTAGAGACCTGCGTCGTAGACGTCATGAAAGTGTAACATTATGCTCGGAACCACGGCGTTGTCGAGACTGGCGGTCGTTCCCTAGCGGGTCAACATGCAAGAATTGCAACAAGATCAACGGATGACGGAGCGCAGCCGGCCTGTTGACGCAGTCCGTTCCGCTCCGACCTCGAAGCGGGGCTGGCTGACCCTGGCTATTTTCCTGTCCTGTCTCTTCATTTATCTGCAAGTCTTCGTTCTGCCCTCTACGCCGCGTGTGGCAACCGGCGACCAAGCTATTTACCTGAACAACGGCGCCCGGATGTTGGCCGGGGAAATGATCTATCGCGACTACGATCACTTCACTCTGCCCGGCACCGATATGACGTACATGGCGCTATTTAGGTTATTCGGAGTGCGGGCTTGGATCCCCCAGGCGATGCTGATCGTTCTGGGAACATCCCTTGTGTGGTTGATCGTTGTCGTCTCCATGAAAATCATGCCCCTGACGTCGTCTCTTTTAGCAGGGCTGCTTTTTGTGACCCTGCCATTCTCAAGCTGCCTCGACGCCTCGCACCATTGGTACAGCACCCTAGGCACCACCGCAGCTCTTGCCCTGTTGATGGAAAAGCGCAGCTTGGCTCGCCTCATCGGGGCCGGCATTCTGGTGGGTCTTGCAACCTTCTACACTCAATCCGCGGCGCTGTGTGCGGTTGGTTTTGCGGTCTTTCTCTGGTGGGAACATCGCGTGGAGAAATCCCCTCGGGCTTTGCTGCTCGAGAAGGAACTGGCTTTACTCGCCAGCTTCCTGGTTACGCTGACGGCGTGCCTTGCCTATTTCGTTTGGAAGGTAGGCCTGCGACGTCTTTTCTACTCGACGGTGGTGTTCGTTGTGAAGTACTTTCCGGCCGATTGGTTCAACAACTGGCGGGTCTACATGACTGGACGACCGCAAGTTCATAATTGGACCACTTGGCCGGACCTGCTTGCCTTTGCTCTGATCCACCTGCTTATCCCGCTGATCTACGTCCTGATTTTTGTGCGCTACGCCCTTAGGTCGAGTCCTTCCGTCGACCAACCGTGGCGACGATTGATGCTGATCAACCTGACGGGATTGTTTCTGTTCCTTTCCATTGCATCCGCCCCGGCTTACAGCCGCTTGTATCCCGTATCACCACCCGCCGTCGTCCTCCTGGCTTGGTTCCTGCATTCCGCAGCTAGATTCGGGCATGAATTGAAGGCTGAGCAACTCTTGTTGCGAGGTCTGTGGGCAATGACGATCGTATTGGCGATTGCAAGACCAGCGATTACGCAGACCCGGTGGAATGAATCCCTTGAGCTCCCCACCGGCCGCACAGCTTTTGCCGGATACCCCGTACTTTATGACAAGTGCAGGTGGGCATCGGAACGAACCAGACCAGGCGATTATTTTCTTGACGATCCTCAAATGTGTTTTGCGCTTCGACTACGAGATACGAGCCGCGTACCATTCTTCCGGCCCACTGACTACACGAGGCCCGAGCAGGTTCAAGACGCCATCCAAGCGTTGGCGCGACTTCACGTGAGATTTGTTGGCTGGTATGAGAACCTCGATGATGAGGTGGTTGATCCTGCCGGAGACCATCTCGCTCCTTTGCGAGCTTATTTGCGGAAAAACTATCACCTGGCGCGGAGCTTCTCGAACGGCGATCAAATTTGGGAACTTAACAATTGACGCTGTGGGGGCCAAACATAGTCAGACCTTTGTGAAGTTACCGACAACGGACTGGACCGAAATTTGACAGCGCTTGCTGAACGGAAAATCAACCATTTGACCTCACCCATGGAACGCGAACCGAGTGCCAAAGCATCTTTCGTGATTTGATCACCAGCATGGATGGCACTCCGATACCCTCATGTGCAGATGCGTTGAAGCCGGATCTACAACGATCCGCGGCCGGTGACGTTCCAGAGCTGCCTGGAATCCCTGTGCGGGATCGTTAAGCATGGTGGCGAAAGCAGCAACCAGCCGAGCAAAGCGGCTGCGTACAGCGTGCCAAGCGGAGGCTACGGTTGCACCTTGCGCACTGGTTTCCGGTGGTAGCAGAACATCCGCCACGCGGGTTCCCTTGCGGTTGAAAGTGAGCACATCAGCAGACTTCTTGGGTCTGTTTGGGTAGGGCTTGTCCAGTTAGCAGCGAGCGCCGGGTTACAACCTTCTCCACGGTCCGCGAGACCCACAATTCCCACGGGAATGAGTAGCGGTTCTTGCCAATTCGCCAACGGATCGGCGCTCCGAGCGCGCGCCGGACGTTTCGACGGAGCCAGGGTATTTTCTTCGTTGCTTTTCTAAGTTGATTGTTCAACAAGAAGTACTCGAGACTCCGTTTGAGCCTCCGCAACTCTTCCCCCTGCAGCCAGGGCAGGACATTGACGCCAAGCGCCAGGGGCTCCCACTCTTCGAGCGACTGTGGTTGGTGAACTCCCATTTTTTTGAGTTGAGGCCAGATGGGGATACCCGGATAGGGAGTGAAAATGTTGGGAGAAAAGCTGACATTCCAATACTGCTTTGCAATGTCGCTCATGAATCGAAACGTTTGCTGGCGGTGCTCTTCGGTTTCGCCGGGATATCCCAGAATAATATTGAACACCACATGAATGCCGGCTAGGTCTGCCTTGCGCGCGGTCTCCACCATCTGCTCCAGATGCTGGAAGCGCTTGTTCATCAAGTTGAGAACTTCCTGCGATCCCGACTCCGTGCCGAAACCGATGTGGTAAACGCCACTCTCAGCCAATAAGCGCACTTCGTCTTCCGTCATTGTGGCCAAGAAGTCGGTGGAGGTTTGAAAATCCCAACGGAATGTCAACCCGCTGTCGACAATCCCGCGGGCGATCGCTAGCGCACGTTTCCGGTCAACCAGAAAATTCGAATCAAAGAGCGGAACATCTTCAATTTCGTAACGGGGAACCAGTTCCGTCAGATCGTTGACTACCCGTTCCACGTGATACGCGTTGAAGCGTCGCTTGTAAAAGACCTGATCGGTGCAGTAGTTGCACTGATACGGGCAGCCGACGCTGGTGGTGTACGCCAGCTGGCGGATGCCGGAATGCTTCGCGTAGATTCCGTGGTCTACCAACTCATAGGCGGGGCTCGGCAGGTCATTAATGTTCGCAACCGGGCGCTCGGGCTCGTGGATAATGTCTCCACCGTCCTTGAACGACAGGCCACGAACTCCGTGCCAGTCCTGTCCTTCCGCGATCCTTAGCACCAATTCGAGAAATGTTAATTCACCCTGGCCTCGCACAATCGCGTCGACAAAGGGTTCGCCCAGCGTCTGATCCACCGCCAGGCTGGGATGCCAGCCACCAAATACAACCGGTAATGACGGACGATGCCGTTTTACCTGGCGGGCAACCCGAACCGCGGCTCCAATCTGAGGGCCGGTAAGCATCGAGATACCCAGGCAAAGCGCGTTGTCGCTCTCTCGCAGAAGCGCTTGTTCGTAGTCTGCAGTTAGGAAGTTGTCAATAACCTTGACTTCGAAACCCACCTGTCTCAGAGGCGAGGCCAGGTAAAGCAGCGAGAGAGGGGCCCCAAGAGGAGGACCGTCGTACGGCGGGTAGAAGAGCACGACTTTGTTCTTCGTGGCCAATCGATTTCAGTGTCCGCTTGGGCTGATCCACTACACCGATAGCCAGCCCGGAGTGCCGCTTCTACCAGTTGCCCACCGGCCGATCGTCAAGAATAACAATTTTAACACTAAGTTTTAACACCAGAGGCAGCATCAATTGTCAGGACGATGTTAAATCGATGTCATTCTGATGTAACCTGCTGCGTCGGGATTTGATGAGAATTGGCAGACGTTTTACAACTCCGGGACAAGTGCAGGGTTGGAGTCGCTATAATGTTGGTTTCTTGCGGGCGAACGGCAAGGGAATTTTATGATCCTTCTTTACAACCCTAAGGCGACTAGGTTTGTCAATCGCCGGCTGCCCCTGTCGGTCCTCGCCATTGCGGCCGTGCTGGAAGGCAAAGAAAGCTACACCGTCGTCGGCCCATACCCCACCGATAGCATGGTTACCACCATCCTGGAACTGCTGGATGTACTTCGTGGACATCGTGATCTGAAAACAACTGCAAGCCTTTCGTACAAGAACTCCGATGGAAGATCCGGACGGAGACACCCAGGATGGCATCAGGTTCATCCGGGAGCTCAAGAGGTTGCCGGAAGCCGAGATTATTGGCGAACACTACACCCCAGCCCGCACGCGGACGCAAATGTATGGCGGAGCTGCCGGCGGTTTGAATTTCCGACCACCGCTGACGCATGGGGTAGCGAACGATGGCAGCGCTTGGCTACGCAGAAAGACTTGATGACGCCTCGGTTGCGGCCGCATACCAAGACAACGGATCGATAGCTTTGAATTGGCGGTGTCTTCGCGATGGCCGACAGTGGAGATCTAGAACTTCAAACTGGGGAGGATGGCTCTAAAAGCTTTGAGCCCTTGGTGGTACGGGCTTGTTTGCTATTCGGCGCCGTTCGAACTTAGATGGATTCAACAACTCATCAACCACCGCAAGCCGAACAAAGAAAGTCTGTGCGTAGTTCTGGGGGCATCGAAGCCTCCGCACTCGGCGGTGAACTGGGAGGGCGTTCTTCAGCAGCGCGGTCCCTCAGCGTGAGAGATGGCTACGAACGTTGGGCGCCAACCTACGACTGTTCCCCAAATCCGCTGCTGGCTTGCGAACAACGTCATGTGAACCCGTTGCTTCCCAGCCTGCGGAATCGCCGGGCCCTTGACTTGGCTTGCGGCACTGGCCGCTGGCTTGCGCGACTATTGGCGGTTGGTGCACGCTCTGCATTCGGGGTTGACTTATCCATCGCGATGCTGCGAGTTGCCGGTCACAAGAAAGAGCTTTCTGGTAGGCTGGCCCAGGCTGATTGCCTGAGGCTACCTTTTCGGCCCTCCACCTTCGACTTTGCGATCTGTTCCTTTGCCTTGGGACACATCCAAGACTTGGGTAGCGCGGCCGGTCAGTGGGCGCAGGTGATGAAGCCTGACTCTGACCTGTTCGTCACCGATCTTCATCCTGAAGCTTATGCGCACGGGTGGCGAGCTGGCTTTCGCGACCAGCAAAGTGCGCTACAGATTCAGACTGTGCCGCATTCGGCCGAGGATATCCTCCGCGCTTTTTATTCTGCGGGGTTTGCATGCGTCACTCATGTCGGCCTCTGCTTGGGAGACCCCGAGCAACCCATTTTCGCGGAGGCAGGAAGACAGCACCTGTTTCAAGCTGCCTGCCGGGTACCCGCTATTCTGTTCTGTCATTTCAAACAGGTTTCGCCGGCAACGGCATCCCGAACAATGCCATGAACCCTCCAACGATCCGCGCAACCCAGACCTATTGGGACTCGACCGCCGAGAACTATGACCAGATCTTTTCGCAGAGCGTCATCGGCAGAGTGCAGCGAGCGGCTGTCTGGCACCAACTAGACAACAGCTTCCACCCTGGGATGCGCATCCTGGAACTTAACTGCGGTACTGGCATTGATGCGGTCCATCTTGCCGAACGCGGCGTTCAGGTCGTGGCTTGCGACCTCTCCTGGAAAATGATCGACGTCGCCCGCCAGCGTTTGGGCACAACCGGCCTTGAAGCACTGGTTAATCTCCGAGTCCTGCCCATCGAGGAGATCGACTCGCTCGCCGGTGATGCCCCCTTTGACGGCGCTTTCTCCAACTTTTCAGGCCTGAACTGCGTGCAGGATATTTCTTCCGTGGCGCGCAGTCTTGCCCGCCTGTTGGCACCAGGAGCCAAGATCCTGCTGTGCCTGGTGGGACGATTTTCTCCGTGGGAAATGGCCTGGCACTTGGCTCACGGCAAGCCCCGTCTGGCTTTACGGAGCTTCAGGCGGAGGCCGACCACGCATACGCTTGCGGTTCACTACCCATCAATCCGGGACATGGCGCGGATGTTCTCTCCAGAGTTCCAGCTTCGAGGCTGGAATGGAATCGGAATTGCGGTACCTCCTTCTGGCCTGGAGGTATTCGCCCGAAGGGCTCCGGGGTTAGTTGCTGGACTTGCAAAGATCGACCGCTACCTCACTGGTATTCCGGTCTTTCGAAGTATGGGAGATTGTGTTCTTCTGCAGTTCGAACTCCGGCGTGCGGAGTGTCTGTTAGGCCAAGAGCCGGCGTTTTCCTGAGACCTGCAACCATGCTCACAATCCGCCGAGCCCGTACGGCTGTGAGGACGCTCGTGTTTGGTCCGCCTATCCCTCAGTTCTCGACCGTCGGGTTGCCGGATCCACAGTCGGAGGTCCGCGTCTGGTTGCGCGGACTTGGCGCCCTGATGGACGTCACCGACTGCAATGTAATTGCAGCCGCGCGGCCCTTCACCGTGGGTGTCGGGTTCGAACATATGCCCGATGGGGCTACCCTTCAACGCGCCCCTCTGTTCCTGGATTTCAGTGATCGGCCCGGCGAACCCTCCTCCTTGCTGGGCAACATTCAGCTCTCCTACCGTGAGATGATCCGCACCGGCAGTCGGGTACTTTGTCTGTTTAGCTCGTCACATTCCACGAACCGTTGCTTGTCCAGAAACCTGGTTTGGAGACGCTATCTGGAGTTTGCCCGCCAGCAGCGACGTGTCGCCAAAAGTCCGACACCACCGGAAATACAGATGATTACCCGCGAGTATTTTGCTCTGTCCACCTTTTACATCTGCCCCCGGCCAGTGGTTCTGGTCAGCGTTGTCCATGGAAATGCCAGCAATATCTTTCCGATGGATCTGATCGGCCCCATCGGTGGAGAACATTTCTCGCTGGCGTTGCACAGCACCAGTACCGCGGTTCCTCTCATCGAACGCTCTCGCAGGGTCGCCCTGAGTAGCGTCCCGGTCGAGCAAATTTCGATCGCCTACGCCTTGGGGCAGAATCACAAGAAGACCGATTTCCACTGGAACCAGGTCTCATTCGATTTGACAACCTCACCTGCCTTCGGTTTACCAGTTCCAGTTTTTGCCCTCCGGGTAAGAGAAATGGAGATCGAGAAAGTTCACGCTTTGGGAAGTCACAAATTATTCATTTGCCGGATCATGTCGAACCAGCTCAGAGCACATGGCTTGCAGTTGTCGTTTGTCCAAGGTTTCTACTATGCCCGCAGGCAACAGACGCAACCCCTAGTTCCGGCAACGAGAATCGCTTGATGTCTTATTTCAGAAAGCGCTGGTGTTAACGACTTGCAGGAAAAACATGGCCTCTCTTCATGTCGTGCCATTGATCTATTTTTATGAGAAGGATTTGAGTACGCCGGAATCCCTTCTCGATCGCTATTCGACTATCCGGCCCTTCGCCAAGGCGCTGTGTAACGAAGGAGTGACAGTTACAGTGCTGCAACGGTTCCACACTAATCTTGAGTTTTGGGATGGCGGCGTCCATTTCTACTTCTGCGCCGATGGGTGCGAACCGGCCTTGCGCAAATGGGAGATTCCCCGGTCATTCCACTCGTCAGTGCGAGCTTGCCTGGAGAATCATCGCGCTGAAGCTGTTCCGACGGCGGTTCATCTGAATGGCCTGCTCTATCCTTTGCAATTACGGGTGCTAAGAAGTTCCCTGCCGCGAGACTGTTCGATCGTCGTCCAGCATCATGCGGAGAAACCTTGGCACTTCTCCCGGCCTCTGCAGCGCTGGGGCTTGCAGGCGGCGGACGGCTTCTTCTTCACTGCACGAGATCTTGCGGTTCCATGGGTGGATCACGGTGTGATCTCGAAACGTCAGTTGATCTTTCCGATCATGGAGGGATCTAACAATTTCCGATATCAAGACCGGGTTACGGCACGAGCCCGCACCAGGATGGCCGGCAATCCGATCATATTGTGGGTGGGACAACTGATACCGCGGAAAGATCCTCTGACCGTCCTGGAAGGATTTGATCGTGTCCTTCGGCACGCTCCGGACGCGAGGCTTTACATGGTTTATGGAACCGCTACCCTGTTGCCGGTTGTCCGGGATCGCATCGCTGCCGGCAAGAGACTCGGCGAGTCGGTAACTCTCATGGGCAGGGTTGAACATTCTCAGTTGGAAGACATCTATAACAGTTCAGATTACTTCGTACTTGGCAGTCACTACGAGGGTAGCGGCTTTTCGCTATGCGAAGCGATGGCTTGCGGCGTGGTGCCGGTTGTAACCGATATCCCATCCTTCCGGGCAATGACGGACGACGCGCGTGTCGGCGCCTGTTGGCGCGCCGGCAGTCCCCAGGCCTTTGCAGACCAGTTGCTGTGGGTAATGCGTCAACCGCTGGAGCAACTCTCCAACGAAGTGCAGCAGGTCTTTCACTCTCAATTGAGCTATCAAGCAATCGCCCGCAAATCGATGCGCGCCTACCACGAAGCGATCGCGACACGGCGGAACCGCGCATGAAAATTGGTCTCATTGTTCCTGGTGGTGTCGATCGCAGTGGACGAATTTTCGTCACCCCTGTTTTACTCGCGCTGATCGAGCGCCTCGCGCGCCGTCATCAGGTTGTCGCTATTAGTTTGGATCCGAACGCCGCCCCCTCAGAATACGAACTACTCGGTGCCCGCGTCGTCAACCTTGGGTTGACCAAAGCGCGCACTTCTCTAACTCGGGCAGCAATCACATTGAGAAAATTGTTGTCGGCTCTGCGTACTGCCGGTGGTGGGTTCGATCTGTTGCATGCCTTTTGGGTATGTCCCCAGGGAACTCTGGCGATCATGGTTGGCGCCCTGCTACGCATTCCCGTCCTCGTCAGTATCGGCGGGGGAGAGTTGGTTTGGCTGCCGACCATTCGCTATGGGGGGATGAGAACCCGCCGGAACCGGATCACGATGGCTATGACCCTCCGCATAGCAAATGCTGTATCGGCACCAAGCATGTACGTGATGCGCTACACGGCTGAGATTCGACGGGATATCCAATGGCTCCCGACAGGGGTGGACACAGACATATTTCGAGGGGCTATCCGACGTTCGTGTGGTGCGCCCTGGCGCTTGTTGCATGTCGCAGGACTGAACGAGGTAAAAAACCAGGAGACTCTGCTGAAAGCTACGCAGCAGGTTGCCAGGGTATACCCTCAGATCGTGCTCGACTGCATTGGCGTGGACACTCTGAACGGGCGCGTGCAGGCGCTGGCTCGCGCCCTGGGACTTTCCGATATTGTTCGGTTTCACGGAGTCCTGACCGTCGATGAGATTGTGCCTTTTTATCAGAAAGCCCATCTGTTCGTGCAGTCCTCGCTTCACGAAAGCATGGGTGCGGCGGTGCTAGAAGCGTCGGCTTGCGGACTCCCCAGTGTCGGGACTAACGTGGGAATCGTGGCGGAAATGGCGCCTCGAGCGGCTCTCGCGGTGCCCGTCAGCGATCCCGGCGCTTTGGCCAAAGGTATTGTCGACCTGCTGGGGAATTCCCACCGGCGCGAGTCTCTCGCTCAGGCCGCACAGGACTTCGCTCGCACCTACAGTGCGGACTGGACAGTTGAACAGTTGGAGGGGGTCTATCGGAGAATCATGCAAAACTAATACTTCAATTA
>DASPVV010000243.1:0-34850 GCA_035622175.1 Terriglobales bacterium | reverse complement strand
GCCCCGCCCGCATCCTCCGTCAACTCCTCACCGAGAGCATCGTGCTTGCGTCCTTAGGGGGTGTGCTGGGGTTGAGCCTGGCAAGGTGGGGAACCGCCGCGGCCGTTTCTGCCGTCCCGACTACCATCCCGCGCGCCGAAGAGATCGGTCTGAATCTCCGTGTTCTCCTCTTCACTTGGGCGATCTCGGTTCTCACCGGCGTAGTTTTCGGTCTTGTCCCCGCGCTCAAGACGTGTCGTTCGGAGGTTAGCAAAACCCTTAAGGATGCCGCTCGGACCGTCTCCCTTAATCGTTCGAAGGCGCAAGTAGCGCTGGTGATCGGCGAGATGGCGATGGCGGTGGTGTTACTGGTGGGCGCGGGATTGATGCTTCGCACCCTGGTCGATTTGTGGAGAGTCGACCCTGGATTTGATCAACACCACCTGCTCAGTTTCGACATTACCCCGGCTCCTTCGCTTGCCGACGAATCCCCGGACGCCATCCGCGCTGTGCTGCGAGAGGTTGTTTCCACGCTGCGCGCAGCGCCGGAAGTTGAGCATGTCTCCTTGCGATCGGGTGCCCGTCCTCTCGAAGGCGACGACGAGATCTCCTTTGTCGCGGAAGGGCAACAGCCACCCCTGCGGCAGGCTGATCTCCCGAACGCTCTCGAGTACGTCGTGGAACCAGAATATTTAAGCCTCATGCGCATTCCGCTGCTGCGCGGCCGGTTTTTTACCGAGGCCGATGATGAGCGTTCCAGGCGCGTCGTGGTCATCGATAGCGGCTTTCGGCAAAAATATTTTCCCGGCCAGGATCCCATCGGCAAACATCTCCGTGTGCTTGACTTCGAGAATGATCCTAGCCAGCGTACCTGGATCGATGTGGTGGTCGTCGGGGTGGTTGGCCATGTGAAGATGTGGGGACTCGCGGAAGACGCTCTGCAGCCACTGCAAGCGCAGATGTACCGGCCCCTGATGCAAGGCTCAGCGCTCGAGGTGAAGGACTTCGCCCAGGGCGTCGGTGTCTTGGTACGGTCCCGATCCTCACTCCCGCCGCAAGTATTCTTCGAAACCCTGCGTACGAAGCTTTTGGCCTATAACCGCGAAATGATCGTTTCCGGCAACGAATCGGAAGAGGAGGTGGTGGCGCGGTCCATCGGCCGTCAACGCTTTTGCTTGAGCATGCTCGGGGTTTTTGCGGGCCTAGCTCTGCTGCTGGCGAGCGTGGGAATTTACGGCGTGCTGGCGTATTTGGTCGGACAGAGGACCCGGGAAATCGGCGTTCGCATGGCGCTCGGAGCGCAACGGTTGGACGTGTTGCGTTTGGTGCTCGATGACGGCGTTCGTATGACGCTGGCGGGATTGGTCCTGGGAGTGGTTGCTGCTCTGGGGTTGACTCGGCTGATGGCCAGCCTGCTGTTTGGCGTCACGCCGACCGACCCCGCAACTTTCGTCGCGGTGGCCGTCGTGCTCAGCGGCATCGCCCTGGCTGCCTGCTACTTTCCCGCACGCCGGGCCGCACGGGTCGATCCGATGATTGCTTTACGCCACGAGTGAGGTGAATCGATGGAAGGCTTGATCCAGGACATTCGCTACGGCTGGCGCATGCTGCGCAAGAATCCGGGATTTGTGGCGGTAGCGATGATTACGCTGGCGCTCGGGATCGGTGCTAATACCGCCATCTTCAGCGTGGTCGATGCCGCGTTGCTCCGCGATTTGCCTTACCGGAATCCACAACAGCTTGTGCTGCTCTGGGGGGACGAGAAGAGGGGCGACTCCCGCGACCAGCTCTCGTTCACCGATATCGACGATTACCGCTCCCAAAGCCACGTTTTCGAAAACGTCGTCGCCTTTGGAAACTGGAGTGCGACGTTTACCGGTGGGGATGAACCGGCCCGCATTTCCGGCATGCTGGTGGGCGACGGGTACTTCTCCTTGATGCGGGTGAAGCCTCTGTTGGGGCGTGATTTTCTCCCTGAGGAGCAGATCGATGGAAAGGATTACGTCATCATTCTGACCTACGGATTATGGCAGCGCCGATTTGGCGGCGATCCTCGGGTGGTGGGCCAACAGATCAGCTTGAGCGGTAGACGGTATACGGTCGTCGGCGTCGCGCCGAAGGTTTTTCCTATGCTGCCGACGACCCTGGTGGACGGTCCGGCCCAGTTTTACCGGCCGGTGGCTGAGAAGCACGACGACCAAGAGCGAGATTCGCGACATCTGCGCGCGATGGCGCGCCTCAAGCCGGGAGTCTCGGTGCAGCAGGCACAATCCGATCTCGAACTCGTCAACCATCGTCTTGCGCAACGATTTCCGAACCAATACTCGACCACCGGAGTGCGGGTGGTGCGGCTGCAAGACGACCTTGCTGCCGGCCCACGTCCAGCCTTGCTGGTGCTGCTCGGAGCGATCGGCTTTTTGCTTCTCATCGCGTGCGCCAATGTTTCGAACTTATTGCTGGCCCGGGCCATCAGCCGAGAGAAAGAGATTGCGGTCCGCTCGGCGCTCGGTGCAGGGCGCCTGCGGCTGGTCCGCCAGGTTTTGCTCGAGAGTGTCCTTTTGGCATTCTCGGGCGGTGCGCTCGGAATCTTGTTGGCCATCCTCAGCACCGACGTGATCGTGGCGATCGGCGCCAAAGTCATTCCCCAGCTCCTGGGAGTGTCGGTCGATGCCCGCGTCCTCGCCTTTGCCGCCGGTTTGAGCTTGATCACGGGACTGCTGTTTGGTTTGGTCCCCGCCCTGCGGATCTCCACCGTGACTTTCCACGACACACTGAAGCAAGGCACGCGCAGCGCCTACTCGCCGCACAAAACCTTCCAGCACGCTCTGGCGGTGAGCGAAATCGCCCTGGCTCTCGTGCTGCTCGCCGGGGCCGGCCTGCTGTTGCGCAGTTTCAGCAAACTCCGCGCGGTCAATCCTGGTTTCCGCTCCGATCACCTGCTCACCATGCGGATCGGCTTGTCCTCGGTCAAATATCCTCCGGGAAGCGTGAAACCGGTGGCTTTCTACCGAGAGCTGCTGACCCGCATCCAGGCGTTGCCTGGCGTCGAGTCAGCGGGTGCCGTGAGCATACTACCGCTCGGAGGCGATTTCGACACGGCTAGCGCGGAGCCGGAAGGACTGGCTTACGGCCCGGGCGAGGCGCCTTACCCCGAGCGTTACATCGTCACGCCGGGATATCTCTTTGCCTTACGCATCGGTTTGGTGCGCGGACGCCTGCTTAACGAGGCAGATGGGGAAACTTCACCGCTGGTCGTCCTGGTGTCGGAAACGGCTGCGCAACGCTGGTGGCCGAACCAGGACCCGATTGGCAGACGGGTTAAGATGCCAGGCTTTGATCAGGGGCCCCGGCCTTGGCGCACCGTGGTAGGCGTCGTGAACGATGTCAAGCAGGCAGGACTCAATGCGCCGCACACCATGCAGATCTATCTTCCTCATGCGCAGTACGGCAACGGTTACCTCACGCTGGTGGTGCGCACAGAGTCCGATCCGCTAAGTCTGGCTGGCCAGGTTCGGCAGCAGATTCTGAAGCTCGATCCCGAGCAAGCGGCTTCGAACATCGCCAGCATGGACCAGGTGCTCTCCGATGCCGTCGCTGCCGAGCGATTCTCGGCTGCGCTGCTCAGCGCTCTGGCCGCTCTCGGTCTGCTGCTTGCATCCGTCGGAGTCTACGGAGTTCTCTCCTACGGCGTATCGCAGAAGACGCGCGAGATTGGGATTCGCATGGCCTTGGGAGCATTGCAGAGAGATGTCTTGTCCCTCGAAGTGGGCCACGGCATGAAGCTTCTGCTGACCGGAGTTGGGGCCGGCATGGTCGCCGCCTTGCTCCTGACCCGCCTCATGTCCGGCTTGTTGTATGGGGTGAGTCCCAGCGATCCGGCGACATTCGGCGGCGTGGTCCTATGTCTTGCTCTGGCAGCGGTGTTGGGATGTTATCTGCCCGCGCGCCGGGCAGCCAGGGTAGACCCGATGATTGCTTTGCGCCACGAGTGAGGTGAAACGATGGAAAGCTTGCTGCAGGACCTTGGCTACGGCATGCGCATGTTGCGCAAAAGTCCGGGATTCACCCTGGTTGCGGCGCGAGAGATCCTTGGGTGATCGGCCTGGTCGCGGTGCTTCTTGGCGGGGTTGCCCTGGTGGCGAACGCTGTGCCCGCGCAACGAGCTACGAAGATCGAGCCCTCGTCGGCATTGCGCTACGAGTGAAGGTGTATCCCGGCGCGACGCGCGGCCCGTGTGGCGTTGTGCCAGGAGTGAGCTTTTGCGGGAAAAAAGGAGAATCCCAGTCATGCTTTTCCTCAATCACGTGTGCCAAGCAACTATGAAAGTGGTCTTGATCGTTAGCCTTTCGGCTGCAAGCCTCGCCGCGGGGCAGAGTTTCCTCGATTACACGAAGCCCCAGAGTCACTTTCCCAATCCATTCGCACCCTATATTGCGCGTCAGGTGCCGGCGCCTAGCTTCGGCAACACCCCGCGCATCGAGAATTTGCTGCAGGAGGGCAAGCTCCGGCTGTCGCTCGCCGACGCGGTCACACTCGCGCTCGAAAACAACCTCGACCTTGCCATCGCGCGCTTCAACCTCTCGATTGCCGATACCGACATTTTGCGGGCCAAGTCGGGAGAGTCGGTTCGCGGTGTGGCCACCGGGTTGGTGGAGGGAACTCCGGGAGGCGGCGTCGGGGGATTCGGCACCGGAGCCCCAGGTGCGGGCGCGGGCGGCACCTCGGGAGGGGCGGGCGGAGCAGGCACGGGTGCCTCCGGCTTGGTCGAATCTACGCTCGGTTCCGGCACGGCAATTGATAGCTTCGATCCGATTGTCAGTTCAAACTTGAATATCGATCACGCCACCTTCCCCGAATCGAGCCGGGTGCTTTACGGGGTGCCGTCCTTACAGTGGAATACCAGCGCCGCCAACTTCCATTACACCCAAGGCTTCTCGACGGGCACGCTCATGAGCGTAACCGTCAATAACGACCGCATCACGAACAACAGCCTGTACACTATCCTTTCTCCCGAACTCGACACCGGCTTCCGCCTGACGCTGCGCCAGCACTTGCTGGCAGGGTTCGGATTTGGTCCGAATATGCGATTTATTCGTATCGCCCACACCAACCGGGAAATCTCGGACGTCGCGTTCCGGGCACAAGTGATCGCCACCCTCTCGCAGATTCAGAACATCTACTGGGACCTGGTCAATGCCTACGAGGACGTCAGAGTCAAAGAACGCTCGCTCGAATTGGCCGAAAAAACCCTTTCCGACGACCGCGCACAGGTGCGCATCGGCGCCATCGCCCCCATGGAAGTGATGAAGGCGGAGGCGGAGGAAGCGACCGCCAACCAGGATCTTCTGCTCTCCCAGAATGAACTACAGTTGCAGGAGCTCCTCATCAAGAATGCCGTCACCCGCGATTTGAGCGATCCCGTCTTGGCCTCGGCTGCGGTCATTCCTACCGACACCATGAGCATGGAGGAAAAGGAGCCAGTCGTGCCCATTCAGGACCTCATCGCCGACGCCGAGCAGCATCGCCCCGAGCTGGCGGAAGCGCGCATGGATTTGACCAACCGTCAGATTACTTTGAAGGCCACCAATAATGCCATGAAACCTACCCTCGATTTGATTGCCTGGTACGGCACCTATGGTCTGGGAGGCTTGGAGAATTCCGCCTATATCAACACTCCTGGCAACCCTCCCATTGTGCCGCCCGTGCAACCCTCCGGGTGGTCCAGTGCCTTTACCGATTTATTCAAGGCCAATTCTCCCGATTACGCCCTCGGTCTGAGCCTCAGCATCCCGTTGCGAAATCGGGCCGCGCAGGCTGATCAGATCCGCTCGCAACTGGAATACCGCCAGGCGCAATTGCACTTGCAACAGCTGCAGAATCAAATCGGCATTGAGGTGCGAAACGCGCAGTATGCGCTGCTGCAAAACCGGTCGCGCGTCGAAACCGCCCGCAAAGCCCGCGACCTCGCGCAACAGACCTTTGATATCGAACAGAAGAAAAAGGCACTGGGCGCATCGACCAGCAACCTGGTGCTGCAAGCCCAGCGCGACCTGGCGCAAGCCGAATCGAATTTTGTGGCTGGCATGTCTGCTTATGAGAAATCACGGGTGGAGCTGGACCGCGCCACAGGCCTGAGCCTCAGCCATATGGGCATCCAAATTCAAGATGCGGAGAAGGGGGAGGTACATCAAGCGCTCCACTTCTCAGGAGTTGAGCCCGCACCGGCCGAGCTGCCGAGCAAGGAGAAGAATTGAGGTGCTCACGACATTCGATGGGGAAAGGGATAAAATTTCTCCGCGCTCCGATCCTATGATGACCAGCTCCAACCACGGGAATCGACTGCTGATCGCGGATGATCAGCGGGACGTCCTCGAAGCTCTCCGCCTGCTGCTCAAGCCAGAGGGATTCTCGGTCGAGGCCGCAACCTCGCCCGCCGGGGTTCTCGACGCCCTTACTTCCCATGAGTTCGACGCCGTCCTGATCGACCTCAACTATGCGAGGGACACGACCTCGGGCGAGGAAGGTTTAGACCTGCTGTCCCGGATTCAGGCGATGGACAGTACCCTGCCCGTGATCGTGATGACGGCGTGGGGAAGCGTGGAGCTGGCCGTCGAGGCCATGCGCCGTGGGGCGCGCGACTTCATCCAGAAACCTTGGGAGAACGCCCGTCTTCTCGCCTTGTTACGCACCCAAATCGAGCTGGGCAGCGCGTTGCGGCAAAGCCAGCGCCTGGAGGCGGAGAACCGCCTGCTGCGGGCCGAAGGCGTTCCCCAGTTCATCGCCAGCTCGGAAACCATGCAGCCGGTACTGCGACTGATCACCAGCGTCGGCCCATCCGACGCTAACGTCCTAATTACCGGTGAGCATGGCAGTGGAAAGGAAGTTGTCGCCCGCACTCTGCATGCCCTTTCCACGCGATCGTCTCGCCCCCTGGTGGCGGTCAACACCGGAGGTTTGCCGGAAGGAATCTTTGAAAGTGAGCTGTTTGGCCATGTCAAGGGAGCTTTTACCGATGCGAAAGCTGACCGCATTGGGCGCTTCGAACTAGCCCATGGGGGCACATTGTTTCTCGATGAGATCGCTAATATTCCGCTCTCGCAACAGGCAAAACTGCTGCGCGTCCTCGAGAGCGGAGAGATGGAGCGGGTCGGCTCTTCTCAAACCCGTCGCGTTGATGTGCGGATCATCTCCGCTACCAACGCCGATCTTGAGCAGGAAGTTGTCGCCGGACACTTCCGCCAGGACCTTCTGTTCCGTCTCAATACCATCGAGATTAAGATTCCAGCATTGCGTGAACGTAGATCAGATATATCATTGTTAGCAATACATTTCCTAGACCGCTATGCTCGCCGTTATCGGAAGTCCGCGAAGACCCTGGACCCGGCCGCCATGCAATCCCTGTTGGAGTACCCTTGGCCGGGAAACGTTCGCGAACTGGATCATGCGATCGAGCGCGCGGTGCTGCTGTCGAGCGGAGAAATCGTCCGGGTTAGCGATTTGGGCTTGAAGATCCCGCGGGAGAGCACGCAGCGGCTCGAAGAGCTGAGCCTCGAGGAAGTGGAGTCTCTCTTGATCCGCAAAGCAGTCGACCGGTATGGTGGCAATATCAGCCAAGCGGCTGAGGCGCTCGGATTGAGCCGTAGTGCCCTTTACCGTCGGCTGCAGAAATATGGAATCGGAAGCAGTTAGCGATTCTCGTCCTCGGGTCGCGCTCGGTGTCACGCCGGGGCGCCCGTCTCCCACCCCGATTCGCCCCAAGGCAAAGGGTCGGATGAGCCATGAGACTCGAATTCTGCTTCTCACCCTGGCGTCGGGTACCGCCGCCGTGGGCTTGTCGCTCATCCTGCTTTGGGCCGGCGATCATGCTTCCGATACGCGCTGGAGTCTGACTCTTCTCATCCTCATGCTGTGGCTGGGTTTTGCCTTTGGGGTGAGGGGTGCCGTCGTCCGCCCGTTGCAGACGCTCTCCAACATGCAATCGGCGTTGCGGGAGGGCGATTTCTCCTTCCGCGTGCGCGGCGCCCGAAGCGGAGATGCGCTCGGCGAGTTAATGCTCGAGGTGAACATGCTGAGCGAGATGCTGCGCGAGCAACGCCTCGGGGCCATGGAGGCGAGCGCGCTGCTGACCGCGGTGATGACCGAAATCGACGTCGCCGTGTTTGCCTTCGACGGTCAACAACGGCTCCGCTTGGTCAACCGTGCGGGGGAACGTGTAATGGCACAAAACGTGGAGCGGCTGCTCGGCAGGACCGCTGCCGAACTCGGCTTGCTCGAGTGCCTCGAGGGCGAGTCGGCGCGAACCTTGAAAAGGAGCTTTCCCGGGCAGTCTGGACGATGGGGGGTTCGTCGAAGCGTGTTCCGCCAACGAGGGATGCCCCATTATTTGGTGGTGTTGGCCGACCTGAGCCGAGCTTTGCGGGAGGAAGAGCGGCAAGCTTGGCAGCGACTGGTTCGGGTTCTCGGACATGAGTTGAACAATTCCCTGGCGCCAATATGTTCGATTGCGGCCAGCCTGGAGGACATGACGAAACGCGAGCCTCGACCCGCCGACTGGGAAGACGACATGCGCCGCGGGCTGCGAGTCATCGCCGACCGCTCCGATGCCTTGAGCCGCTTCATGCGCGATTATTCGCGTCTCACCCGACTTCCGCAACCTCAGCTTCGACCCGTCGATCTGGGCACGCTGGTTCGCACCACGGCAGGTTTAGAAACACGAATGATTATCGAGATCGAGCCTGGCCCGGAAATCACCGTGCAAGTGGATCCCGATCAGCTGCAACAGATGCTGATTAACCTCATCCGCAATGCCGTGGATGTCTCGGTCGACAACCGCGGCTCAGTGAAAGTGAGCTGGTCAAGGACAGGGAGCTGGCTGCACCTGTTGGTTCAGGATGAAGGCCCGGGAATTGCCAACTCGGCAAACCTATTTGTTCCTTTCTTTACCACCAAGCCGGGGGGCTCGGGGATTGGTTTGGTGTTGAGCCGGCAGATTGCCGAGGCCCACGGAGGCACGCTCTCGCTGCAGAATCGCTCCCCGGGAAAAGGCTGCGAAGCCTTGATCCAGCTGCCGTTAGGAAACGGAATCGCCTGAAGATCAGCCTGCACAATGGCATCCTCCTCGCTTGGATTACCCGAACCGCCAAGCGAAAGCCCCTGCCGGCGAACCGCGAAACCTGATGAAATATGGATGGGCCAAACACGATTGTGCGGATTTGAAATACCGGAGGTTCCCTCGCGCCCGGGCAGTGATCAAAGTAGCCTGGGCGCTCGAGCTCTTAACGCCGGGTAGGTGGGTACGTTGCCTGCACCAAGCGATGCTCGGGAATGCGGTGCTAAAAACGACGCCCTGCCACCCCTCGGCTTTAGCTGGGGAGTGTCAAAATGCTTGGCCCGTGTTCTCTCAAGCTTAGATCCCAACCAGGGGAGGCGAGAATGAAGCAGCTGTTCCTGTGGGTAAGTATCTGTCTCAGCTTATGCCATTCCTTAGTGGCCCAGGATCCATCCATCACCCAAGCAACCGATCGGTTCTTCCTGCCCCGCGACACGTTTTGGGGTTACGGGCAGTTCGATCTGGCTCCGCCTCATAACGAAATTGATCCCAACTTGTGCACCTCGAATGCCGGTGACTACGGCGGGGTCCATGCTCCCTGCAGCGAGTTCGCCCGCTACATGCTCTCCGCGTACTTGGAGGTGCGCCCGTTTGGCCAGGGGCAGCTCCGCCGCTTTATGCTCTTTGGGGCACCCTCTTTTCTGTTTGGCAAGAACATTCCGAAGACGCTCTATACGTGGTCGTTCGATGCCATCGGGATTGAGCACTCCTGGGGCTTGGGTATCTATCTTGCGAAGGGATTCGAATTTCGTGTCACCCAACATTTCTTGTTCGATCGCCTGGGCTCACGGGATCGGAATCTTGGCACCGCAGATTTAGGAAACAACGGACCCTGGGGGCGATATAACGCGATCGGAGTGCGCAAGTATTTCGGAACCCGCCGATGGTAAGCCGGGGAGTGCCAGGCTTCGCAACATTCAAGAGAAGGAGCGGGTAGTTCCGCCTGGAGACGCAGCCGCTACCGTCGTCCTGCTCCTGCGACTTCGTTGGATCAGCCATATCACTAAGGCTACGATTGCGCCCAGAAAAAGCAAGGGAAGCAATAGGAACAGCAGTGTCCAACCGGGACCTCCCAGGGAAACCACATCCCCGGCAACCTGCGATTGGGAATCTCGGTAAACCGTGCCGGCCACGGCCACGGCATCGCCCGCAACCTGACTACCACCCTGTAGCCGGACATCGCCGGCAATTGCGGCGACGTCTCCGGCGATCGCGGCACCCTGCTCGAGGACGACCTTGCCCGCGACCGCCACCGCATCTCCGGCAACCTGGCCGCCGCGAAGATAGATCGAGCAAGCCAAACACACAAGATTCCCCCCTTGCTCGGCTCGTTGGATCACGATGTCGCGACCGATCTGGACGCGGTCCGCAGCGCGTTGCGCCAGAGCCGGGGATGAGAAGACGGCAATGGCTAGGAGCCGACAGATCACGCTCAGAAGGCGACTGTGAAGCATACGCTCCTCCCGTCAACAGCCTGGTTCTGCGCTCAGCCCACAAGCGTGCAAAACCGCTGCTTGAGAGTATACGCGGTCTGTTGCGCAAGCTGTCTGGAACGTCACCAACCAACCGCAGGAAACAAGAGAGGCAGGGGTCTCAGTGGGCGGGTCTTGATTGCAGGCAGTAATTGCGCACATCACCGAACGCGGCGACGCCGATGTGAGCGATCGACATCCAGCGCTCCAATTTGTGATGGCCGGTACGATGAAAGAGATAGGAGATCCCAACCGAGGTGAGAGTTCCGGCTGCTTCCAAGCTGGCGAATGCGGCCGAGTTGTTCACGACCTCGGACGCAAGCAGTATTTCCTTGCGTCCGCGCGCTTGCATATTCCGTGTCGAGGCATAGTCCATCCCGCGAGTGAAGGCAATTCCCACAAACAGCCACCGGTTCGTCCGGTCCCAAAACGCATGGGCCGGCGCGGGAGTTGCGGGTTCAACTTCTGGGGGAGGAGCGCTGGCCGTGGCGGCATCCCGAGGACCGCGTTCTCGAACAACCGTGCTCGACCCGGGCGAAACCGAGATTTGTCCGGCTGCTGAACACATCAGGCAAAAAAAACTGAGCAGGGCACGAACCAGCTTCCTAGGTTGACCCACTCCGAGCATCCCTGCATTGTAAAGGCAGGCGCGAGCGTTCGGGAGTTACCCAAGATTACTCCGCCCGGCTCCCGCGGGACTGAGCCGCTGGAGCACGCGGCGTTCCGCATGGGAGCCACGGCAACTCATCCGCTCCCCGACAAGGCGAAATAAGAACCTTTATAATTGGTGGCTTCGAGGATGGATAGCTTCTCTCTAACGGTCGGGAGGATCCGAGATGGCGGATTCCTACAACGGGATTCCGGTGCCCGGTAGCGGGGCCAGAATTAGCTACAACCACGGGCGTTACCAGGTGCCCGACCACCCAATCATCCCCTTCATTGAGGGCGATGGTACGGGCCGCGACATCTGGAGGGCTTCGGTACGAGTGTTCGATGCGGCTGTCAGCAAGGCCTACAAGGGCAAGCGCCGCGTGGCCTGGTATGAAGTGTTCGCGGGCGAGAAGGCATTCTCGAGGTTCAGGACGTGGCTGCCCCAGGACACCGTCGATGCCATTCGTGATCTCCGGGTCGCCATCAAGGGGCCGCTGACCACGCCGGTCGGGGGCGGAATTCGCTCGCTGAATGTGGCGCTGCGGCAAATTCTCGATCTGTATGCTTGCGTGCGTCCGGTCAAATATTACAAAGGAACCCCCTCCCCGGTGAAGAACCCCGAGCGCATGGATGTGGTGATTTACCGGGAAAACACCGAAGACGTTTACGCCGGAATCGAGTGGGAAGAAGGCACATCGGAAGCCGCCAGAGTCATCGAGTTTTTGAACCGAGAAATGCTCCCGGGCAGCAAGAAACAGATCCGCCTCGACTCGGGAATTGGAATCAAGCCCATCTCGGTCACTGGAACCAAGCGCTTGGTGCGTATGGCAATCCGTTTCGCGCTGGAGAGTGGCCGCAAGAGCGTGACCTTGGTGCATAAGGGAAATATCCAGAAGTTCACCGAAGGGGCGTTCCGCAAATGGGGTTACGAACTTGCTACCCAGGAATTTCGCCCCCAGGTCGTCACCGAGAGGGAGAGCTGGATTCTGGACAATAAGGATCGAAACCCTAAGATTACCGCCGAGGAGATTGCGAACTTGGTCGAACCCGGACTCGAGTTTGCCTCCGACGACTTCCGGCACTCCGTCTATGAAGAAGTACGCCAGGTACTCACCGGCATCTATGCGACGCATGGCAACGGCGTTTGGAAGCAGAAACTGATGATCAATGACCGCATCGCCGACTCGATTTTCCAGCAAGTCGTAACTCGCGCCGACGAATACTCCGTCCTGGCCACGCCCAATCTGAATGGCGACTATATTTCCGACGCCTGTGCCGCCCAAGTGGGTGGCCTGGGCATTGCGCCGGGCGCCAACATCGGTGACGGCTATGCCGTCTTCGAGGCCACCCACGGCACCGCGCCCAAGTATGCAGACAAGGATGTGATCAATCCAGGGTCGGTGATTCTCTCGGGCGTCATGATGTTTCGCTTCCTCGGCTGGGGCGAGGCCGCCGATCTGATCGAGCGTGGTCTGGAACGCACCATCGAGCAGAAGAGGGTCACCTACGATTTCGAGCGGTTGATGCCGGGAGCTACCAAGGTGGGAACCAGCGAGTTCGCCGACGCCATCATTCAGGACATGGACAGCGCCGTCTTCAGCGCGGCGCACTAGCTGCGCTTCGGTCCGGGGCCTGGCAAGAATCGGTCGGGAGAATTGAGGGAAGAGACAGCATGCGCAAGAAAGTCACGGTTGTAGGTTCGGGGAACGTGGGCGCCACGGCAGCCCTCTGGTTGGCCGCCAAAGAACTCGCCGACATCGTTCTCATCGATATCATCGAGGGGGTCCCGCAGGGCAAAGGCCTGGACCTGCTGGAAGCGATGCCCATCGAGAAGCGCGACTGCCAGGTGATGGGAACTCAGGACTATGCCGACACCGCCAATTCCGATGTCGTCGTGGTCACCGCCGGCGTGCCTCGCAAACCTGGCATGAGCCGAGACGACCTGCTTTCGATCAATTACAAGATCATGAAAGATGTAGTCTCGAAGGCGGTCGAGTTTTCCCCCCATTCAATTCTCATCATTGTGTCGAATCCGCTCGATGCCATGGCGCAGGCCGCTTTTAAGCTGAGTGGATTCCCCCGCCAACGAGTGATCGGCATGGCGGGAGTGCTCGACTCCGCACGTTTCCGCACTTTTATTGCGGATCGCTTGCAGGTCAGCGTCGAAAATGTGACGGCATTTGTGCTCGGCGGCCACGGGGACACCATGGTTCCCCTTCCTCGGTATTCCACCGTGGCCGGTATCCCCATCACCGAGCTGATGGATGCACCTACGGTTGCGGGAATCGTTCAGCGTACCCGCGATGGCGGTGCCGAAATTGTGAAGTACTTGAAAACCGGCAGCGCCTATTATGCACCGTCGGCGGCAGTGACCGAGATGGTGGAGGCCATTTTGAAGGACAAAAGGAAAATCATGCCTTGTGCTGCCTATCTGGAGGGGGAATACGGAATCAAGGGCCTCTATGTCGGGGTGCCGGTAAAGTTAGGGGCGAGGGGCATCGAGCAGATTATCGAAATCAGGCTTACTCCGGATGAACAGGAGCAACTCAACCGCAGCGCAGAAGCGGTACGAGAACTAGTACGAGTCATCGGAGTTTAGCCAGATCTCCGGCGACCGATGGGTTAGCTAAGCTTGCGCTCGCCCTCAACCAGGGCAACGGAATCTTCGACGCCCTTCCTTTGCACCTTTCTGCGAGCCGTCAACCATTGGCACTTTTGAATCGCCTAGGTGGCAGACTAGCGAGCCACCGAAATTCAAGGCGCGGCGATTGACTTGGTTGTAGCCAACTGCTATGACTTCGGCGTGGACTTTGCCGCCGCGGTGCCGTGCACAATCGTGATGTGGTTGATCTTCACCGGCCGGAAGGGTCGGTCATTCGAATCGCGTCCCATGCGGGCAATCTCCTTCACCAGCGCCACGCTGGCGTCATCACACTGGCCGAAAATCGTGTAGCCACCATTCAGATTGGGGGTGGGCACTTCGGTGATGAAAAACTGAGACCCGTTCGTGTCCGGCCCTGCGTTGGCATAGGCTAAGCGCCCGGGACGATCAAACTTTAGGTCAGAAGAAACTTCGTTCTTGAATTGATAGCCCGGATTACCGGTGCCATTGCCTGCCGGATCGCCTCCCTGGATCATGAAACTGGGAATCACGCGATGGAAAATCGTACCGTCGTAGAGCGGCACCCCATGTTTCTTTTGGTGCGTTACCGGGCTAATCCAGTCTTTCGTCCCCTCCGCCAGCCCGATGAAGTTGGCGACCGCGATCGGAGCCTTATCCGGAAAAAGGGTGCAGGTAATCTTGCCCGCGGTCGTATCGATAATCGCCTGCGGCTGCGCGCCAACCACCGCAGGCACGGCGAGCGACAGCACGAAAATGAGAGAACGAACACCAAGAACCCAGGTTGGATGCATCTTGAAAGCTCCTTCGTTTCATGACGGTAACTAAAGACTGCAGCGGACTCCGCAGGGGAATCTCCGCGGAATGCCAAATGCCAGGTTGCAATGCTGGAGAAGAATTGTACGCTATTGGGGCCCTACTTGCGGGGCTCGCCGAATCTTTGGGGGGCGAACCCGCGCGACCTCCCCTGTCTGCCTTTGCATCTCTCGGCTGACGCGCTCGACCTCGGCAAAAACTCGCAACACGTTTCCGCCGAGAATCTTGTGAATGTCCTCGGCGCGGTATCCCCGCTCGAGGAGACCCTGTGTGATCCTGGGCAGATCGGCGGCAGAATCGATTCCTTGGGGAGTGGCTCCGCTGACGCCATCAAAATCCGAGCCCAGACCTACGTGCTCCACTCCCGCCACCTTGGCCATATGATCGATCTGGTCGATGAGAGCTTTCAACGGAGGGCGAGGAATCCGCGCCATGAATTGCCTTTCCAGGCGATCCTCATCCGCATAGGTCGGCGTGTGTCCCTCGGCCTTGAGCTTCTCGAGAGCCTCGTGGATGGCGGCCTGTTTTTCCTTGGATTGTGCCTGGGCGGCGTCCCAAAAGCTTTGATCATCAAACCCCGAATAGAAATTAACATCCACCACGCCGCCGTTCTTGGCAACGGCACGCAACATATCGTCGGTCATATTGCGGGGAGCGTTCGAAAGGGCGCGAGCCGACGAATGCGAGGCAATCAGGGGAGCTCGGGTTACGGCGATAGCATCCCAGAACGTCTTGTCAGCCACGTGGGAAATATCCACCATCATGCCCAGACGATTCATCTCCAGAACAACCTCCTTGCCAAATTCGGTTAGGCCATTGTGATGGCGAACCTTGGCATCATTCATATCGCCGGAGGAGTCCGCCCATTCATTGCTATTCGACCAAGTGAGCGTCATATAACGCACGCCAAGCCGGTAGAAATCGCGCAGCAGCCGGATGTCGTTCTCGATCGAATGTCCCCCCTCAATGCCCATGAGCGCCGCCAGCTTCCCTTGCTGGTGCGCCTGTTCAATATCCGCGACCGAGAACGCCATCATCATGCGATCGGGATGGCGAGCCGCCTGTTGGTAAACCGCGTCGATCAGATCGAGGGTTCGCTTGGCAAAGTGTCCCTGATTCGTCTCCGGCTCGACCCAGATCGAAAAGAATTCGGCACCGAGATTCCCGGCGCGAGCCCTGTCGAGAGTGACATGGCCGAAATCGTTCGGGTCCGTATTGCCCAGATCAAAGTTCTCATCCAGGAAACGCTGCGGGGTGTCGGCATGGGTGTCGATGACCAAGGCAGAGGAGTGAATGGCGCGTGCAGCGGCACTTACCCCGGAAGCGTCGTTCTGGGCCGCCGCCAGGGCGCAGAGCACCACCCCTCCGATAAGAGCCTGGCATCGAAGCCCGAAAAAAACGGAGACAGGAGGTTTCGTCATAGGCTGTAACGAGAGGATTGTATACTCTCTCACCCGTCGGCGAAACCGGGGCAGGGAGCCTGGGCGGCAAGAACCGCACTCCGGTGCCGGCTGCGTCTCAGAAATCGAAACCTGGCTACGGATTGGAATTGCCAGCGTCGGAAACCCGCTGGGGAAGGAACTCCACTGGGTCGGGATCGGATCGCAGGGCATCCTCGCCAGCCAGGACCTTTGCTTGGTGCCAATCGGCATAGCGCCCGGAGACGGCAACGTGGAACACCCACTGCCGGCGCTCCTCTTCCGGTTCGAGCAGGCCCTGCTCCTTGAGCGGCATCATAAATTGTTCTACCCACTGGATCTGTTGGCGGGTCATACCGCGCCGCTGGATATCCACCGTGATTCCGGCTAGATGAGAGGAGGCCGTTTCGCCCGACTCCGGAGCGGCGTTGCGATTGTGGCGACGCAGCTTTCTCTGCATCACCACGGTGCGCACGGCCGAATTCACTTGAATTGGGCTGTGGAACTGCCGGTAATAGGCTTCACTGATATCCTCAAGAAAGGCGCGCGTCCAGGGCCGGCAATAACGGCGCGACGGATCTAGTCTTTTCTCGATGTGCAGGGCTTGGCCTTCTTCAATCGGAACAAGTTCGCCGCGCGCAATCAGCCGTCGAAGTTCGGCGTCATCGTGAATCCGGGGCAGATCCAGACGGTCAATCTCTTCGTTTTGGCGCAACAGGGATTCGTGCGAAGGGGGGAAGACTGGATTCCATCTCAACCGGCGCAAATGGCGTCGGTTGAGATGGCGGGAGCGCTGCCGAGGGACAGATTGTACTGCCAAGGCCTCAAGGGAGAGACAGAGAATCAGCCCGAGAACGAAGAACGCCCGTTGTGCTCTGATTTTCACGAAGTGGTTCCCACCCCTCGCCCAAGGTCACCGCTTGTCTCGCGCCCGCCCCTCACCTAGGCTGGAATGTGGCAGTAACGTTACCCCAAAAACGATGGCACGGGCCCGATTACCAATGGTTACGCCCCTGCGCGATAGCATTTTGATAAGCAGCTTGGATGCCGCGCCGTGGGCCTACGCCGGACATCCCTAAGTCCATGGTAGGTAAGTACTGGCAGCCGGAACCCTAACTGTCGGGCCAAGCACGATGTACCATAATTGGCATCTTACTTACGAAACAGGTCACGAACCACCTGTTTCATCACCGCGCCGGCAACCTCGGAAATCGAACGCGTGAGGGGGATGTCCTTGGGGCAGATCTCGACGCAGTTTTGGGCGTAACCGCATTCCTGGATGCCGCCGTCCCCCATCAAGGCGGAAAGCCGCTCGCGTTTGAGGGCGGCTCCGGTCGGATGGGTATTGAAGAGCCGAACCTGGGAGACAACGGCCGCACCGACAAACCCTGTCGTCTCATTAAATTGCGGGCAGACTTCCATGCAACAACAGCAGGAAATGCAGCGCGAAAGGGGATAAGCAGCTTCCTGGTCTTCTGAGGTCATCCGTGGTCCGGGCCCGAGATCATACGTCCCGTCGATAGGGACCCATGCCTTCACCGCTTTTAGGTTTTCAAAGAGAATTTGGCGGTCCACTGCCAGGTCGCGGACCACAGGAAATTTTGCAAGCGGTTCCAACCGAATCGGCTGCTCGAGCCGGTCTACCAGAGCCGAACACGCCATATGTGCGCGGCGGTTGATCAGCATGGCGCAGGAGCCGCAAACTTCCTCCAGGCAATTGGAGTCATAGGTGATCGGGGTGGTAGCTCTCCCCTCGCGAGTGACAGGGTTGGCGGCGATGTCCATCAAGCAAGAGATTACGTTCATGCCCGGCTTGTAGGGCAACTCGAACTCTTCCCAGTGAGATCTCTCCCGGGGGTTTGCCTGCCGCTTAATCTGGAGGATGACGGACTTTCTATCAGCCATGTGTCTTCTTGCTGCGCACCCTCTCCACCATTGCGCAAGGCGAGGGGCAGATCGGCCTATGCTTGGTGGCGAGCTGCGCGATCGCGGATCGTGGCCAGCCTCATCAATACTTCCTTGCCCGGGGCGGTATCAGCGAAACGTCGACCGGCTCAAACTCAAACCTGGGTTCGTCGGCATCCGGAGCGAAGTAGGCTTTGGTCGTCTTCAGCCAGTTCTTGTCATCCCGCTCGGGAAAATCCGGTTTATAGTGTGCCCCGCGCGACTCGCTACGCCGCGCTGCGCCTTGCGCGATCACCCGCGCAAGCTGCACCATGTTATACAGCTGACGGGCGAAAACCACGCTCGTGTTGGCCCACTGCGTGCGGTCGCTGAGATTGATGCGCCGGAATCGCTCGAGCATCTGGCACAATTTGCTGTCGGTCTCCTTCAGGTTCGGGTCATAGCGAATCACGGTGCAGTTTTTGGTCATTAACTCGCCGAGTTCGCGCCACAGCCTAAACGGGTTCTCGCTGCCCTCCGACTTCATCAGCCTGGCGTTGTTCTCCTGCTGGTGCTTTTGCTCGGCCTCGAAATGCAGAGTGCCCGGCGCCGCGGATTGATTGCGCGCGTACTGAACCGCTGCCGGCCCAGCAACGAATCCACCAAAAATACAGGACACCAGCGAATTCGCCCCCAAACGGTTGGCGCCATGATATTGGTACTCGCATTCACCCGCGGCAAAGATTCCCGGGATGCTGGTGGCCTGCGTGTAATCCACCCACAGTCCGCCCATGGTGTAATGCATGCCGGGGAAAATCTTCATGGGGGTGTTACGGGGATCGTCCCCCACAAACTTCTCGTAGATCTCCAAGATGCCTTCGAGCTTGCGGTCCAAAATCTTGCGATCGATGTGGGTGAGATCGAGATACACCATCGGCTTGCCGTCGATGCCGAGGTTCTGCTCGTAGACGACCTTGAAGATCGCCCGGGTGGCGACGTCCCGCGGCACCAGGTTGCCGTATTTGGGATACCAATCTTCCAGGAAATACCAGCGTTCGTTTTCCGGGATGGACTTCGGATCGCGAGCATCGCCGGACTGCTTGGGCACCCACACGCGCCCGCCTTCGCCCCGAGCCGATTCCGACATCAGCCGCAGCTTGTCTTCCCCGGGAATCGACGTCGGATGTACCTGGATAAACTCCCCATTCGCGTAGTAGCAGCCCTGCTGGTACAAGGCGGATTGCGCCGATCCGGTGCAGACTACCGAATTGGTGGATTTCCCAAAGATCGCGCCGATCCCGCCGGTGGCGACGATGACGGCGTCGGCCGGGAAGGTGCGCACCTCCATCGAGCGCAGATCCATGGCACAAATGCCGCGGCAGATCCGATTTTGATCGAGCACCGCCGACAGGAATTCCCAGTGCTCGTATTTGTTGACCTTGCCCTCGGCTTCGTAGCGGCGGACTTGTTCGTCGAGAGCATAGAGGAGTTGTTGGCCGGTCGTGGCTCCGGAAAAAGCCGTGCGGTGGTACAAGGTTCCGCCGAAACGTCGGAAATCCAGCAATCCTTCCGGAGTGCGGTTGAAGGGTACCCCCATGCGGTCGAGCAGATCAATAATCGCCGGAGCGGCTTCGCACATCGCCTGCACGGGCGGCTGATTGGCGAGAAAGTCCCCACCGTAAACGGTGTCGTCGAAATGCTGCCATGTGGAGTCACCCTCGCCCTTAAGGTTCTTGGCGGCGTTGATCCCACCCTGCGCACAGACCGAGTGCGACCGCTTGACGGGGACGATCGAGAACAGATCGACCGCACCTCCCAGTTCCGCAATCTTGATCACGGCAGCAAGGCCTGCCAACCCGCCGCCAACCACGATGATTCGAGGGTTGATCGCCATTTTGCCTTTGAAATTCCAAGGGCCGCAGCTACTGACCACGTGCGTAGGATGACCCCGCGGGCCCTAGAAGCTCCGACGGGGTGGTCAAGAATGAAACCATGGTGGCAGCGCCCACGACCACGAACACCAGCCCGATCGCCACCGCCACGTAGCCGAATCTGCGCCGCGCGACATCGCCCGTGACGATCCCCCACTTCGCGGCAAACAACCAGAGCCCGTAAGAAAAGTGCCAGGACGCGCACAGGATTCCAAGAGCATAGAACCCCACTGCCCAGGGATTCTGAAATTCCCCTTGCACTTTGCCGAAGGCGGCGTCTGGATGGACCAGGAGATGGACCCCGGTGAAGCGCAGATGCCAAGTATGCCAGAGCATATAGAAGAAGGCGACGGCACCGGTCCAGCGCTGTGAGGTATACATCCAGTTCCCGGTCCACGGATAGTTGCCGAGATTGCCCTCGCCGCGATACCAGATGTAGAAACCGTAGAGCGCGTGGTAGAGGATCGGCAGCCAGATGCCAAACAACTCGAGCCCCAAGACAAAGGGGAAACTGCTCAGTAGTTCAACTTGTTTGGCGTAGGCGGAGGGTCCGCGGGTGGCAAAGGCATTGGAAATGAAATGTTCAATCAAAAACAAGCCCACCGGAACAATCCCACTCAGTGAGTGCAGACGGCGCAGCAGAAACGAATATCCCGGGCCTGACCGCAGCGGGGTAACACCCGGCGTGATTAGCGTCGAAGGAGCGGGATTGGCGGTCGACGCCACGGAGCCCTCCTTGGGATTTCAACCACGACACGAGAACTTTGTATTATCTTGGTGCTCGAGAAGGCAAGTCAAGGAACTCGGAAGGTCGTGTCTCAGTTGAAACTCGGCTTCCGCCCAAAGCGGACACCGGCAGCTTGCTACAGTCGAGGTCTCTGATGCAAGTGGATCGCTGGGAATTCAAAACAGCCCTCTACCGAGGAACCCGACCAACCCCAGCCTGTTACGCGCAATTGCCAACGCGACCTCCACTACACCTGCTTTGCCATGCGCACGATCGGCAGCGATTCGCCGTTGCTGAGCGCAACCTCTAGGTTCTCGAAAGCGTAATAGCCTTTGGCCAGATAGAATGGCACACCACTCAAGGTGGCGCCCATTTCTAGCCGCTTGAATCCCGCTTGTTGGGCAGCCCTTTCCGAGGCCTGCAAAATCAGGCCTCCGATACCGCGTCGCGCCCATGACGGGTGGACAAAGAAGGCGCGAATCTTCGCAGCGTCGTCGTGAGGGTTGAGCAAATCATCCTGACGGCAGTCCCAGTGATCACCGCCGAACAGAGTCTTCCGCTTGCTCCAACCTCCGCAACCAACAATTGCCGAGCGTGACGGCTCCTTTGGGTCTTCCGCTACCGCCACAAAATACGTGCCATCCGCGATCAGCTGGCTGTCTACGCCATACACCGTCTTGAGCGCGGCTTCGATTTGACTAGGAGTGTAGTCCCGGGATTGCAGTCCGCGGACGGAAGCATCAATCAGCTTTCCCAACCCTGGGATGTCCTCGGGCACGGCCTGGCGGATGCGGATATTCATGAGTCGTACGCTGCCTGGGAGGACGCAGCTTTGTCGGATGCCGTTTTTCGGCAGCACGACTTTGCCATCTTATAGATTTTCGCATTCCACCCTACTACGGTACCAGGTCAGGAACTTCTGGAAGGCGGCACCTCGATGGCTATACCCTGCCTTTTCCTCAGGAGTGAGTTCGGCAAAGGTCTTCTGAATGGCCGGACAGAAGAACAGGGGATCGTAACCGAAACCCTGGTGGCCGCTCGGGGTGTCCAAAATCATGCCTTCCGCTTCTCCGCGAAAGACTCTTAAGGTCTTCCCGGATCGAGCCGCGGCAAGCACACATACGAATCTTCCTGTCCGTCGCGGGGGCGGAACGTGCTTCAGTTCTCGCAAAAGGCGGGCGTTATTGGCTGCGTCCGTGACCTTGCGGTTTCCGGCAGAAGGTGCCTCGGCTGCATAACGCGCCGAGTGCACTCCGGGTGCGCCGCCAAGGGCATCCACTTCCAAACCAGAATCATCCGCTAGCACAATCTCATTGGGAGCATAGCGGCTATAGGCCTCTGCCTTTTTGCGGGCATTGGCTTCGAAGGTTCGTCCGTCTTCCGCCACTGCGGGAAGGGAAGAGAGGTTGGGAAGGGAAGCGATGGCAACATCGAACGAAGCCGCCGCGCCCGCAAAATCGCGCAGCTTACCAGGATTCGTCGTAGCGATCAGAACGCGTTTCATGGTTCCTGAGCAAACGAACCGGGAATCCTCAAAAGCAGATTGGCGACCGGGTTGCCTTATGCGCTTTCGCGCCCACCGGAGAGCGTTGTCACCGAGCTTTCGGCAACTGCCGTTGTCGCCTCCACCACAACAGCAGACCGGCTGCGGCAATCAAAGAGGCGGCTTCTCCCAGTGCCCGATCCCCGGTGCGAACGAACCGGATTTGGACCCGACTCACTCCCTCCGGCATGGGGATCAGCATTTGTCCGGTCTCGCCGAGGGTTTCGGTGCGTGCCGGTTTCCCGTCCAGCTCCACTTCCCAGGCGGGATAATTGAACAGCCGCACGGCCACCCCGCCAGACTGGCTAATCTCCGCGGTGAACCACCTTCTCTCGGGGCCCCACTGCCTGACTTCGAAACGCGCCGTTCCGCTGCCAGACAAGGCCAGGCGCGGCCCACCCAATTTGATATTGTAGGGATCAGCGCCGGCCGGCGCATATTCATCGCTACCTTCATAACCCGCTCCACTCTCGTGCTGCTCCAGCAACTCGGCGACATCGATCGCATGATCCCACCAGGGTGGCTGGGTGCGATGGCCTGCGAACCACAGGATTCCCACCAAGGCTACAGGAAGTACCGCTCGCCAAACCCATTGCCTATAGGCCAGCGTCACCAGAACAGTGAAAGCTACGTTCAGGCAGAGCAGCCAGCGCCAAGGAAACTGTACGAAACGCAGCCAAGGCAGATGCTCCCAGAAAATCGCCGAAGGTGAAAACATGAGCAGAGCGCTGATACCGGCCCAGGTCAGAAGCGTCCACCAAAATTGCGGCTGTCGGTTTCGCAGCTTGCGCCCCGAGAACGCTGCCATGGCGAGCAGGATCAACTCCAGCGTGGCAACTAGAGAGATGAGCAAGTTGAAACGGTTGTGATCGGGATCGGCAATCCTGGTAAACAGGTAATTGTCTTGCGGCCGCACCCCTTCCGACAAAAGTTGAGCAGCGTTGATCCAAGGTTGCTCGTAAAACACCGGGATGAGGTAGAACGCGGCTAGAGCCGCGCCTAAGGCTCCAGCCCAAGCGGCGGACCACAGCAGCCTCGCTGACCGCCGCCGAAAAGCCAGGACCAAGACCAACAGGGCCAGCGAATAATTCGCCAACAAAGAGGCCGGAGCGTTGGTCAGCGCCGCACCAGCGACCACCAGTGCCAGGCGAATCCGGGCTCTCTGGTCCTGGTTGTCGAGCTCTAGGATGGAAAGCAACAAAAGCGGCAACCAGGCGCCTGCCAGCAGTTCTGCGAATGCGCTGCGCCAGTACACCACGACCAGGTGGTATGGGTTGACAACGAAGAGGCAAGCGGCAAAGACCGCATCCCGATGCTTGAGCCAGGGGCGGGCCAGCAAGAACATGGAACATCCTGAGAGGGTCAAGGCGAGCCACACATACGCTCCCGGGACGGCGGCCCAAGGCAAGACGGCTCCTAGGGTCGCTCCCAGAAGCCAAGAGGCAGGAGGGTAAAACAAAAACCGGGCCTCACCGTATCCGTAGTGCGCCAGGGCGGCCCAATGTGGATAGGCGATTCCCTGCGACCACTGATCCCGGACCTCCATCCAGGAATGCAAATGAAATTCGAAATCGTGGCCCGAAGGGATGCCCAGAACGAAGAAGGGGAGGATTACGGCGAACGCACTCAATGAGATAGCCAGCAGCGGCCAGCCGCACAGAGGTTGGCGCTCACTCGGATCCGATGTTTGGGGCCCCGTCAAGTGCTTCATTCGCGGCGCGCACGCCTGTGTACAAATTCGTCGCGATTTTACCGGAAATTAACTTGAATGAAACCTGTGGTCTGCGGGTCTTGGCTAGACTTGTGGCATTCGAGGTGGAGTTAGCCCGGCGTGATAGGGGTCGGCACGAGAGACGGCGTGCGGGCCCCCAGCGCCGCTCGAGTGCCTTTCCTCAAGGCCTCTAGGCTCGCTGGCGGCGAAGTTCTTCGAGAAATTCTTCCTGATTCAGCGATTCATGGCGGCACAGCAATTCGAGGAGAGGATCCTCGAGAGCCTCCGCGTCGGGAGTGGCCGTGCCGTAGTCCGGGGCAGCCAGAGATCGCGGGATGATGGACAACTGCGGAACCAGCCCCGGGTGACCGGCCAAAAACCCGATAAATCTTTCCACTTGCGCCCGCTCCTCTGCCGTGCGGGAGGGAAACTCCACCCCCATACCGAATCCAGGGTGCATGACGCGCACTCTGCCATCGAGTTCGACTCCCACATTTTCTGCGGTCAGGCCGAGTGTGATGCCGGAGCCCTCCGGGAATGGCGACTCGCTCTCAATGTAACATCCTCCCAAGGTCAGATCCGTCAGCTTGCAGTTGGTCACCGCTTGGGCATCGGGAGGAGGAGGCTCAGGCGCGTTGGCCGCAATCCACCGCTTGAGCGTGGCTTGAACCTGGTCGGGCAGGTCGACAAATTGCACTCCCGCCTCGCCATTGGGGTTGGCCCATGCAGCCTCGCCGCGCACTTCCACCGGGTTGTTTTCCCCGGGCAAGGTGAAACTTCCCCTAACTTTGCCGGAAAGGCGAAGCGGTTGGGCCGCCAAGACGTCCATCCCTGTTTCGCTCAGGTCGAGCAGAATCCCATCGATTGAAGTGTCTTGCCATTTGAGCTCGATCGGAAGCTGCACGGGAACCCGACAACAAGAGCGACGTTCTCGCATGACCAGTGCTTTGGCCGCCCGCAGACTGGCTTCGGCCTGCGGGATGGAAAAGGGCTTGTACACGATGAAATGGGCGCCCTGACCAAACACTTCGCGAACTTTCGCCTTTTCACTGAGCAGGGCGATGGTAAGCGTACCGTTCCCGCTCGGCGAATGGCGAACGTTCTTGAGGACCCGTGTTGCGCTCTGCGGGTCGTCAAAATCGACCACGACCGCGTCGAATTTACGTTCCGTCAGATGGCCGACAGACTCGGCATACCCATACCAGTTGCTGGCGATCCCAAAACGGGAAAGAACCGTTCTGAGGCGCGCAGCTGCCTCGTCGTCATCGGTGACCAGAATTGCCTGGAACATCATATGCCACCCGGAGTACGCGATCGTGGTGCGATTTTTACGGCCAGCGCGGAGTCGAGGCACGGCCCGGCTTGGAATTTGGCCCAGCCGAAGACCCGCTGGGATTTCCGGCATTGGCGGAAGCAGCTTTCGCGCTCCCCGATTGCTCATCTACTTCGGGAAGAACGGACACGTCGTCATCCTCGTTGTCGGCCAGCAGAGGGGCAACTTCGCGGAGCCTATCCACGGCCACCTGCAACATCTCAATCTGTTTTCCCAGTTGGGCGTACTTTGCCTGCTTACGCCGTAGTACGTCGTGAATGTCTTTCATCTTAACCCCCTTGGGCGAATCTACGGGCACCCCCTTGGAATGGTCAATGGCTTATGCGGCTCGAGCGATTACGCCGGTAACTTTGCCGTGTGCGGCGTAAACCTTGCATGGAATGCATGCCCCGTGGGCCGAGACCAACCACCAACTCCTTTGAATCTTGAACGAGCCTGGAGGGTTCCAGAAAGATCACCCTTGGGCCAGCCGTGCTTGCGGCGGCCAGCCTTCTGTCGGCGCAATCGATGACTCGTGAGCTCGAATCAGCCCTCGAACAGCAATCATCATCGCTTGGTCACAGCCGCAGTTCTGTCAGCCCATGGAATGGCGATGTCCGGAGGAAGCAGAATCCGGCAAGACCCGTCCACTCCCGGGTAGCCAGACAAGACGGGACTCCTACCTCGGAAATCTCGAGAGAATGCGCCAGCCGTTAGCTGTCCGCTAACGCTCGCACGCTACTGGCAATCCGGGGGCATCGCCATGATGGCTGCGTTCGAATCACACGGCGGTTTGTTTTTGGCCGGCTCGAGCAATGGCGGGCGGTTGTAGCGCAGGATCCACAATCCCTGATTGTTGGTCAGATAAATCAGGCCGTGCCCGCCATCGGGGAGAAAGCTGGTGACGCCAGTGAATTCCTGCAGAGTCTTGGGATTGCGAGGATCGCTCAGATCGAGGATGCGTACGGTTTCCGTCGGATGATCACTGCTGGTGAGAGTTGTAGGCTTCTTTTCCGGCGCGGTCATAATGGCCACGTCTGGGCTGACCATCTGCAGGTTGCCGGCCGTAGCCTGGTTTGACTCTGCGGTTCGTCTGAGCAAAGTCGGCTTCTCGGGCTTGCTAACATCCACGATCATGAAACCTTGCTTCGAAGCTTGCTGCACGTAGAGGTAATTCTTCCCGTTTTCTTTCTGCAGTAGCATCTGACTCCCCGTCGCCTGGGGAAGCGGCAGGTGGGCAATCAGGGTAGCGGGTACCTCGGTAGGTTTGGCAGGCTCATTCTTGGCACGCGCCCCAGGCGCTTCTATCAGCAACGCCAACCCCGTGAAGATTAGAGATGGCACGATTGTTCTGGCAAAAATTTGCAGGATCGATTCGCCAAGCCTCAAAGGAAAGGCCCCCTCTCGAGCGAACTATACCACGGTGTTGTCACCGCAGGCCGCAAAGTTTGTGAACTTCCTCTCGATCGCAGGACAAAGCCCGCGATTTTCCTCATTGCTGCGCAAACACCCCGATACAACCATTGCTGCTCATCGTCCCGCAGATGCCGCCAGACTGCATGGGCACAAAGGCATGATTGTTGGTAGAGTCGACCGAAACGCTGTGCGAATTGGTGTTCGTCGGCACGTTCACCAACCAGGTGTTCGACCCAGCATCGATCACGCCCAAGACCGGGCCGTTCGGCATGTCTCGGGAAGCCGTGTAATATCTGTTGTCGCCCGGGTTGTACCAGATCTCATCTACTCCGCCTACGTTGGTGATCTCCGTGATGATCTGGCCGGTGGTGCCGTTGATGACGTATTCGTTCATCGGGAAGTAGGTACCGTCGTGGTCCGCACAGCCTACAAGGAAGTTATCCCCTGGCCCTTGGACGATGCTGGTGGGCATGCAATTGGGAGTTACGAAGCTGTTGATGACCACCGGCCCGTTGGGGTTCCCCAGCCGGGGATCAACCACGTCGACGCTTCCGATATTGGTGATGGCGATGGAATTGGAATTGGTGATCAGGAGATAGCCGGTGTTGGGATTCCAGGCCATCGCGCCCAGGCCGGCCGGCGCTATGGCACCGGCGCAATTGCTGCCCGGTTGCAGCTGATTACTGCAATACGCTCCCGTAGTCTGGTTGACAATCGGCCCGTGATGACATGGGATGGTGTAAGAGGCGCCGCTCGGCGTGATACCAACGCCGGGGATCATGGAGGCCGCGGTCGAACCAGAGACGCCTCCGAAGGTCGAAGGGTTGGACGGATCCGGGCAGGGGAACGTGCCCAAAACATTGTCGACCGGAACACCGGGGCTGAGCCCGAACGAACCCGGGTTTGTGGACGAGGAGTTCAAGCCTCCGGCGCCATCGTAATAAATCTGCCCGAGAATGCAGCTCGGCGGATTGAAAGAAGCGCCAGTTTGCGGTATCACCCAGGTCGTAGAGAGTCCCTGCGACGGGTAGGTGGGGAAGTTTGTCGTTTCCCCGGAGATTTGGGCGGGCGCCGCATAGGGGCCGTAAGGGAGTGTGGCATCAATCGGCAAGCAGTGCTGCTGTTGCGGCGTTCCGGTCTTGTTCACAATATGGGACACGTCGACGAGTGTGTAAAACGGCAGTCCCGGATCGCCGTTGAGCACGGCAAGAACCTGGTGGATCGGGTCGTAGGCCAATTCGTCCGAGCGGTCGTCTCCGCAATCGGCCGCGGAACCGGCCTCACCGTTCCAGGAGGCGACACAAGGAGCTATGCCGAGCGGCCCGTCATAGTCGGCAGCGACACCGGTGGGGATGGTAGCCAGCACGGTCGGCGGCGTGGGCGGGCTGGTATTCAGGTTCATGGTGGTCAGATCGAAAACGACGACATGCGCACTGCCGTTGCCGGTAAACAAAATGTTGCCGTCCGGAGTGACGACCTCGCCATCCGGACCGGACATCGGATTCACGCCATTGGAACGAGCGGCGCAGCATTGCGCGCCTGGAAACCCACCAAATAGTCCGTTGGCGCCGAACCCCGAGACCAGGTGAAACGGCGCATTTCGGCATCCGTAGCGAGTAAAGTTGCCAAACACGGAAACGATAGGCGGAATGCTCGCATCGCACGGACTGGCTTGATTGCCTGCGCTGGTTACGGAATTTACCCCCTGAATGGCGTTAACCGCGATATTGGTGACCGTGTTTACCACATCCACGGTCAAGCCAATGCGGTCGGAGACGTAGTCCAGATGATGGAGAGAATCCACCCAGCTTATGTCGAAAGAATTGAATGGACCGCCGGGTTCGCCGGTGGGATTGTGCTCCGGCACCGGGATGTTAACGATATCAGCGTAGGCACCGGCCTGGGTGGTGCCGCATGTCGGACAACCGGCCACGCTCCCGCAGCCGCTGGCCATCACAAACAAAGATGTGAGAAGGATGGTAAGAAAAATCCTCGATCCCATTGAGCTCCTCCTAAATTTTCCCTGACCACAGGGTGGTCATCGCTCCCTTTGTTCTTACCCAGGTCGCAAACATCGATGCCCGATGTCTGCCGCCGATGTTAGAACCTGAATTGCAACTGGTGGACCAGAACGTAGAAATTCTGCGGCAACTGCCCGATAGTGCTGGGCTGGTGCAATTGATCGATGTTGACGTTGAACTGGTATTTCACCCAATAATTCAAATACCAGCTGAGTACAAAACTGATCTGATCGGTGTGATCGTCGTATTGAGGGACGAAACCCGGGGTGTAATAATTCAGGAAGTTCGCCGCGGGTGCGTTCGCCTGGATGCCGGAATACCGGGCACCAATTTCCCACGCTCCCAGTCCGCGTCCCTGGCCGCCCGGGGTGTCAGGACCAAACAGCGGGCGCCTCACTCGCGGCGTGCCGTTTTCCGGCCGTTTTTCCCCGGTCAGTAGATAAGTGGTGCCGATATTCCAAGCCTTGGCGCCAATTCCGGGAAGCGTCAAGAACCCCAAACCCCCAACCTGCAACGAGCCTACTCCGTCGCGCTGCTCTTGAATTTGCACGTATTCGCCACGCAGCGCGTACGGCCCCTTGATGTAGGTAAATTCTCCTGCATACCTTTCGATCGGCCCATTGATCGGGAGCTGGGGGAAAAACGAGTAGGTTTGGTCAGGAATGGTGCTGCTAAAGTTCACGTCACCGGAGAGACCGCGAGAACGGGCGTGACTAATCGAGCCGCCGAAGGCGAATTCTTTGAGCCAGCTGTTGTTGGTCTTACGCCAGGGATAAAAGCGAAGCCTTCCAACGAGTTCCGGCTCGTTTACGACGTTCGCCGTCACACCGCCCCGACCATTGAAGGCTCCGGCCCACCATTGCATCACACCCCCGGAAATATCGCCGTGCAGGGTAACGCCGGGACAACGATACACGGTTACCGCGCAGGGGTAGAGAAGGGACTGCAAGCCGCGCTCGGTAAAATCCAGGTTGGTGTCGCCGATTCCCGTTTCCTGAGAGAAGGGCTCCTTGAATTGACCAGCCTGTATTTGGAACTCGGGTCGAATCCTCACGTTCAGATAGACGTCACGAACGATGGCACCCGTGGTCGAGTTGGCGTCCGTCAGCAGAGCAAAATCAAAGTGAGAGCCGAAGTTGCCCTGAAAGCCAAAGCGGGCGCGGCGGACAACAAATGTATCCGCGGGTGCTCCGTCGCCCTTATAAGCAAGATAGTTGACATCAACATAGCCATAGGGGCTGAGGCTGAATTGCCCGTCCGGACTTCTGATGAAGAAGTGCTCGCCGTTCCAGCCGGCGGCCAAAGGCGGCTCCCTCTTTGGTTCACCCGGCGATTTCTCCTGATCGATCGTCCCCGCCTCCGCCACCGGCTCGGGCTGCACCAAGACAGTGTCAACCATGTGAGCTCCGACGTCCGTGACTGCGCTGGCCTGGACCGTTCCAGTATCCGCAACCGACTTGACCTGCGGCGTGGCCGTACCTGCCGAGGATTTGCCATCCGCCAATTTTTGGACGATCGCTTTCAGCTCCTCGATCGTTTTCTTCTGCTCGACCACCTGCTTGCGCAGCTCGTTGACTTCCTGCTTGCTTGCGCTCGCGGAGGCCGATGGCGCTGTGTCAGAAGCGTCCGCATTTTGAGCTTGGGCGAGTGGAGCCGGCGCCAGGCAAAGGAACACAAGCGCAAAAAGCATTGGCAGCGAACGCATGGTTTTCTCTCCCGCAATGATTTGTGACAGCGGAACCTGCCCTCCCCCTGTGGGACCCCCTAGAAGAATGGGAAAGGCCTCCTTAATTGAGTTATTGTCAGGAGGTTGGGACGGGGAAGGCTAGTCCCTAGCGTGGTTCGGGAACTGAACACCGTCTCGTCGCCGGCCTGCAGGCATGGGGTATGGCGCAATCAGACCGTTGGGGCATGGTCACGCGCGAGGCTTAGCGCGTGCTGGTAAAACTCTAGCTCAGCGGCTCCGGCTTATACGGCCAATCCCTCCCGCTAATCGCGGAAGGTCCCGGTCGTACACCCTGTACCAACCGAAGCCAGACAGAGCTCGAAGCGAGCACGTCAAGTTGTCAAGCCCGCGAAGTGTGTGCGCTCTAATCATGGAAGCGCTCCCGCCGCTTGTCTGGCAACATCGATCGGGCGCACTTTCCCTTTGTCCTCGGCACTTCTTCATCGATGCTCACGCCTTGTGCTTACCTCTCCCACGCCCAATGGCGAACCGAAATCCGAGTTAAGGTTGGTACTGAACTTCCCTGAGGTGAGCCAAACCACAGCTCCTGGTAACGGGCCTCGCTCTACCATAGTCCTCCTCTTCGATACACTAAGACAGCCAGCGTGATGCAACCGCGCATTCTCTTGAATTTTTGGCTGCGGGCATCTCGCCATGCGCCTGATGGAGGAGTTGCGGGCCGCGGTCGCTACGAAGCCGCCAAGGAAAACAATATGAGAGTTCTGCTGGCTATCGATTCCTCGAGCCCATCACAGAACGTGATCCATGTGGCGTCAAGGCGCCCCTGGCCCTTCGGCACCACGTTTTGCGTCCTGAGTATTGTGGATATGAACAGCTGGGAAGGGCTACCCGCACTGATCGAAGACGCCAAGCGCGAGGCACAACGACTTGTAGATCGGGCTGCGGACCAACTGACGCAAGGCGGCTCCGAGGTCTTCCGGGAAATCCAATTAGGATTGCCGAAGAAAGCCATTCCCGAATTCGCAAGGCAATGGGGTGCCGATCTGGTCATGGTTGGCTCTCACGGGCAGAACCAAATGGTTCGCTTTCTTCTGGGCAGTGTAGCGTTTGCCGTGGTTCGCGGTTCGCCCTGTTCGGTTGAGATTGTACGTCCGAGCGCAGTTGACTCTGGGTCATCCTCGCATGCCATGAGGATCCTGATGGCGACGGATGGCTCCGAATGCTCGACAAAGGCCGTGTATTCTGTCGCCAATCGACCTTGGCCTCCACAAAGTCAGATCAGGATTATGAGCGTCGTGCAGCTTGTCAACCCCGAGAATCGACTGCCGCCGGCACCACTCGGTTCGGAGTACCCTACCAGCTTGCTGGAGGAGTTGTGGAACAGAGCCCGGCTTCGGGCGGACGATGCTGCGGCCGAGGCGCGAAAGATATTGGTTGGCATGAACCTAAACGTGTACGATGGCCCGGCAACTCCCGTCGGGGACCCGAGAACCATCGTATTGGATGAGGCGAAAACTTGGGCGGCGAATCTCATCGTGGTCGGCTCTCACGGCAGGCAGGGACTGGAGCGTTTGCTGATGGGCAGCGTGTCGGAGGCTATCGCCATTCATGCCCACTGTTCTGTTGAAGTCATTCGAAGGTAGCGCTCAACGTCCCATTCTGCCGACGTGCAGCTCGCGGAGGAAGGGACAGCAATTACATCAAAAGTGTCCTGCCACGGTTTTGTCTCGCAGCTGGGATCCCCTTGTCGCAACCTGATCATGCGCTGTTGCAAGCCTTCTTACCTTTCTCACAACCGCTTGTGACCACGCTCACTGCCGAGGCCCCCATTCGTCCTAACAATAGGAAGCAGAAATTCACGCCTTGATCTCCTATATCTATATAAGGATGATTTCCGACCCGCCATATCGCGCTCCGGGAACGTTCTATGCAAAGCCGTAGCCTGCAACCCGGTTCTCGATTGTCGTATATCAATAGCTTCCCCAACCTGTCACCGCTTACGAGATGATGGGTGAGCAAACTGCCCTTACTTCTGTGAGGGTCAGTTCATTCCACCGGCGCGTCTTAGGGGACGGTATTGGGACCTAGTCGCATTTCAATCCGTTGAATTTTGGTTGGGCAGAAATTTCAACTGGGACGGCGGGGAGGAGGTGGCTTGTGATCTCCGCAGACGGACTCCGGAACAACGCCGGAAACATGTACGGCACCGCGAGGGCTGGCAGACGGAGTAGAATTGTAATCGGACAATGAGGGGGCGAATGAAAGATTGAGGAATACGCGGGGGGTCAAGCATGTTCGCGAATCGGCTTTCTGGGGCAACCCTAAGATTTGCTCTCTTCTCGGTGAGAATCGCAGTGTTGATGCTGGTGATCCGAGGTGGCATCGCAAGCGCCCAACCTTACAGCGTCCTGCACAACTTTGATAGTGCACAAAGCGATGGATTCAATCCTCAAGGCAGCCTCGCGCTCGATGCTAGTGGTAACCTCTGGGGCACAACGCTTTCCGGATCGACATACTCGCCCAACTTCGCAGGAACAGTCTTCAAGTTCACACCCCCAAGCACGCTGACGACCATATACAGCTTCCAGAAATCCGACGGCACTAATCCCAACGGCCTTACGTTAAGCCCTGACGGCAACTTCTACGGCACGGCAGGCAACGGTGGTAGCTCGTCCTGCACCACCATCCTGATTGGTTGCGGCACCATCTTCAAGGTCACTCCGGCGGGCGCTTTTTCCCTCCTTTACCAGTTCGACGGAGCCCACGGCGCACAACCTTATGGCCTGGTGCTCGGCAGCGACGGGAACCTGTACGGAGTAACTTTCTTAGGAGGGACCTACGGTGCTGGTACTTTCTTTGAGATCACTCCGGCCGGCAACTATTCCGTTCTCTACAATTTCACAGGAGCAGATGGTTCGCCGATTGCTCCGCTCGCCGCAGGCAGCAACGGAACCTTCTATGGAGCGACCTACTGTTGCGGTACTTACGGTGGTGGCGTAGTCTTCAAAATCACTACCGCCGGACAATTTTCAGTGCTTTATAACCTGCACCAGGCTGGCAATGAAACGGTCTCGAATGTCGCGGCCTTAACGGTGGGTGGCGATGGCAACATTTATGGGACCGCCTTAGATCAACAAATTCTCCTTAACCAGCAACAGAACTACTACTGCCCAACCTGGTGCGGCACCATATTCGAGCTCACGCCGCAAGGGGAGATGTCGAACCTTTACAACTTTTCTAACTTGGCGCAAGGCGGGGACCCGTTTGAGATTACTCAAGGCATTGACGGAAATTTCTATGGCTTAGCACAGGGTGGTGCTATTACCCCAGAGTGTTCCACCGGATGCGGCGTCGTTTTCAAGGTCACGTCTGAGGGAAGCTATTCGATTCTCCACAATGTCGACGGAACAGACGGCTAGTTTGTACCATATCCCGGTGTCGACATGAACCCTAGCACCTTAGTCCAACGCAGCGATGGAAATTTCTATGGCGTTGCGCCGTACGGAGGCACCGGGCTTGATAACGAATGCAGGATCCCCTCGCCCGCTGGTTGCGGTGTGCTTTTCAGTTTGGTCGTGTTTGATTTCTCTGTCACCGCCTCCGACTTCAACCCGGGTACCGTGAACCCCGGCGGGTCGGCTACCTCCACGGTCAAGATCGCTCCGATTAACTTTTTCACGGCCTCGGTATCCCTTTCCTGCTCCGTACAACCCAGTTCTGCTTTGGCTCCGCAATGCTCGATCAGCCCCGGTTCTCTAATTCCCGGCACGAACGCAAACTTGATGGTAGCGACAACAGGAGCAACGGCGGAGATGTTGCACCGGGACTTTAGATCCCGTTTGTTGTATGCACTTTTTTTCCCCGTGAGCGGGGTATGGATGGTCACTTTGATTTGCGGTCCAGGTCGAGGCGAACGTCGAAAAATGCTCCTCGGTCTACAACTAGTTACGCTTATTCTTCTCTCGATTCTCCTTGGCTGCGGGGGGGGCGGTATTGCAAATGGTAGTAGTACTCCCGCCGGAACTTACAAGATTACGGTGACGGCTAACTCGGGGTTCGTGCAGCACTCCGCGAATGTGAACCTCGTGGTCCAGTGAATTTCACTCGCTTGATTTTCGCCAAGAAAGCTCACGGCGAGCTGGCCAGATGAACATGTTCGGCGGGGAGTGGATTCGTCAGGCTTCCGTGAGCGAATAGATGCGGCGGAAGCGACGGCGAAGCTGAACAACCGTGTTCTCGAGCTCAATATGCCCAAGGGAGGCAAAGCAAAAAGCATCCGTATTGAAGTGCAGGCCGCGTGAACTAAGACAATCAGAGCTCATGTAGCCGGATGTTGCACGGGGCAAACTGTAGCACTGTCCGTCCTCGACGTTTGAAGAGGCGATACGACAGGCAAGATCAGCAATTTCACTTTAGTCGTCATCGGGGTCGGTCGGGGGGGTCGTGTCCTTCAGGAAGTCGTCTGCACCAAGAGGTGCGGCAATAGACTGGAACGTCAGCGGGGTCTGGCTGAAATTGAAGCAGTCGGAAAGATCGTCGGCGAACGCATCGGC
>DASPVV010000242.1:0-14628 GCA_035622175.1 Terriglobales bacterium | reverse complement strand
CAGATAACCGGCAATCACTTTTTCTCCTACGGCTTCGGCAAGGTCCGCGCCCGCCAACAGGGCCGAAATCTCGACCGCCAAGGTAAACGGTGAATACCCAGCATCCTCCTCCCAACGATCCTGCTCTGTGACCGGACCATTACGCACCAGAAAACCCGCGGCACGGCGCACCAAACTCCACCAGCGCTCGGGCTTAACAACCTCGGGCGCATCCCGCCGCAGCCGGTCCACCAGCAGAATGGGAAAGGCCGATTCATCCATTTGCAGGCCAGTCCAATAAGGACGCCCGTCGAGCCACATGTTTTGCGCCCAGTGGCCATCCTCCTCCTGGATGGACTCGAGGTAGTGAAGAACGCGGATCGCATCCGAGGTGGCCCCGGCGGCCAGAAATCCGAAAGCAGTCTCCACCAGGTCGCGCGGCCAGACCAGATGATAACCGCCCAGGTCCTCATCACCCTTGTTGAAGCCCCATGGAATGGAAAGGCTGGCAATGCCCCCGCCCAGAAAATCCTTGGACTCGTGTGTGCGCAACACGACGGCGCTCGCGCGGTACAGATCCCGTTCGCGCTGCGCCTGATCAAGTTTCAGCAGTCCGTTCTGCCACTCCTTCCAGTCGTTTACATAACGCTGGCGCAACTGCTCGTAGGATTCGTACAAGCTTGATCGTGTGTGCTGGCCAGCCTCCGACCAAATCTCACCAAAGCCAAGCGCCAGAATGAACTCCCCTTTGGAGGAAGCCAAATCGACTTCCCCGATCAGCGCGATATTCCCGTTTTCCGCACGCGTATATTCCCAGGTCATCTGGTGATGCTTGGCGAGATCCTGCCAGCCATCGGAACCACCCACAAAGCCGACCGACATCTTTCTCCACGGCGTGGAACATCCGAACGCCAGAGCGGTGCGATTACGCTCCGCAAATAGCATGCGCTCGCCCTTGTAGTCGCCGGTCCAGCCGGTATTGCCCGCCCCACAATTGGCAAGGTGCGGAGCCAGCAGCGCGTACAGATGGTAGTCGTCGAGCTTCCCCGCGAGCGGAACAAACCGAACTCTCTGGAGAACGACATTACGGAAGGGATCGGTAAGCACTTCCTTTTCGATTCGGTATCGCCCGTTGAATTCTGTGTTCGTCAACTCATAAACGGGAATGCCGGGTTCGAGCGGTAGGTTCTCGAACTGGCAGTGGCGCTTCTCCTCTGAGAAATAGTCCACACCATTTGTGACGAGGAGTCCCAAATCTCGAATGCACGCCTGGTCCAGACGTGGATAGTAGACTTCATTGAGGATGCCATGACTGATGGTGAACCAGACCCGGCTGCGGTGGCTTAAGGCCGTGCCCACCCCAGTTTTTGCACTCGAAGTCCAGCGCGGCTCAATGCCAGGCCATCCTGGGGCAAAGCGTTCTGACTCGCTCACCTGGTTTGTTCCTGGCTGCGGTTTCGAAACAGAAATTCGAGCGCTTGGGGGAACCGCGCTGCCCAGGCACGTTCGCTGTGGGTGGCGCCTTCATCGATCCTGACCAGCAGGCGTTCGTCGTCCGATCCGGCCCCGCGGATGATCCGTTCGAGAGCGCGCACCGCTTCCACGACTTGCCGATCTTTGTCTTCCCTTCCCGCTTCCCGGGTACCCACCGCCAGAAACACCTTCTCCGGCCAGTCTCGCAAAGTGCGGCTGCAGCGCAAGATTCTGCCTTTCGAAACAAACAACGATGGACTCTCCAGAAGCAAGCGGCCCAACATTCCAGGTCGCTCGATCGCGGTGTACAGGGAAATCAAGGCACCCAGGGAGGACCCTCCCAAGCCGGTGTTCTCCGGCCCGCCCGCGATTCGATAGCGCTCGGACACGAAGGGCATCACCTCGCTCGCGAGAAAGACCGGATAGTGTTTGCCCTGCGGAAGGAGAACAGCCGGATTCAGTGAGCGGTAGGGCAAGTACTCTTTCACGCGATCGTTTTGGGCATGATCGATCCCGACCACGATGATGGGCGGAATGGCCTTCTGGCGAATGAGTCGATCAGTAGTCTCACCGACCTGCCAGTCCACACCGTTGAAGGCGGTAGCGGAGTCGAATAGGTTCTGACCGTCGTTGAGGTAGAGCACCGGATAGCGTCGGGATTGGTTGTCGGGCGTTTCGTACCCAGGTGGCAGCCAGACACGAATCATGCGGCTGTTCCGGAAAACCTTGCTGGGGAGTTGGTGGAGGCGAAGATCCCCAGTGACACCCGATGCCTTGGTGAGGGCATTCCCTCCGGGACGCTCGACCGGTGCGTGCGTGATCTCTTCCATGCTCCGATGCGCTCTGGTTTCAGCCCTGGAGTATCGAGCCCGCCGCCAAGTATAAAGAAAGGGCCGTAATCACCAGGATCATAGCCAGCGACGACAGACATAAGATGCACCACGTGGCCAACACGAAAGCTTCAATGTAGGTGAGATAAAGAGCAAAGCTCAGACCGGCAAGCGATGCAACCAGTAAGAGAACCGGAGTCGCCGGGCGTCTGCGGTACCGAGTCGCCAGCCCGAGCAAGCCGGCGTAGCCCACAATCCCGATCAGCGCATCCGGCATCCCCAGCACCGTTGAATAGGTGCTGCGGTTCACGATATCGCAATTGAAATTCTCCCCCAAGTCACAGTACGACGTCTTCGACGATCCATAATGATGATAAAGAGAGATTGAAGATACAGCGATTCCGCTTGCGGCACAGAGCGCGATGAGGGCGAAGACGATTTTTGCCCTGGGTGTCACGGCAAAACGCATCCAGTTTCTTGACTGAGGAACTCTAGGGAACGGGCGCCCTCCACTCTCGAGCCATCGGCGAAAACCCAGGTCGGATAATGTTTGACGTTGGCATCGGTGCACACCTGTGCCGGTGCGTGCGATCCCTTCACCCCGCATTCGACGTAGGGTGCGTATTGAAAGGAAGAGCCAAACATTTCCTTCTGGTCCGCACAATGCGGACACCAGAAGGCGCCGTACATTTTGGCGCCTTTCGCTGACAGGCACTGGGCGAATGCGTTCAGGCGACGGGTTTGTTTGTGGTGGACAAAAAAATACAAGCCCGCCGCTGCCACGACCATCAGCAAACCGATCGCGACCTTCTTCATCCACAGGTTAGGTTGCTCTTGTTGCACCCGTTCCTGCTGCCGTTTTCTTCTCTGTTCGGACATTCGATAGGTTTCTCAAATTTCTTATACTACGACATCGATCGCCCCAGGCAGAACGTCCAGCGTCTTACAGCGCAGGGAGAAAACTTCCCCGTCCACCATAGCATCGACCGCGGCGTCAAGGTAGAACTCAATGCGTTTAGCGGGACATCGCTCTGCCAAGGGGTGACGAATATGGCTCCCATCGTAGAGCGTGGGTAAGTTGCGGATCAGACCGATTCTACCGATTGGTCCCCAACGTACATATTCGATCAAGCCATCGTTCACCTCTGCCTTGGGGGCAATCATCATGGTGCCGCCGGTGAATTTGCTGTTGTTGAAGGTGAGGAACAGGCAGGGACGGCGATCGATGTCTGCCTCCCCATCCACGCGCAAAGGAAACGGCCGGCGGCGCAACCGGAGCAGCGAAATGAAGATCGACGACTGGTACCCGAATTCGCCCCAACCACGGAATCGTCGGGCCCGCAGGGCAGCAACGTCAGCGGCAAATCCCATGGACAGCAAGTTGATGTAGTAAATGGCCCCCTCAGCATGCTGCATACGTAACACGTCGCAAGGCTGCGATCGATGGGCCAGCAGTGCCTCAATCGCATGCTCCACCCCGCGCTCGGTAAACTCCCGCAGAAACGAGTTCCCGGTGCCGAGCGGAAGAAAGGCAAGCGTAGGGCGTTCCCAGGAATCGTCCTGGGGGAAAAGTCCGTTCACGATCTCGAAGGAAGTACCATCGCCGCCGACGGCGATGAACTTACGATACCCTCGCGCCGCAGCCTGGCGAACGATCCGGGAAGCATGACCCGGACTCTGGGTTTCCGCAATTTCCAGAGCAATTCCGCCGCTTCGCAGGCGATCGAGGGCAGGGGCAATCAGCTTTCGGCAGCGTCCGCCACCCGCGGCGGGGTTAATGACGGCGAGAAACGTAGCGCTCACAATTCGGTCACCGCGCTGCGATCAAGGGATCTCTGAATCTCCTCGGCGAGAAGTGTGCGCTTGATCTTCAGAGAAGCTGTCCGTGGAAAATCCCTGCTCCAAAGAACATATCCTTGCACTCGCTTAAAATCGGGCAAACGGCGGTTTCGGGCAACGATCTCCTCTCCGAGCGCCGGCGTGAATTCCTGGTTCTCGACCAGGCGCAGCACGAGAACCAGCAGCTCTTCCCCCAACGACTTTCTGGGCCACACGTAGTTGGCTGCAAAGATGCAGTACTCTTTGACCGGTAGGCCATCAAAGGTGGTTTCAATATCCTCGGGATAAATGTTTTTGCCGCCTGCGGTGACAATCATATTCTTCTTGCGCCCAAACAGTTGCAGGTGCCCGCTCCCGTCCCAGCGGCCCAGATCTCCCGTCAGGAGCCAGCCGTCGACTAGGGTTTCGGCCGTCAATTCCGGCGCATCCAGATAGTGGGCCATGATTGTCTTGCTCTTGGCCGCCACTTCCCCAATCCCCTCGAAGTCGGGGTTCAGGATCTGAATTTCGACCCCCGGCAGCGGCTTGCCGACCGTGTCAGCGCGGAAGGGTTTCAGGTCGTTCAGCGTAAGCGCCGTTCCGGCCTCGGTGAGCCCATAGCCGTTGGTGACAGGAATGCCGAGGTCGTAGAAGAACTGCAAGGTCGAAGGTTCTACAAAGGCACCCCCGGTAATGAGTGCGAGTAATTCTCCTCCAAACGCCTGGTGTACCTGGGGCAGCAGCCTGCGGCTCAACTTCACATGCGGACGCCGTTTGGTCAGCAGTTTGTTCAACGCAATCATGCGCTTGAGCAAGACAGACCGGAACGGCGACAGCTCGGCGAACTTGGCCCGCAGCCCGCGTTCGAGGTTCTTCAAGACGAGGGGGACGAGGCTCACGTAGGTAATTCTGTATTTCACGAATGCATCGCGAACCAGTTCCGGGCGTAGCGTGCGCAGGTGTACGACGCAAGCCCCGCACACAAATGGACCAAGGAATCCGACCATAAAGTCAATCGCGTGATTCGTAGGCAAGATGCTCAAGTAACGTACCCCCGGCCAAAACGGATACCAGGCGGTGAGCGACTTGCACTGCTCCAGATAGTTCTCGTGCGTCAGCACACAGCCTTTGGGACACCCTCCAGTTCCTGAGGAATACACGATGCACGCTGTGTCTTCCCGCTTTCGTTCGATGAATACGGGATCCCGGGTGCGGCGGAACTCCTCCCAGCGGAATGCACCCGCGAGATCGGCTCCAAGCGGCGCTTCCGGCACGAGCACGGTTCTGGGTTGGTAGGTCTGGCGTTCGGACGTCTCGCGAATCGCGCGCCATAGGTGGTATTCGATGACCAGCACTTTGGCCTGGCTATGCGCCAGCAGTTGCACCTGCTCGCTTGGGGTCAACTTGCAATCGAGCGGGACGACAACTCCGCCACAATGAAAGATGGCATAGGCGGAGATCAGCCACTTGGACTGATTGCTCATGATGATGGCGGCTCGATCCCCAGCCTTAAAACCTGTGTCCGCGAGCGCCCCGGCCAGAGGCAATGCGATTTCTTTGAAATCGGAATAGGTGAGGCGCGTTTTTTCCCGGCCTCGGTCCGATTCAATCAGGCAAACTTCGTTCCCCCAGCGGTCCAAAGCGTCCCGCAAGGCCGCGCCCAGAGAACTGTATTGATCTAGATCCAGCATGGGAAGCTTATGTCACGACCGCCATCGAGGGACGAAAAAACCAGGCAGGAGCGTTCGACGGTGTGGTCCGTTGCCGGTGTTCACCAAAAACGGCGCTTCTCCATCCCTGCGATACTCTGGTCCACTTGGATTCTCACAACCGAGTTCGGATTCTCTCCGCAAGAGTGCGAAAATCCGATACTCCCTGCAATTCGTAGTCGGGTAGCTCAACCTGAAAATGATTCTCTAACTTGGTTAGCAGATCGAGGGTTTGCAGGCTGTCAATCCCGAGCGTTTTAAAAAAATCGTCGTCCGGGCGAAGCTTCTCCCGGGGCACTTGGAAGTGGACGGCGGCCAGACTCAAGATTTCTTCCAGCGTTCGATCAGGGCTTTTCATAGGTACCAGGTCGCCACCGCAGGTTTCCTGTCTTGGTGCAGGGGAAACCATGTCCTTCTTTGCCGCCGACTCATTGAGGCAAGTACGGTTGCGCATCCACGCGATCGACAAACTGGCGCAAACCCGCTTCCACCGCCGGCCGGCTGACAAGTTCACAGAAAATGTCGATTTCCCTCTGCAACTCCTCGTAAGGAATTGGCTTGATGAACCTCTTGGCCGTGGCTGCCGTGTGACGGTCGAATTTACCTAGCTGCAAGGCCGTCGCTCGAGCCACCTTGAGTGCCTCGCCTTCCGCGACGATCTGACTGACGAGTCCCGCTTGCTGGACCTTGGCGGCGCTCAAGCTTCGTCCCGTCAACAGGAGGTCGCGGATCGTGGCATTTCCCAGATCTCGCTTCAGCCGCGGGATTCCACCCCAGCCAGGAATCAAACCCAGGCGCAATTCGGGAAAGCAGAAGCGAGCAGTTTTGTCGGCGATGATCAAATCGCACCCTAGGGCAAGTTCGAATCCGCCCCCGAACACTACGCCGTGCACCGCTGCGATCGTGGTCAGCGGCGCAGCATCAATGGCATTGATCACCCGGTGAGCGCGCTCGACCCGGGTGCGTACCTCCTTGAGGAATTGGTCGCGCTCCGACGTCTGCAGCAGGTGATAGAGTTCGCGCAAGTCCGCCCCGGCGCTGAACCCCGCCTTCACCGAGCTGAAAATGATCAACGCGTGTGCCTCACTCCCAAGCTTGGCCAGCGAATCGGCGAACTGAGCGGCTTCTTCGAGCGCGATCGAACCAAGTTCGTTGCAGGGTTCTCGATGCAGCGCCAGTTCGACGGTGCCATCCTTCACCGCCCAGGAGAGCGCTTGTCCTTGGAATTGATTCATCCGATTTCTAACCAAGCGGCAGCTTCAACCTGACTTGGCCGCCTGTTTCATCGCGTACATGCCTTCGATCTCATGGCTCAGGCGGTTAGCGATCATATCCCGCTTCAACTTTCCGTTCGTGGTCATCAGCCCATTCTCAATCGAGAATGGCTCCTTACAAATGTGGAATGCGCGGATCTGCTTGTAATGGGGCAGGCTAGGATTCAAGCTATCAATCGCCGACTGTATTTGTGCCCCTAGGACAGGCCCCGTCACCAGAAGCGACAGATAGGCACGACCGGTCCCTACCAAAACCACCTGTTGCGCTCCCGGCAGATTACGCATCAGGAGGTCTTCCATCGGTTCCGGTGCGATATTGTGCCCTGAACTGAGAATGATCAGATTCTTGATTCGACCGACAATCTTCCAGTTTCCGGCCTCATTCACCTCGCCTTGGTCCCCGGTGTGAAACCATCCCCCGCGCAGGACTTGGGCCGTCTCTTGCGGACGATGCCAATACCCGGCGAACACATTGGGCCCGCGCACGAGAATCTCACCGTTTTCACCGAGCTTCATCTCAATTCCTTCGATGGCTGGGCCCACCCGGCCCGACTCGATATGTCGGGGATCATCCATGGTGCAGATCGCCGTAGTTTCCGTCAGCCCATACACCTGCAGTACGGGAATGCCCAGCATCATAAAATAGAGTTGCGTTTCTCGCGGGAGCGGGGCCGAGCCGCAAATGAGGGCCTTCAAGTTCGTACCGATCATCTTCTTGCGAATGAGGGGAAAAACCAGGGCTTTCGCGAAGGCCAGCCAGGTCGCATCCCCAAAACGCCCTGGGGTATCCTGAGTTTGCATCCAGGCGGCCTGGGCGTGACGATAGACGCTGAGTTGCAGTCCGCCGATCTTCGCCAGCTGTTCGTCGACGGCCCTCCGCATGCGCTCGAGGAGGGCAGGAACGTTCACAAAATAATCAGGCGCCAGGCTCCTCATCTCGATGGCTAGCTTGGACAGATCTGTGTTCAACATCAACAAGCTGCGACGCAGCAAACTGGTCAGCAGAGTCACCCAAGCCGCCGCAAAACACAGGGGTGCATACTGATACACCCGATCCTGGCCCGGGCGGTGGTTCATCAGGAGATCCAGACGATCCGACGTGCAGCGGAGAATATGCCCCACATTACCTGCGGTGAGTACGGCACCCTTCGCTTCCCCCGAGGTGCCTGAGGTATAGAGGATGGCTACGGGGTCGGTTTCGCCGAGAACGGGTTTGGCGAGAGCGTCACTTGCCGGGGTGGCAAAAATCTCGTCGAAGAGGTAGTGCGGCGGTACCTCCGGCCAAGCCCGAAGAATGCCGTCCCGCAAAGCGGCGTTTTCGCAGCACACGAGCGATGGCGAGCAATCCTTCATCATGGTCACGAGCTCAGACGAGGCCTGGCGCGCGTAGAGCGGCACCACAATCAGCCCTTCCGAGATGATGGCCAGGTCCATCGCGACCCAGTGAATACTGTTTCCGCCGAGCAAGGCGCAACGGTCACCCCGGTTGAGCTGCTTGCTACGAAGGAAGGTTCTTACCTGCGAGATCAAGGCAAGAAGGTTGCGCCCGGTTGCGTGGATCGTTCCCTCGCGCAGCTCTTGGAGGACAACCGTGTCGCCGGCAGCCTCCAACTGTTCGCCAATGGCATCGAGAAAATGCAATGTTTTGTGATCCGGATTTTATCGCCAGAATGCAGTGATTCCGCCGTCAACGACCATCGAATGGCCGGTGACGTAGGAAGCCGCGTCGGAGCAAAGCCACAGGGCAACCTCCGCTGCCTCCTCGGGCTCGCCCATGCGGCCTCGCGCGGTCATGCCCGCATACCGGGCCTCAACCTTTTTCAGCGCCTCCGGGTCACCGCCCGCCGCCCGCTCCATCGCCGCCTGAAGCATCGGCGTTCGAATCGGTCCCGCCACCAGAGCATTGACCCGAATCCCGCTCTTTGCGTACTCCAAGGCCGCCGATTTCGAGAGTGCGATCACCCCAGCCTTGGTAGCCGCGTAAAAGGACGCGTGCGGGCAGCCGCCCAGGCCATTGCACGAAGAGGTGTTCACGATCACGCCGCCTTGGGGCTGTTGCGCCAGCATGCGTCGGATCTCGTACTTCATGCCCAGCCAAACGCCTTTCAGATTGACCCCGACCGTCTGGTCAAAATCTTCTTCTGTAAGGTCTGCCGTGGGAGCAAGCGGATCCTCGACTCTGGCTGCATTGTTAAAGGCGAAGTCGAGTCGTCCGAAGGCTCGCACAGTTTCGGCAATCAGTGCTTCCACTTCATTGGCTCGTGAGACATCGGTTCGGACAAAGAGGGCCTTGCCCCCTCGATTCTCAATCTCGCCGACCACTTCCCTTCCTCGCTCGGCCCTGCGCGCTGCCACAACGACCTTTGCCCCATCCCGGGCAAAAGCCAGCGCCGTTGCACGGCCGATCCCCGACGTCCCGCCCGTGATCAGCGCCACCTTATCTTGGAACCGTGACATGTCGAATACTCGAGTGCGCCCTAATCAGTTATAGGCCTCGACCAGGCTCCGCAGACCCGGGCTGAGCGGGGGCAAGTAATCCTCCCAGCTCCATTCCCCTCTGCGGATGGGAAATTCGGGATAGCGCCGCTCGACCTCCTCTTCAAAGTGCACCCCCATGCGTGCCATCAATTTCAAATTTCGCACCACGGTGCGGGCAATTCCATCCGCAATCCTCTCTCCCTCTCCCGCCAGCTTCTCGAAGGCGGCGAGCAGCTTCTCTTCAAGATCGGCATCGTCTACGGTCATCAGCAACTCCTCGTGTCCACGTTCTCGCATCAGATTTCGGATGCGCTCGTCCATCGTGATTCCCGCCGAAGGTACCAAGGCGGGCATGGAAGTCACAATGCCGTGATAGCGCGAAGAAACCATCATATGGCAGCAGCGCAACAGGCTCACCAGCTCATAGATGTTGAATTCCTCAGAGGTCAACACGGGGACGGCGCCCAGCTTCTCGGAAATGCGTTGGCACGGCCGGGTATCCAGCCGCTCGGTGGCTACGAGGATCACGAATACCTTGTGCCTTTTCCGGAAACCATCAACCGCGTTGGCAATCGCGGTTAAGTACCGGTCGCACGCCTGCTCGGCTTGCGCACCCGAGTGGTGAAAATATACGGAACGGTAATGGCTATCCTGATAAGCTCCGGCCAGGCTGTGGGCGACGAACTTCGCGACCGACGCCTTGACCGGCCACTCGAAGGGATTGATCGGACAAACCACCAGCACCCGGGTGCTTCCATCCCAGCCAACTCTCGCGAGCGTCTTTTGGCCGCACGCGGCCGGAAGCGGCGCAAACGTCCAGGCGGTGTCGGTGCCTAATTCGGTGGGCACCCCCAACTCGCGTAGCACCGTGCGCGACTCCTCATTGCGCGTAATGATCAGAGAATCCCTGCAGAATCGCGCGCACATCTTTCGGATCGGCGCATCCATGTATCCCGCCTCGGCGCCATAGCCGACCGATAATTTGTTCTCCGCGGCGGCGATGCCGAGCGAGCCGATCATCATGGTGGTCAGCGCGTTGGCAAACTTGCTCTTAAACATCGAGCCTTCGCAAGCCACGACGCCATGATGCCGCGGCACCTCCTCCGCCAAAAAGGGAGGGAAGATGTCGGGCAAATGCACCTGCCGCGTGCCCGCGAAATACCCTTCGGAGAAGCCGAAATTCTGGGTCATGACGGTGAAATCCACGCGGTCGGCTCCGAGAATGTGGCGGATTTGCCGCAGCATCTCCTCAACCCGCACATCGGAGCCCATGTTGCGAGTGCCGTTGTACCCTGCAAACAGCAGCCGCAACCGCTCTCCGGGACGCCAGGGCTGGCCCTTCCCTAGCATCCAGGCGAGCTTGGATTTCTCAATCGAGGCGCTTACCCAAGCTTCCAGCAAGAAGTCCATCATGCGGCCGAGCCTCCCACCTTTGCAGGCCAGTCCTGATGGCGATAGGTGAAGTTGGTTTCGCGGCTGAATCTGAGCAAGGGATAACTGTAGCGGGAAAACGGAACCGGCTTGCGTCCCAATTCGCGGGTCACTCGCTGGTTGTCGAAAACCGTGTTCCAGACCAGATAAGGGAGAAACACCTTCAGCAGCGATGCACTCCCGGCCCACTTGCTCCCGGAATTTGCCAGGACATTCACCGTGCCCAAGAACGGTCGCTCGAGGATCGGCAGGAAGACGGGCCGCCGCTTCTGCTGAGCCTCCGCTAGCGCGTTCGTCAACCCACGGAAGCTCTCGGAATCTTTTCCGGAAGAAAGATGATAAGTGTCGTACTCGGGACGGTCCTTCTGATGCAGCGTCGCGATGGCATCGGCCACGAAATCGACGTTAACGATATCGAGCTTGTCGGTGCGTCGAAAAGGCAAAATCGGCAAGCCCGCCAGGAAGACAAAGGTTTTCACCATGTCGAACTGAGCCGTTTCGGGACGCCGACTGTCCCCCAGCACAATGCTAGGGCGGAAGATGGTGATCGGCACCTCCGGCAAAAGCTGCCGGATCATGTGCTCGCAAAACTTCTTGGTGCGCGCGTAAGGGTCGTAATCGGATCGATTCCAATCGATCGACTGATCCTCCGTCACGATCTCGTCCTGCCGCTTGCCGGCGACCGCAACCGTGCTGACGTGGCTGAATCGCCGCAGACCGTGATAGTGGTGCACTCGCATCGCAAGTTGCAGTACTTCCAAGGTGCCCCGCAAGTTCACATTCAGGCAGCTTTTTTCCGATTTGCGGTTCAGCGACGCGGCACAGTGGATCACCGAGTCCGTCGTGTGAACCAGGCGATCGTGATCGTCCCGGGCCAAAGCGAACTGCGGGCTGGTCAGGTCCCCGCGAAAAATCCGTACACGAGTCTGCAAGTACTCGTAGAAGCGGGGGAAGTCGAGATGGAGCTGCCAGGCGTACCACAACCTTTCCTCTGCTTCCCGTGCGTCACGCGCTCGAACCAGCACATTCAGGGAGGCTGCGTGCGCTTCCAGCAGATTAGCGGCGACGTGCGCGCCGATGTATCCGGTCGACCCGGTCAAGAATATCGCCACGTTCCCCCATTGGTGCCGGTCTTCACTGCCCCGCCGTTGCCCCCGGCAAAGGTAAGTTGAACGCTCCGTCGAGGACGCGCTTCGAGCGGCCGGCCTTCGATCAGCGGATACGTCCAGCGGCGTAATGCCGGGATGTGCACATTAATCCAATAGTCCCACCAGTCGATCGAGCGCGAATCATAGCTGAAGGTGGCCCGTTCCTCCCGCACCAGCCCCTGCGACAGTCGCTCGACATGTTCCGCCACGAAATCATGCTCATTCAGCAAAATGAAAGGTTCGAAGAGTTCGATCAACTTTTCCACTTTCTCGAGATTGCGCTCCGCCTTGGTGAAGGGAGTCTTTTTCAGAGGAAGCGCCGACATAATCCGTTGAATGGACTTGATGATTGCCTTCTGTGCCGGAGCCGACATGCGGCGGTACCGCTCTTTGGACACGGGAATGGCGTCGAAGCGCAAACGCAGCCAGGACTCCAGTCCTTCCTGGGCGCGGTAATGCTTGCGGTGGGCGAGGGACGTGAGTTCAATCGACCGCCCCATGTCACACGGGTTGGTCACCGAAGTGGCCAGCTGATAGACCGACTCATGCCGGCGTTCGAGGATCGCCGCTGCGATCAACGTCATACCCCGGCAAACTGCATCCACCGGAATTATGTCCAGCCGCTTGCGCTGATTGCTGGGGAGTTGCCGGAAGTAAGTCCCCAAGAGATAGGAGAGCGAAGCGGAAGTATTGATCCCCTCGTTCCACCCGAGGAAGGGCCGGCGGAGTGAAGTTTCGACGATCGCAGGCCGGACAATGGCGATGGGCAAGCCGGCACCATACTTTGCAATCAGAGATTCGGCCAAGCTCTTGGTGAACGTATACGTGTTGGGCCAGCCGAGTTCCAGGGCATGTTTCGTTCCCGCCTCGGTCAGGAAACTGCGCAGCCACCGCAAGCGGTTCTTGCGGATCTGGTTTTCGAGCGCGGCGCCGTGCAGGCCCTTGGCGGCATGCTCTTTCTGGAATGCCTGTTGGCGAAGCTGCTCGGTGATTTCCGGGCTGTCGGCTCTCTCCTCGGCTTTCTCGATCAGCCGACGGAGGGCGAGCCACTCGCGCTCGGCATCAAAGCCGGCAACTGCGGCAGGCGTGTAATTCGGGCGCTGTCTCTCGGTGACCCGCCCGTCGCGCGCTCCGGCCACATAGCAGGTGGAGAGGTGCAGCAGAGCGGCATGGTCAGACTGGCGCACGAATTCGACGAGGTTCACCGCCGAGTCGACGTTGGCGGCCAGCGCATCCCGCAGGTCGGGGTTGAAGTCGGTCAGTCCAGAACTGTTGATGATGAGGTCCAGGTTGTTCCGAAGCGCCTGGCGGAGGCCTGGGGATAACCCCAAACCCGGTTGCGAGACATCCCCTTCGAGGACCTCGACGCGCGAGGCCAGGTACCTTCCCAGTCTCGCTCCGTAACGGCTGAACAGTGGATCAAAGGCTGGCGAATCCTCCACCAGCTTTTCGAACCGACGTTCGGCCGAATTCGATTTTTGGGCGCGGATGAGGAGGTAGATGCGCGCTACTTCCGGCAGATCGAGGAGTGCGTTGACTAACCAGACCTTGCCGATGAAACCGGTCACCCCGATCAGCATGATCTGTTTGCCGCGCAGGGCGGAGCGAACCGACAGCGGCCGGGATTGGCGATGACTGTCAAAATGAACCATGGGCCGTTCCAGGGCCGCGACTTGCCGCTGTGCGGGAGTAACCGCCGTATGCAGCACGTCCAGATCGCGGAACCCGAGATCACGAGCCAGTTGTTCCGGGCTCCGAGCTCCATCCGGCCCCGTCCCCGTAATACGCGCCAAGGCTCCTCGCGGACGGATCACGGGATCAAGCAGCCGACCGGTTGCGATTCCGTCGCGAAACTCGAGGCGATTCGCGATCACCCACTTGGCACCGAGGTGGCGCGCCAGCGGACGCATCACGTGGTCGAGCCCCTGGCTCACCAGTACGACTTCTCCTCCCGAAGCAATCTTTGCCTTCAGTTCACGCACACCTTCCGGCTTCAGCTCCGGGCGCAGCTTGTATTGAAAGTATTCTTCTCCGAGCAAATCCAGGCGATCGCGACTGACTCCCCGTAATACGCTGTACACCACGCGGGTGGCAAACACCCGGTGCGCGGCATAGAGAAACGGACGCAACAAGGCCATGAGCAGAACCATTCCCCTTTTCATCCAGCGGCTGGTGAATGTCTGCAGGTTCCAAGTGAAGAAAGCAATCGGACGAACCGTGGTCAGTTCGAGAAGGCTCCCCTCCACGCGCCAGTAAAGGCGCGGGTCCGAGACATGCTCGACGAGTTTGGGATCGTGCTCTGTCAAATTCGGTTGTGTCTCGGGACTGGATGGCAACCCAGACCGCGAGTGACCATGAGATCACCTATTGTAAACAATCGAGATCAAAACGACGAAGACCTCCCTTGGTCCCTGCTCGCCATCACGGGCCCTCTTCGGGCCAGGGAGAGCAGCCGAACCGGGCGGAATCGCCGAAAGATCTCCTGGCA
>DASPVV010000241.1:0-12808 GCA_035622175.1 Terriglobales bacterium | reverse complement strand
CAGCCGGGAGCCCCTTCCCGTACGCGCAGGAAGATGTCTCCAACCCCACCTTCGGTCGCATCTTCGGCGTGCAGCAGCTTACGACCAACGGCGACGGCAGAGTCGTGCAATTGGGCGCAAAGTTCTACTTCTAATTGCGCCGCCAGCGAAACTTGCGCGGGCAGCTTTGCGTAACATGAGCGAAGGCCCCTCGAAGCGATGTGCGAAGGAGCGGGGTGGTAAACGCAGAAGCACAAGGCTCAATTTGGTTGAGTCAAGTGACTTCGAAGAGGCGAACCGCAGGGGAACCGGTTTTTGTGTCGCTCGGGAACTGGACGATGTCAAAGGCACGTCAGTCAGAAGATCGTGGGATAAGCCCCGGTGAAACCTGCTTAGGGGAAGGAGGGGCAAGCTCCTTGCCAGCAGTTCTCGATTCGCCTTCTTACGAATCTATGAAACGATTTTCGCAAGCTTCCAAATTCCATAGTTGTAAGCCACAAGCGCAACTTAGCATAAGCATAAGTAACCAACACTCACGTACTTGCAATAGCGTCTTAGTTGGAACACTGTGTGCATATTTATAAACGTACAACATAGGCTGATAAGCAATTGTATCGAAACAGTTTGCGCTTGTTATGTTGGCTTTAGGTTGTTACAGGATACAACAGAATAACTGCTTAGTGTTTTGTAGTCGGATCTTTTTCTAGGAGGTCTTCCGTGATGCGCAGCACATATTTGAGAGCGTTTGTTATGGTCGGGGGGCTGGTGTTCGCATCGGCGCTCATCGGCAGCACCCCAGCGTACGCCGACAATCTCTACGCCAGCATTCGAGGCGGAGTCGTAGACCCCTCCGGCGCTGCCTTGCCAGGTGTCAAACTGACCGCTACAAATACTGCCACCGGTATTAGTTACAGTACAACCTCCACCGACGACGGAGGTTTTTCATTCCTACAGTTGCCCATCGGCGACTACCAGGTCAGTGCAGAAAAGTCTGGCTTCAAGAAATTCATGGCAGGGCATATACACCTTGATCTCGATCAGATCTTCAGCTTTAAAGCCACCATGGAGATCGGTGCGACAACCGAAGCGATTACCGTCGAAGCGAATCCAGTCCAGGTAGACACGACCAGCATGCAGTTGGGGACTACCGTCACGGGCAATCAGATCGTAGATATACCTCTGAACGGAAGAAACTGGACGCAGTTGATGCAGCTTCAAAGCGGCGTAATGGCGTCATCCGATCGCTTTGGCACAGGCGCCTTCTCAACCAATGGTTCGCAGACGCAACAGAACTCGTTCTTGATTAACGGCACCGATTCGAACGATGCCGCGCTGAATGTTCCGCTGGTAATTCCGAGCCCGGATGCGATCGGTGAATTCAGTCTGGTCTCGAGCACTCTGAATCCTGAATACGGACGGAATTCCGGAGCGATTGTCAACGCCGCAATCAAAAGCGGGACGAACCAGTTCCACGGCGACATTTTCGAGTTCTATCGGGATACTTTTCTTGATGCTAAGAGTTGGTTCAGGTTGCAAGCCTCTCCTTTCCACCAGAACGAATTTGGTGGCACGCTAGGCGGACCCATCTACAAGGACCATGCTTTCTTTTTCTTCTCGTATCAGGGCGTGCGTGCGACGCAGCCAGAGACTTCGGCCCTTACTTCAACCAAGGTCTTCAGTGCAGCTGAGCGAGCCGGGGATTTTTCCGCAGATACCAGTGGTCTCCCCCTCGGTACCGGGACCAAGGAAGCCACGAACGTATCGCCCGTGCCGTTAGTCGGCGCCGATGGCATGACCCATCCCGCGGGTACCCCCTATGCCACACTGTTCCCTACGGGCGTCATTCCGACAGCGGACTTAAACCCGCTGGCGCTCAAGCTCATGAACCAGTATGTGCCGCTGCCGAATGCGCCGGGCAATCTCTTCCTGTTTAATCCCATAACTACCCTGAAGGACGATCAACTGTTGGGACGCATCGACGAAAAGGTCACGAACAAGGACGCGATCTGGTTCTACGGCTTTTACGAGAATTATCCGTTCACTGACACGGTGCCGTTTGCGGGACCGACTCTGCCCGGTTTTGCCAGCACAAATCCGGAGAAATGGTACCAGTACACGGCCGCTTGGAACCACACTTTCTCGCCTACCATGCTGAACGAAGCACGGTTCGCTTACCTGCGCTTCAACTACGTGTCCAACGAGCCGGCCAGCACCATTGATCCCACGGCCTATGGATTTAGCGGCATCGTTCCCCAGAATCGAGCGTATGAATCCCTCCCTGTCATCAACCTAACCGGAGGAGGATTTTTCGCCATAGGGTTCAGCAGCGACGGTCCACAACCACGGATTCAGAATACTTATCAGCTTACCGATAATCTCAGCAAAGTTTGGGGGCACCACACCGCGAAATTTGGCTTTAACCTGGACCGGCTTGAGATCAATAATCCGTTCTACAGCAATTTGAGTGGCGACTATAGCTACAGCGGAGCTGGAACCTTCTCGACCGGCGATGCCGCCGCGGACTTTCTCCTTGGATTCCCCGACAGCTACACTCAGGGCAGCGGTTCAACCTTGAGAGCTCGCGCCCGGGAGTATTATTCCTACGCTCAGGACCAATGGCAGGTGAAACCCAGCTTGACGTTAACCCTGGGTGTGGGTTGGGAAATCTTGACTCCGCAAAAGAACATTTACGCCAACGGGGAGGCCATGGCGGCGTTTCGCCAGGGCCAACAATCCAAGGTTTTCCCCAGCGCGCCCCTGGGCTTAGTATTCCCCGGGGATGCCGGAATTAACGGCTACGGCGGACCAACTGTCCACTATGGTGACTTTGGTCCACGGGTCGGTTTTGCATGGGGCCCCGGCAGCTCGCACCGCTGGAGTGTTCGCGGCGGCATCGGGATCTACTATAACCGGACCGAAAGCGAGACTGTGCTCCAGACACTCGGCACGCCTCCGTTTTCTCTGTCGTCCTCGGGAGCAGGGGCCCTGGGTGCTCCCCCCAACTTTGGCAACCCCTTCCTGTCACAAAACCCGACACCAGTGAACAAAGTCCCCGCCGGCACTGTGGCTCAGCAGTTCCCGTTCGTACCACCCGCGCCAGGAACCTCTCCGGACTTCGCTCCCTTCTACCCCATCGGGTTCAATGTGAGCGAATCAGATCCGAGAATGACGTCCCCGCGGGTTACCAACTATAACTTGAATGTACAGTATCAGCTTTCAAATTCGACGATCGCGACCCTCGGCTATGTAGGTGCCGTTGGCCGGCATGAGGAAGGCAACTACGACCTCAATCCTGCAGGCGTAGCACCCGGAGTTAACTTTAACCCGGTTGCGCAAGCTTGCGGGAGCGACTTCTACCTGGCAACCTGCACTGGAGGCGTGAGCTTCCCGCTGGGGGCCTACAGCAACGTCATGGGGCAGGTGGGCGTGTTTGCGACCGCCTGGAGCTCGAACTACAACTCCCTGCAAGCCTCGATCAACCGGCGGTTTACGAACGGTCTACAGCTTCAGGTTGCCTACACCTTTTCGCGGTCATTCGACTATATATCCAACTTCGAAAATGGCGGAGAGCTTTTCGCCAGTCCTGGGCTTAACCCCTACGATATCCGCCAGAACTACGGTCCCTCAACCAACGATGCACCGCAGCGGCTGGTCGCCAACTTCATGTACACGCTGCCGTTCTACAAATATGGTCACCACTGGAAAATGCTAACCGATGGGTGGGACATAACGGGTATAGCTACGTTCCAGAGCGGATTCCCGGTGCAGGTGACAAGCAACGGTTATAACGACCTGCAATGGTCATACCCTGACGCATATTACCAGCCCCCTGGCCACGCTCAGCTTACGGGGAAAGCGGTTAGCATCTCCCACAACCCCAGAAACAGCACGATTGGTGGTCTGCAGAACATGTGGGTCAATCCCGCGGCGTTCGCCATTCCCACTACGGGCACGATCGGCGACGCCAACCGCAACCCGTTCTATGGCCCGGGCCTGAACTTCTGGGATATGGCCCTCCTGAAGAACCTGCAGTTTACCGAATCGAAGTATCTGCAGCTACGGCTTGAGACCTTCAACACCTTTAATCATGCGAACTTTGCGCCGCCGAATAGCACAGCTGGTACGAACGTAGTTGGCAATGCCAACTTCGGTCAGATTACTAGCGTCCAGCAGATCACGACCAACGGTGATGGACGTGTGGTGCAGCTGGGTGCGAAGCTCTACTTTTAAACCGCGCCATCCATTTCCCGGGGGAACCGAAAGGTTCCCCCATTTCTTTGTCAGCAACTGAGCGGAGAGCGAGCGAATAAGTTTGGCGAAAGCCGAGTCCGGCGCGCAAGTGGGTTCGGCCTCCTCGTCGTGTCAGCCCGCGCAAGTGGGGTGTGCCTAGGCGAGTATCTCTTTCACGTCCTGGGGTAGAATGTTCGGTGGAGGTACCTCATTATGAGGATGGTCACCCCTTGCTCTCTCGTACTCCTTATGTTCGCCCTTGCCATCCCCGGTTGGACTGACGATCAGGAGAAGGCGACAAAGGAAATCAGGAAGATCTCATCCATCGCGGTGGATACGAATATGCGCAGCCTGGTCAACCGCGCGATGGCGGACGCGCTTAAGGTGAAGCGGCTCGATCTGGTCAAAGAGCGCCAAGACGCGAACCTGAACTATGGAGATTTGTTCCTGGCGCAGCAGCTGATGGCCACAGGCGCCAAGATGGAGGACATCGGTGTGCAACTGAAAGCCGGCAAGAGTATCTTCGATGTCGCGAATGAGAACCACGCAAATTGGAAGCAGATCAATTCGGATGCCAAGAAACTGAACCGAAAAATTGACGACAGCATCGAGAGTTACTTCACCGATAGCAAGAAGGAAACGAAGCTGGATCAGGCAGACAATTATGACGCCAAAACGGACAAGGTTGCCGCCGACTCCAAAATTACCAAGGAAGAGTTCGCCGATGCGCAATTTCGCTACCAGCATCTGCGCTCGCTGGTCAGCGCGCAATCCGGGGATGACGACAACCAAGGACCGGGCGCACAGACTCCGAGCGCTCCAACGGGTAGAGGCAGCCACTAGAGGAGCCAATCAGGTCTTGATGAACCCACGCGCTAGCGCCTGAAGGCGCGGGGCCGACCACTTTCCTGGTTCCAATCGGAGCGGCTGCCCGATCTTAGCTCGCTCTCCTCGAAACGGATTCAGGCCGCCGGGTTCGATGGTCACTCTGTGTCCGCGTGGGATCAACTCGTGGGCGGAAATGGTTGTTCGCTTTCGGTGTTCAGCTGGTCGAAGTCAACCAAAAGTTTCATGGTGCACATCCTACCCAGATGATAAGTTGTACTGTAACCTGAATGAGACTCTCAACCGTTCAGTCTCGCACTCGCGCTATATTTTTCCGGTCTTGGCGTGAACAATAGCCTCGGCTTGCGGCCCTGGACGCATCCATTATTTCTGATAGTCCCACACATCCATCGGACTTCGGGAGAGGAAATGCGATGGCGTTGAATTTGGGTTGTCCCAAGGTGTTGCTGACATCCGTTCCCATGGGGGTTCTGGCTTTTTTCTGCGTGCTAGCGCCGGCCCAGACCACCGTCTCGACCGGAAGCATTCAAGGCACGGTGACGGATCTGACCGGCGCGGTCGTGCCCGGAGCGAAGGTAAGCATTACCAACAAATCCACCAAACGCGTCATCCAGGTCGCGACGACGACCACCGGGACCTATGCCTCGGGCGCTCTGATGCCCGGCAATTACACGGTGCGGATCGAAGCCAAAGGCTTCAAAACCTCGGAGTTACCCCTGACCATCGAAGTCGGAGTGACGGCATCGGGCAACATCAAACTGCAGGCGGGCGAAGCCACGCAGGTGATCTACGCGTCCGCGATGACGCTGAACATCGAACAGGCCAGCTTGCAAGGTGTGATGAATCGTCCCCTGATTGAGAACCTGTCCATTGACGGTCGAAACTTCCTCGACTTGGCACAACTCGAGCCGGGCGTACAAATGCAAGACGGCGTCAATTTTGGTCCCACCAAGATTGGCTTGTCGTCGGCTTCGATCGGAGGCCGTTCTGGACGGACGACGCGCGTGGAAGTGGAGGGCCTGAACCTCAGCGACGAGAAGGTGGGCGCGACGGTCGCGAATGTCCCCCTAGGCGCGATTGAGGAATTCCAGATTCAGCAGTCTTCCTTGGATTTGTCGACAGAAATGACCTCCTCTAGCTCGGTCAATGTCGCCATCAAGTCCGGCACGAACGGCTACCACGGGGAGGGTTACTACGATTTTCGGGATCAAACCTTCAATGCCGACTTGCCGGGAGCTTCCGACCATTATTTCCAGAGAAATCAATTTGGAGGCAATTTTGGAGGTGCCTTCATTCAAGACAAATTGTTCTTCTTTGTGGATGCGGAGCGGACGAAACAGGATCTGGTGAATCCTGTTTTGCCGGGAGGGCCTTTCCAGCTTCTCACCGGCACCTACGACTCTCCCTTCCGAGAATCACAAGGCGTGGTTCGGCTGGACTGGCTGATCAATAACGAGTACAAGACGTTTTACCGCTTTTCCTATGACCAGAGCAGAGATGTGCTGGGTGTTCTTCCGAACGTGTTTCAGCCTCTGGCCAACGTGAATCACACACCATCCTACGCCCTGGGTCTCGATTTCAATCGGGGCAGTTACACCCACAGCCTCCGCTTCGGCTATACCAAATATCGGAATAGTGTCGCGGACGCGGCTCTCGGAACCGGCGTGGCGAACCCCCTGCCCGACATCGAACTGGCGATTGGCAGTGATCCATTGTGCCTAACTCCGGGGGTAGACGTCTTTTGTTCAGGCCCGAGCTATCTTGCACCGCAGCAGACCTACCAATCCGCTGATCAAATCACCTACGATGGCAGTCGCGTGATCGAGAAGCACATTCTTCGCTTTGGCGGCGGATTTACTTACCTTTGGGGCGGCGGATTCGCGAGTTTTCTGAAGCTCGCGCCGGCGGTAGGGGCGAACCTAACCGCTTGCGGCGCTCCCTGCCGCGCCTTGTCCGGCGGGGTCGGCAATCCCGTGAATTATCCGGCGCAGAGCGTGGTTTTCAGCAACGGGGTCGGCTTCGACACCGAGAAACCGAGGTTCGGTCTGCCGGAGGGCGGAATTGGCCCTGACTATCGCACTTCTGTCTATCTGGGGGACGCCTGGCAGGCCAGTCCGAATTTGACTCTGACCTACGGGCTGCGATATGTGCGCGACAGCTTTCGCTCGGATGCGGATCTAGGGCCGGTGCCATTCTTGAACCAATGGCAGGCTGGCTTGGGACGCAGAATCAACCAGCCGAATTTGAATTTCGCTCCCCAAGCGGGCATCGCCTGGGACCCGACGCGCCAGGGCAGGACCGTGTTTCGCGGCGGCATTGGGCTGTTTTACGAGAACAGCGTTTGGAACAATTCGGCCTACGATCGGCCGGGGCGGTTAGAGACCGGACTCTTTCGCCAGAATCCGGTGGTTTGCTCGAACGGACTGCCCGTCCCGCTTACCCTACCCAACGGACCGACGGTCATGCCTGGATTCTGTGGTGAGCCGATCGGACAGGCCGCGCCTGCCATCGCCGCCCTGCAGGCGCAGTACCAGGCGGCCACGGCCGCGCTCGGTTTCGCGGCGCCAAATCCCGGTTACATCGGGACCACGCGCGCCGCCGGCATCGATGTGAACGGCATCACCATGCTGGCCCCCAATTACGTGACTCCCCGTTCGGTCGAGATGAATCTGGGTCTCCAGCACATGTTCGGCAAAAGCTCGGTGTTCAAGATGGATTTTCTGCGTAACATCGAGACACACACGCTGCTGGCCGAGGATGTCAATCATGTGGGGGATGCGGAGTATTTCAATGTGGCGAACGCCCAGGCCGCCATTTCCGCCACCACGGCTGCGTTCGGGTGCACGGGAGGATTCTCGGGTACGGCGATCAACTGTGCCATCGCTGCCGGCGCACACATCTCGGACTTCGCCGCCCACGGTTTGGATTCCGGGTATTCGGTGTGCGGCGGCCGCCCCTGCCCCACGGCCGCCTTTCCGGGAATCAATCCCAGCCTTGGGGCCAACCAGATGTTGTTTCCCATCGGCCGATCCGAGTACAACGGTTTGCAGCTTTCGCTGCGGCAGGGGCTTCAGACTCCGTTCAAGAATGTGAAGAGCCTCAATCTGCAGGCCTCCTACACGTTCTCGAAGTACATCGCGACGGCAACCGACACCGACTTGTTCGCCATTGCCACCGACTTTGACAATCCCCTGCGTTTCATCGGGCCCAACGGGCTGGACCGCAAACAACAAATCGCATTCGGCGGCTGGCTCGACCTCCCCTATTCGTTCAACCTCGGGGTGATCGGCCATTTCTATAGTCCGCTTCCGGTTACGCTCGAGCTCCCACCGAGCGGGCTTCCCGGGGGCATCTTTGTCACCGACGTCACCGGAGATGGTACCGGTGACGGCAGTTTTGCCTCGAGCGGGGGCAGAGGCGACGTTTTCCCCGGAACCAATCTGGGGTCCTTTGCGCGGGGCGTGACTCCTGGCAATCTCAACGATGTAATTCGCAATTACAACCAAAACTTTGCGGGTAGGCCGACGCCGGCTGGACAGATGCTCCTCAACGATGGTGTGCTCACCCCGGGACAACTCCTGTTGCTCGGCGGAGTGCTGCCGCTCATTCCCGCGGCTCCGTCGCATCAAGCCAACATGGCTTGGCTCAAAGCCTTCGACCTAAGCCTGAACTGGAAGTACAAGTTCAAGGACCGGGTGGAAATCCAGCCGGGAGTCGCGCTCTTCAATGTGATGAATTTGGCCAACTTTGACGGCCCTACGAATCCGCTGAATGGCCAACTGAGCGGGAATCTGGGGGCCGTGAATGGCACGCCGGGAGAGCCCCCGAACCTAAACCGCATCGGCACCGGTTCCGGCGCGTTTGCGCTCGGATCCCCGCGCATGATCGACTTCGGGCTGAAGGTGAGGTTTTAGAGGGCGGATCATCCCCCGGGACAGGCGCTTTGTGTAGAATGAAAGCAAGATGGGATTTCACGGGCATTCTTCCTCGGGCGCGCAGAAGCCGAAGAGCTCGCCGCCGGAAGAAACATCACAAGAAGCGGCTTATCTGAAGTTGCTCGGCGAGAAGCAGAAACCGGTCACGATCAAGCTGGCGGACGGAGAGATGGTCGAAGGGTGGATCGAATACTACGACCGCAGCATGCTTCGGCTCACCCGCGAGGACAAGCCCAATCTATTCATCTTTAAGCACGAGATCATGTACATCGCAGAGGATGCGCCGAAACGGAAGTGACAATCTGAAATCCCTGGTCTTACACTGAATCCTGCCTTGTCCAACGACCATAGTTTCATTCCTAAAATGACGGAAATCGCCCGCGAGGCCGGCGCGCTGCTCCTCGGACATTTTCGCGGCCGCGTCGCCATCGAATACAAGGGCGAAGCCGATCTGGTGACCATTGCCGACCGCGAATCCGAAAAGCTGATTCGCAGCCGGATTCGACAGTACTGGCCGAAGCACGACATTCTCGGCGAGGAGGAAGGCTTCACCGACACGGGCAGCGAATACCGCTGGTACGTCGATCCCCTGGATGGAACCACCAATTTCGCCCATGGGTTTCCGATATTTTGCGTTTCGCTGGCACTCGAACACAAGAAGGCGCGCATCGCCGGCGTGATCTATGATCCCACGCGCGACGAAATGTTCGTGGCCGAGAAGGGGAGCGGCGCCTACCTCAACCACCAGCCCATCCGTGTGTCGGACACCGCGACCTTGGCCGAGTCTCTGGTTGCCACCGGATTCCCCAGCCACAAGCGGCACAAAAATCCCAACATTTTTTTCTACCACCAGATCAGCTTGCGCACCCATGGAGTGCGCCGTGCGGGTTCTGCCGCTCTGGATTTATGCTGTGTGGCGTGTGGGCGCTTCGAGGGATTTTGGGAGTTCAATCTCAACCCTTGGGACACGGCGGCAGGCGTACTGATCGTCGAGGAAGCGGGAGGGAAAGTCACCAATTTCAGCGGGTGCTCGTTCCAGCTCGACAGCCGGGAAACGCTGGCTTCGAACAGCCTGATTCACGAGGCATTGCTGGCCGAATTCGAGCAAGTCTTTGCCGGAAATGGGCTCGAGCCCCTGCCTGACCTGCGGGGACAGGGCCGCTGATCTAGGCGCGCGAGCTGCCTCTGGTTTCTACCCGCGCACCCACCATGCTTTCGTCAACCTTGCCTGCTGTTGGGGCGATGCGGCGCCGCAGGGGAGCGAAGAAACCTGTTTTTTGCGCCGGCCCTTCTGGCCGAGTACGAGCGGTCGTGGTGGGTTGTGCAGTTGGAGCACGGCCTTCGGTACGGGGCGAACCGTGAGGGCCGAGGGATTACAATAGAAAAAGCCGGAGGGCAACTTCCCCTGGCAACGTAGGGCGGGGATCGTGATTCCCTCATTGCGCGAACGCAAGCTCGAGAAGCGACCGGAGAGAGTGCGCCTGCAGGGGCGCATCCTGTTCCTGACCGAAGATCCAGAGCTGATCGAACGGCAGCTGGCCGGCGAGGATTTGCCCTGGGACACGAAAAATCCGGCCCACAACCCTAAGCTGCGCGACGACATTTCTACCGATGAGATCACTCCGGCGCACTATTGTTTCTACTTTGACCAGACGTTGGGCGAGATTCCCTACACCGGCCTGAAATGCGGAGGCGTGCTTCCGATCGGGCGGTCCGCGGTCAAGAACGGCGGATTCGTCTGCTCCGTGAGCGGGAAACGGCGCGGGAAAGGGTCGAGTCGGGAGCAGTCGCCGTACGCGGAAATGTGCGCGGGAATCCGCTTGGTCGTGGCGGAGAATATCGAGCGGATCTACAAGCAGAACTGTCAGAACCTCGGCGTGCTCACGGCGACGAATTTCGCGCTGCTCGACAAGATTCGCGCGGGAGAAGAAATTCCTCTCAGCGAGTTCACCGCCGGGGAGGATGAAATCACCCGCCAGGTGATCGAATACGGCGGTCTGTTTCCCTTCAATGTAGCGCGCATCGAAAAGAAGGTCTTCTTGCCGCCGATCACCACGGGAAGGCGCCCGATGACGTTGGCAGAAAAGATCTTCGCGCGGCACATGATCACGGAAACCAACACCGTCGGGGTTCCCTATGTCAAGCCTGGCGATACCGGATTTGCGCGCGCGGACCTTCGTTTCAGCCACGAGTACGTGACTCCCATGGCCGCGATTTTCTTCGAGCACTACCTCGGGAACGACGCCAAGGTCAACGATCCTTCAACGATTCTGTTCTTCCGCGACCACCTGACATTCCTCGATGAAGTGATTTCGGAAGAAAAGAAGAAGCTGGGCCTGCTGGACTTGGCCACGCAGCTCAAACTCAAGCAACAGGATTTCGCGCAGAGACAGGAGATTCGACTGCACGGCGAATTGAAGGACCGCAAGGGTTCGGAAGGAATCTGTCATTCCATCGTCCTCGAAAGCTACGCCCTGCCTGGACAGTTGAACGTCGGTTCTGACTCCCATACACCGCATGTCGGGGCGATCGGATGTGTCGCCTTCGGAATCGGCACGACCGATGTCTTTAACAGCTGGATCACGACCGATGTCCGGGTGAGAGTACCGGAATCGGTGAAGATCATCATTCGCGGCAAGAAGCATGCGAACGTCGCCGCCAAGGATTTCATCCTGAAAATTCTCAGCCTGGATTACGTTCGCAGCGGCAAGGCGCTGGCCAAAGTGATGGAGTATTCCGGGGAAGCCATCGAAGAACTCAGCGTCGACGAACGCGCCACCATGACCAACATGGCCGCCGAGATCGGCGGTTTCACCGGCATTGTCGCCCCCGATCGAAAGACAGTCGACTTTTTGGTCGAACGGCGGGGGATGGATCGTCGCCAAGCCGGGGCCATGGTCGAGGGACTGTACAGCGACCCCGGTGCGGCGTACGCGCAAGTGATCGAACTCGATGCCAAGGAAATCACGCCCATGGTGGCCACCCCCGGGGACCCGGGAAACGGCAGGTACATCCGGGATCTTCATACTCCGGTTCCGGTCGAGCTGGCGTATGGCGGGACTTGCACGGCGGGCAAGAACGAAGACATGGATATGTATGCGGCAGTGCTGGGGGAGGCGCTCAAGCGCGGCAAGCGGGTGGCCGATTCCGTGAAGTTTTACATTCAGTTCGGATCGCAGGAGACTCGGGATTACTGCATACGTAAGGGGTATTTGGCGATCTTCGAGAAAGCCGGAGCCCACGTCATCGAGCCCAGTTGCGGCGCCTGCATCAATGCCGGGCCGGGGGTCACCACCCGCCCGGAGCAGGTCGTGATCAGCGCGCAAAACCGGAATTTCCCCGGCCGTAGCGGTCCAGGCCAGATGTATTTGGCGAGCCCGCTCACGGTTGCGGCCAGTGCGGTCGCGGGATACATCGTGGAATACGAACCCAGCGAAGAGCCGGCGACCGTCGGCGTTCGCTAGTTCTGTCTGCTCCCGCGATGCTGTTCTTCTCTGGTTGAGCGGCGGGTAGAGTACATGCATGCGGGTGCCGCGCCCGGACAAGGCGAATGGCCAGCCCGTGGCGAGTCCGCAGAAAAGGAATGGAACTCGTATACTGGTTGCAGGAGGGCACGAACCTGTGCGGCCGTAATGAATTCTTGCTAAAATGTGCCCTTCGGTTAGCTCGCACAACTAGGGAGATGTAGACTCATGACCTATGTCATCGCAGAACCGTGCATCGGGACCAAAGACACCGCCTGTGTGGATGCTTGCCCGGTAGATTGCATTCATCCCAAGAAGGATGAACCCGCATTCGCAGAAGAAGAAATGTTGTAT
>DASPVV010000240.1:0-14376 GCA_035622175.1 Terriglobales bacterium | reverse complement strand
AATTGCCGCCCTCTGTCTCGATTTCTCCCTCGTTACGCCCTGAGATCGCCAGCATCATCTCACACTGAGAAAACGCGCGATCGATTCCGCCAGGGTGTTCGCTCCGGCGTAAGCTCCCATGCCCGGCTATAACTCCAAGCCTAAGTGTGGGATACCTCCGCTCCCAAGGTGTCGGTCGGGGTCGAACCGCGACGGGGAGTCCGCCCCCCACGATCGTGCTGCTTGACAAGCCCGTTATAATTCGTGCCCGTAAGGGTTTCCGCTCCCAGGGAATCCGCACAAGGAGAAAGCCTATGAGACGTGTGTTGAGGACACTAGTCCTCGTGGTAGGGTTTTTTTGCGTTTGTGCAACGTTGATAACTCCAACCATCGCGCTGGCGGATCAGCCACCGATCCCGCTGGAGCCACCACCACAGTAGTTACAATCAATAACGTTTGCGCCGCTCGTGCGGCGCGTAATTTGCTGGCTAGCAACCGCAGGCGTTGCTAGCCGTTTTCGTTTTCAGGCTACGCGGTGTGTCAGCAAAGCTTCTCGCAGCAGGAGCCCGAGCTTCTCCGGTTCCGAAACCGGGGGCCGGCAAGCGAAACCAGAGCAGAGGATCGCTGCCGTCCGACGTTCTCGAACCGCCGGCAATTGCGGAATGTTTTGGGCCAAAACGGGAGGAAGATTCTGCGGAACCGCCTCGTTAAAATCCAGCTTCAGCACGGCTTTCGTCAGCGAGAACGGACCTACCGCCTGCTGGTAGAGGGGTTCGATGGCTTCACCGTTCCCGACGACAACGACTTGCGTATGGGGCTGGGAAAAATGGAGCCCGGCAATGGCGTAGGTGGCGGCGAAGAGTCCGTATTGTCCAGCCACTCCTCCTACAATCTGGAGCGTCTGCTCTGCCTTTTGTTGGTAGCCTGGATCGTTGGTATAGGCGTGCAGCCGAAGCAGCACGATGGCGGCGACGGCGTTTCCGGCCGGAGTGGGCGAGTCCTGAAAGGGCTTGCGCCGGGTAGCGAGAACACCCAGAGGTTTTGCGCCCGGGGGAGTGCGAGCCGTGTCGAAGAATCCTCCTGAGACCTGGTCGAAGAAAAGATCAAGCATGGTATCAACAATCCGCCGGGCAAACTCAAAGTAACTCAGGTCGGCGCTCGCTTCATAGGCGTCAAGACAGGCCGCCGCCGTGAACGCGTAGTCGTCTAACCCGCCGGGAATCTGGCGGGGCCCGGCGTCAGGGTCAGAATAAGCCAGCACATGCACCAGTTCGCCGGTCTTTTGTCGGCCCTCGGCCAGAATGCGATCCAGGGAGCGCAAGGCGAAGCGTCGGGCCGGGTCGAGCCGGAGCACCTTGGCAGCTTCGAGATAAGCTGAGATCGAGAGGGCGTTCCAGCCTGTGTACAGGGTCTTGTCCACGTAAGGAGTGGGCCGTTTTAAGCGGGCGGCATACATCTTCTGTTTGGCGGATTCAAGCAGGGTTTGGACTTCGGAGGGCGTGCGTTCGAGCCGGCGCGCAATCTCTTCGACCGTAGCCCGAACGTAGAGAACGTTCTTGGCCGGGTGGTGATGCATTTCCCCGATCTCGTTGATGTCGTAATGTAAACTCGCGACCTGTGCCTCCTCGGGCGTCAAAACCGCTTGCGCTTCCCCGAGAGTCCAGGTGAAGTAGTCGCCGTCATCATTCATCGAGAAATCCGCGTCCTGCGAGGCGTAGAAGCCGGCGAGCTCGCGGTCGCTAAGTCCGCCATCCATCCAGCGGATGATGTCGCGGGCCACGGCGGCAAAGAACTCGACACCGGTGGCCTGGTAGGCATGCACATAATTCTTGAGCAGCTCGGAGTTGTCGTAGCACATCTTCTCAAAGTGCGGTACCACCCAGCGTTGGTCGACCGAATAACGGTGGAATCCGCCGGCCAGCTGATCGTAGACTCCACCGCGGGCCATTTTTTCCAAAGTAGTCACAAACACACGACGAAGGTTGCGATCCCCCGATCGGGCGTATTGGTCGATAATCAGGTCGAGGGCGGCGGGATGCGGGAATTTCGGCGCACTGCCGAAACCCCCATGCTCGGCATCAAACATCTGCAAAGTCGATTGCAGGATCGCATCCACGGTCGCCGGCGAGAACCCGGCCGGCGCTGCGGCGAAGGATTCCGCTTGCGAGATTGCGCTTTCGACCAGGCTGGCCTGTTCGACCACGTCGCCGTGCTTTTCGCGATAGGCGGCGGCGATCGCGAGCAGGGTTCGCTTGAAACTTGGGCGTCCATAGTGATCCTCCGGAGGGAAGTAGGTTCCTCCGTAAAACGGCTTCCCCTCCGGGGTCAGGAACGCGGTCAAAGGCCAGCCTCCCTGCCCACTGATGGAACTCACCGCGATCTGGTAGCGGCTGTCGATATCGGGCCGCTCATCACGATCCACCTTGATCGCAATGAAGCGTTCATTCACGATTTGCGCAATTTCGGGGTTGTCATAGGATTCCCGGTCCATGACGTGACACCAGTGGCACCAGACGGCGCCAATATCGAGCAGGATGGGTTTGTTCTCCCGCTGTGCCTGCTGAAACGCCTCTTCTCCCCACTCTTGCCATTGGATAGGCTGATGCATCGCCGAACGCAGGTACGCGGAGGAGGACTGCGAGAGAGAATTCGACATTCGTCAAGTTTAAACGGTTTGGGGGAGCAGTGGGCGCAGGGACAGCCTGGCCGGCTCAGCCGCAGCGCAAAGCACGGTTGGTAACGTCTATGGCTCGCTTCTGAGACCCGTGAGGCATCGGGCAATCCCGACATACAGATCGACCGCCTCGGTCAACTGCTGCTTTTCGATGTATTCCCCCTGGGTATGGGCAACATGAATGGATCCGGGCCCAACCAGCAAAGGCTCGCCCCAGTTGGTTAGCGTCGGCACATCGCTGGTAAACGCCGCCACCATCGTGGGCAGCCCGGGGAGGGTGCGCAAACGCACAAAGGGGGTCTCCAAGAGGAACTCCGCGCGTGCCAGTCCGGCAACCGCGCCCACAATTTGTTGGCGCAGAGCTTCCGAGGGACCTACCAACCGATACAGCAACTGGGCGCGGGCGTAGTCGGGAATCACATTGGGAGCCCGTCCGCCCTCGATCACTCCGATGTTTAACGTCGTAGGACCGATCCCCTCCTCGCCGGGGAGTTTCATGGCTTGCAGACGATGGAGAGCCTCTAGCAGCTTGTCGATGGCGGAGTCGCCCAGCTCCGGATAGGCGGAGTGCGCCATCTTCCCCTGGGCGATGATTTCCACTCGCAAGGACCCTTTGGATGCCACCGCCATTCGATTCTCCGTGGGTTCGCCATTGACCAGGAATCGGTTCCCGGGAACATGCTGGTTTGCCACCTTGGCCCCCTGGCTGTCACGTTCTTCCCCCACCAGAAAGAGCAGGCCGACATCAAGACCCTCTCGGCGGAGGCGTTCCGCAGCCGCAATCTGGACGGCGATGATTCCCTTGGCATCACAGGAGCCTCGGCCGTAAATCCGGATGGCATCTTCGGAAGAAGGAACAAAAGGCGGAACCGTGTCCATGTGCGTGGAAAAGACGATGGCTGGGTGCGGTCGCTGGGGAGAAACGGCCAGCACATTCGCCCGTTCTCCCTCGACGGGCATCTTCTTCACCTGGAATCCGAGACGGGAGAGTTCGGCAAAGAGCACATCGCCCACCCGCGCCTCATTCCCAGTCACCGACTCAATGTCGACCAGTTGCCGAGTCAAACGAACCACGTCCATGGCAAAGAGAATACCGCAAGCGCCGGTGCCCTTCTCGCACCGACAGCGCTTCGGTCCATGCCAAGCTCGACGAAGTTTGATAGTGTGGACCCGAAGCTTTCATGTCCGAGAACTCCACCCTGCGCTCCTTCTTCCTCAACGGAGCCTCCGGTCGCCTCGAAGCCCTGCTCAACCAGGGCAGCGAACACCCCCGATACGCGGCTCTGGTCTGCCATCCCCATCCTCTTTACGGCGGAACTCTGCACAACAAGGTCGTCTTCCACACCATGAAGGCGCTCCAACACTACGGCCTTCCGGTGCTGCGCTTTAATTTTCGCGGGACGGGATTGAGTCAGGGGGAACACGCCGACGGGATCGGCGAAGTGGAGGACGTGCGGGTTGCCCTCGATTGGTTGGATGGAGAGTTTCACCTGCCCCTCGTCTTCGCCGGATTCTCCTTTGGGGCGGCGGTTGGCATACCCGCAGCCTGTCCGGACTCGCGCGTGAAAGGCGTGATCGCCGTGGGCCTTCCCGTCGTTCCCGTAGACGAGCGCAGCTATGACTTCCGCCTTCTCGAAAGCTGCCGCAAACCCAAACTGTTCGTGAGCGGTGCCCGAGACCAGTTCGCCCCAACCGCGAAGCTCGACGAACTCCTCCGCCGAGTTCCCGAGCCGAAGAGGCAGGTGCTTATCGAAGGCGCCGACCACTTCTTCGCAGGCCGATTGCGAGAACTGCGCCAGAGCCTCGAAGAGTGGGTCGGCTCTACCTTATAAATAAGCCGGGCTTCCGCTCGGGAACATTAGCTTCGAGCACGCGTCCCCAGCCTGCGCTCGCCGGGTGGCAGATCCCGGCTTTCAGCCGGCCAACTCGAATCCTTCCAGGACCGAGGCCCGAAGCAGGCAAAAACACGGGAGGCAATGAGGGAGTTCTCCTCCCCCAAGGAGGAGGCGATTGGCCTCTATAATGACCGCCATGCCGCTTGCCGAGGACCGAGCCATTCGGATGCGTGCCCTGGTCCGTCATCTGTTCGAACACGGCCTGGTTGAATCGAGCGTGGAGCGTGCGTTTGCTCGCCATGTGAGTTGCGAGCGCAACACCTTGCGCGTGTGCGAGGACCTCTACGACCTTTCCTCCTACAGCCGAGTGTTCGTGGTTGCCCTCGGCAAGGTGGCCGAAACCATGGTGAGCGCGCTCGAGAGTCGGGCCGGCGAGCGCTTTGAAGGAATCATCGCCAGCTCGCAAGCGCCGGCCTCCCAGACTCGGGGGTTCCGATACTTTCGCGGAGGACACCCCGCGCCCAATGCGGAGTCGATCCGCGCCGCCGAAGCCGTTCTCAAATCCCTACCGGCGCTCGCTGAGAGTGCGCTCGTAGTTTTTCTGCTGAGCGGAGGGGGTTCCTCGATTGCCGAGAAACCGATCGAGGAGGAAATCACCTTGGAAGACCTGGTTGCCACCTATCGTGGCCTGGTTCTCTCAGGTGCTCCGATTGGGGAGATCAACGCGATTCGGAAGCATTTGTCGGCCATTAAGGGAGGGAGGCTGGCGCAGGCCGCTTTTCCTCGACGACAGGTTTCTCTGCTTGTCTCCGACGTGCCCGACCGCCATCCCGACGCTCTCGCCTCCGGCCCCACCATGCCCGATTCCACCTCGGTCGAGGACTGCTACCGCATCGCCGGGCAATACGGATTGATCGAGCAATTTCCCCCGTCCGTAAGGAGATTATTCGAGCGCCAGGGGCTTGAGGAAACCCCGAAATCAGACGAGCCCTCATTTCATCGCAGCCGCTGGTGGACAGTGCTGTCCAATCGATCGTTACTCGAGGCAACTCGGGCGGAGGCCGAGCGGGCCGGCTTCAGGACAGAGGTGGATAACGCGTGTGACGATTGGGGTTACCTCGAGGCGGCCGGGTATCTGCTAGGTCGCCTCGATCAATTACGACAGCAGTCAACCCCGGTCTGCCTGCTCTCGGGAGGAGAAATCACGGTGAAGGTGACGGGAGAAGGAGTGGGAGGGCGAAATCAGCAGTTCGCGCTGGCATGCGCGGAAAGAATCGCACAGCAGAACATCACCATCCTCAGCGCCGGAACCGACGGAATTGACGGAAATAGCCCAGCTGCGGGAGCGATTGTCGATGGCACCACCCTCACCCGCGCCCGCGGACACGGTCTGGACGCCCAAGCTTACTTGGCAAGCTTCAGCGCCTATCCCTTTTTCGATAGCCTGGGGGACGCGATCGTCACCGGGGCGACCACCAACAATCTCCGGGATCTGCGCATCCTGCTGGCGTATTGAAGTCCACTCCCGCGGCAGACGACTCAGAAAAGCTTGGTCACTCCCTCTTCCATGACCAGGACGCGATCCACGATCCCGGCGGCCCTGGCCTCCTGCTCGAGCAGCTGCAGAGGCTCATCGATGGGCTCATGGGAGAGGCGAAATGTGCCGTAATGCATGGGCACCATCCAACGCGCGTTCAGATCGAGAAAGGCGCGGGTGGCGTCGGCCGGGTCGGCGTGGACATTGCGGAAGGACGGCGGGTTGTAGGCGCCAATCGGCAACAGCGCCAGCTCAGGCGCCAACCTTCGTCCGATCTCGCGAAACCCCGGAAAATAGGCGGTGTCGCCGGCGTGATAGAGGGAATGTTTTCCGTCGCGTAGAACATAGCCGCCGTAGCCGCGATGCGAATCTTTAATGATCCTGGCACCCCAATGCCGCGAAGGCACGTGCGTGACCGTTAAACCACGATGACGATAGTTGTTCCACCAGTCGAGCTCGATGACATCGCCGAAGCCTAAATCGGAAACCAAGTCGAGCACGTGATTGGGAACCACGATGATAGGGGCAGGCGCCTCCCACTCGCGCGCATGCTGCGCGATGGCGCGCAACGACGGCCGATGCAGGTGATCAAAGTGGGCGTGGGTGACGAGCACCAGGTCGATCGGCGGCAGGTCCCGAACTTGCAAGCCGGGTTTGCGCAAACGCTTCAGAACAAACAACCAACGGGCAAAATTCGGGTCAATCATCACGTTTTGCCCGCCCATCTGCACGAAAAAGCTGGCGTGCCCGATGAAGGTCACACCTAACTCGCCGTTGCCTACCAGCTTGGGTTTGTGGGTTTGCCCGGTGCGAGGACTGATCGCGGAGTGGCGAACCAGGTGGCCGAACGCGCGTGCCCGTCTGCCGAGGGCGCGATTGTTGATCGTGGCTTTTAACATCAGGAACGCAGGCTCGGGTCCGCCAGGCTTCGAACTCCCCAATCCGGACAACGACGGATTGTGTTCTCATTGTAAGACATTTGTGGAACATTTGTGGTTGCATTGCTTGACCGCCCGCTCCATGTCAGGTCTAATTCTCCTGCGGAGCTTTCCTTTCACTCGAGGAGTGAGTATGCGAGTTGCTTTTCTAGGCTTGGGAATCATGGGACGGCCGATGGCCTTGAACCTGGTGAAGGCCGGTCATCAAGTAACGGTGTGGAACCGTAGCCCGGGGAAAACCGTGGAAGGCGCCAGCGTCGCAACCTCCCCCGCCGAAGCGGCGCGCGGTCAAGAGGTGGTCTGGACCTGTGTCTCGGATACCAAAGCCGTCGACAGCATCTTATTTGGGCCACAGGGAGTACACGAGTCCCTGACCGAAGGCCAGATTATCGTCGATTCGAGCACCATCTCGCCTTCTGCCACCCGGCAGTTTTCCGAGCGTGTCCGCCGCAGCGGTGTTGACTACATCGATGCTCCCATGACTGGCTCCAAAGTGGGAGCGGAGAACGGTACCCTGATTTTTATCGTCGGCGGGGACGTGGCCGCCCTCGAGAGACTAAAGCCCTTGTTCGCGGCGACCGGGAAAAAGCTCTTCCGCATGGGCGAGACAGGCAAGGGACAGGCCGCCAAGCTGGCCATGAATCTGCAGATCGCCCTGATCTATGAGGGTTTCGCCGAGGCACTCACGCTGGCTACCAAGCTTGGCGTGGACGCGGAAACTTTGCTTCCCCTGATTGAGGCCTCCATGGTCCGGTCGGGAGTGGTGGAATACAAAGCGCCCTTCGTCTTGAAGCGCGATTTCACCCCCAATTTTCCCCTGCGCCTCATGCAAAAAGACATCCTGCTGGCTTTGGAGGCGGCGAGAGAAGCGCGCGTCAAGTTGCCTGGACTGGAGACGGTAGAGGAAATCTACGAAATGGCGATCGAGGATGGTAACGAGAACCTCGACTACGCCGCCACCCTCACCCTGCTTGAGAAATGGGCTGGGGTGGAAGTAAAAGGTGCAAACGCCGCCTGATGTCCGGATGAGGCCTGAATCCCCAGAGGGCAGCCTGGACCCTTGAGTCCCTGTACGGTCGTAACCCTGAGTGGTTCCGCGGTGACAGAAGTATTACACACAGCCTCCCCTCGCTCTTGATAGGTTATGAACAGCATTTGAAACCTGGAACCTAGGGAAACCCTACGTGCAAATCGAAGACCTGAATAAGAGACCAGCCGACAATGGGATCAATTGGGTAACCGCAACCTTCATGGCCATCTTCCATGCGGGAGCGATTGCGGCATTGTTTTTTTTCACCTGGAAAGCCTTCTTTATCGCCTGTCTGCTTTGGTGGATCTCGGGCAGCTGGGGAATTGGCATCGGGTACCACCGGCTGTTGACGCACCGCGGCTACCGCACCCCCAAGTGGCTGGAATACTTTCTAACTCTCTGTGCCACCACGGCTCTTGAAGGAGGCCCGATTTTCTGGGTAGCCACCCACCGCATCCATCATCAATTCTCGGATGTCGACGGCGACCCGCATTCGCCCCTCGAGGGCAAATGGTGGGCCCATATGGGCTGGATTCTTACCGGTAAGTCCATGCACCATGACACCATGACGCTCGCTCGCTACGTTCCCGATTTGGCCAAAGACAGGTTTCACGTCTGGATCACGAAGTATCACTACGTTCCCATCGTGGTTTTGGGCTTCGGCCTGCTGGCGATCGGCGGGCTGCCATGGATGCTGTGGGGATTGTTCCTGCGCACGGTGGTCGGCCTGCATGCTACCTGGATGGTCAATTCCATTACCCACACCTGGGGCTCACGTCGATTCGCCACCCACGATTTCTCCACCAATAATTGGTGGGTAGCCATTTTCACCTTCGGCGAGGGTTGGCATAACAACCACCATGCTCATCCGGTTTCGGCCCGCCACGGTATCGCTTGGTACGAACTGGACCTCAACTGGTACGGCATCTGGGTTCTTCACAAACTCGGCTTGGCCCGCCAGGTGTACCGCGTACGATTATCCAAGCTGCCGGCTCGTCCCGCCTTGCTCGGTTCAATCACGACTCTCAACTTGACAGCTCCCTCCACTTCTTCGGCTTCGGGGGACTAGACTGCCGGGCTGGGGGAGGGCGATCGGCAGCGATTGGCTCAAACCTCGATAATCATATCCTGCAAACGGGTTGGATAGGTGTTCATGATTTCGCCCTTGTCCTCCCGCACGATGACAGTGTCGGAATGTCGAAAGCCGCCCCAATCAGGATCGTAGACTCCCGGTTCACAACTGAAAGTCATTCCTTGCCGTAAAACCGTCGCGTCGCCTTCGGCGATCCAGGGAGGTTCGTGTCCATCGAGACCGATCCCGTGACCGGTGCGGTGCCGGAGGAACTTTTCAAAGCCTGCTTTGCGGATCTGGTCCAGGCTGACCTTGTCCACCTCTTGCGCAATGGCTCCTTCCTTCATGTTGGCCACGCCGGCATCGTGAGCGGCGAGCATGGCCTCGAAAAGGCGCTTGGCATAGTCGGTCGGGTTGCCAACCGAGAAAGAGCGCTCGCATTCGACGTTATACCCACCGACTTGGGCGCTGTAGCTGAGGATCAGTGCGTCGCCCGGCGCGAGGCGATCCTTGCTCGGCACGGCATGCGGGAAAGCGGAGCGTTTGCCGAAGGGCACCAGTCCTCCAAAGGGCGGTGCAATGCCAACCCCGACGACCTCTTTCAATTCAGCGGACATTTTGTCGGCCAGGGCGTCGGCGGTAGCTTTCAGGATCTGATCTTCCTGCGCGCCCGCATGGTTTCTCACGAATTCACGCCCGCTCTGCACGGCAAAATCAGCAAAGTACATGGCACGGCGCATGACTTGGATCTCGTCTGGATCCTTCACCCAGCGCATCTTCTCGATCAAATCCCCGGCTTCGACGATACTGGCGTGGGGAGCGCCCAGCGCCATCTGCTTCAAACTACCGGTCTTCGACTCATCGGTGCCAATTCGGCCATTGCCAAAACCACGCTTGGCCACCCGCTCAAAAATCCAGCGCAGGCGATCGATGGGGCCGGGAAAATCGAAATAGGCCTCGTAGTCCTTCACCCACCAGAGCTTCACTTGATCGCACTCCAATTGGGGAATGAATAGCGCCGGCTGGCCGGAGCTAGGTATCAGCACAGCCAGCGGACGTTCCGTCGAAAGATGGAAGTAGCCGGTCGTATAGATGACATTGGTAGCGCGGAGCAGGACCAGAGCGTCCAGTCGGTTCTGGGCCATTGCCTCCTGCACTTGGCTGACTTTGCGGCGATACCAGTCGGGAGGCAGGCGGTCGAGGAGCTCGGCGCCGCCAATGGCGCTGGTAATGGCAAGGCCATGGGTGCGGCTGTACCCCGAAAAGCCTGAGGTGACGGTGAGTGCTAGAGCTCCGACGGTGTGGCGGAGGAACTGCCGGCGTCCTGGGATTTCCATGTGCCCTCCCCGGTTGAGAGACGCGAACCATAGTAGCGGATCTTCTCTTCGCAATTCGAGCTCGGCATCCTGAAAACCTAGGCTGTCCCAACCAGGAGGCTCCACCCGCCTCCCAGCCGGCGCCGCCGACCGGACCCAACAAAGTTGACGGCCCTGCGGGCCGGACCGTACAATTGTTGTTTACGTATGGCGGACAGTCGCATTTGCCGGAAGGCTTGTTGCTGCGCTGGTTGTTGTTGCGCACGGGTGTCTTCTGGCGCAAGGAGGCTGCTGGCCTAAGCGTTTTCTAAGCATCGGCATCCATAACCCATCGCCAGAAGGTAGCTGGCGATGGGTTTTTCTTTTTGGCTCGGTCATGATCAAGGAGACGAAAACTCAGCGAGTCGAGCGGCTCAAGCGCGAGAAGAACCCCTGGGAGGCGCTCGACGAGATCCGCCGTTTTGCCCGGGAAGGCTTCAGCTCAATTCCGCCAGAATGGCTCGGCACCTACCTGCGGTGGTGGGGTGTCTACACCCAAGGGGACGGAGCCGGCGTGGTCGGAGGCCAAGGCGGGGAGGGGCAGTCCGTGCCCTATTTCATGCTCCGCGTGCGCATTCCCAATGGGCTTCTCGACTCTCGGCAACTGACAACGATTGCCGATCTCACCGAGCGCTATGCGCGCGGCATCGCCGACATCACGGTTCGGCAAAACATTCAGCTCCACTGGATCTCGATCGCGGCCCTGCCGGAAGTTCTCGAGGCGCTGTGGCGTTGTGGCCTGAACACCACCGGAGCTTGCGGTGACGTGACTCGCAACATTACTGGCTGCCCTCTGGCGGGTGTCGACGCCGAGGAACTCTGTGATGCTTCCCCGCTGGCGCTCGCAGCCACGAAGCTGCTGGCGGGAAATGCGGAGTTCTACAATCTCCCCCGCAAATTCAAGATTTCAATCAGCGGCTGCCGTGTATGGTGCGCGTATCCGGAGATCAATGACGTTGGGCTGACGGCAATTCGACGCACCCTCGGTGGACGCGAGGAGATCGGATTCTCGCTGCGCGTGGGCGGCGGCCTTTCCACCGAGCCGCACCTCGGAACCCGCCTCAACGCCTTCGTGCGCTGGCATCAGGTGCTCCCGGTTATCCGCGGTATTGCTCAACTCTTCCGCGATTCCGCCTGCCTGCGGGAGCACCGGGAGCGGGCGCGGCTGAAATTTCTTTTCCTGCGGCAGGGAGTCTCTGCCGCGGATTTCTTGCGCGAACTCGAAGGCCGCATTGGATTCCGCTTGGATCCGGCTGTCGAGGAACAGCCCCCGGCGGACGTCTACCGCGACCATGTCGGCATTCATCCGCAAAAACAGCCAGGGTACTGCTATGTGGGCGCAGCCGTGTTGCGCGGCCGAATCCATCCCCAACAGATGCGAGCCGCAGCCGCTTTGGCCGGGCGCTTGGCCGACGGTCGGCTACGAACCACCAACATGCAGAACCTGCTGATTGTCAATGTGGCTCGCGAAAATGCGCCAGCGTTGGCCATGGAGCTCGCACGCGCCGGACTGCGGGTGGAGGGTTCTGCGTTCTGGCGCGGCGCCATCGCCTGCAGCGGCAGTGAATTCTGCAAGCTGGCCATTACCGAAACCAAGAGCTTCGCACGCTGGCTGGTCGAAGAGCTGGAGGACCGTCTGCCGCAGTTTGATCAAACTCTGAAATTGCACATTACCGGTTGTCCCAACAGTTGCGGACAGCACTGGATCGCCGACCTTGGCATCGAAGGCAAGAAGTTGAAGGTTGCGGGACAAATGGTGGACGCCTATTACTTCTGCGTGGGGGGAGCCGTGGGCCAGAACCAGGCGATTGCGCGGCCGATCGGCTACCGCTGCGCCGCGCGAGAGGTTCCCGACGCTATCGAGCGCCTGTTACGCACCTATCTGATGGATCGCCGGCCGGGTGAGAACCTGCGGCGGTTCTTCGCCCGGCACGACGAGGACGAGCTGCGCCGCTTTCTCGCCGGTCAGCTGACGGACGCGGTCGCTCGCGATCTGCCGAGCGGGCCGGTGCCGCACGGGGTGGACGGATGAGGCAACCATCGATGGAGAGACTCTTCCCCATCTTCGTCAAGCTCCGAGGCCGGCGCGTCCTGGTGGTGGGCGGCGGGAAAGTTGCGGAGGGAAAAATTCTAGGCCTGCTGGACACAGGCGCAACCATTCAGGTGGTCGCGCTCGAGGCCAGCCAGAGGGTGCGGGAATGGGCGACCTCGGGCCGGCTTGCTCTCGAAGAGCGCGGGTTTCAAACCTCGGATCTTGAGGGAGTCTTTCTGGCCGTGGTGGCGGCGGCCGCTGCGCCTGTTCAGGAACGGGTGTTCGCCGAGGCACAGCTGCGCGGGATTCTGCTGAATGTCGTGGACGTTCCCGGGCAATGCGACTTCTTTTATCCCGCCGTCGTTCGCCGCGGCGATCTCCAGATCGCAATCTCCACTTCCGGCCAGAGTCCTGTGTTGGCACAGAGGCTCAGACAGCAACTGGAACGGCTGCTGGGAGAGGGCTATGCGAGTTGGGTGGCCGAGCTCGGCGAGACCCGGCGGCGGGTGCTCGGCAGCGACCTTTCCCAAAAACAAAAGCAATTTCTTTTGCACTCCCTTGCCAGCCGGGAGGCATTCGAAGCCATGGCTTGGGGCGAAGGCAGCCAACCATCACAGGGGGAAGGAACATGAAAGGCAAAGTGTATCTGGTCGGCGCCGGCCCCGGAGATCCCGACTTGCTGACGCAAAAGGCTCTCCGCCTGCTCAAAACCGCCGATGCCGTCCTGCACGATGATCTGGTCTCCGAAGAGATTCTGAGCCTGGTTTCCCCCGCGGCGCGCCTTCAGAACGTGGGCAAGCGTTGTGGGGCCAAAACAATTACCCAGGCCGAGATCAATTTCCTCATGGTCACCTCTGCCGCTTCCGGACTGACCGTAGTGCGACTGAAGAGCGGCGATCCACTCATCTTTGGCCGCTCCGCAGAAGAGATGGCAGCGCTCGCGCGGGCCGGCATCCCCTGCGAACTCGTTCCCGGTGTGACGGCTGCCTTGGGGGCTGCTGCCGCGGCGCAGATTCCCCTCACCCATCGCCAAGTCTCCCACGCGTTGGTCCTGCTTCCCGGGCAGGTTGCCGGGGAGAGCGACTTCCCCGACTGGGGAAAATTGGCCGCGAGCGGTGCCACCCTCGCCATCTACATGCCGGGGCATAACTACGCCCAGCTCGCCGCGCGCCTTCTCCATGCCGGGCTCGCCCGCACCGCCCCCTGCGCGATGATCTCCTCTGCCACCAGCGAGCGGCAGTCGGTCGCGCTCTGCCTTCTCGGCGAGCTGCCGAGCCTGCGCCCGGTGCGCTCCCCGGCGCTCTTGCTGATCGGAGAGGTTGTACGCTTCGCCCGTACCCCCGTTCCATCAATCCCGGGGCTCGCAAACAACGACGTTTTGCGACGACCCAACCGCGAGAGCCTTCCCCGGAGTGCCGCCAGTTTGACTTTGCAGCAGGAGATCTTGGCAGAACACTGGAACCCGCAGCAAGTGTTGCGCTGGGCTTTCGAGCGATTTGCGGATGACGTGGGTTGATCGACATGGCTGCGCGGGTGTACCCCGGCTTTCGTGTCTTCACTCTCGACACCGAATGGGTGGTGGGGGGGGACGGGGGGGGCGCAAGATTCGGTCTGTTGAACCTCCCCGCCCTAAAGGGCGAGGATTCTCACTCTACGCCAGCCTTACTGCACTGATGTTATCGAATGATGGCTCGCTCCGAGCCATTATGTTGACTGCTCCATTGTGGTCGGCATGGTCCTTATAGCCACAGAAAAGACACGCAAAATCTGCTTGCGTCTTGCGGTTGTCCTTATGCACGAAACCACACGCCGAGCAGGTCTGACTTGTGTATCTCGGGTCTACGGCAAGGAATTGACGACCAGCCTCTTCCGCTTTGTACGCCAGTTGCCGAAACCATTCTGACCAACTGCAATCTAAAATCTG
>DASPVV010000239.1:0-53106 GCA_035622175.1 Terriglobales bacterium | reverse complement strand
GATCCGGATCGCTCTCGACTTTGACTGCCTCCCCTTTTCGCCCCTGTAACGGATCAACCACGGTGAAGCTCAGCTGATTGTTGGCGGCTTCGGCCAGAACGCAGGTGCCGCCGCCGACGAACGGACAGCGAAAACTGGGATAGCCTCCTACCGTGTTGGTCGGGTCGCCCGAGGTAACCGCGGGATATCCTGTGATATCCATGACCGCTTCGGCCGGACCGCCACTGGTCGGAACGCGCATCAGCTTTCCCGAGCGAATGGCCGATCCTTCGAGGTTTTTGGGCCATTGCAGGTAAAGCACCCACTTGCCGTCGGGACTCACCTGCGGCGCCCATTTTTCGTCCGGCCCGGTGGCGACGGGTTCGGCATTGCGTTCACCCACACCCTGCTTGTAAATGTCAAAAGTTCCGAGACGATCGGAATAGAGAAAAACTGTCTTGCTGTCGAGGGTCCATCCACCCGGCCAGTCGTCTCTTTCATCGAGCGTCAATCGTTGAGGAGTCTTCAGCTCGGTTCCCCCATCCGTTAATTCGCCGACGTAGACGTCGCTTTGTCCTCTTCCATTGAGGAAGACTAGGCGCTTCCCGTCGGCCGTCAATTCCGGATAACCGAAGAAAAAGCCCGTCCAGTCCGTCAGACGTCGCGGAGTTCCGTTGGGCTTTCCGCTCTCCTCGTCGAATCGTAGCTCCCAGAGGTTAGAGTCATACTGGTTGGGGGCCGGTTCGCGCACAGAGTAAATGAGCCTGCCGCCATCAAGGCGCCAGCAGAAATCGGTCAATCTCAGATTGGACAACAGAGGCACCGGATCTCCACCTTTTGCATCGCGGCTTTCTAGCATGATGCTGGCTTCGCCATTTGCGCTCCGGTACCTTCCATAAAGGATCCGTTTGCCATTGGGGAACCACGTGGGTCGTAACAGGTGGTAGCCGCCCTCCGCCTTGAAGAGCAGTCGCGCCTGCCCTCCATCCGCGTTCATCAGCCAGACGTCTTGCGTGATGGCGTCGCGAAACACGATCTGGGAGCCATCGCGCGACAGCGAGGCATCATGTGCATCGTCGCGCAATTTCTTCAGCGTTGCACCGATCACTGAGATCACCCAGATCCCCTGTTTCTCCTGCGCGACCGGGCCGCTCACCAGCAGTTTGGTTCCATCCTGGAACCATTCCATGCGGGCTCAACGGAAGCAGAAGGCGTCTGGGATGGGCAGCGATTGGGTCTCTCCCGTGCCGATGAGGGTGAGGTGCAACCCCTCTAGATCTGCGTAAAGAAGGTACTTGCCATCCGGCGAAACGGAAGTGACCGCAACTGGATCCTCCGAGGAGTTGGCCGTAAGCTGCAGGGGCTTAAGCTCGGCCTGCGAATACGTCCGCGCGGGAGTAAACCATCCGGCGAAGTAGCCGACTGCCAGAGCTGCGGCAACCGCCGCCGCGCCAGCGGCAGCCAAGACCGGCCACCTCCGCGCCTTGGCGGGCTGACTGGTAAGCGCGGTTGTTCCCGAGACGGCTGCGACCTTGGACGACTGCGTGTCCCGCTTGAAGCGTTGCAGGTCCGCCCGCAGGTCCGAAGCGGTTTGGTAGCGCAGACCGCGCTCCTTTTCCAGACACTTGTTAATCACGCCCTCGAGTTGGGCAGGCAGATCGGGGTTCATACGTACGGGCGCCGGCGGCGGCTTGTTCAGGATTGCATCGAAAATGATCGCGGACGTATTTCCGGTGAACGGCTGTCGCCCGGTGGCCATTTCGTACAAAACGGCGCCGAAGGAGAACAGGTCAGTTCGCGCATCCAACTCCTCTCCCCGTGCTTGTTCTGGAGACATGTAAGCGACCGTTCCCACCGTGCTGCCTGGACTCGTGAGATGGTCCTGATCGACCGCGAGTGTCGGCAACGATCCCGCCGCTGTCGCCTGCGGGGGCAAGGGCCGCGATGCGACTTTGGCCAAGCCAAAATCCAAGATCTTCGCTTGCCCGCGATTGGTCACGAACAGGTTTGCCGGTTTCAGATCGCGATGGACGATGCCTGCCGCATGCGCCACATCAAGCGCGTCCGTCACCTGCAGCCCAATCTCGACCAGCTGTTCGAGCGTGAGCGGCTTCCCCGTGATCCGCTGATTTAGCGTCGTCCCTTCGAGGCACTCCATGACCATGAATAGCTTGCCCTGGTACTCACCGATGTCATAAATTGTGCAGATATTAGGGTGATTCAGAGCCGACGCCGCACGCGCCTCGCGCTGAAAGCGTTCCCGAGCCTGTGGGTCCTGTGCCAGATCTTCAGGAAGGAACTTCAGAGCCACGCTCCGGCCGAGGCGCAGGTCTTCTGCCCGATACACCACGCCCATTCCGCCGCCACCCAACTTTTCGAGGATACGGTAGTGGGAAACTGTTTGATCGAGCATGCGACGGCCATCTTAGGGCCTGGTTAGCTGCAAGTCAATTTCATGCCAAAAAAGACGGAGGGTTAGAGTCCTCTAACCAGATGGTGGTAAGAGTATGCATCGATTCCTAACCCCTTCGAGCAGATCGCGGCTTCACCCCTTCACGTAGGCGAGCTTCGCAGCTACCTTTCCATCCCGCACCGTAAAAACATCGACCCCGCGCAGGTGCCAGGGCTGACCGTTGCGCATCTTGTGATAAACCCATAGCACGGTGACTCGATCTCTGCTGACGATCACTTCCTCGGCCTCAAAGTGCGCGTCGGAATTGCGCGCGAACCAGCCGCGCCAGAATTCGACTACGGCGGCCTTTCCCTCGACGCGCCGGCCATCGGGAGCGGGCGATGTGTCCTCGAAGACCGTATCCTCGGTCATCAGTGCCGCCAACCCGTCAGCTTCGTGCCGATTGAAGACCTGGTTGAAACGGTCAATGGCCGCACGCGTCGCTTGCTCCTGGGACTGCACATTCTGTTCGGATCTCATGGGGACCTCCCCTGGCCCACCCCGACTGGCCAATAGAACCATCGCACAAATTATCAAGAAGGCGTGGGGCCTCGGCGAACGCATGCCCATTGGATCCTCCAGGACCGTCTAAGTTTGATCAGCGGCTCGCATCCATGGCCCGCTCCATCAGAGTCTGAAAACGTTGGGCAGAGTCCTCGTACCGCTTCCTTGCGACGGGTGAGTCACCCCGGCCGTGAACCGTATTGAAGGCTGCAATGATCGCCCGCTGGTTCCTGGGATTGAGCACAAAGAAGGCTGCAAAGCCCGCCTGGTGTCCGGTGTGGCCGACAAACGTAATCGCGTTGGCAGCGGAGCCGCGCGGATAAAGAAAAAATGACAAACCCATTGCCAGCGGGATCGGGTAGCCCTCCTCCGTGATCGGTGCGACGGGCCTCCACATTTCTTCGAGCGATTTGCGATCGAGAATCCTATTCTGGTTGGAGACCGGACTTGAACGAGCAAGAAAGCCGACCCATTTCGCCATATCGTCCAGGGGCGCGTTTAAGCCACCGTTCGGAGTCGTGATGCCTGTGTCAAACTCTCGTCCAAAGGCCTTCACCGTCTCCTGATCTTGGTTGTCCAGGTCGATCTCGTAGCTGTTCGAACGGTCTGCCGCCAGATGGTACGGACTCAGGTTATAAAACGTTTGCGTCATTCCCAGGGGAGTAAGAATGTTCTTTTGCACGTAGACCTGATAGGGATCGCCGGTGATGGCTTCAATCACGCGCGCCAGGTAGATGAAGCCGGGGTTCGAATACTGAAACTTGGTTCCCGGTGCAAATGCCAGCTCCTGATACGGCATCATGGCCACAAGCTGAGACCACTCGCTAGGCTCAAATGGCTCCCACGGCTTGTCTTCGCGATAAGGCCAAGTCGGCCCGGGAAAACCTGCGGTATGCGAGAGAAGGTGACGTATGGTGACGCGAGCGATGGCATTGTCCTCGCTATGTACGCGCGCCAACTCTGGCACATATTTCAGAATAGGATCGTCCAGCGAAAGTTTGCCGCGATCGCGTAGCTGCATGATGGAGACAGCCGTCAGGGTTTTTGTGATCGAAGCCCAGTGAAAAACTGTGTTCCGGTCAACTGGCTGTTTCACGCTCATGTCCGCCATGCCCCAGGAGTTGAACTCGATGATCTGTCCCCTTTCGAGCACAACGTAGGCCCCTCCCACACTTCCATCGAGGTGGACGAATTCATCAAATGCGTGGGAAAAGGGCGATTGCGCTCTTAGGGTGGGGGATAGAGCGGCCAAGATTAACCACGTGCAAAAGAGGTAAAGGACAGCAGGTGAAGACAAGAATTGGAGGCTACCAGACTGGTTACCACTCAACCGAGGCTTCATCTTTCGTTCCCAACGCAACTGGTCCTGCTATCGGCGGGAAATCTTACGTCGACGAGCGAGAGCAGTCAATGAAAACCAGCACGTCAAGCTGCTTGGAAATACGGAGAGGTGCGGTTGTTCCGGCGGCTGCGGCCAGACATCGAAGTACGGTGACCAGAAGACTGCGCCGACCGAAGGACGCCCGCACTCCGATTCCCGTACAATCTCCCTGTCCATGCGCAAGGCGCTTCTGCTCTACAACCCATTGTCTGGACCACGTCGTTCGCACCGGGTGGCCGATGTTAAGGCCGCGGGGGCCGTGCTACGTGCCGGCGGAGTTGAAAATCGAGCGGCAGTTACGCAAGGGCCAGGGGATGCGAGCGAGCAAGTCAAGCAAGCCATTGCCCTGGGATACGACACGATCATCGCCTGCGGGGGCGATGGCACGGTCCACGAGGCGTTGCAGGGGTTGGTGGGTACCGAGGTTGCCCTAGCGGTCATTCCTCTGGGGACCGCGAATGCCCTGGCCCACGATCTAGGGGTACCGCTCTCACCCAAAGCGGCGGCACGTGCTCTGCTTCATGGAAAGGCCCGCCGGGTCAGCGCCGGCCGGGTGGAATATCAGGATTTCTCGGGTCAGGCGAGCTGCCGTTATTTCACGGTCGCGGCCGGGATCGGAGTTGATGCCGAACTGTTTTACAAACTCAACCCGGCGGCGAAACGCCACCTCGGGATGCTGGCCTACTACTTTCAGGGAACCCGCCTTTGGCTCACGCATAAGATGGAACACTTCCAGGTGGAAATGGGCGAAGATGGCGCCAGACAAAGCGCCCAGGTGTCCCAGTTGCTGGCAGTGCGCATTCAGGACTTCGGCAACCTTCTGCGAGAGCTGGCACCTGGGGCTTCTCTCGAGCGGGATGATCTTCGCCTGGTGCTATTTCGCACCCGCAGCCGGGCCGCTTATCTCGGCTATTTGATGCGCGGTCTGGTCGGCGCTCGCTGGCGGATTCCGGGGATTGAATGGCGCCACGCGTGGGAGGTTCAGTGCCAGCCCATCGACTGCAGCCCAGGCCAAAGCTCGCGCATTTTCGTCGAAGCCGACGGAGAGTTGCTGGGAACGCTGCCGGCCAGGGTCAGTATCGTCCGCCACGCATTCACCTTATTGATGCCCTAGCTTGGCCATTCGCCATGGCTGGCAGGAATCTCGATCGCAAACGGTTGTCGCAACAGCAAAGAGTTCTCTCGTGGAGCCGATCACTCACTTCTTAACTGGCGCCTGCCTGGGACGAGCCGGGCTGAATCGCAAAACCGCGCTGGCCACCGCCACGGTTACGCTGGCGGCCGAAGCCCCGGACATCGACGTCCTCGGCGACATCAAAGGCGAAGTGTTCGGGTTCGCTCACCATCGCGGCTTCACCCATTCCTTCCTAGGACTGGTGCTGGTATCGGCCGCGGTGGTTGGTTTCATGTACCTCCTGTGGCGCGTTCGCGGAGGCAAGATCAAGGATGCCAAGCGGCCGCCGCGCTGGGGTGTGCTGTTTGGCTTCGCCTACTTGGCAGGGTTGAGCCACATTCTGCTTGATTTCACCAATAACTACGGCGTGCGTCCCTTCTGGCCGTTTTCCGAACGATGGTACTCCTGGGACATAGTCTTTATCGTCGAGCCGATCATGTGGATCCTTTTGCTCGGTGGCTTGCTCGCTCCCACGATCTTCCGCCTGGTCAATGAAGAGATTGGGTCGAGGCGCCCGGGGCCCTACGGCCGACTCGGGGCGGCGCTCGCCTTGATCGGGGTAGTCGCGCTCTGGGGCGTGCGCGACTTTGAGCACCGCCGTGCCCTGGCCGCACTCGAGGCACGCCTCTATGAGGGTGCTGCACCGATTCGGGTCTCGGCGTACCCGGTTTGGGGGAATCCGTTTCGCTGGAACGGCGTGGTTGAGACCCGGGATTTCTTCGCGGTCCTGGGGGTAGATTCGCTCGCTCCGGAAGCGGACCCGGAGGGGCGGATCGAAATCACCTATAAACCGGAAGAGACGCCCGCGACCCTGGCGGCGAAGAAGTCATCCCTCGGGCGAGTCTACCTCGATTGGGCAAAATATCCCATTACGGAAACCGAAACCCTGGAATTCGAACAGGGCTACATCGTGCGCTTCATGGATCTGCGATTCCGAGCTTTCAGCAGCGCGCGCCGGGGTGTTTTGTCGGCCAGCGTCAAGCTCGACAAGAGTTTGCACGTCGTCGCTGAGCAATTCGGGGTGCCCCGACAACCGGTTCGAGACTGAGAGACCCGGGTCAAGGGCTGGATTGGGTTTGAATGCTCTCCGGCTGGCTGCCTGAGTTAATGGGAAATCTGGTTGAGGTTTCTGATACGAGGAACTGATGCCCTGATCGAACGGGATGATTGGCAGCTAAATCAGTTTGACCCCAGTCGCGAAGAGAAGAGCCGCCACTGCCGGACGGAGCGTGGCCTCTGGGATTCGGCTGGCGATGAAGCTGCCCAGCCACACTCCCGGGACCGATCCTAACAAAAGGCCTGACACCAAGGGTAAATTTACATCTCCGAGATGCCAGTGCCCCAGCGCCGCCACTCCGACAATCAGCACGCCGTGGAAGACATCGCTACCTACCAGCCGATTCAAGCGCTCGCCGGGAAACATCAGCAAGAGAGTTGTAACGATCAGGCTACCGCTACCCACCGAAGTGAACGAAACCAGAACGCCGACTACGAATCCCAGCAGCGGTATCGGCCAGCCTTTGAGATTCTCGCTACTGGCGGAACGCGCGCTGGCTGCAGGCAGCCAACTGCGAATGGACCCCGCAAAGATGATCGCAACGGCAACAAGCATCAGCGTGCCGCCGAGCAGGTGGACGATTAACTGGTCAACGTACTCGACGCCTGCGGATTTTTTCAATAAGGCTAGGAGGTACAAGCCGAGCCAAGCTCCCGGGACGCTCCCCGATGCCAGCTTCCACACGAGCTTCAGATTGACGTTCTTGTGACGATAGTGTACGGCTGCCCCCACCGTCTTCGTCAGGGAATTCCATACTAGGTCCGTACCGACAGCCACGGTCGGCGCCGCCCACCCCGTCCACAACAAAAGCGGCGTCATCATGGCTCCGCCGCCCATTCCCGTGAGGCCGATTAAAAATCCCACGATTAATCCAAGAAGGGCCGCGCCTAAAGGCATGTGCTCTCCTTCAGCCTTCCACGCTGCGCTCCCGACCCTTGTCGCGTTCGCGACCTCAATCATCTTCCAGACCGCAGGTCCAGACCAATGCGGGATGCTCGGAAGCGAGCATTTACAATACCATTAATTCCATAGACATTCTAGATAATCCCGATCCGGTAGCGTCAAAACCCGGTTCTGAGTGGCACTTTCGCACCTTGATAAGACACCACGCCCAACGTATCAACCAAATGGTGCATTCGAGACTCCAGTTCAGACATGAAGGGGGATCATTCCCGGTCTGCTGGTGGTCGGAATCGGCGTTGCCGCGGCGGACCTGCTTGGCCCTCACTCCCGCCCGCGCACCTTTAGCCTCGCCTGTAGCTCTGACGCGGGGACGTCTTTCCAAAATCGTTCCAGATTTTCGAGGGTCGTGAAGGTGCGGGCCTTCATTCGATCCACATAGAGGATCCCGCCAAAATGATCGATCTCGTGCTGCAAGATTCGCGCATACCAACCGACGGCGTGCACTCGTTTGCTTTCCGCCAATTCATTGAGGTATTCGACCGTGACGGCTGGGGCCCGCGGAACCATCGCCGCATATCCGACGACACTCAAGCAGCCCTCGAAGAATTCGAGGGGGGTGCCTTCTGCGGAGACGACGCGGGGATTAATAACGACGTGAAAGGGAACCGGCCGCCTCTGCCTCTCGGATAGCTGCTCCGGCGTCAGCCTCTTGTGATACTCTTCCCGGTCCTCGATGACTGCCAACTGCAGGGAGATCCCGACCTGCGGCGCGGCGAGTCCCACTCCGGGCGCATGCCGCATCGTTTCCCTCATGTGCTCAATCAATTCCCCTGTCTTGGGGCTGAGAATTTCTTCCCGGGACAGCTCCCGGGCTTGAACCCGCAACACTTCATCTCCGGCTTGAGCGACTTGGAGGCGCATGCTGGTTCACCTACCGGACAAGAATAATCCAGGCCTGGTTCTGCCCACGGATCTGGGACAACGGCAGCTATAGCGAGGATGATCCTAAGAACCGCGAGTACTCTGAATTTCGGTCAACCCGCCACGAAACCGACGATCCTCAGGTCGAAGGATTGCTTGGACAACGCTGCTCGGTTCGCCCCGTATGGCGAAACTAGCGAAACTCCAGTAAAATCAAAAGATCGCAGCCTATCATTGAATCAAGCTGGAGTCGCCTATGGCGCAAGTGTGTGAGATTTGCGGCAAGAAGCCGCGCTTTGGCAACACCATCAGTCACGCCCATAACGTGTCGCGGCGGAGGTGGAACGTTAATCTCCGCCCCGTGCGAGCCCAAATCAAGGGCATGACCAAGCGTATTCGCGTCTGCACGTCCTGCTTGCGCAGCGGGAAAGTGGTAAAAGCCTAAGCCACCCAGCCCTACTCCACCCCCAGCAATTGCACGTCAAAGATGAGGGTTGAGTTTGACGGGATAATGGGAGGATAGCCCCGCTGCCCGTACCCGAGTTCAGGAGGAATGCGCAGCTGCCGCTTGCCGCCGACTTTCATTCCCGCAACCCCCTCGTCCCATCCTTTGATGACCTGACCCGCCCCCAGCTGGAACTCGAAGGGTTGGCCGCCGTGATCGACCGAGCTATCGAACTTCTTGCCGCTGGTAAGCCACCCGGTGTAGTGCACCTTCACCTTCTGGCCGCTCTGGGCGGTCGGGCCGGTGCCCACCTTGATGTCCCAGTATTCGAGTCCATCCGCGGTCTTGGTGGGAGCTCCGGTCACTTTCGTGGGCGCGCTCGTGTCCGTGTTCGCGGCACCGACTTGCGCGACCGCCGCGCTCAGAAAAAACGCAACTGCTGTTATCCATAATGCATTGTGCATGAGACATGCTCCTTAAAGAAACCAGTAGGAATGATAAAGGCAGATTCCACAAAGTCCAGGGGAATGTTCCCTTTCCGGAAACACCACTTCCCCGAGCCTTCCGCCTCCGGTGGAACTGTTCAGGCAATGGCGATCACATCAATTTCGACCAGCACATCTTTGGGCAAGCGGGCCACCTCAACCGTTGATCGCGCCGGGGGAGCGGAAGTGAAGTATTTGCCGTAGGCCTCGTTCATGGCCGCAAAGTCATCCATATTCTTGAGAAATACAGTCGTGCGCACGACCTTCTCCAGCCCGGTTCCTGCGGCTTTTAAGACAAACGACAGATTCTTGAGCACACGATCGGTTTGGGCAGCGACATCGCCCTTGATCACCTGCTGGGTGGCGGGATCGATGGCCACCTGCCCCGAGCAAAATACGAAGCCGTTCGCCCGCACCGCCTGGGAGTAGGGCCCGATCGCCCGGGGAGCCTCGTTGGTCGCGATCAGCTCGCGCATGAATCCTCCGAAGACGGGTTCGGGGGTTGCGCTCGGCCTTGGCAACCGACCCGCAACCCACCCCTGAAACCTGCCCGCCACGCATCCTGGCGTTTAGATTTTCTGCAGTCTTTGCACATCGTGAACACCGGGAATTTTTCGTACCCCATTAATGATGTCCTCCAGGTGTTTCAGATCCACGATATCGAGGATTACGTCAATGTTGCCGCGTCCGTTGTAAGTGTGCGCCTCGATGTTGCGGATGTTGGTCTTGCTGTCACTGATGATGGAGGTGATTTGTTTGAGCATTCCGAAACGATCGTCGCAGAAGACAGTAAGTTTTACCGGATAGGAGCTGCGGGCAGAGTCATCCTGGGCCCATTCTACTTCGATCTTTCGGTCAGGCTCGTAGAGAAGATTGACGACATTCGGGCATTGGACGGCGTGCACGGCCACTCCCTTCCCCCGCGTGACGTAGCCTACGATGGCTTCACCGCGGATGGGATTACAGCAGCGCGCTCGGTAGACCAGCAAATCCCCATGCCCTTTCACCCGAATCGCGTTCTCACGGTGGTCGCCGCCGAAGACGCGGCGCACCACGCTTGCCAAACCGCCGGGCTTGTTCTCGCTCACGGCTTCCGGCGATCCTCGAACTGCGGGGGCGAGCCGGGCGAGCACCTGACGGGCAGAGTATTTGCCGTAGCCGATGCCGGCCATGAGATCGTCATTCGCACCGAGGCCGTAATCGGAGGCGATCTTGCGCAGTTCCTCGTCTTTGATCTCTTTCAGGGCAACCCGGTATTTGCGGGCCTCCTTTTCGATCAGTTTGCGGCCGATTTCGATGGCCCGTTCCCGCTGGTGAATGTTCAGCCAGTGCTTGATCTTGTTGCGGGCGCGAGAGGACTTTACCACGGCCAGCCAGTCGCGGCTGGGCTTGTGTCCCGCCTGGGTAAGGATTTCGACGATGTCCCCGCTGTGCAGGCGGTGGCGCAGAGGAACCATGCGCCCGTTGACTTTGGCTCCGACGCAGCTGTGCCCGACCTCGGTGTGAACCGAATAAGCGAAGTCGATGGGCGTCGAGTCCCGCGGCAACACCACGACCTTACCTTTCGGGGTAAAGGTGTAGACCTCCTCGGGATAGAGATCGATTTTGAGCGTGGAGAGGAACTCCGTGGGATCGGAAACGTCCCGCTGCCACTCGACCACCTGCCGCAACCAGGCCAGTCGCTGCTCGTCGCGGGCCGAGACCGGGCCATCCTTGTACTTCCAGTGGGCGGCAATGCCCTCCTCCGCCATGCGATGCATTTCCTCGTTGCGGATCTGCAGCTCGAAGGGCGTGCCGTCCTCGGTGATCACGGAGGTGTGCAACGACTGGTAGAAATTCGGCCGCGGCATGGCGATAAAATCCTTGATTCGGCCGGGCACCGGCCGCCAGATGTTGTGCACAATGCCTAACACGGCATAACAATCCTGCACCGAGTGGGTGATGATGCGCATAGCATAGAGGTCATACACCTGGTCTACGTTGATCTTTTGCCGCACCAGCTTGCGGTGAATGCTATACAGGCGCTTGATGCGGCTCTCCACGCGGGCGGTAATTCCCGCCTCCTTCAACTTGTCGCGCAACAGGGTTTCGACCCGGGCCAGGAACTGTTCGCCGGTCTTGCGCCGAGCCTCGACCGCATCATGGACCTGCTGATAGGTGATGGGATCGAGGTAGCGAAAGCCCAAATCCTCGAGTTCGCCGCGAATCTTGCCCATTCCTAGCCGGTGCGCAATCGGAGCGTAGATTTCCAGAGTCTCTTTGGCAATTTTCTGCTGGCGCTCCGGGGCGAGATGTTCGAGGGTGCGCATGTTGTGCAGACGGTCGGCCAGCTTAATCAGCACCACGCGGATATCGTCGACCATGGCCAGCATCATCTTGCGCAGGTTCTCGGCTTGCTGCTCTTCCCGGTTGGCGAAATCAATCTGGTCGATCTTGGTCACCCCCTCGACGATGTGCGCTACCTGCTCTCCGAACTCTTGGCGAATGTCAACCGTGGTGACCGTGGTATCTTCGACCGAATCGTGCAGCAAACCGGCAGCGACCGCGACCGGATCCATCTTCATTTCGGCCAAGACCCGGGCCACGCTTAGGGGGTGGACAAGGTAGGGTTCTCCGGAGGCCCGCGTCTGGCCGGTGTGGATCTTCTGGGAAAAATCATATGCCTTGCGTACGATCTCCAGATCGTCATTGGGGCGGTTTTCCCGTATGGTCCGCAACAGCTCGCGGAATTTGGTTACCGTAAGGGCAGTGGTCGCGATCTGTTCGCGCAAAGTCGCCATTTTCGAGGATCAGCCGTCCCAGACAGCCGGAAGTTCAACTTCTAGAACCGTTGCTGTGATTATAGCCCCCACCAGTCCGGCCCTCGGCCGGGAGCGAAAACCAAAGTCCTAGGCGATCATCTGACGACCGTGGTGCGATCGATCGCACCGAGGGTCCTCAACGAGATAACCGGGGCAGGAAGCCGGGCGAGCCGCGGCACTACGTCTCTCTGTTCGTAAGCTCCCCGAACTGATAAATTGGACTGGCTGTGAGCGCCACTCCGGGTAAAGTTCTCGTAAGTGGATCCTCGGGACTGATCGGAGCCGCTCTCGTCCGTCGCCTGACAGCCAAGGGGTGGCAGGTAACGCGGCTCATTCGCACGATCCCCTCCGGAGCCGCCCAGATCACCTGGGACATAGCGCGGCCGATCCCGCCCCAGTCCGTTTCCGGCTTCGATGCCGTCCTTCACCTTGCAGGAGAGTCCATCGCCGAGCGCTGGACCGAGGCCAAGAAACGTGCGGTGCGCGACAGCCGGGTGGTGGGAACGAGAAATATCTCTGAGGCTCTGGCCCACGCGGCCGAGCGCCCGGCTGTGCTGCTTTCCGCTTCCGCCATTGGGATCTATGGCGATCGGGGAGACCAGGTTCTTGACGAACAAAGCTCGCCGGGCGAAGGATTTCTCGCCGAGGTGTGCCGCGAGTGGGAGTCCGCCACCGAGGCGGCGTCCAAGGCGGGAATTCGAACCGTCCAGGCGCGCTTCGGAATTGTGTTGAGCCGCTCCGGCGGGGCCCTGGCAAAGATGCTTGGGCCTTTCCGCCTGGGAGTCGGCGGCAAAGTGGGAAGCGGGCGTCAGTGGTGGAGCTGGGTGGCTCTCGACGACGTCATCGGAGCCATCGAACACGTCATGAAAACCGGGACTCTCGCAGGCCCGGTGAACGTGGTCTCGCCCAATCCGGTCACCAATCGAGAATTCACCAGAAGCTTGGCTTCGGCGGTGGCGCGGCCCGCCGTCTTTCCCATGCCAGCCTGGGCGGCGCGGCTGGCCCTCGGTGAAATGGCTAACGAACTATTATTGGCCAGCCAGCGGGTGGAACCCGCCAGGCTTCGCGCGAGCGGCTATCGTTTTGCACGCTCCGACCTGGGTTCGGCGCTGGTGTCGATTCTCGGAAATTAGCGTGGCACCGCGCTTGGGTGCGCAGCATGCTAGCTATTTGAGTCCGTCCACTACGTACAGATCGGAAAGCACGCGGCTCACCGAGTATGCGTAAGATTTTCCGTCTGCGCTGAACACGATCCTGAAGACCATGAGCGCTCCCGCGGGATCGGCGGGGGTGATTTCCTTCCAGGCTTCCCGGCGTCCGCTGGCCACATCGACCTTGAAAACCTCAACCGGAACCGTACGTGCCCGCACCTCGAGGCTGCCGTCGGCTGAGAAACCCATGATGAATTCGTCCGGTTTGATATCACGATCGAATCTTTGCGGCTCGCCGCCGCCGATCGGGTAAAGCCAGCGTTGCCCCTTTGCGTCCCTTGCCAGCAGGAACTTGCCATCGGGGCTGACCAGGCTCATCTTTCCCCGTGCGTCCTACGTTGACGAATCGGCCGAATCGGAGATGAGCATTTTTCACCGCAACGCACGTGTGGTGACGAGGACTGCTAAACCTCTGTAACCAAACAATTTCGGTTGAGATGAGATCAATTGGAGGAGTGGCCCAAGTGGTTCGTCCCGGTTAGGTCCAAGGGGTCACGATGGACTTTACGGTGGGTTCAAAATCCGAAGCGTTACGAGTCACAAGAGTTAATCCATGTACTTCGGCCGTAGCGGCAATGAACGCATCCCTTGGCTCAATCGGATGTCCCATCGACTCGCTCCGAGCCACTAGACGGCCGCATGCATCCGTGATTAAAAGGTCAACGGGTAGCATTCTTCCAGCAAACCGCGCAGCTAGGTCCTTCCGCAACCATGTGTCGAGGAGATCTCGTCGCCTTCCCGTAGGGAGACGCTCAACCCCATAACGCAATTCGGTGATCGTAACGACGCTAAGAAACACGGTGTCTTCGTCCACGTCCGCGAGCCATGCGAGCACGCCACGGTTGGGTCGTGGCTTCATCGGCTCGGATATGACATCCGTATCCAGCAGGTATTTCATAGTTCCACTTTCTGCAGGCGAACCCGCAGGCGCTTGAGCTTTAGCCCGGAGCGCCGCAGCGGAGAAGACGCCAGAAACTCGGCCAGATTGCCTTTCCGCTCGGCCTTCCGCTCCCATTCTTCCGCCGCGACGACCACAGCCGTGGTACGACCGTGCTTGGTGATCTTTTGAGGCCCTTCAGATTTTGCTTTGTCCAGTAGTTTACTGAACTTTGCCTTCGCCTCTGCCACGGTCCACGTCTGTGTACCCATAGCCCACCTCCCACTCGGCAGTTATGGTCATAATAGTCATAATCGAGGCCAACTACAAGACCACCTGGCTTTCAGCGTGTTACGCCAGTAGCAGCACCACAATGCTCGCCAGTTTTCAAAACGGCTGGCCTCTGCGATGACTTACATCGTTCTCCTTCGACTCCGTTAGTTCTACATCAGAGTCTCCCTAGGAATCGAAGTGGCGACTTATCCGTAGTGGGTCTGATTCCTGGTCGCGCCCCTGAGGGTTCGATCTATGCTGATTTTGCGGCCATCTCCAAGGGTTCATGTGAATTGCTCAGGAAAGAGGTAGGCCCTCTGAAGAACAGAAAACAGAAAGTACAGCTTCATGACGGAAGCCTCCGAAAAGTTGACTGAAGATAAGCAACAGAATCGGAATGCATCAAGAAAAGAGGACATGATCAAGAAAATCGCCGACAATCGTACGAACATTCGTCAACACTCGGTGAATTTCTTGACACCCGAGCAGCTTACGAAATGGGATGCGGAGGTGGCGAAAGCCAAGGAGTTCCTCGGGCACAAGCTAGCTGCCTGATGCGAGATGCGCCAGCGAAATCGCGGGATGCATCCCCATTTGGGCCCCGCAAATCGAGATCGCAGCCAGACGGAGACCGGTGGAGCGGAGTGAGTGAGTGCCTTCTCCACTGAGTGACTATTGATCCACTGGATTCCAGGATTTATCGGGGTTGAATTCTGTCATTGACGCCGCGGCAGACTCGGTGTCCGAGCCAAGATCCTTCTCATAGACAGTTCCGTCCTGATTGACGATGAAAGTCATGACACCTGAGTTTCTGTATTGTGCCGGATAAGCGACGAAGGCAAACCCACGAACCAGTTGACCATCCACCAGATAGTCTTTCGCTCCGCCCTTGGCAGAGGGCCCTTGCGTGGTGAGAATTCGGTAGTAGTAACCATGGAAGGGAGTGGGCTGGCCTTGTTTGACTGCGTAACCTTCGGAAGTGGCGTCCGCAATAAGAGGTCCAATGGGACTGCTCGGCTCACCGTCGGATGACTTCCAGTAAAGACCGTTTTCTTTCCCTTCATCGCTGACAAACTTGAGCGCATAGTGTTTCGAGGACTCGCCACTGCGCAGAGCAGATTTATATTCCACCTGGGCCTCCGCCAGGGCATGGCAAATCTCGATGGCGTCGTTTTCGTTGCGGCCAACTCGGCGGTAGAGAATTTCCTGCTTTCCACTCTCTGCGTCGAAATACCAGGCACCCGAAGAGTTCTTCACGATAGAGATGGGAAATGGCCAGTTGTCAGCGCCAATGTAAAGAGTAACCGTGCCGTCCGGCTCGACGACGACGCGATGCATTTCATCGTAGCGGCGCAGAAAATTCTGCACGATGTTTCTGTCAGAGACCTCGTCACCGGTATGAATCAGCTCATCCCCTTCTTTACCGAAAATAGCAGAGACGGCAGCCATGTCCCCGGCTTTTGCGGCATCATATAGCGCTAGAACTGCGTCACCCGGCATGGCAAAGGTCGTCTCGTTTCCGGCTTGCGCGCAGGAATAGGGAACATACAAGAACAAGTAACCAACGACTAGCAACAGAACAAAGATGACGTGAGTTCCGGCAATGGAATTGGCAGCATTCTTGGGGTGAGCGGCTCCTAAGGATGGTTTCATGTGCGATTCTCCAGTCTTCCGGAAAGCGTTGCCAAGCTACAGCCTAACGACGACCGCCACTACCTCCGCCAGCGCGAGCGCTACTCCCTCGATTTCCACTGAGGCTCTCTTGGCCGCGTGCACTGTTCACTCTCGCGTTGCCACCCTGGCCGTAGTTACTGAAAGCGCCCGAATTGGTGCTCCGCTCCTGCTGGCCAAAGCCGCGCTGTGCCTGATTGAAATTCGGGTGGCCTTCGTTTTGTGCCATCTGCGTTCGGTTCGATGCCTGTCCCAGCTGTCGATCCGATGCTTGCCCGAGTTGCTGGCGATTGGCGGTCTGTCCAATTGGCTGCCGATCCGCCGCCTGCTGAATCGACTGGCGATTCTGTGCGGCGGAATTCATGCGGTTGCCTGCATCCCCGCGTTGTCCGACGGACTCATTTGCGTTACGAAATTGGGATTGGTTGTGTTGTGTGCCGAAATTGGGTGTAGTGAAGTTTGAGTTGCGAGCCGTATTATTAAAGTTGTTCGCACGGTAATCGTTGTTGCGGTAGTTGCTATTGATGTTGTTGCGGTTGAAGTTATTCGCATTGAGATTGTTCCGGTTCACGTTGTTGACGTTGCGGTTGTAATAGTTGTTTCGGTTAACGAACGTATTGGAATTGGATACATAGGTGTTGTGGTTATAAACCACGGTGGAGTTGTGCCATCCGCAACCCCACGAATTCCATCCCCACCCACAGCAACTGTTACTCATGGCTGCGCCCACCGCCATGCCGACGCCAAAGGAAATCAGACCTGCGGCGACAACTTCGCCGGTAGACGGAGGCGCAACGTATCCGGGATAGGCAGCAACCGACGCACCGTACACAACCGTAGGGTTATATGACGGCACATAAATGACGTCGGGCTGGGCGGGTTGAATTACGATCGTCTGCGGTGGTGCCTCCACGACCGTCGGCTGTTGATCAGAGGACGATTGCGGTGGTGGTGCAGAGGCCGATTCCGTCGTCACCGTCTGCTGTGGACTGGATTTCAAATTTCCCGCCTGCGATGCGCGCTGCCGCATAACCTGGACGGAATTCATCACATCCTGAGGAATGTTGAAATAGGCGTCACCAAGAGCTGAGGTCCAAGAGAGATTGGACGCCATCTGATTCAAAACATCGGGAAATTGGGTGAGACCTTTGACGCTGACGTCCCATGGTTGTTGGTTGACCGCTTGCATCAAGTCGTTGCCCTTCAGATTGGCGTTTTGCTTTAGCCACGTCGCGGCACTCGCAATTTGGTCAGGATAAGTGGAACCGGCGAGGACTTGAGCAACGAGGTTATCGGGGAACAACGCGATCGGCGCAACCATTTGGTAGAGCTGGTCGGCGGACGGCCTCGCGTATGTGGCTTGTGGTGCTGGGGGCTGCCCAACAGGACTTTCCTGCTTCTTTTCCTCACGTTTGTTGCAGCCGTCGAGAGCGGGCATCGTGAGCACCACGCTGAGCAAGAGGGCGAGCGCTGATTTTGTTCGTGGCATTGTGAAAGCTCCTTGGCTGCAAACACCGGCCTTCTCATCTGAGCGTTTCGGAAATCAGAGGAAGTTGGTGTGGCTCTCCTGTGAGAATTAGTCCCGTAGGGGTCGAGTGTTTCTTCGCCGCCGGAGGAAGTGTCCAAGGTAACGCACTGGGAAATGCTAGGTGGGCAGAGGAAGAGGTGGCATCTGTTAGAAGTGACAGGGCTGTGTAATGAAAAATTATCAAGTAATGACTGACCTTAGCCAGTCTGTAAGAATTGCCAGCTGGAACCAGCGCCGAAGTACTCCACTCTAGTGAAAATCGGGTCTCCGAATAGGAGAAGCGTCGTGGGAACCGAATTCGGGAATCGCAGCTAGAGAAAAGTGTCCCGGCAAACAAGGACGACATCTATGGAAAGAAAAGTGAGTGCTGGTTCTTGGCTGACAACCCTCGTTACCGTGATTGTATTGACCACGTTCTCCGTCAATCTCTCTGCCCAAACCAAGAAACCGAACATAGTCGTGATCTTCGGCGATGACATCGGATACTGGAACGTTGGGGCCTATACGCACGGTTTGATGGGATGGACTCCGAATATTGACGGTATCGCTAAAGAAGGCATCCTTTTCACAGATCATTACGGCCAACCCAGCTGCACCGCAGGAAGGGCGGCATTCATTATGGGGCAAATGCCAGTGCGGACCGGCATGACCACCGTCGGCATTCCAGGCTCGACGCGAGGGATTCAAAAAGAAGATCCTACCTTGGCCGAAGTGTTGAAGTCCGTCGGGTATTCGACCGCACAGTTCGGGAAAAATCACTTGGGGGACCGCAACGAATTTCTGCCAACCGTCCACGGCTTCGATGAGTGGTTCGGCAACCTGTATCACTTGAATGCTGAAGAGGAGCCGGAAGAGCTGGACTATCCCGGACAAAAGAACCCAGCATACCTGCAGAAATTTGGCCCGCGCGGGGTGCTGCACACCTGGGCGACCGAGGTGGACGATCCGACTACCGACCCGAAATTCGGACGGGTCGGAAAACAAAGGATAGAAGACACCGGCAAACTCACTCGCAAACGGATGGAGACATTTGATGCCGAAGTCTTAGGTGAAACCTTGCAATGGCTGGACAAGAACGGCAACAGCGGCAAGCCATTCTTCCTGTGGTTTAACTCTACTGCCATCCATGTCTGGTCGCATCCCAACCCTAAGTACGTGCAGATGGCCGTTAATGAAGGTAGAGCGGAAGAGGATGTTGTCCGGGCTCGCATGATCGAACACGACGAGCAGGTGGGCGCAATCCTCAAGAAACTTGAGGACCTCGGGGTCGGCGACAACACAATCGTTATCTATACCACAGATAACGGCAACGAGTTGATGTTCTGGCCGGATGGAGGCTACGCACCTTTTCGTGGCGAGAAAGGCACAACCTGGGAGGGTGGCATGCGAGTCCCTTGCTTGATTCGCTGGCCCGGACATATCCCCGCCGGTCGAGTCTCCAATGGGATACAAAGCCACGAGGATCTTTTTGTCACACTCGCCGCTGCCGCAGGGCTCCCCAATCTTAAGCAAGACCTTCTACTCGGTTACAAGATGGGCTCCATGACCTATAAAGTCCATCTGGACGGCTACAACAATCTTGATTTGTGGACCGGCAAAATCGAGAAGTCCGCTCGCCGAGAAATCTTCTACTATGACGAAACCGATCTCATGGCTGTTCGCGTCGACGGCTGGAAGATGCACATCGGGGTCAAAATGCACAACAATTGGTTCGATCCCAAGACCTATCCAAGCGTGCCCTACCTCGTGAATCTTCTAATGGATCCCATGGAGAAGATGACACCGGATTCAGAGGAGTTTGGCTATATAGGGCGCGAATTCTTTGCTCACAAGCTGTGGGCGCCTACGGCCGCTGGACCGTTTCTGGCAGCTCACCTCAAGAGCATCCAGGAGTATCCGCCGCGACAAGGAGCTGACACTCTCAGCATGAAAAAGGCTATTGATGAGGCGATGAAAAAACTGGAGAATCCGCACGGAAGTAGCAATTGAGCAAGGGTTGCGTGGATGGTCGTTTCGGCATTCTGTTCTGTGTCTTAGGATGCTGCAAGTGTTGCAGATGGCCCTTTAAAGGAACCGCTTTAACCACCTCAACTTCAACCCACTCCGGAAGCCTGGCGCTCGTTTTCTACCTTGAGCGGTTCTGCTGGGCCTGCCAGGCTTCACGAGTCATCACACAGCGGAACCCGAGGTGATTTGTTCCCGTGCTCACCTCTCCCTTCCCGCGCGTACCCACGATGTAGCGCGAGCAGTATTGATCCGTACAAAGAAAAGATCCTCCGCGCTGAGCCTTCTTTGGTTGGTTCGGCTCTGAGGGATCGAAGGAAGAGTCAGGCCCCTGCGGATTTCTCGCAACGGTATCGGCGGCCGCGAGGACTTGGTAGTAGTCCGGTCGGTACCAATCGCTTGTCCATTGCCATACGTTCCCAGCCATGTCATACAAGCCATACGCGTTTGGTGGATACTGTGCGACCGGTGCGATGCCCGCGTACCCATCGTTTCCAGTATCTTGATAGGGGAAGTGGCCCTGATGTGTATTGGCCATCCACTTGCCGTCGGGGCGAAATTCATCCCCCCACACGAATGGTTTCCCGGTTGCACCACCCCGCGCTGCGAACTCCCACTCGGCTTCTGTTGGCAACCGTTTTCCCGCCCACCTCGCGTAGGCTTCGGCATCCTCGTACGCAATGTGTACGACAGGAAAGTTATCCTTACCGTTAATGTCGCTATTGGGACCCAGTGGATGCCGCCAGTTGGCACCGTGTACATAGTTCCACCACTGAAATTGATTATCGAGAGGAACAGGGCGATCGGGTGGGGAAAAAACAAGCGAACCAGCAACAAGATTCTGTGGAGGGGCTCCGGGAAAGTCTTCGGCCCGTGGTTTGCGCTCAGCCACGGTTACAGAGTGCGTTGCATTCACGAATTCTGCAAACTGCGCATTCGTGACATCGGTTCTGTCAATGTAGAATCCATCGACGTAAACGCGATGGATCGGCCGAGCGTCCCGCGTCACCTCCATTCCGATGCCGTTCATGTCTGGTCGATCATTGGCTCCCATCGAGAACTCGCCTCCTGGAATCCACACCATGCCCTCAGGCACAACACCCGGTGGTGAATCATGGTTCTCGATGGTCGGTCCGAAGCCTTCGCCCGCAGCACTTACGTGGTAAGACGTCGCTGCGCCGCGGGTTCGCCCCACATAAACGGTTCCCGCAGTTGCCACGATTACCACGATCCCGACCATCCACATCCGGTGCGAGAAGGTCCGTGTTAAGGGAGTTCCTTCCTTTCGCTTGTTTAGACTCATGGCTTGCTGAATCCGTTTTTAAAACCGTCGCAGTAGTTCATTGCCTGTGGCTAGGACTGGCACAACTGCCATGACCAGGGACAAATGAACAACTTTATTCGAGCGGTTCTGGCCTTCATGGTTGCAGCGCCTCCGTACGCTCATTTTGTGACTGGTCACGACAAGCACACGGTGACAGGACTGTGTTGGTGTATGAAACTAGCTCGCCACCTGGCCGGGTAACGACTGTCAGAATTACCAGTAACGCGAAATGGAACTTGGGACTAAGAACCAATTGTCGGTTAGCTTCGAGGACCGTGCGCTTGGGAAAAAGCTGAGAGGAAAGATCGCCAGCACGAATACTTTGGTACCTCGCCGAGGCAGAGAACTTGGGTGATATTGCTTACGCAGTCCGGTGACGGTCAGCTCTCCGCCTGACCGCCGCAACGTAGGATGAGCCCACAGAACATGCCCCACCAGCGGGATCACACTGAAACTCACCCACTACCGACTTGCGTTGGGTCACGCTACCAGCCGGTTGTAGGCTTGGGCGAATTCCTTGACCCGCTCGCACACACTCAGCACGTGTTGTGGCCAGGTGAGACGACTCCCAGCTTCGAGAATAGGGATGAGACGATCAAAGTCCGGCCCGGAATGCGACCCGGTGATGACCATGCGAATGGGATGAAATAACGCCTTGCCTTTGGCCCCGGTTTCTGTCCCGACTTGATTGACAATCGTCTTGAATTCTGCCGCCGTCAGTTGCCCGCAGCGGGCCGACTCGTCTCCGAGGATCTTCCCAACGAAGGAGGTGAACACGGCCTTGGTGTGCGGCCAGTCCAAAACTTCTCGATTGTCGGGGGACTCGAGAGCACGTTTCGCATCGTAATGAAAAACCGCGGAAGCGCGTTCGGGGAGTTCGTCCAGCCGACTCACATAAGGAACGAAAAGCTGGGTGAGCTTCGCCAGCCAATCCGTGATGGGCGGAGCTGGGAGAAATCCTGCATCGGCGAATTGCGCCGAGAGGTTGACGGTCCGGGCCATATCCTCCACCACCATTTTCGTGTAATAGGAGAGTGCCAATCGGTTGATTCTCTCCGGCGCAGCCCGCTTGATGTATTGCCGGTTCAGCCAGTAGAGCTTCTCCATGTCAAAAACGGCGGAGGAGGGCGTAACCCGCTCGAGCGAAAACTCCTTGACCAGTTCCTTCAGGGTGAAGATCTCCCGCGTCCCTCCGCTCGGAGCCCAGCCGAGTAAAGCCAGGTAGTTCACCAGGGCCTCGGGAAGCACGCCCATATCGCGGAAGTTTTTAATCGAGGTGGCTCCGTGGCGTTTGGAGAGTCGCTCGCGATCCCCGCCCAAAATCGTCGAGAGGTGGGCAAATTCCGGTACGCTCCAGCCCAGGGCTTCATAGAGCGCCACCTGTTTGGGGGTATTCGAAAGATGATCGTCGCCGCGGATCACATGGGTGATTTTCATCAGAGCGTCATCGATGACGACCACATAGTTGTACACCGGCATTCCGCTCGAACGTAGAATGACCGGATCGCTCACCACCTCGCTCGCGAATTCGACCTCACCGTGCACGATGTCGTGAAAACGAATGGGCCGCTCGGGAATTTTCAATCGGATGGCCGAAGCCTCCCCGGCGGCGCGGCGGCGCTTGGCCTCCTCCGGATCGATGGTGCGGCACCGGTCGGAATAGATCCCCCCTTCTGCCTGCCGGCGTTCGCGCTCCCGGTCGAGCTCTTCCTCCGTGCAAAAGCAAAGATACGCCTTGCCCTCGGCGAGGAGCCTCTCGGCATGCTCGCGATAGATCTCGAGGCGCTCGGATTGGCGGTAGGGAGCATGGGGTCCGCCTCGGTCGGGACCTTCGTCCCAGTCGAGCCCCAGCCATTTGAGGTCGTCCATGAGCAGATCCTCGAAGCGGGCTTCACTGCGCTCGAGGTCCGTATCCTCAATCCGCAGGATCATGGTGCCGCGTTTCTGCCGGGCGAAAAGCCAGTTGAAAAGAGCCGTTCGTATGTTGCCGATGTGCAGATGTCCCGTAGGAGACGGGGCAAAACGTACTCGAACCGGAGCTTTCAAGTCCACAGAAACGATGTTACCAGGATTTCTCGGGCTTGCTCCCCTCCGCTACCGAGCTCCAAGGCAGCCGAAGATAGCGCGCGCGCTCGACTGGAGTGCCCGCGCCACCGGCGGAGAACTATTTTCGATCGAGCGGGGCCATATAGGTCTGGGTGATTCGGTCATGCCAGCAGAGTTGGTCTTCATCCAGAAAACACCAGGCATAGCCCAGGGTGAGCGACAAACCGGAGAGCAGGGACGCCAAGACCCGCCAGCGGCGAAGTCCTCGCGACACCGGGCGACTGTCGAAACGGCGCAAGTGGAGCTTAGCTAGTCTTAACCCGGGAGTCGTGCCCACGTAAACCAACAAAAGGTACTGATAGCCTGCCCACAAGAGGGCGGTTAAGATCGTCGCCAGCGATAGAATCTCTTTTCTGGCAAGCCCTTCGAGCCCCATTTTCGAAGAGATGTAAGTGAATAGCCCGACGGAGGCGACTACGAACAGGCCGTCGACCAGCAACGCCACGATCCGCCTTACCATCGGCGCCGTTCGCAAGGGCAATTCGAGTCCCGGCCGTCCCTTCGGAGTCGCATGTTCGCTAGGCTCGATGAGGATGCCCCCGAGCGCGGGTGGAGGCGGCATCACGTCGGGAACCTCCAGGATTGGCGGAGATTCGACGACCGGCTCGGCTAATTCCTCCATCGCTTGGGGCGGCGCAATCGAGGAGCGGAAGAACTGAAGCAGTTTCCCCCTCCCCCCAGTCGTACTGGGCGTACTACCCGTCTCCACCGCCTGCGCGTTCGCCGGACCTGAGGAGGCTCGAGTCTCGACCGTCGAACCAGAGGCCAGGCGTGAACGGGAGGATTCGGACTTTAGTGCGAGCGAAGGATAGCGTGGCGGGGGAGGACGCTTGCGCCGCCGGTAAAGCGTGATCCTGGCCTGCACTTCGAGCCGCCAAGACTGACGATCGGACTGCGCCGGGATCTCTGCCGCGGCAACCGGGAGGGCTGCTTCCGCGGCACCGTTGCCGAGAGCGGCAACCGCCTCTACGACCGGGTTCGGATCCGCGCCGGTCGCCCGCGTGCGAGGCCGTGCCGAGCCGGCCAACTGCCCCGAGCCCGAGGCGTCCTCCGCATCCACGACGAAATGCCCGCGAGCCACCCGCGGCTCCTGGTCGCCTCTGGCGGCAAATTGTTCCTGGCTCGCATCGTATGCTTCAGGATCGAGCGATCCATCCGGGTTGATGGCGGGATCAGGCTCGGGTTCAAATCTGGACTTCATGGGGAAACAGCTCCTGCTGAGCCCGGCTGCCCAACCTAACCAGTGAGCCCGCCGCCGAATGGACAGGGAACCTGGTGGATCTCATCGAGCGCGATGGAACATAATCAGAGCTAAGTTCGACGAAGCGGCCGGGAAGTTCGAAATGTTTCCTGCTTTGCCACCTGGGACCGCACCATGCTAACGTCACCATACCCGAGCCTTCAATTTCGATTCGGGGAGTTCGCACGGTTTCGATGACTTCCCGCACACGTTTTCTTATCACGACCGCCTTTCTCTGTCATCACTTACTCGCTCCCCGCTTAGTTACCAGCCAGTTGCTTTCCCTGGGCGCTCAATCGCAAGCCTCCCCCATGAAGAAAGCTCCCTCCACCCTCGACGAAGATCAGGTGACCATCATCGCCTTGAAGCAGGAAAAGGTGGGGTCAGTCTACAAGTTGCATGGCAAGGGGGAAATTCACTACGGAACCTACATTCTGCGCGGCGATGAAATGACCTATGATTCCGATACCGGAGCCGCCACCGCGGACGGCCACGTCTTACTCGACGGAGGCCCCCACGACGCGCACCTCCAGGCAAGCCGCGGTGCCTTCAACCTGAATAGCGAAAGCGGCCGCTTTGAGCAGGTCACCGGGAGCCTGGGAGCGCTGGTGCGCGGAACCCGGCTGCTGCTAACCTCCTCCAACCCATTTTTTTTCAAGGGAAAAGTGGTCGAACAAACCGGCCCCGATCATTACAAGCTTTACGATGGCATGGTCACAACCTGCGAGCTGCCCCGGCCGAAATGGGAGTTTGAGGCAGGGAAGGTGGATGTCGAGGTCGGCGGCACGGCGAAGATCTATCACACGACCTTCGGACTCGAAGGCATTCCGATCCTATATTTCCCCTTTGCCACGCTGCCGGCCGAGCGCTTGCCCCGCCAATCCGGCTTTCTGATCCCAAACCTCGGCCAGTCCACCGTCAAAGGAACCATCCTGGGAGAATCCCTGTTTTGGGCCATCAATCGTAGCCTGGATGCGCACGTGGGGGCCGAATACTATTCCAAGCGGGGATGGGCCCCGATGGGCGAGTTTCGCGCCTGGCCCAAGGAAACGGCCTTTGCCGACCTCACCTATTTCAGCGTTCTCGATCGGGGCTACGGCAGTCCGCCCCAGAACCAGGGCGGGGAGGAGGCGCGGCTCACGGCAGAAGACCAATTTGGACAGAGGTTTCGCGGCGTGGCGGATGTCGATTACTTGAGCTCGTACCTGTTTCGTCTTGCCTTCAGCGATGCCTTCACCCAAGCCGTCGACTCCGAAGTAAAATCGGACGCCTTTCTCTCCTCCCCGGCAGGCGGATCCTTCTACAACGTCGCGATGCAGCGATATCAGGACTTTGAGAGCAGCACCCCGGGGAATGTCATCACCATTTTGCATGCTCCGAGTGCCGATCTGTCGGCGATCGAGCAGCGGATCGGGAACTCGCCCTTCTTCTGGTCCTACGACGTAGCCATCGAGGGACTCTCGCGCAGTGAACCTGGGTTCAGCACCGCTCCTTTGGTCGGACGTTTTGATATCAACCCAGCCTTGTCGCTGCCGCTTCTCCTCGGGGACTGGTCCATTCGTCCAGAGCTCTCGCTGCGAGACACGGCTTACACCCAACAATTGCTTACCTCTGCGAGCGGGGCTGCGAGCGCCATCTCCACTACCATCAATCGCAAGGCGCTCGAAGGCTCCCTCGAGCTGCGGCCCCCGGTCGTGGCGCGAGTCTTCGAGCATGAGTTTCTGGGCCGCAAGTGGAAACACGCGATTGAGCCCCGCGTGGTCTACCAGTACGTCACCGGGGTCGACAATTTCGCGCACATTTTGCGTTTCGACGCCCGCGACATCCTGACCAACAGCAATGCAGTCGAATACGGCGCCGTGAGCCGCCTTTATGCGAAACGCACCCGAGCCGGACCGGAGAATTGCGCCAAACCGGGAATGCCGTCGCTTTTTGTCGGGGGGCCGGCGCCGTATCACCCGATTCCCTGGGTCCGCCAGACGATGCCGACGGAACTCCCCTGTGACTCCAGCTCTCAAGCGAGGGAGGTGATCACCTGGGAGCTGGCGCAAAAATACTTCCTCGATCCCCGATTTGGCGGTGCGCTCGTGCCCGGACGCAGCAATGTTTTCACCAGCACCATCGATCTAACTGGCATCTCGTTCCTGTTCGAGCCCCGTCATCTTTCCCCCCTGATCTCCCGGCTCCGCGTCGCCACCAGTGCCCGGACCGACGTGGAGTGGGATGTGGACTACGATTTCAAGCAGGGGCAAATCAATGCGAGTACCGCCTTGCTGAACTACCGTGCCGGCGCCTTCACCATCGGGGCGGGCGATGCCTTCCTGCGCGTGCCCCCCGAGGCCGGCTTTCTCATGCCGGTTCCTGCGCCCCAAACCTTCAATCAATTTCGCATCCTGTTGGGTTACGGTCACACCAATAAACCGGGATTCAGCGCGGCTACCAATATCGGGGTTGACGCCAACCTGAACTCCGTGCAGTACACCGCAGTGCAAGCGACCTACAATTGGTCTTGCTGCGGCCTCAACCTGGAATTCCGCCGCTTCGCGCTGGGTACGGTGCCGAACGAAAACGAGTATCGTTTCACCTTCTCTCTGGCGAATGTGGGCGCCTTGGGGAATCTGCGGCGGTCGGAGAGGTTGTACTAGAGGCGGACGATGGTTCACGGCGCCGGCAAAGTATGAACCTATCAACTCAATTCACTGAAAGTTTTGCCTCAATGGGAGCGACCAGAATGCGAACCGGTGTCCGCTCGCGAGCACTTGCATTCGTGTTGTTCGCCGCTACGGCGTCGCCCGCGTCCGTCGGCAGTCCCACTCTCTACTGACGGCGGAGGCGGCAATCACCGTAGGCGATCCAGGTTAGGGGCGACGCTTGCTCTCGAGGTTTGCCTGGAAGAAGGCTTGCGTTGTGGCCTTCCGCTTGAGGTCGGTTCCAGCGGTCTCAAGGGCAGACCGCCTGTGCGTGGCATAATACAGTCTTGCGCAAGAGGAGCCAGGTTAATATACCGTATGGCCTGTTCGGATAATCTGGGTTTGAAGCGAGCCGCCCTCGAGAAACACATTCGCAGCTTGGGTCGCACCCTGATCGCCTATTCCGGGGGTGTAGACTCGGCGTTTCTCGCCTGGGCGGCGCATGGTGTGCTTGGCTCCGACATGCTGGCTGTCCTGGCCGACTCCCCCAGCTTGGCTCGGGCCCAGTTCTTTGATGCCGTCGCCTTCGCTCGCGAACAAGGGATTCCCCTTGAGATCATTGGCACGAAAGAAGTAGAGCGCCCCGAATATGCCCGCAACGACGGCTCCCGCTGCTATTTCTGCAAAGACGAACTGTTCACGGTGATGGACGAGTTCGGGAGGAGCCGCGGGTTCGAGAGCATTGCCTATGGCGCAAACCTCGACGATCAAGGCGATTTCCGGCCGGGGCAGGTTGCCGCCCGCCAGCATAAGGTCGCCGCCCCTTTGCTTGCCGCCGGCCTTACCAAGCAAGAGGTGCGAGAACTGGCTCGGGACGCCGGACTGCGCGTCTGGGACAAGCCGGCCTCGGCCTGCCTTTCCTCCCGCATTGCCTATGGCCAAATCGTGACTCGCGAGACCTTAGGAGTGGTGGAACAGGGGGAGGAGGGGTTGCGCAACCTAGGCTTCCGTCAATTCCGCGTGCGCCATCACGGAGAGATGGTGCGCATTGAAGTCGATCCGGAAGAAATGCCCCGCGCCCTCAGCCCGGAGATGGCCTCGGCCATGACTCGCCTGTTCAAGGCGCTCGGATTCAAATTTGTCACCCTGGATCTCGAGGGCTTCCGCTCCGGTTCGATGAACGCTCTGCTCCCCACCGAGCCGCGCTCGTCGCTGCCCTGAACCTTCCTTCCCCGCGCGCACCATCTTCGCCCGCGGAGTCGAGCGTCGGCCGGCCTTTTCTCACCGTGTGAGATAATCGTTTCGTATTCTCCATAGAAGACAAGAGGTTTGTGGCCTTGTTGCGCCGTTCGATCGTGGTCTTTGTGCTCGTCTGCTTGGGCTGCTCCGCTCAATCCGCTCCTCCCGAGGAGGTTCAGCGGATCGAGAGCCAGGTACGTGTCTACTACTCCATCCCCCCCACGGTGAAGGTCACGATCGGGTCCTTGCGCCCGAGCGAGTTTCCTGGCTATCACGCGCTGACGATTCACATGGACGGCGAGGAAAAGAAACAGGACTATGAATTCCTGCTGTCGAACGATGGCAAGACCTTGCTCCGGTTGACCAAGCTCGACCTGACTAAGGATCCGTATGCCGAGATCATGAAGAAGATCAGCCTGGCCGGCCGCCCGGTGCGGGGCAACCGGGACGCGAAGGTGACCATCGTCAGCTTCGATGATTTCGAGTGTCCGTTTTGCTCCCACATGCATCAAACCTTGTTCCCCCAACTCGCGAGCGAATACGGCGACCGCGTCCAATTCATCTACAAAGACTTTCCCCTGACAGAGGCTCATCCTTGGGCCACCCACGCCGCCGTCGACGCCAATTGCCTGGCTGCGCAAAGTAACGATGCCTACTGGGAGTTCGCGGATTACATCCACCGCGACCCGCAGGAGGTGAGTCGGGAAAAGGGCCACGAGGCTCAGTTTGCGGCGCTCGACCGCCTGACCACCGAGCAAGGGCAGAAGCACAGCCTGGACCAGGCTAAGCTCGCGGCTTGCATCAAGGCGCAGAACGAAGATGCGATTCAAGCCTCGATCAAGGAAGGCGAGAGCTTGGGAGTGAACGGAACTCCCACCCTGTTCATCAATGGGCGGGAACTCGACGGAGCGGTGCCCGTGGCGGAGATCCGCGCGGCCATTGACCAGGCTTTAGAACAAGCCGGAGTCCCGCGGCCCGCCCATCCCACGTCTCCGGCTGCGAGCCAGTCGCCGTCGGCGCGCCAATAAGTCCCGCCAGGCTGGGCGCGGGGGAAAAGGGAGGAAAATCCATTGAAACGGTCATTGCGGGTCGTGCTGGCGATGAGTCTGTCGCTAGCGGCGCTCGGTTGCAGCACCCAGCCAGGCACGGGTGTGGCGGCCGAGGTCGATGGGAGAAAGATCTATTACACCGACCTCGACAAGTACTATCACAACCAAGCCGCCGGCTCCGAGCAACAACTCGTAGGCGAGCAAGCCACCGAGCTGCGCCTCAGGATTCTGAGCACCCTCATTGATAACGAACTGGTGATGCGCCAGGCGGAGAAGCTCGGACTGCTGGCCACCGACGAAGAAGTAGATCGCAAGCTCAACGAGATTAAAGCGCCGTTTACCAAGGAGGAATTTGACGCCCGGCTGAAAGAGCGCAAGCTCACTTTAGACGACTTCCGGCATGATCTGCGCCAATCCCTGACCGTCGAGAAGGTTCTGAATAAAGAAATCACCTCGAAGATCACCATCTCCGATCAAGACATCACGGGCTACTACAGGGCGCACAAGGCGGAATTCAACCTGGTCGAACCGCAGTATCATTTGGCGCACATTTTCGTGACCACGACCCCGAATCCGCAGGTGCATAACCTGAAAAACGACAAGGCTCAAAACGAGCCCGACGCGCGCAGGAAGATTCAGATGCTCGAAAATCGCCTGAACAGCGGCGAGGACTTTAGCACTTTGGCCATGAGCTTCTCCGAAGACACGGAGACCTCGGGCAACGGAGGCGATCTGGGGTTTGTTCCGGAGTCGTCGTTGAAGAACACCGATGCGGCCACGCGCGATGTGGTGACGAGACTGAGGCCCGGACAGTACAGCCCGATCATCGCCATCACCAATCCCACGACCCAGCAGGTGGCCGGATTTCGCATCGTGAAGGTCATTGCCAAAGAACCGGCTGGACAACGGGAGTTGTCGGATCCCAGGGTGCAGGAAGCGATTCGCTCGCAGCTGCGTGACCGCCGCGAGCAACTGCTGAAATCGGCTTACTACGAAATCCTGCGCGACCAAGCCAAGGTGGAAAACAACTACGCCCAACAGGTCTTGACTCAGGCGGGTATGGCGCGATAGAGGTCGAGCGCTCGGAAGGACAAGGCTTTATTCGACGATGGCCAGCACATCCCCGGCGTTCACCGCCGTCCCTACGTCGGCCAGAATCTTTTGCACGACCCCTTTCTTCGGAGAGCGAACCTCGTTCTGCATTTTCATGGCTTCAACCACCAGGACGCCTTGACCGAGTTCGACCTCGGCATGCTCGCGGAGCAGCACGCGCACAACTTTCCCCGGCATGGGTGCGACGAGTTTTTTGAGCCCTGGGTCCTCGCCCTTCCGTCGCTGGCGGCCGCGGAGGGAACGGGGATCGCGCAACTCGGCGCTATAGCGCTTGCGGCCAAGCGAAAGATAGAGGCCGCTCGGGGTGCGTTCGCGCTTGATCTCATAGGCTTTGCCGCCGATCAGCAGGGAGAGTACGTCGCGCCGCACCAGCACCCCGTCGACTGGCACCTCCTCGCCGTCCAGGCGACACTGCCAGCCTCCTGAGGAGCGCACCAGCTCTAGGCGGTAGGTCGTGTCGTCGATTGTGACTTCGTAGAACATCGCTGTCGCCAGGGTGTGGGAATGTCCTGATCCACAGCCACTAGGAATTGTCCGATCGGCCCCTCCCGCGGCCGGCGATCGGCCCGGGATCGGTTCCCCGCAGAGCTTCGAACCTGGCTGCCCGTTTCCAACCCGACGGAGGATCGCCGGCGGGGACAGCGAGGCCCCCATTCGCCGACACCGCCGCGGTCGAGTCGAGCACGGCGAATAGCCCGGCGGCAATGGCGGCAACTCTCGCTGGTTGCGGGTCGGGTTTAGACCGAGCGGCAGCGAGCAGTCGATCAAGATAACCAGTATCGACCTTGGCCCGTCGAAAATCCGGATCTTCCAAGATTCTCTGGAACAAGGAGAGGTTGGTCTTGATCCCGCCCACGAAATACTCGCCCAGGGCGCGCTCGAGGCGCGCCACCGCCTGCTCCCGGTCGACGCCATAGCCGATCAGCTTGGCGAGCAGCGGATCGTAATCGGAGGGCACGGTCCAGTCTTCGTAGATGCCGCTATCGTGGCGGATTCCAGGACCAGCCGGCTCGACCAGAAGGGTGATCTTGCCCGGGCTGGGAAAATAATTGTTTTCCGGATCTTCCGCGTAAATGCGGCATTCGATGGCGTGTCCGCGGATGTGAACCTCGTCCTGGACAAAGGGCAGCTCGTCTTCGGCGGCGATCTGAATCTGCAGATGAACCAGGTCGAACCCGGTCACAAGCTCGGTTACCGGGTGCTCAACCTGCAAGCGCGTGTTCATCTCGAGAAAATAGAAATTCCGGTCCTGGTCGACGAGAAACTCGACCGTGCCCGCGTTCGAATATCCCGCGCTCCGCGCCACGCGCACCGCAACTTCGCCCATGCGCCGCCGCATCTCGGGATCAACCAGGGGAGAGGGCGCTTCCTCGAGCACCTTCTGATGGCGGCGCTGAATGGAACACTCGCGCTCCCCCAGATACACCGTGTGGCCGTGTTCGTCGCCCAGCACCTGCATTTCGACGTGACGAGGGTTGACGATCGCTTTCTCAAGATAAACCTCGCCATCCCCAAAGGCTCGCAGGGCTTCGCTCTGGGCGGCTTCGAGGGCTGATTTCATCTGCCCCGGCTCGTGGACCAGGCGCATTCCTTTCCCGCCCCCGCCGGCGGCGGCCTTCAGCATCACCGGGTATCCGATCCTCGCCGCCACCTCCTCGGCTTCGTCCTTCCCTGCCAGGCCGTGCGCACTCCCGGGCACGACTGGCACGCCGGCCTTCTGCAAATGCTCGCGGGCACGCGTCTTCGAGCCCAATCGTTCCATGGCCGCCGGGCTGGGGCCAATGAATTTGAGGCCCGCGTCGGCGCAGGCCTGGGCAAACTTCGCGTTTTCCGAGAGAAAACCGTAGCCGGGGTGAATGGCCTCAGCCCCGCTCAATTGCGCGGCATCGAGGATCCTCGGGATGTTGAGGTAGGATTCGGCGGCTGCCGCCGGGCCGATGGGATAAGCTTCATCCGCTTTTCGCACATGCAAGGCAGTCCGATCTCGGTCGGAATACACCGCCACGGATGAAATTCCGAGTTCGCGGCAGGCACGAATGATGCGTACCGCAATCTCTCCCCGGTTGGCAATCAGAATCTTTTTGAACATCGCTGCGGGTTAGACAAAGACTCTTGGGACGGCGGCGAGGCAAGGTCGCGACCCGAGCCCAGTGAATTTTACAGGAATCGACCGGAGGTCACCTGGAGAACCGAAACTGCCGGCGTCGGGAACATCCCGCACTTCGAACCACGGCCGCTGGTGAACGCGCGGACTACTTGTTGCTCCCTTGATCCATGGTGATACCCTGGGCGCCTGGCTGCCTTTCCGCCTTGGCCTTTTTGGTCGCCATGGTCTTGTCGACCCACTCATCCGCCGCCTTCAGGTCGGCAGCGCGGGCAGCGGGATCGTCACATTCGACGTCGGCCCGCTCGCGGTACATGAGATTCATATAGGCCATGGCATCGTCGTAATCCGGGCGCAAATCCAGGGCCTTCTTGAGGACATTGATCCCGTCTTCGATGACCGGGGTATTTTGTTGCTTGAGTTCCCCGCAAGCCGCCTTCTGGTCCTTATTCTTCCCATTCAACTCCTCATCGGGCTTCAGTCCCAGCTTGGCGCGAGCCTCCATGCGCGGCTGGTAGGACTGCGTCCAATCGATCACGCCGATCGAATAATAGGGTTCAGGATCATTCGGGTCCATGGCAATGGCCTTGCGATAGTAGTCTTTGGCGTCATCGAACTTCTTCATTTGCAGATAGAGGTAGGCGATCCCTTTCACGCTATTAATATTTTTGGGATCGCGCTCTAAAACCGACTTGTACTGCTCAATGGCCTGGTTCGCCATCCGGGTATTGTCGTCGGCGTCGACTCCGGGAATGTATTGCTGAGCATAGGCCGTCGCCAGGTAGAGCCGGGCGTTGATCAAGCTCGGATCGAAGGAAACCGCCTGTTGAAAATGGTCGATGGCCTGTTCATATCTGGCGTTCTTGTAGGAGGATACGCCCTTATTCAGTTGATCTCGCGCCCTCAGCTTGTTGCAGGCCGTGGCAGAGAGAAGGATCAGCCCTGTCGCCAGCAGCGCCAGCACACGTTTGGTGTCTCTCATTGTTTTTCCTCGCGAAGAAGTCCGGAACCTGGGGCGCAACCCACCCTCTCACGAACCTAGGGAAGCGCCTGCTGCGCCGGGTCTAAAGCTGGAGAGATCAATTGAAACCCACCGCAGGCGTCCGCGTTAAGCCTATCCACCCGCTTCGATCTTGGCGGTGATCAGGCCCACTTTGTCTACCCCGGAAGCATGGGCAATGTCAATCACATTGGCTACGTCGGCGAAGGGTACGTTGTCATCGCCTTTCACGAACATCACCTTCTCGGCACGTGTTTTGAAGATGTCGGTCAGGCGGGTTTGCAGCCCGTCCCAGGTAGTGTCTTCCTGATTGATCTTGAGGCCCGGCGCCTGGCCCGTGCCGCGATCAATCAGCTGCACCACAATCGTACGGGTGTCGGGCTGTTGCTTCTGGTTGGGGGGCGGTGGTTGCGGGACCAGCGCCTCCAACCCTTTCGGCGTCAGCGGCGTGATCACCATAAAGATGATCAGCAGGACCAAAAGCACATCGATGAGCGGCGTGACGTTAATGTTTGCGTTCTGGCCCCCGCTCGGGCCCACGGCCATTCCCATAGGGGTATCTCCTTTATTGCCCCGGACTGGTCGGCGGTTGGTTCGTCTGCTTGCGCTGGTCGGTCAGCAAGCCTAACTGGTCGACGCCAGCAGCGCGAACGTTGTCGACAACTTGCACCACGGAGCCAAACTTGGCTCGAGCATCGGCGCGGACGAAAACCCGCTTGTCCACCCGGTTGGCAAGGCGATCTTTCACCTTCTGGGTCAACTGATCGGGCGCGGTGATGTCGTTGCCGAAGAAAATCTTGCCATCTCGCATGATGGCAACGATCAGGGCATCTTCCTTATCCGCATCCGGCATCTGCTCCGGGTTATTGACCTTGGCCAAGTCAACGCTCACGCCTTTTTGCAACATGGGCGTGATGACCATGAATATGATCAACAGCACCAACATCACATCGACCATGGGTGTGACGTTGATGTCAGAGGTGACCTTCGCCCCTTCATTTCGTTTGGCAAGTGCCATAGGCTGCCTCCCCTACTGTTCCCCTCAGGCGAAGCCGGAATTCCCGACACCGCCCCGCCCGCAAATCGGGTCGGGCGCTAGGACCGGCGCAAGCCGCGCCGCTTCAGGAAGTAATCGATCAGTTCGCTCGATGAGTTGTCCATCTCCACGTCAAAGGCTTCCACGCGGCCGGTCAGGTAATTGAACATCATCACGGCCGGGATGGCGACGAACAACCCGATGGCGGTGGTCACCAGCGCTTCCGCGATACCACCCGCAACCGCTCCGAGACCTGTAGCCTTCTGCTCGGAGATCCCTTTGAAGGCATTCAGGATGCCCATCACGGTGCCGAAGAGGCCGACGAACGGGGCGGTGGAGCCGATGGTCGCCAGACCCCCAAGACCACGCTTCAACTCGGCGTGCACGATGGCTTCGGTGCGCTCGAGCGCGCGTTTGGAGGCTTCGATAGTCTCGCCTGGAATTTCGCCGCTCTCCTGATGCGCGCGGAACTCCATCAGCCCGGCGGTGACCACTTTCGCCAGGTGGCTCTTCTTGTTGCGCTCGGCCACCTTAATGGCTTCGTCAATTTTGCCGTCGCGCAAGGCGCCGGCCACGGCCGGCGCGAACGCCCGCGACTGCTTTCTCGCCGCACTAAACGCCATCCAACGATCAATCATGACGCCGATTGACCATCCCGACATAATAAAGAGAATGATGACCACGCCTCTCGCTGTCGGCCCCATCTGCCGCCACAGCGAAATCGGGTCCCAACCCACCGGCTGTTCCTGGAAGAGCCAGACCGCCATGGTGGATACGTGATTCGTGGTATGGACTGCTAGGTTGGCTAGAAACATGAGTTGCTTTTTCCTCCTGAGATCTTGTTCAACTACGGGTCGTGCCTCAATCTACCTGTGAACTTTAGCCTCCCGACAAGGTAAAGTTGACCGTGATTTGCGTTTCCACCTCGACCGGTTCGCCATTCAGAATGTAGGGTTTATACCGCCATTGCTTCACCGCTTCAATGGCAGCTGGAGCGAGCATGGGATGGCCGCTGATCAGGTGCAGATTCTCGATGTTTCCATCCTTACTGATCTCGGCCGCTAGAAGCACAGTTCCTTGGATGCGTGCTTGTCGCGCCAGGGGTGGATAGTTGGGCTGGACTTTGCGAATCAACAGCCCTTGCGTCACACCTTGGGAAACGCGTACCCGTTGGGGCGTAGCCACCTTGGGCACGGCCACCGGGGTAGAACTGATGATTCCTCCGATGACTCCGCCCATCTGTCCACCCGGCACACCTCCCGGGACCCCGCCGACAACTCCGGCCGACATCATGGCGGGCGGAGCCTCGTCTTCTTTGATCATCTGGACCTTCTGCGGAATCTTGGTGGGCGTGCGCAGCTGGCCATTAATAATATCGGTCTGAACCTGCTTCACGATGTGAACCGGCGCCGCCGCCGGAGGTGGGGGGGGAGGGGGAGGCGGGGGGGCCACTAGGAAAGTCATCAATTGCCCTTTAGGCAGGGCTTCGGTAAAGAGAAGCGGAATCAGGACCAGGATCCCTACAAAGACTGCCTGCAGACCGAAGGAAAGCGTGGTCGTCATTCCGCGCTTGGTTCTTAACTTCCCACCCGACTCTATGAGGCTGTCCTCAAACATAAGACTCCTCCTCCACGGATTACACTAACCCTAAGTACCTATAGACACCGATCGCCTTCATCTTGCTCCCAAAGAGATCTGCCGGGGCGGTCAAATCGAAAACCGGAGAATAGTACCCCAAATTGCCCCTAATCACAAACCCGGCTCGGGACGAAGACTCAAGGACTTAGGATTCAGACCTTGGCCTTCGCCTTTTCCCGCCGGCCCGTTTTGTCGGCGGAGACCATCACCGCCTGCCTTCCCCGGCCCGCTCGCCAATCCTGATAGGCCACCAGGATGGGGGCGGCGATCGCGATCGAAGAATAGGTCCCGATTAAGATGCCGATCACCAGGGCGAGGGAGAACCCGTGCAAGACTTCGCCGCCGAACAGGAACAAGGCTAGCACGGTCAGAAATGTCAAGCCCGCGGTGAGAATGGTTCGGCTCAATGTCTGATTGATGCTGCGATTGACGATGTCGGAGAGCTTTTCCCGGCGCATCAGCTTGAGGTTCTCGCGAATGCGATCAAACACCACGATGGTGTCATTATTCGAGTAGCCAATGAGGGTCAAAATGGCGGCAACCACGGTCAAGGAGATCTCCGTGTTGGTCAAGGAGAATGCGCCTACGGTAATCAATGTGTCGTGGAACACGGTGATGACCGCCGCCACGCCGTAAATCCATTCAAAACGGACCGCCAGATAAACCAGCATTCCCGCCAGGGAGTATAAGGTTGCCAGTTTGGCTTGGGTTCTGAGCTGTTCTCCGACTTGCGGGCCCACGATTTCGACATTTCTCACGCTGAAGTTCGACAGATAAAAGCCGTCTTCGAGGAAAGCCACCACCGCTTTGTCGACAACGGCCTTCAATTCGTCGAGCGAGCTCAACACGCCGCCTTTGGTGCGGTCACGATAATCGACGATCGCCTGCGCCATCTGACCGTAGCGTTCGCCTGCGTCCGTGCCCAAATGCAGCGGGTCCTTTTCGAGCAAAGCATTCTTCACCGCCAGCACGCTCGCGTTATTCAGGTCCTGCTTGTCGGGGGGAGCACTCGCCTCGAGCGCGTGAATGATCTCGAGCTTGCTACGGTCGAGCGCCTTTTCGCTGGTCTCCTTCTCCGAGACATCGATGAGAACTTCGTTGTTCCCTGCCGGGCCGTAGCGTTGGATGCGGGCATTGTGCAGTCCGGCACGGTCCATGGCGGCGCGGATGGCGCTGTCCTCGGGGGGAGCGACGAACTTTACGTAAACCAGCGTTCCCCCGCGAAAATCGACGCCGTAGGGAATTCCATGCCAGAACAGCATGGAGAAGACACCGGCGACGCTGAAGACCAAAGAGAAGGCAAGGAAGTACCACTTCTTGCCGAGAAAATCGATGTTCGGATTGCGGAAAAATTCCACCTGCTTCTCACTCCAGTTCGTTCGACCCGGTGGCGGGCACGCGGCCGCCTAGCCCGGCTCATGCTTCACCCAATGCTCAATGCTTCCCCGCGCTGCTTGCGGCTCAAAATCCAGTCAAAGATCACCCGCGACACGAAAACCGCGGTGAACAGGTTGGCGAACAAACCAAAGCTCAGGGTCACGGCAAAGCCTCGCACCGGACCCGTGCCGAAGATAAACAGAATGACGGCGGAGACGATGGTCGTGACGTGGGTATCGACAATCGTGATCCAGGCGTGGCCGAAGCCCTGTTCGACCGCCGAGGGAGGCGTCTTCCCGTTTCTCAATTCCTCCCGGATACGCTCAAAGATGAGCACATTCGAGTCAACTCCCATGCCTACCGTCAGGATCACGCCGGCGATTCCCGGAAGCGTCAGAGTCGCACCGCTATATCCCAGAAAGCCCAACAGAATCACCAGATTGAGAATCAAGGCAACATCCGCATTGATGCCGGCCGCATGGTAATAGACCAGCATAAAGATGAGCACCGCCAACATGCCGATAATGGCGGCGGTCACGCCCGCCCGGATCGAATCGCTTCCGAGCGACGGTCCGACCGTACGCTCTTCCAGATAGACGATGCCCGCGGGCAACGCTCCGGAGCGCAGGATCATAGCCAAGTCCTTGGCTTCCTGCTCGGTGAACCGCCCGTTGATGACGCCGCTGTCGTGAATCTGCTCCTTAATCACCGCCACTTCCTGCACCTTGTTATCGAGCACGACCGCAAGATTTTCTCCCACGTGCGCGCCGGTGAAAGCGGCAAAGCGGCGGCCTCCTTCGTTGGTCAGAGTGAACTGCACCGAGGGCTGACCGTTCTCATCCCTCGATTGCTCGGCATTGCGCAAGTCGCGGCCGGTAACCGCGGAAGCCCGCGAAACCAGATACCAGAGCGGCCCTTCCTGGTTGGCGCCCAGGCTGCGGCCTTGGAGCAGAACCGAATCGGCAGGCAGGACGCCGCCATGATCCTGCAAGGCCTGCTGCTCGCTCGAGTAAGGCCCACCGAGCGACTGGCGAATTTCCAGCATGGCCGTCGACTGCATGATTTCTTTGACGCGAGCGGGATCATCCACCCCGGGAAGCTGCACTAGAATCTGATATTGCCCAAGCCCATGCTCCTCGATGACCGGCTCGCTCACTCCCAGCTGGTCAATGCGATTGCGTATGGTCTCAATGGCCTGGCTTACGGCCCGCCGTTTCAACTCCGCCAAGGCCTGCGGCTTCATCGAAACCGTCCAGGTATTCTCGGCTCCCGAAACCAGGTTGTATTCCGGAAGGTTATCGTTCACCAGGGAACGCAGATCGGAACTTTGTTCCGGGGGTACACCCTTCATGAGGATCTTGTCCGGGTTGCCCGTGGGATCGGGCTTGGTGAGTTCCGCATAGCCGATCTTGTGCGAGCGCAGTTGCGCCTTCAGCCGCTCCAGCGCATTGTCGGAGTCCACGTTGACCGCGTCGTTGACTTGCACTTGCAGAATCAAGTGGGTTCCACCCTTGAGATCGAGCCCCAGGTGAATCCGATCCTCCAGTGAAGCCAGCAAGCCCTTGCCGGACCAACTCGCGGGCACCCCAAAAATCCCGGCAAGAAACACGATCAGGGTCGCGACGATTACGACCACCTTCCAGCCTAAGTTCTTGTTCATAGCGATTCCGTCGAGGCTCCCTTACTTTCCCGCTTTGTTCGGCTCCTCTCCGGTTGAGACCGAGGATATGGACGCGCGGCTCACTTCGATGCGCAAATTGTCTGGGGGCACGCGCAGGTGAAGGTAATCATCCCGCAGGGCAACGATGGTACCGTGAAGCCCCCCGGATGTGACCACTCTGTCTCCCGTCTTCAGCTCCTTGAGCATCTGCTGCCACTTTTTCTGCCGCCGCTGCTGCGGCAGAATCAACAACAGGTAAAAAATTGCGAAAATGAAGAGCAGGGGGGCGAGGCTCACCCAGCCCATCGACCCACCGGTGGTCTGCACGGCCAGCAATGCCTGCGCGTTGATCAAGAGCTTAGATTTCGCTTCCCGGGAACAGGCCGGCGACGCGTCTCGTGACGCAGGCTTTCGATTGTACCGTCGGAGTTCTCGCGTGGTCGGCCGGAGATTCCTTCTGCTTCGGACGCCAACCGGGTCAGTGAGCTACGGTTTCGCTCGAGACCAAACCTCGGATAGAAAACGCGTCCCTCTCCCAGCACTGATAGAATGACGTACCGCTCGCATGGTGTCAAGGTAGAAGCTCAGGTTGTGGGTGGTGTTCAGCACTTGAGCCAGGACCTCGTTCGATCGATAAAGATGACGCAGGTACGCCCGGCTATAGCGCCGGCAAACCTGGCAGCGGCAATTCGGATCGAGCGGCCTCTGGTCTCCTGCATATTGCGCCTGCTTGATCGATACCCGCCCCTCTGAGGTGAAAAGCAGCCCGTGGCGAGCCGCTCGAGTCGGTAGGACGCAGTCCATCATGTCGATCCCAAGGTTGGCGTACTCCACAATTTCCTCCGGAGTGCCCACCCCCATCAGGTAGCGGGGCTGGTCCCAGGGCAGATACTCGAGTGTGGCTTCGACGATCTCGCGTGTCAGGGCGCGCGGCTCACCCACACTTAAGCCACCAATGGCGTATCCGAAAAAGTCCAATTCCCGTGTCCGCTCCGCCGACTCCTTGCGCAAGACCGGATCGATGCCACCCTGCACAATGCCGAACAGGGCCTGGGTTTGGCCGGCAAACGTGGACCCAGGCGGCCCCGCCCCGTCGAGCGGGGGAACTAGTGCTGAACCTTCCTCGAACCGAGAGACGCGAGACTCTTGCCGTAGCTGGCTCTTGCTCCAGGGCACTTGGTGTTTGTGCTGCTCGAAATAGCGCTTGCTTCGCTCCGCCCAGCGCAAGGTGAGTTCGGCCGCGGCGCGCTGCTCGGCGGGCTCGACTTGATACGCACTGCATTGGTCAAAAGCCATGATGATGTCGGCGCCGAGCCCAATCTGAGCCTCGATGGCGCTTTCGGGGGTGAACAGATGAGTGGAGCCGTCAAGATGCGAGCGAAATCTTACCCCCTCTTCGCTGATCGCGCGCAGCTCGCTGAGGCTGAAAACCTGGAATCCTCCGGAGTCGGTGAGGATGCCCCGCGGCCAGGACATGAATCGATGCAGCCCGCCCAGGCTTCTGATCTCATCGATTCCGGGACGAAGATAAAGGTGATAAGTATTGCCCAGAACCATCTCGACCCCGAGCTCTTCGAGCAGCTTCTGGGACACGCCTTTGACCGAAGCCAGTGTTCCCACCGGCATAAAGACCGGAGTGCTCACCTCACCGTGCGGAGTGGTGAGCCGACCGGCGCGAGAGGCTCCGGCGCGGACCTCAATCCGGAATCCGATCGACATAGTTTGGAGTGTAGGGACAGTTGCCCCGACTGTCCACCTTACCCAAAGCGAAACCTAGCTGCCGCTGCTAGCGGCGGGTGTGGCTTCCGACCGGCGTGGTCACTGCCAGCTCGAGAATCTCGGCTCGCAGTTTGGCCTCATCGACCCACAGCTTTCCCACGCTGATGGGCAGCTGGAATCTTCTGGGCCCGGCGCTTCCGGGATTGAAGTAGAGCACGCCGTTCGTGAATTCTTGTCGGGGAATGTGACTGTGTCCGTAGACCACGGCCGACAAGCCCGCCGACTCCGGATTCAGGTCGAGCTCGTCGAGATTATGGAGAACATAAATGGTGAAACCGCGGATTTCTACGACATTCGTCCGGGGAATTCTTCGCGCCCAGTCTCCGCCATCCACATTGCCGCGCACCGCGGTGACGGGAGCGAGTTCGCGAAGACGTTCGAGAATCGAAGGATCGCCCATGTCACCGGCATGGATGATGTGTTCAGAGCCGCGCAGCGCCTCGATCGCCTCCGGGCGAATCAGACCGTGGGTGTCGGAGATGACGCCAATCGTTCGCTCGACGACCCCATCGCTCCCGCGGACGGCACGGTGAGTAGCCCGATTCATTCTTGCTGCCTTGTGATCTCCTCAGAAGCGGCGATGATGGTCTCGTTCGCCATCGCTACCGGCGAACGGCTCTTCGTCGAGTGGTTGTCTTTCTCTCGACCAGCACGACCGCATGGGCGATGGCGGCATGGTCCGTGCCCATGCCTTCCGGAGTCTTAGCCTTGATGCCAATGCGATCCGGGGGAATGCCGAGCAATGCTGCCAGGCGATGGCGAATCTTCACCGTGTGCGGTCCGATCTTCGGGGCGGAAAGGATCAGCGTCGTGTCGACACTCGAAACCTCGTACCCGGCGGCCTGGACACGCTTTCGGGCTTCGCGCACAAAAGAGGCGGAATCCGCGCCCTTCCACCGCGGATCCGACGGCGGGAACAGAGATCCGATATCGGGTGCGGCGACGGCCCCGAGCAAGGCATCGGTGAGGGCGTGCAGAAGCACGTCGCCATCGGAATGGCCGCCGAGGCCATGGGAATGCGGCAGGAGAACGCCTCCAATTTTGAGGGGAATGCGGGCCTTGAATTCGTGCGAATCCCAACCAAAGCCAATGCGAGTGTTGGGTTGGCTGCTGATTCGCGGTGGGTGATGGGTTTTTGCCATCGGCGTCCTGAAACTCCCAATCAAGCCGCCCCAGCTTCGGCGATTTGGAATCCTAGCTGGGTTAGCTTTCCGCTTAAGATAGTTGGCCCGTAACTTGCGCTGCGCGACATAGAACTCCATTCCCTTGTCGATGTATAGCATGCCGTAGCGCAACTGCGATATACGAGTCGGGCCAGTTTAGCCCATGGTTTTGATGGCGACTGGAGCCCCTAGCTTCGCTGCCAGCACTCTACGAACTAGCCAGACCTATCTGGGAGCGCAATTCCGCGGTCTGCGAACGGCTCGGCCCAGTCGGCGAAAACTCTCGATCTCTCCAACGGGGTCGAGGATTGGGCGGTGTTCTCTACGTTTTTGCCGCCGGGGTGGATGAGCAGGCTCGAAAATTAGGCGTTAAGCACCGGCTCGGCGGCGCACCGGAGCGTCGACTCCGACTCCATAAAGTCGTCGACCAGTGGGAGTCCGGCTGGCTTCCATGAATGCCCGCAGCAAGGCGTTAATCTGCGTCTGATAGCCACGACCCCGGGAGCGGTACCAGTCAAGCACGTCCCGGTCCACCCGGACCGTCAGCTGTACTTTGCGTGACTTGATTTCCTTAAGGCCACGCCGAACCACGGCACGGGCAAACATCTCCGGAGTGACCTCAGGTAGGTCCGAAAGGTCGATGTCGCTATCCTTCATCTTCCGAATCCGCTTCCAATCTGTAGTCGATTTGCGCGAAGTAGTTCTTTTCCTCATGCCTTGTTGCCTTTCGCATTGAGATGATCCGAATTGTCTTTGGATGCTCGGTGTGAGCAATGGCCACAACTGTGTCCCTTAGCAGACCGAAAGTGATGAACCGCTCTTCTCCATAGTCCTGGCGGTCGTCTTCCACCGTCAGTGTGGCACCACGAAAGACGCGTGGGGCGTCCAGGAAATCGTAGCCGTGCCTGCGGAGGTTGACCTTTCGTTTCCTTTCATCCCACTCGTATCGCACTCTCTATTGTAGTTACAATTCGTAGCTACGTCAATGAAAGGGGCGGAACCGTCGGCACCCTAACAACTAAGTGTCTTTAGGTTAACGCTTATGCCCCAATGGGGTGGCCGTTGCTAGGAAGTCACTTTCAGATAGAACTCGGCGAGTTCCAAATCGGCCGGGGTGGTGATTTTGATGTTGCGCGGTGAACCCATCACCACCACGACTTGGTGTCCGGAGCGTTCGACTAACGACGCCTCATCGGTCCCCAGAAAACCATCCGCCGTAGCCTCATCGCATGCCTTCTTCAACACAGCGTAGCGGAACCCTTGGGGTGTTTGAGCCATCACCACTCGCTCGCGCGGAACCGTGGCTCGAATCAACGCGCCTTCGGAGGTGCGCTCCACCTGTTTGACGGTATCGACGGCAGGCACGCCGGCAATGGCGGCACCGTATTTTTGCGCGGCCCGAATCACCTCTTGAATGATCCCTTCGGTTACAAACGGGCGCACGGCATCATGGACAAGAACGATGTCATCGGGCGAGGCAGAGATTCGAGCCAGGGCGTTGCCGACCGACTGTTGCCGGTGTTCTCCGCCTTCGACCGCTCGAATCTTTGGCCGCGGCAAATCTCTGGCGGTGGTCTCGAGCCGCTCCTCGAACCCCTCGATCTCACTCGCCCGCAGAGCCACGTAAATCTCGGCGATTTCCGGATTCAAACAAAATCTCCGCAGCGTGTGGATGAGAATGGGCGTGCCCGCGAGCTCGGTGAATTGCTTGGAAGCCTGCTTTTTGTTTTTAGCGCCAGGCGCCGATGCCATGCGCGTGCCGAGACCTGCCGCCGGAATAATGACGACCACTTTCATGGCGGGGAGTAAGTATACGAGGCCGCTCGAAGGCTTTCAAATCGCGATTCTCCGCATCACTCCCCGCGCGACACTCACCTCCCGAACCCACGCTCACTCCGGGTACTTCTCATAACATAGGCAAAATGTTGCAATGGCTCGGACTACAGGATCTGCCGTAGGCGCGATTTGCTCGATCGATGAATTTATTGCCCGTCAGCCATCGGGCTGACCGCACCGTCCAAACCCTTTCTTCCAACTTTTGAAGCAGTTATAGGCAGCTGTGGAAAGCGGCGGATCTGGCAATCCAGTTGCGAGCTAGGAATCGGCCTCTGGAGCGAGGGAACAGACGTGTTTACTTCTGAGGGAATGGTACAACATCGTCCCCGCCTGCGATTCCCGGCATTCGGGGCACGCGTGGCGTTTGGCGTCGTACTGGCCATGGCCATGTTTGTGGTGGGTGGGACGGTGATCTCCGCTGTTCACCGCGGAATTGAGCCTCGATTCACCGATCTCGGGAAAGACGCGGGCGTTCTACCGCTGAGCCAGCCGGAAAACCCTCATCCTGTTTCGAGCGAGACCTTTAGCGGTGTTATTACCGATGATCATTGCGCCGCCCGACATGACATGAGCTCGGGCCAGAGTCCGGCCGAGTGCACCCAAGCTTGTCTGCGCCGAGGTGCCAAATACATTCTGGTGAATGGAGATCGCAGCTATCGACTCGAAGGCAACCCCGACGAGCTTGGTAAGTTCACCGGCACAAGAGTGAGCCTGACTGGTTCCCTCAAGGGGAACCGCATTCAAGTAGGTTCGATCGCTTGGGAGTGATCCCGGGAGGGCCGCCTCCTTGGCACGCCTGAGTTGCCCCCGGCGATGGGTAAGAGTCGAGAGCAGCCTCGAACCCCACCTCAAGTTTCCGCAAGGGAAAAAAGAAGAAGCGGTTATTCTCCCGAGCTTTCGGCTAGGATCGGTTTCTTGGGTTCGGGATTGGGCACGGCGGCGACGGTTGTCACCACGACTGCAGGTCGCGGCTCGCCGCGGGTCGCAGCCCGCTCGTCCCACTTGCCGAAGATCATCTTTCCGGCTGTCGTCTGCAATACTGAGGTCACGGAAACGTCAATGGTTTTGCCAATCACTTTTCGCGCATTATCCACCACGACCATCGTCCCGTCATCGAGATAAGCGACTCCCTGGTTGTATTCCTTCCCTTCCTTCAGAATAAAGACTTTCATCGACTCTCCGGGCAGCACGATGGGCTTCAGCGAATTCGCCAATTCATTGATGTTCAACACTTCAACCCCCTGCAACTGTGCCACTTTATTGAGGTTGAAGTCGTTGGTGATGATCTTGCCCTCATACAGTTTGGCTAATTCGATCAGCTTCAGGTCGACTTCGCGGAGGGTGGGGAAATCATCTTCCACGATCTCGATTTCGACGCACGCCACCTTCTGCAGTCGTTGCAGGATATCGAGGCCACGCCGGCCGCGATTTCGCTTGAGGGAGTCGGCCGAATCCGCCACCAGTTGCAGCTCTCTCAGAACGAACTGCGGGATCACGATGATGCCATCGAGGAAGCCGGTTTCGGCAATGTCGGCGATGCGCCCATCAATGATGACACTGGTGTCGAGAATCTTGTAGCTCTTCCTCGATTGCTTCTCACCCCCGAAAACCCCGCCTAACGCGGTGAGGTTGAGCAAGTCACCTTTATTGGCGCCTACCACTAGCCCGACGTAGGCCATCAAGAACATCACCAGGATCTGGAGAAAACGCTGGGTGGGGCCTGCAGGAATGCTATCGCGAATGACCAGGGCAAACAGATAGGCCCCGACGATACCGAGCACGCTGCCGATGGCAGCTCCGATCAATCGCTTGAGGCTGACCAGGCGCAGGCGCCATTCGAAGACCACGATGGCCACACCGAGCAGCGCGCCAGCCCCTCCCGCGTACAGCCTGGGGGAGAGGCCAAAAGGTTGAAGGAAATAACAAGTGGCAGCAACGAAAATAACAAACAACAAACGAATGACAAACAAATCCATCGGGCCCTCCCTTGGGGGACGGCTGGCCACCAACCTTTGCCGCACCCGCACTGGCCATCGAACTCGACATCCATGGCTGGCCAGCGAATTACACGGAGCCAATAAAACCGCACAAACTATGAAACGCTGCTCCGTTCCCGTCCAGGAGCTGACGGGAAAGCAAAACAATGCCAGGGGAAGTATATATCCCTCCGATCTTCCGGGATTACCTAAATTCGAAAAGCAGCGGAACTGTGGGCCGAAAGGCCCTTTCCCGGCCACGCTGGTAGACTCTTGGCATGAAAGCGATTGTCATCACCAGCCTAGGCGGGCCGGAGGCGCTTGCCCTGCGGGAGCTTCCCGAGCCCATCCCGGCCGCCGGGCAGGAAATCGTAGGGGTGGAAGCAGGGGGGCTCAACTTCGCCGACATCCTGACGCTGAAGGGAGGCTATCCCGGGACTCCGAAACCACCGCTGATTGCCGGCCGGGAGTTCTCCGGCATCCGGCAAAGCGACGGCCAGCGCGTGATGGGATATCTCCAGTGGGGCGCCTTCGCCGAATGGGTGGCGGCGCGATCCGAGCTGCTATGGCCGGTGCCCGGTGCGTGGAGTGCCGAAGAAGGCGCAGCTTTCCCGGTCAATTACTTCACCGCCTACTTCGCGTATTGGAAGGCAGGATTGCTCGAGCCAAGCAAGGGCGGCAGGAGGCGCCGGGTTTTGATTCATGCCGTGGCCGGTGGAGTTGGAACTGCCGCGGTCGAGATTGGCAAGCTGCTGGGGGTGGAAATATACGGAACGTCTTCTTCGGATGAGAAACTCTCGCGGGTAAGAGATCTCGGCCTCGAGCAGGGCATCAACTACAAGCAGCAGGATTACGAGCAGGCCATCCAGGAACTGACGCGCGGGGAAGGAGTCGATGCGGTCTTCGAGATGCTGGGCGGAGGCCATGTGGAAAAAAGCGTGCGCTGCTTGGCCGACTTCGGCTGCGTGATCGTCTACGGCAGCGCCACTGGCGAGAAACCTGAACTCAACACCCGCTTGCTGTACGCAAAAGCGGCCAGCGTGCACGGACTGTGGCTGACTTACTTGTCGGCCCACCGTGAATTGATGGGCCAGGCTTGGAGTCAGCTGTCCTCTTGGATCTCGCAAGGGCATTTGCATCCCGTGATCGGACAGACGCTGCCCATCGAGCAAGCGGCAGAAGCCTATCGCTGGTTGGCCGAGGGCAGGAATTTCGGGAAGGTCGTGCTGAAGATCCGGGCGAGCAAGTTTCGAGCCACCGGCCGGGTAGAGGCCGCCGGAAGCCTTCCCATGTGATCCTCAGCCGCCGCGGAGCCATCCACTTGGTAGAGATTCTTAACCGCAATCTTCCACAGATCGAGATCACGGGCGTGGCGGAACTTGTTCCCATTAAAATGGCAAGGAACCGGGCGGCAGCCACTTGCGTAGCTTCCGGGGAAGGGTAACGGATCGATTCACCGGCAGGGGAGGGTGGGGCATGGAGAGTTGGAGCCAGCATCTCAAGTTCGCCGGGCGGCAGCTGCGGCGTAATCCCGCATTCGTGACGACGGTTGTCCTTACCTTGGCGCTTTCGATCGGTGCCAACACAGCGATCTTCTCTTTAGTGAATGCCCTGATGCTGAAGAAGCTTCCCTACGCGCATCCGGAGCGCATGGGCACGATTTACGCCAAGGTTACGGGTTCCTGGAGCTCCGACGAGCGGCGCAGCCTGAATGGCGAGCAGTGGGAGTTGCTACGGGACGGTGTCCCGGCATTGATTTCCGCAGTTTCGGGAGGTACTTCGGGCGTAAACCTGCAGGCGGCTTCCTCGGTTGAGTACGTGCACGACGGACGCGTCTCGGCCCATTACTTCGATGTGCTGGCTGTTCATCCCATTTTGGGGCGCAACTTTTCTGAGGATGAGGACCGTCCCCATGGGGCAAAGGTCGCCATTCTAACCTACGGCCTGTGGCGCAATCTTTTCGGTCGAGAGCGGGGCATCCTTGGCCAAAGTATCCTTCTGAAAGGCGAACCTTACACCGTTGTGGGCGTGCTGCCGCCGGACATCACGACTCCTTTGAACGCCGATTTGTACACCGCGCTTCAGCCTAGCCGCGAAGGCGAAGGCTCAGGAACGAACTTCGACCTCATCACGCGTCTCGGCGACGGCGCAACCTGGCAGGAGGCGGACGCAGAGATTAACCGGGCCTGGGCCTCGCGGGCCGAGCGTTTTCGCAGCGACAATCCCGGCGCCGCCCTTACCTACCACTCCGTGCCACTCCAGAAGGGCGAAACCGACTCGTTGCGTCCCCAGGTACTGGCGCTGATGTTGGCCGCGGGTTTCATCCTACTCATCGCCTGCGCCAATCTTGCGGGGTTGACGCTGGTGCGCATGCAGCGCCGCACTTCGGAGGTGGCCACGCGGTTGGCGCTGGGGGCATCTCCTTGGCAGATCCAGAAGCAGTTCTGGATCGAAAATCTGCTGTTGGCACTTGGGGGCGGAGCGGTTGGAATGGCTGTGGGTTTTCTTGCCTTGCGCGGCCTTTTGTTGTTACTGCCCGAGCACTTTCTTCCCGTCGCAAGCGTCCCTCTCGATGGCAATGTGATGGCCTTTACGGTAGCAGCTTCGCTATTGACCAGCGTTTTGTTCGGCATGCTTCCGGCATTCGCCACCCGTAAAGTGAACCTGCGCTCCTCGATGGCCGACCGTGCGGTGGCGGGAGCCAGCAGCGTGCGCATACGCCAAATGCTGATCACGGGTGAGGTCGCCCTGACTGTGCTGCTGCTCGCGGCATCGGGACTGCTCATCCGCACGTTAGTCCATCTGGAGACGCTGCCGCCGGGCTTCAATCCGAGAGGGGTTGTGGTCGCCAAAGCCTCCCTCGACGATGCCCGCTTTCACGATCCCGTTACTTTCGGAAAGCTTTTGGACCAAAGCACGACTGCCATGCAGCGGATTCCCGGGGTCCAGAACGCCGCCGTAGGACTAAGCCTGCCGTTTGAGCGCGCCTTGAACGACGCGGTCACTCTCAGCGACGGCAGGGAGGCCGGGCAACAGGATGCAACCGATGTGGTCTACGTCACGCCCGGATACTTCGACACCTTGCAGATCCCGGTGATGGCTGGCCGCGTCTTTACCGAGGCTGACGGCCCAACCGCGCAGAAGGTGGCGGTGGTGAATCAAGCCTTCGCCAGAAAGTTCTACGGTGGAGCCAATCCTGTGGGTCGCTACATCAATAAAGACACGCTCATCGTCGGCGAAGTAGTCGATGTTTTTGTTGCGCCCGGACTGGACGTAAACGCCCCTCTCATGAGCGAACAGACAATGTACGTGCCGGCCGCGCAAGTCCATGAGCAAGATCTACCCCTCACGCTTATCCATGTGTGGTTTCAACCAGATTGGCTTGTCCGTACGGCCCAACCGATCGAGGGGATCACCGGCGAGATCGAGCGCGCCCTAGCCGGAGTTGATCCTAACCTTCCCTTTTCTGGCTTTTACAGCATGAATGATCTCCTGGCGCAAACCCTCGCGACCCAACGCATTGAAGTGGCTCTGCTAGGAACAATGTCCGCTCTGGCGCTACTGCTGAGCGCAGTCGGGATCTTCGCATTGGTTGCCAACATGGTTGCCCGGAGGACACGCGAGATCGGAATCCGTATGGCCTTAGGCTCGACCGTCAGCCAAGCGATGCTGCAGGTTGGCCGTTCCGGAGGAGGCGCCGCACTGCTCGGGATTGCTCTCGGGCTGGCTTTTTCCGGGGAAGCGTTACCCCTGATGCGCAGCGTACTGTACGGCGTGCGCGTCTATGATGCGCTGACTCTCACTGCAGTGGTGCTTGCGCTCGCAGTGGTGACGCTGCTGGCGACGATCGTGCCGACCTTGAAAATTGCCCAGATCGACCCGGCCAGAACCCTACGCGAGGAATAGAACGGTCTGGGCCAGGTGATCAACACCGCCCGCGGATAGTCGGAAGTGAACAATCGCGGGCAAAACCATAATTTTACCGAACGCAGACGGTATTTCCTGAGGAGTCAGTCTCATGTTTTTCCAAGACCTGCGCATTGCGATTCGCCATTTGCTCAAGTCGCCGGGTTTTACCACCACGGCCGTGTTGATGCTCGCGCTCGGAATTGGGGCTACCACCGCCATTTTCTCGATCGTCGAAGCCGTCCTGCTGCGACCGCTGCCGTTCCCGCATTCGGAGCGAGTGGTGGTGCTGGCCGACATTCTGCAAAATGCGGATGTTGGAGGTGGTGGCGAAGCCGGAGTCACGGCTCCGGACATTCGGGCCTACACGCGGGATACGCACGCCTTCGAAAATCTCGGCGGGTATCAGTCGACGGCTTATGAACTGTCAGGCATCGGAGAGCCAGTGCAGGTGAATGCCGCTCGCCTAACCAGGGGAGTATTTCCCGCTCTGGCGGTTCCGCCGATGATGGGCCGATTCTTTACCCAGGAGGAGGATGACCGAAGCGAGCTGGTCACGGTCGTCAGTTACGCGCTGTGGCAGAACCGGCTGCACGGCAATCCGCAGGTCCTGGGAAGCAAGATCCTACTCGACCGCAGGCCTTATGTGGTGATCGGCGTCATGCCGCGAGATTTCGAATTCCCGCTGGTGCCGGGACACCTCAACCAGAGCGAGCTATGGGTTCCAATGAGTCTCACTCCCCAGGAAACGGGACCCGGGGGAGCGGCCGGGTGGAGCTTCAGCATGGTGGGACGGCTGAAGACGGGAATCACCCCGGCGCAAGCGCAAAGTGACGCGGAGCGCGTGGCGCAGGATATCATGCGTGGTTATCCCCCCTTCATGTCGAGTCTGCACATTCACTCCATGGTGCGCCCGCTCCATGAAGAGACCGTGGAAGATGCACGTCAACTGCTGCACGCGCTCTTTCTCGCCATCCTGGTTGTGCTACTGATCGCCTGTGCCAACCTTGCGGGGTTACTGCTGGTCCGCGCCATCCGCCGCCGCCGCGAAATCGCGGTGCGCCTGGCCATGGGGGCACGCTCGGCTACCCTGTTGCGCCAAGCGGAACTCGAAGGCCTGGTATTGAGCGTAACCGGCGGAGTGCTTGGGCTCGGTCTCGCGGCTATCGGGTTGCGGGTGGGCGTCGCCCAGCTGCCCGAGACGCTGCCTCGTATCGAGGAAATCGGCCTCGACTGGCAGGTCGTGCTGTTCGCCTTCCTCCTCTCCGTGCTGACCGGTGTCGTTTGCGGACTGGCTCCGGCTTTCGCCGCGCTGCGTACCAACGTCAACGAGATCCTGAAGGAAGGAGGGCGCACGGGCACGGCGGCAGAAGGGCATGCATGGCTACGTTCTGCCTTGGTGATCGGCGAAATCGCTATCGCCCTGGTGCTCGTCACGGCCTCCGGGTTGTTGCTGCGGAGTTTTGAGAAGATGCGTGCCGTCGATCTCGGCTTTCGTCCGGACCACGTCCTTGCGGCCGCCTACTCGTTGCCGCGACAACAATACGCAACCCAGGCAGCGGTCGATGAATTCAATCACGAACTGATTCGCCGGATCGAGCAGATTCCCGGCGTGAAGTCCGCCGGGCTTACCTCGTTTCTGCCGGCCTCTGGCAACACCAACAACTCTACCTTCGTGGTGGAAGGTTATGTCCCGCCGAAGGGCGCTAACCTGAACCTGGCAACCACGGTTACGGTGGAGGGCAACTGTCTGCAGGCGCTCGGAATTCCACTTCTCTCCGGGCGCTTCTTCACCCCCGCCGACACAGCCGAGACGCAACTGGTCGCGATCGTGAATCACAAGTTCGCCGAGCACTATTGGCCTGGTTCGGATCCGGTCGGCAAGCGCCTGCGCCTGGGAACACAGGAAACGGCGACGCCGTGGCTCACCGTTGTGGGGGAAGTTGCGGACGTCAAGGAGGGGTCGCCCGACCTGCCCAGCAAAGAACAGTACTACCAGCCGGTAGCACAATATGAGAAATCTGTCGGACCCTTTGCCTCGCCCGCAGACCTCAACGGAAATGGAGGCTTCATCGCGGTGCGCACGGGGTTCGATCCGCAACAGATCGAAAATGCTCTGCGGGCGACCGTGCGCTCGATCGACGCTCAGCTGCCGCTGACACAGGTCGAAAGCCTGGAGCGCGCGGTGTCCGATACTGAAGCCCCACGCCGCTTTAACACTGCCGTTATCTCTGCCTTTGCCACTGCGGCCGTGCTGCTCGCCGCCATGGGGATCTACAGCGTGATCGCGTTCTCGGCGGCTCTGCGCGCGCAAGAGATGGCGATCCGCATGGCGTTAGGCTCACAACCAGCCGGCATTTTCGGCCTCATTTTTCGATCGGCGGTGAAACTGGCGATCGCCGGCTGTGCCCTTGGACTGTTGGGGGCGGTGGCGGCATCCCGTTTGCTCGATTCGTTCCTGTTCGGCGTGGGTCCCTTCGACCCGCTGGTGCTGAGCCTGGCCGCAGTTTTCATCTTGCTTCTGGCTTGCTTGGCCTCGTGGCCGTCGGCACGGCGCGCAGCTTCCGTCCACCTCATCGACGCACTGCGGATGGATTGAGGCTCGACCCGCCGGCACCGTCTCAACCCCCATCGCCACCAGTGATTCGTTGACCGAGTTCGGTTGTCCGCAGGCGAGCATGGTTGCGGCGTTCGCCACTAGCTTGTTGAAGAACTACCCTATTACCCTCGATCTTTCCAAGTGGTACGCCTCGCCTTCGCTGTTCATGCTCGCGGTTCTCGTTGCCTTGCTTTTCTACGGATTGAGGGTGGCATCGGGAAACAGGCCCCTGCTGGCTGAATAAACCGGGCGGCGGTTGGGGGGGGCTATTCCGGTTTGCGACGTTCGTAATAGGCTTTTGCCTTGGCCCGATTCCCGCAAGTCTTCATTTCGCACCAACGGCGACGATGATTCTTGGTCGTGTCTAGAAACAGCCAAGCACAACTGTCGGCAGCACATCGTCGGACGTAGGTCAGTTCTTCCGAGGTGAGCAAATCCACGGCGGCGCGGGCTACCGGCCAGAGCACGGAGTCGAAGCTGTTCTCCGGACGCACCCACTCCCAGGCAAACTGCCGGTTTCCAGGGACAATCTGAGCATGTTTCAACGCCTCGCGGACAACCGTGTTCAGCAGAGCCAGTTGAGTTGCGGGAGCGGATCGCCGCTCGGCGACGGCAAAGAAAATATCGTAAATGGCATCGCGTAGCGCAATGGCATTCCGCAAGGC
>DASPVV010000238.1:0-10693 GCA_035622175.1 Terriglobales bacterium | reverse complement strand
GAAAGCGCAACGTAGGACTGGTTACCAGTCTGCGTATCAGATTGCCCAACTTTACGCGGAGTTGGGGGACAAAGATCAAGCTTTCATGTGGCTAAACACTGCGCTTCAGGAGCATGACTGGTGGTTGTTCGGATTGAAGACCGCCTTCCCACTCGACCCCATTCGTGCCGACCCACGATTCGCCGAACTGGTGCGGAAGGTGGGGCTGCCGCAGTAACGAAGTTTGGCGACGCTAAGGCGGCATACTCAAGACTTCCTCACCCTCTGGAACGCCGGAACGCCGACCCCGACATCCCCATCCTGAAACAAGCCAAAGCCGAGTACGCGAAGATCCAGTAGTCTGGCGGGAATCTTGGCCTATCGCTTACTCTACGGTTATTTTGCCCGTCGAGGCGACTGCATCCTCAGCTCGCCTTTGATTCAGCGCAGGCTATGACGCAAGAATGCCATCCCGGAACCGGCTCTTTGTGCCGGTCACGCTCGAACAATTCTTCGCGCCCCTGCTTCTGGGAATACGTGCGATTCAGAATCTTGACCCAGGTGCTGCTCTCACGCTCCGTGACATAAGGGCCGAACTTGTGCTTGGCTACGATTCCCTCCAGGTCCAGCTCGCAGACGCGCTGAAACAATGGAGTTCCTGAACCGCCAATGTGATCGACATATTTCAGTCGGGAGTTTGCTGGCACCCGATTCAGCAGACGCCGAAGTTCCTGTTTTCGGTCGATGAGCCGCTCCGCACGGCAGTCCTCGCCCCTGAGCATCAACAAATCAAAAGCGAAGAAGGAAGGCGTGCTACGGTGGAAGAGCAAATTCTTGAACTGCGGCCTGCCCCGCCGATCCACACAAACGATCTCGCCATCGATCACAGTTTTGCCCTTGACATTGAGATCGGCGATGATGGCATCCCCGAGATCCGCAAACGACGCGAAAGGATGGCCGTTGCGTGATACCAGTTGCGTGCGGCCTGCCTGGATCATTGCGAGAGCGCGGAAACCGTCGTATTTTAGTTCAAACAGCCAATCGGGATGGTCGAATGCTTCTCGACGGCGCTGGAGCGGCATGGGTTGGAATGGGAGCACTGAAAATAAGATAGCAAAAACAACAGTTCAGGCCTCGCCGACGGACCTCAGATTAGGGCTCACTAAAGCTGTCTAATAGAAGGATGACTGCCATGTTCCAAATCTTCTTTCCACTCCCATTGTTGTTCGTACCATACCTCATCTGTTGCACCAATCAGTTTTATCAACATGGTTCCATCGTATGGTAAGGGCTGACCATCAAGGCGATGCCTATCGGCGGCATCTATGCGGGGATTCGAATATCCATCCCAATAGTAACTGCCTTGGATTCCAGCTTTGATGCCAATCAGGAGTTTCTTTGAATAGCTCACCGGAATATCCACCATGCCGTATTCTTCATCGATCCAGGCAGCCGGAAAAAAACTAGGACCTGGAGAGCCGTTCTTGTATCGCCAAATGATTTGTGCCCGGACGCTCGCAGCTGGTACTCCCTTACCGTCGTCGAAAGGCAGGTTAGCGAACTGCAACACGAATCCTTTCTGTTTGTATTCGCTCCATTGCTCTCGCCAAATACCAGAATCTTTATCATAGGTAGCATCTACAAACTGAAACGCTGACCACACCAACCGTGGCTTCCGTTGCGATATTTCGGTTCGGAGTGAGTCTGGTTTTGATTCCTTATTTTGTAAAAGGGTCTTGACTAGTTCGAAAAACAGTAGCACTAAACCAACGACGATAATTGTAACGGTTAAGGTCCGGGATGATGGAGCCGAGGCAAGCTGCACATAGCCGGAGGCCACATATTTCCGCGTGGCATTAAGACTCTCGAGAAGGTCAACAACTATCCTTATCCCGCCCCAAATTCCTAAAGCCCAGCCTATTATCTTTCTGAGCCTCCTCAGGCCATTCATATTTGAGATTTTACACAGGACCGTGGCGAATTTCAGCATTTGTTTTCTTGCGCTTAGAGTGTTCCGACAATTTTCCCGTTAGCGAACACAAGGCGAAAGTGCTACGATTGCCCTGATGGACGAAGGTCGGAAACGTGTGCTGGCAATTGTGGCGGGGATTCTTGTTGCCCGTCATCTCAAGACGGTGGATGATCTCTTTGATTCCAAGCCCAGCCCGAGAACGGAATCCATGGTCGCCGCTGCGGTGCAGTGGGCTGAAAAGATCATGCGGAAGATTGATAACGTATTCGGCTGAGCGAAGTGACGATGAAAAACCGGCAAATCCAATGACAAAACTTACCCCCGTGGAAAACAGAAATGACTCAGACAAAGCGTTTGCCGAGCTGCGTACAGTTTTGACGAAAGGAACGAGATCCTTCAAGAGGGACATTGGCTGGCCGAGCGGTCACGGCGAGTACAGGGTCTACTGGCACGACAACTACGGTTTTTGGGCACTTCCTCAATATCGCACAACGAACTCGTCCAGTCGGTTCTGGTTTGCTTACGGCACGCAAGATCCAGCAAAGCGCAAACACTTGAAGATGACGTGCGAGATCAATCCACCCAAAAGCGGAAGAAACGGACGGTGCGCTGGTGTGTTCCTACGAAATTCAGGTGGGGCACTCTATCTCGCGCATAACGGTCGAGTGGGAGGCGGTAAGAAAGGCGTAGGAAAGCAGAAATTCCGCCATTTCTATGGAGTACCGACACAAACAGTAAAATGGCTGGACGGCAAGTCGGCGGATCTTTTTGTGATAGGCAAGGTCCCCGATCAGAAGTTCTTGTCCAATCTCGCGCGATTCATCAGGAAGGTGGACGAATTCAAGATGGATGCCCGAAGTGTGGACAAAGCATTGGATGAAGACGCTCAGAGGGCTGATCGCAATGGGGATTACGATCCGAAGAATGTGAAAGAGGGCCAACAAAAGATACTCCATGAGATCAATCTCCGACTTGGGCAGCCAAAGTTTAGAAAGGTATTGCTGAAGGCATACGCGGGTCGCTGTGCCATCTCAAATTGCGATTGCACATATGCACTGGAGGCGGCCCACATTCAGCCGTATGGCGGAGCCGATACAAACCATGTACAAAATGGGATTCTTCTTCGGAGCGACTTGCATGTCCTATTCGATCTACGCAAGATAGGCATTCACCCGATCAACAGGACAGTAGTTGTAGCCAAGTCTCTTTTGAAAACAGTCTACGGTAAACTGAATGGAAAGCCAGTGCGTTCACCAGCGCACCCGTCGCAGCTACCCAATGAGGAGGTGCTTAAAGAACATTGGGACAGGATGGAGGATCGACTGGCGCTCACAACGTGACCTCCCGGATGTCCAGTTTCGTTTTGCCCTGCTTTCGCCCCGGCTGCTGGAAATTGATCAGCAACCGGCACTTCACATTCAGAATCGTCATGTAATTCCGAAGCTGCTGCTCCTCGGAAGCCCCGAGCTTCCAGTCAGCAGAAGTTCCAAAGCCGGGCATCGTTAACCTGAAGATTTCTTTCCTGTCTCTACTGTCGAGAACCGTTGCTTCAACCATAGTATCGACAAAGGGTTGTTCCGGGCTAAAATCCCGACTTAAGGCATTTAGCTTATTGGGGCCCAACGACGTTGCGGGCCCATTGGCGAGCGCGACCAAATGACTCAGTTTTCAAACGCATTATTTCGCGAAGTTAAAACCGATTTCTTTCGGGTACTCGCCGTTCCGTTGGCCAGTCTTTACGTCGACGTTCTCGATGCGCTCGAACGCGAAGCTGTGCAAAGAACGCATGGACTCGACCGAAACGACGCGATCGCGTTGGTGCAGCAAGCCGTTGAGCAACATAACGAGATAGCTGATCTGGCGGATGAGAGTTCCGTGACGCCCGCCACCCCGAACGGCAAGGCCCGCGTGATATTCGCTTCAGGCACAGGTGAGAGCCGTCGATCGGCCTGGTCCCCCGGTCGCCGAGCCTGAGTGCAATCGAGATTTATGCCCGCGTGCCCTGCTATTTGGAGACTTTCAGCCCGCGGAACCTGAAATTTTACGAAAAACTGGAGTTTCGCCGGGTTGCAAGCTACTCAGAACCCACCACGAATCTACACTGCCGTCGTCATTTCGGTGCCGCGCGAAAAGCCGCCTTCGCTGAAAAGGCAAGAAGATCGTCTCCTGTAAACCCAGGGTACACCTGCTTCATGGCTGCGACCAGTTGGTCGGCATTGGAAGCCGATTTTCTGGCCGACTCAAAGTCGTCTAAGTACTTCTCCATAGCCGCTACAGTCTGGGGAGAATCTGGAAGGCTTGCGCTTTTCTTGTGACCGGCGACGACCACACTGGGATTCAACGCGGCGATCAGATGCAAAGAATCGTGCCAGGCATGGCGCGATTCAGGGGTCGAATCCCCAAGATAGGCGTGAACGCCATTGAAGACGATATCTCCGGAAATGACGGCGCGCAGCGAGGGGATCCAAAAGAAGCTATTCGTCGCCTTCAGCACATCCCCTTGAAAGTCTTTGATCACGTCTACCGTCTGACCATCTACCGTGAGAATCGTGGTCGGCAGCACTTCCGGCGTAGGCAGGCTGTCGGGGGTTTCCGACGGTGATTTCTTCTTGAAATATGCCAAATAGTCGCCTGACTTACTCTTGAATTGTTCGAGCGCAGCGGCAGTCATGTAGATCGGCGTATCGGGAAAACGCTGGTGGAGCACCGCCGTTCCGAAGTAGTGATCCTCATCGGGATGCGTAATAATGATGGCTTTCAGGTGCCTTCCCTTTGCGGCAATTTGGTCGGCCAGTTTTTGGGCCTGGCTGATCCGAAACTGGCTGTCGACCAGGATGGCCTCGTTTTTTCCGTAGATCAGAGTGGAAGTCACACCCCAACTCTCTGGATCACCCACAAATACATCGAGATGGAGGGCTTCGGAGGAGTTCGCTAATACCCTTTCTCTGGAACTAATCATCAGGGTCGTCGCCGCACAGCAGGCGACGATACAGGCAACGCAGTAACACAATGAGCGGTTCATACTCTCTCCCTCAGCGCAGGGTTGACCGTGAAGCGGTAAACACTTCACTTTAGCCATTAATCGTCAAATCTCCCCGACGAGCTCGGAGTATCCGAACGGAATCTTAGCCACCTGAACGTGCTTTACCCGCGGCGTTATTGGTGGAAGCGCGATCTTGGACCGAGAAGCTGTCGTGGTTATTGTTATCACAGTTAGCTAACTGACGATCTATAATGACGAAAAGTAGTCGGATTGTCAAGCTGATGCCGCATGGGACATATGCGATTGAATGCCGATTCCCTGAATATGCCGGCTCCACCTTCAGCGCCTCACCTGGATCGCTTAGACTGACTTCCAACTCACTCGTGCAACCGCCCCCAAGTCAATCTCATTCGGGGCGCACATAGAACTCGACACGCATACCATCGGGATCGTCGAGCCAAATGAACTCTTTCCGACCATATCGATCCACGCCTATTCCGCTGTGCGAGATACCCAAACTGTTTAGCTGGGCCTGGATCCTTTGCAATTCATCGAGCGTGCGCACGCCGAATGCAAAATGATTTAGGCCAATACTTTCCTTGTCGTACGCCTCCTCATGGCGATCGCAAAGCGTAAAAAAAGCGACAATCACCTACTCTGTACATGAGACTGTCCTCGGCTTTTTGAGAGGGGTGTCCGAGCAGCGCAGTGTAAAAGTGTTCAGTTCTGTCCAGTCGAGTAACGCGGAAAACCAGGTGATCGACAAAGCTGGGACAGATCATTTAGGCCTCCTGTGTCGTGGTAGCACTCGTATCTAGATTTTCGACCGATCCATGCGATCTCCGTACTCGGGTTCAAGCACTCTGTTTTCGTGGCGAATGCATTCGGCATAATCCTCCATCCTTCTTAAAAGCTTGACAGATGGTTCGGCCATCTGCAATAGTCTAATCGTTAGTTAGCAAACTTACGAATCACTCCCCGAGAAGGTAAAATGCCATAATGAATAAAAAGAAGACGGCCGCGGTATTCTTGGCGCTCTTTATGTGTGGCTTGGCCTCTCAAGCGTCGGCGCAGGGCTCGGAACCCAAATTCAACTCCAATGCCGAAGACCTCACGAACATTCGCAGCCTGTTGGAGGTGTTCCGTCAGGATATTATTCACAAGGACGGGTACGCCATAACGAAGCTCGTGCTGAACCCCAGTGTGCTCTTTCACCACACCAACAACCAGGAAGAGATTGATAGCGCCCGCAAGCTTAACGCTCAATTTGATGGGATTGGCCCGAGCGAACTCGGTGGATTTGTGGAATTCCTCGCTACGTCGAAGGACAAACTCGAAGAGAAATTTCAGAACGTCGAGATTCGCCAGGACGGTCCTCTAGGGCTGGTGACATTTAACTACGATTTTGTCGTCAACGACAAGGTCACCAATTCAGGCATCGAGCACTGGCAGGTGTGCAAAATTGATGGGCAGTGGAAGATCTTGTCCGTTACCTGGACGAGCTATGATCGCAACTGACTTTCTGCGACCTTCTTCCTCTGTCAGTTCAGAAAGTCGAGAGACGTCAAAATCCCCACCCTCCCGCGCAGAACGCGGAAAGGTGGGCAACCTCCCCGGTTCTCTTGGCGGAAAGGATGGGCCAGCCCCCCACAAATGGCAATGTTGACGTTGTAAGAGATGTCCAACTAAGTATCTAAAGCGCGGCACAGAGCCACACCATGCAACGTTTGCGAAGCACGCCGCGCCTCAGGGGAACGTTATTCCACCTTTAGGCTGAAAATGGGGTCAATTGATGCTGCACGATACGCAGGCACAAGAGCAGCCAAGACCGCGCTTAGGGTAAGGACCACCGTAGCGGAACCAATCACAACTGGATCGTAACTGGTTACGCCAAAAAGTTGGTTGGCTAGGACACGACCGGTCACAAGAGCCATAGGTACTCCGATCAGGAGACCGATAATGATCGGTCTCATCGCAACCCGCAAAACCATCCGCACAACCTTGAAGCGATTTGCACCCAATGCCATCCGGATGCCAATCTCGGCCGTGCGCCGGGTGACCATGTAGGCTGCAATTCCATAAAGTCCGATACATGCGAGAATAAGTGCGAGAAAACCATATAGGGTTGTGAGTTCGGCGATCAGGCGGTTGCTGTTCAAACTCGTAACGACTTGATCCTCGAGGGTCAGGAACTTGACGACAGCTAAGTTGGGATTTATATCGGCGAGAGTCCGCCGCACGACAGGTTCGAAGTTCTCAGGAGCGCCAGCAACGTGCAATTGAATGCTGTCGATATAACTTGCCCGTACCTGGTATCCAGCATCCTCGGGGTTCTGGTAAGTGACTAACTGCAGAAGGGGTAAGAAAAGTCTCGGATCAGGCGGCGACGTAAGATTGCGGAACTTAGCATCTTCCACGATGCCAACAACCTCGTAATCGTTGCTGTGACTAATGTCGTTTAGCCCCACATGCTTGCCGAGAGGGTCTTGGCCGGGAAAGAATTTGCGCGCGAAAGCTTCGTTGATCACGCCAACACGGTGAGAATTGGGTGTATCCTGCTCATTGAGTGGGCGGCCGTGCAGTACACGATTTCCAATCGTGTCGAAGTAACGCGCGCTGACAAAGTTGTAGGACGCTGCGTCCTGAACCTGATCTGACGACGGCGGATGTCCTTCGATAACCATATTTGTACCAAAATTCGGTCCGATCAGAGGACTCTGAAGGGCCACACTAACGCTGATCACGCCTGGCATTTGACCCAAGCGGTCTTGCAGTTGCCGGTAAAAGACCTCGAGATGCTCCAGTGTGTAACCAGCCGAAGCGGGATTTACTCTCACAATTAGCCGGCCTTGAGTCTGAAACCCCAAGCGCTGATTTTGCAGGTTGTGAAGACTTATTGCCAATAAGCCAGCGCTGACGAGCAAGACCAATGAAAGCGCAGCCTGCGCAATTACAAGCATTCTTGCCAGTCTCGAATGATCATGCGTCGAGCGACCGGTGCCGCGCAGCGATTCTATAGGATCAACCTTCAATGCAGCCCACGCGGGCGCTGTGCTGAAAATCACACCAGTGACTAGCGAAAGAACGAAGGCAAACGCCAGAATTGGCAGGGAAGGAGTTGGATCAATCGGTACGAAGGTCGCTCCTCGAAATGCCAGCCACAAAATTATCCGCGCTCCTGCGAATGCAACACCGATTCCAGCGACTCCGCCAAGCAATGCCAGGAGGACGCCTTCGGTTATGGCCTGTCGTATCAACAAACGCCTTTCCGCTCCGAGTGCGACGCGCAGTGCGGTTTGTGCACGATTCGCGGCCCCACGCGCCAGCAGCAGGTTCGCGACATTCGCGCAAGCGATCAGCAGCACCACGCCGGAGACAGCCATGAGCAGACGCAGGCTTCCCCCATAGCTATCGCGCAGCCGGGACACACCACTGCTGGCGGGCGTTAGCATCATGTGTATTTTCGCAATCACTCGACGGTTACGCTCCGACACTCCGACTAGATTAGTAAGCCAATCCTGAATCTCCAGCAACACGTGTGACTGCACCTGCCCCGGTTGTACCCGATTTCGAAGGCGCCCAACGACATACAGCCAGTACTCACTAGACTGATTTAATAGGGCATCGTCGTGGATTAAAGTTGGTTCCGCCTCAAGCGGCACCCAGAAATCAGGCGGATCGACACGAAAACTATCCCCCAAAAAATCTCGAGCTGCGATGCCCACAACCGTGGTAGGTGAGCCGTTGAGCGTAAACGTTGCACCGATCACCGCCGGGTCGGACCCAAAATTCTTTTTCCACGTCCGATAACTCATTACCGCCACAGGTGGCGCATTTGGCTGATCGTCGGTTGCAGCAAATGTGCGGCCCGCAGACGCCCCCACGCCGAAGAGCGAAAAATAATTACCCGAGACGAATTCTCCCGAATAGGGATGCGCAACGTCGTTCCGGCGGACGCTGAAATTCACCGTGGTGGATTGAAAAGCGGCGAGTTCGGTAAACTCAGGCGTATGATCGCGTAGCTGCTTATAAAGCGGATAAGAATAAAACGCGAAGTTGTCGGCAATTGACGCAAAATCCGTCGTGTCGCAGCATTTTGTAGTATCCCCGAGACTGTAAAGCTCAGACGGTTTTGCCACAGGCAGCGGACTGAGCAGCACAGCGTGGACGAGTGTGAAGATTGCGGTGTTTGCGCCGATGCCGAGGGCAATGGTAATAACCGCCACGGCAGTGAAACCTGGATTATTAAAAAGTCGTCTCAGTCCGTAGCGCGATTCCCGGAGAAAGTCCTCTAGCCAAGTCCATATCGACATATCGCTGATCTCCTCCTTAGGCATAAGGTTCCTTCCTGGAGATTAATCGCAGGATATCGGAACGGAATTTACTGCGAGCCCTCACGAGCACGAATTTCCTGAGGCAGAAGAGCGGCGTAAACACACTCCATCGTCGGAGTCGGGACTCCTCCCTGATCGCCCAAGCGGACTATCGCACCGATGATCTGTTCAAGCTCGGAAGGTTTCCCGTCAGCGATGTCACGCTGCATCGAAAGCGTCCCGCTAGCGGGCATGCTCTCGACGAAGGCAATTGACCGGGCGATGACATCTTTTCCGAGCTGGATGCCCCGAGCCTGTGCGACAGACACAACTTCTTCCATCAATTGCTGCAGCAGTCGGCGTGCTGGAGGACACTCGCGGATTTCTCCGATCGTGGCTCGCGCCAACGCGCCCACGCCGCTGAGGGCAGCGCCGAAAACCAATTTCTTCCAAAGGGCCGCCTGGATGTCCGGCGGCGTCTCGACCACCACGCCGGCTGCCTGCAGTGCGTTCACCAGTGCCTGTCCGTTAGGCGATAAAACCGATCCATCCGGCTCGCCGAGAACAATGGCCGGTTCCATTCCGGTGTGGTGAATATGGCCGGGCGACGTAACAGAACTGAAGATCCGGCAGAGACCAACGAGAGTATGCTCTCGACCGAGAACTTGCTGTAGCTGGTCCGGGGCTTCGACTCCGTTCTGGAGCGGCAACACCTTGGTTGCGGGCGCGAGAAGCGGACGTATTGCAAGTGCAGCTTCGGGCACCTGCCATGCCTTCACTCCAAGGATAATTGCGTCGACTGGGTCTATCTCCACTGGAGTGTCGGTGACTTGCGCCGGGATAACGTTGAAGTCGCCCTTCGGGCTGCAAATGTGCAATCCGTCCTTTCGAATGGCTTCCAAGTGCGCACCGCGGGCTACGAAAGCGACTGAGTAACCAGCCCGTGCCAGCACGGCACCAAAATAGCCGCCGACTCCACCGGTACCGTAAATGGCTATTGTCGTTGTGCGGTTCTGCATCATTTTTGCGCGTCCCATACACCTGATCTATTCCAGCGAGACCACCAAGGATAAGAGCCGTCTCGTGGATCTCGACATTTGGCCCATCACCATCGAGATACTGCCTGGCAACTACGCATCCGGGCGAATCGTTCTAAATCTGACAATATTTCTTTAAGAACTTGGCATCGCTGCTCACGTGAATACTCATGGCCCCAGAGTTTCTAGCGCCATTTGCTGCTTTTTCTAAGTAGATTGGTTGGCTAGATCCTTCTCCAGGCGCCAGTTCGCGGCTGGTCCCGATTCCTGTTCAAAATGTTTTTTGACGAACGGAGGTCGGCCCCAACGTGAACCCAGAATGTAACTAAGACAACAAGCGGCGCAAGGCGGCCTTCACATGGATCTCGGCTGTGTCAAGAAATGGAATGCTGCAACTCGCTTCCCGTAA
>DASPVV010000237.1:0-27779 GCA_035622175.1 Terriglobales bacterium | reverse complement strand
CTGGATGTGTCAGGCCGCCAAGAGTGCAGCTCCTTATCCGTTCGCCGCTACAGCACATCTTCGCGCGCAGGGCCAAAGCAAGGTCAGGGTCGCCCTCAGCATCCCCAAGGAAGCAATGCGACAAAAGAAGTGGGAAAATGGCTGCCGAGTTCTTGTAAGCGACCCCAAACACTTAGAATTCTCACCACATCGGCCGTTAACCGCAGGTTTGCAAAGGTCGTGAAGTAGGCCAACGATTCCGACTTGCTTTCTGCAACCTCGTTTTGGATATTGTTCACCTCGAATATCGTCGAGAGAAACCCATTGGCGGGTTTTCTATGCCATTCGGTAAGTTCCAAATCGTGGAGTTGGAAACGAAATCGTCGACGTAGACGAACTGCTGGAAGAAGAAACTGTTGTTGATGGCCACAGCAAAGGCACTGCCCGGATTGGGGTCAATCGAGAACTTTCGCACGAAGGTACCGCTGCGTGTGATTTCGATAATTTCGCTCGGATCCGTGGCGCTGGGCGGGAAGTGGGTCGGATCCGCGTTAGCTGTAATCAAGTCGCCGTTGGGTGCGAAGATCAAACCAAGGGGTCCATGCAGTACAGTTTGATCGTTGTAGATCACCTGACCTGTGCCGAGATTACTGGTTGTGTGTCCGGCGCCTATCAACTTATAGATCGCGTCGTCCCCCTCCGAGGCCACATAGAGAATATCGTTATAGCTATCATAAGCGAGGCCCGCTGGCCCGACGACTGTGCCCGACACATCCGGCGCAGAAGTGTAGCCGCTCGCGACCGTAATCGCGTCCATCACGGTAATTCCTGAGGGCGACAACAAGACGTCCAAGCGCGTAATGGAGCCTGCAAAGTTGTCGTTGGTACCGAAGATATTCGCGACGAATAGCTGAGCGGTATTCCCGCCATCGTTCAGTGCCATTCCCCACGGCCCGTCGACCAAATTGCTGCTGCCCAGTTGCTGCAGCAGATTACCGTTAAGGTCAAACACATCGAGCGGTCCCGGCTCGGGCGTACCACTCGAGGTCGGCAGGGACCCGGCGAAGACGAGTCCCACTCTTGCAATAGTCAGGGCATTCGTAAATCCGATCGGGGAGGTGCCTTGGAAAAACAAGCCGGTCTGTCCAGTGTTTGGGTTGACGGTGATGATCGTGGTGCCCTGTCCGGCAGTCGCACTACTGTTGTTGAAATTCGAGACCAGAAGCTCGCCCGTCGAAAGGGCGCCGTTAGAGGGAAAACCAAATGGAACATAAGCGAGACCGTAAGGGTTCCCGTCTCCGTTAGAAGGGACTGTGGAGACCTGCAGCGGCAGAAACGGACTAAAGAAGCTGCCGGCCCACGCTCGCACCGTTCCGAGACGGCCGAAAAGGACGATACCGGTGGTGATCCCAACGCCGAGTAAAATCCCGACAGGTAAGCGCAATCGTGATATTGTTCGCATGATTCTCCTCCTTTATGGGACATGCGTTTTTTTTTTCGCTCTTCAGGGTTGTTAGTGGGTCAGGGAGCTAGTTGCCGTTTTCTTGTGTGCTGTCTGCCTGGTAGTTTCTAGAGGGTTCCCACCTAAAATCTGCTCGGACCTTGGGGGCGAAAGGAGTGTAAGGCAGCGAAGAAACTGAACTGTCATGGAATTGTCTTTTTTTTGTCTTTTTCTGTTTACAAAACTCAGCGGTGTTCGCCCCTATGGTGCGGCAGCAGCTTGGCGGAGGAGGCGGATTCCGATTGGCGGGAGTTCTTCATCGCGATCGAAATGCTTTCTTTGCCTTAGCATCACTGTTGTTCGTCACATCATGATCTCCACGAACGCCGCAAACTGCAGCTCCTGCGCTTGCTGACTGACTTCTTTTTGTGGCATAGCTTTTACTTATCCTCCTTGCCTATCAGCATTGGGCGAGGCGGGCTTGCCTCCGCGAGGTCCAGAAAGTCCTGTTCTCGGACGTGTGATCTACTCCTGCAGGTTACTGCCGTCGGATAATCGACGGTGCAGCTAAGGGACTTGTAAACTCCGTCCATATTATGTTCCGCGATCTCATGCAATCGGCCATGACCAGAAACTCACTTGCCCAGGAAAATGGGGTTGGAAGCATTTTGGCACGATCACCTTTGTTTTGGGCGATACCACAGCGATGTCTTGCACCTTCTTCACCAGTTCAAATTTCTATAGGAGGACGCAGTGTAGTTCAGCGAGAGAGGCTGTTGCGGCTCTGGCTTTCCCCGTGGTCCTCTCGGCCTCGTGCCGAGCTTATCGGTCGGGTCCCCGGCGATGGCGATCGTGCCTCTCCGGGCATCTGAGGAGCAGAGCGGGCTGGTTTTAGGCGGTATCGCCGATAGCGGCGGGGCCGGGTCACAGGAGCTACCATATCCGGGCTTCCTTGCTGCCAGAGGTCCCGACGATTCGCGGAGGCTGGCGTCCCTGGTGTGGCCGATCATTCGCTGAAATCCAAGGACTGAAGATGGGGCGAGTCAATAAAGGTGCGAGACGTCCTGCTGCGACTGTTGGCGCAACACGGTAATGCTCAAAATCGGGGGTGTCACGTTTACGTTGGGCAAGACCGAAGGCGGGAAGCTTTACACGTTAGCAAAACCCCCAGACGTTGCCTTCGCCCTACATGCCGAAAAGTTGCTGATTCCTCGTATCGCACATTTAGGCCGATTCCGTTAACAAAACTGATATTCTTCATACGCCCTGAGCCTGCGCTGTTTTTGCAAGTGGGCGGCGAAACAACTGGGCGTCCCCGTTGGATTGTCGATACGGCAGTTGCGTTCGAAGGGAGCGAGCCTTCGACAAATTGCGACGCCTGGCCAGCTCTGATGACGAAGAGATCGCGGAGGCCGCTGACGAGGCCATCGGGATGGCGGAAACGGTTTCAGACGAAGAAAACGACGAAGCAGTTGGAAGTGAGTGGATCAATTGAGTGGTGCGATGCTCTACTGTTCTGCCTACACCCATCGCGAGGGCTTTGCCTTCAATTTCACGACAGAGAACAATTCCGCAGCATACAGGAATCGCCGGAATCGCAATTCAAGGGCCTGATTGTTTTTCATTCGGAGGCAGCATTCAATAAGTCATGAAAAAAACCGGCCCGCAAATAAGGACAGGAACAAAGCATATCCCGCTGCTCGAGACTCTTGATCAAACACCTTGTGTTGAGCCTACGTTGGCTCAAGGGGTCGCTCCAGTTTGGCGCGCGACGGAACGAACCGCCATCTCGACCGCTTCTAAATCCGCGGTGCCGGATTGCCGCTGCGAGAAATGCGTTTGAGCAAGTGCTCTGGTTCGCGGCTTTTTTGTGGGAACGGTAGATCACGGAAGAGATGCAGCACATCCGCTCCCCATCTCGATCGTCATTTGGATGAAAGCCGGCCCGCGAAGACGTCTTGGGTTCCCCATCGATTACGGCCCGGTGCTTCTCCTCATGCCCTTCGGATTCCACCTCACGGTGGCCGAGTATACCTGTGGAATGTCACCCCGAGCCCCTCAAGGATCCGGACATGCACCTCTCGATTCACTCGGCTCGTGCCACCCACGAAAAACGGCCACCTTCCACTGAAATCGAGTTCCTCAGTCTCCCTTTGACTCAAATCAGTTCGGGTGACCTGCCTCCTTTGGTCGGCAGACATTACTCTGTTTCTACGCTACGATTGGGAGCCGGCCGGCCGCAGCAGAACGAGACTCCAAATCCTGGCCTGCCGTTCCCGCCACCTTACGAGCGGCATCGAGGGGAGTGAACATGCCCACGAGTCTGCCACTGCCATCCGCCGCAACCACTGGCATTATGTCCATATCGCTGCGAAGAAATTCTGCGGTTGCAATGAGCACGGCGTCGGTCTCTCGAACGCTATATGGCGCTTGCCTCATGAAATTACGAATCGACGTGTCAAAGGGCAGACCTCGCGCTAGGGCGCTGAAAAGCTCCCGGCGGCTGCAATATCCCCTCAAGATTTCACCTTCCGAGATTAGGAAGGCTGCGTGCGCATCCTGAAACTTATTCACCGTGGCAGCCAAGGAGAGCTCGACCGGTAAGGTTTGGACGGAACGAGTCATAACATCGCCAACTGTCAGCGCCCCTACGGCAGGATTTCTGGCCGCTAACTCGGTGAACCGTGCGTACGTCTGCTGCGCGAACAACGAACGTTCCAGGTCTCTCTGCAGCGCTCCAAGAGACTCAGCCAGACTGCTGAAATCCGCGCGGTCGAGAACAAACAAGTCGAGGGGCGTTTCCGCCTTGACCGACGCTGGGTACGTCGGGTGGTGCTCGTCTTCAACAAAAGCCCCCTCCCCGAAATGGTCTCCTTTAGCCCACATGATCAGTGGAGTCCGTGCAGATTCATCCGTGTAAAGCCCAGCCGTGCCAGCCTTCACCACAAATAAGCCAGTGCCCGGTTCACCTTTGCGATACACAAAATCGCCCGCGGCGTGGTGGACCTGCCTAAAACGCTGCTGCTGGTTTATACGCAGCTGCACGATATTGGGCTTGAAGAAAATCTCCCAAGTCCAATCTACGACCACCTTGAGCTTGCGGCTGATTGTCGGTATCTTCATCAGATACACGCTTCTCCACAGAAACCAAGCGACGAGACCGGAAAACTTGAGCCCATAAATTTCAGCCACCCCGTTGTGGTGGCCGATAGTAGCCAGAAGTCCTTGCGGGCGAAAGTGAAACGGTCTCGTTGGCTCTCGGCGTTGGACTCGAACCAGGTTGGCGGCCAGTTGCTTGGCCTGGCGCAACGCAAACTGCGCCGTAGGGGGAGAGATCTGTCCGTTCCAGGCGTTTGGAACCGCCGCACAGTCGCCAAACGCCCACACGTTGGTCGTGCCGCTCACCCGCATGTCAGCTTCGGTCTTCAACCTGCCCCGTTCCATCGGCAGGCCGATTTTCTTGACCAGCGCGACCGGTGCCGTTCCGATCGAACAAACGGTTAGACCCGTATCGATCCGCTCTCCTGTCCCCAACCAGACATTCCGGGCCGTAACCTCTTTCACCTCGGTGTTCAGTCTGACGTCGAGGCCATTTTGGCAGAGTTTTCGCAGGGCAAACTCCGAGAGGGAATCGTGTTGAAATTCCGGGACAATTCGTGCACCCCGTTGCAGAAGCACCATTTGCGGGTGATTGCGACTTAACTGCGGATAGAAAGGCTTGATGTTCCGCATCAGGTCGAACAGATGACCCGCAGCTTCCACGCCCGTGAAACCCCCGCCGACCACCACTGCTGTCAGCAGTCGTTGTCGTTCGGCGTCTTCCGGCTCCACGGCTGCCTGCTCAAAACGCGCGATGACTTCATTGCCCAGGACCACTGCGTCGCCCACCGTCCTGAGCGTGTAAGCATGGGCCGCCATGCCGGGAACAACGTCGAGGTTGACGTCGGAGCCGCAGGCGAGAACGAGGTGATCATAGGAAAGCGCCGCCCTTTTCCCGTCCAGCCTGGTGTAGGCGACCTCATTCTTGCTTACATCGACGCTGCTTACAGTGGCGCTTAACCACGTGGCGCGGGGTGCGATTTGTCGGCCTGGTATCACAACGTTGAACCCGGAAAGGGACCGGCCGGCAACCTCCGCAAGCATCGGAGTAAAGACCATGTGGTTTTCACTGCTGATGACGACCACCTCGGCGTCACGGGCGGCAAGGCGACTGAGGTGTTCAGCCAAGGTCACGCCTGCGAAACCGCTACCTACGATGACAAATTTGGCCTTTTCCATAGTCCCAAATCTCTTTACCGGGTTTGCCCTTCTTCCCTGCGCCGTACCCTTTCGCCAGCAGCACTTGTCCGTCTTTGACAATGGCTACGAAACGCCGTCGACGCCCTCGTTGACTACACCACGCATCGATCGAGATCTAAACTGCGTCGATCTCGGTGAACGACAAGCACGTTGTCGAGAGGCCACGTTGACTGGAATTGCCTTTTTGACTGCCAAAGCTGCCAAACATTGTGTCCACCGAAGTTCCCTCCTTGCCACCTTTGAACAATCACGACTATCTCGATCACCGGCTATCCGTGGAGGCCGGGAGCGGGGCCCCGGTTTGGTTCACCCACTGGGGATTCGTTAAGTTCCATCCACCGCCGAGAGCCAGATACAGCTGCACCAGGACTACCCGGCGGTTCAGCTCCGTCTGCGCCAGAGCATTTTGTTCGGGATATAACTGCAGTTGTGCATCGAGCACCTCGAAATAGCTTGCTTTGCCCTCATCGTACCGTTGTAGGGCGAGCTGAACGGCTTGCTGATAGGCAGCAACGGAACGCAACTGTTCGGTCCGAATGTCTTCAAATTTCTGGCGTGAGATGAGTGCATTTGCAACGTCGGTGAAAGCACTTAAGGCCGCCTGCTGGTACTGCGATTTGGTTTGTTCCCAGTACGCGACGGCCTGGCGCTTCTTCGCGCGCAGAAGACCGCCCTCATAAATCGGCCCGGTAAAACTGCCCGCGAGACTCCACAGATTCCCCTTACCGGAGGTGATGTTAGATAATGGCGTACTTAACTGACCGAGGAGAGCTGTGAGGCCGAGTTGCGGGAAAAAATTGGCAATCGCCACGCCGATCTGGGCGCTTGCGGCGTGGACCTGCTGTTCGGCGGCGAGCACATCGGGACGGCGTTCGAGGAGTGCCGACGGCAGCCCTACCGGAATTTCCGGCGGAACAACTTCATCGAGCAATTTGGCGGTGTGCGGAATAGCTTCCGGGTTGGCTCCCAAAAGTACACTTATCTGGTCTTCCTTTAAGCCAATCTGTCGCTCGTACTCCGGAATGGCCGCTGCTGCCGCTGCCAGAGCGGCTTCTGCCCTCGAAGGGGCCAGCTTCGAGGAAACCCCACCTTCGTAGCGCTGTGTGAAAAGCTGGAGTGTTTGTGTGAACGCAGCAGTTGTCTCCTTCGCAATCTGGAGTTGAAGCTCCAAGCCCAGCAATTCGAAATACGCTTCCGCTACGTCACCGGTCAGGGTGAGCATGACCCCGCGGCGAGCTTCCTCGCTTGCCATATACTGCGCCCGGGCGGCTTCGTTCGTGCGGCGAATGCGTCCCCAAATGTCCGGTTCCCAAGCGACGCTGCCTAAGGCAAGAAAGACCCCCTGGGCCCCCTGGCCAGGCTCAAAAGTACTGAGGACATTGTTCTTGTTATAGCCCGCGCCCACGGTATATTTCACAAACGGAAAATATTGTGATCTAGCTTCTGCGGCAATCTCCCGCTCCTGTTCCACCCGGGAGACGGCGACGGCCAGATCGTAGTTATTCTGGAGAGCGGTCTTGATCAGGTTTTGGAGCCGCTCATCTTTGAAGGTTTCCCACCAGGGGAGATCGGCGTAAGACGCTTGTTGCGCTGCGCCCGCCTGGCCGCGGAATTCGGAAGGGACATTCACCTTGACGCGCTGATAGTTGGGTCCCACGGCGCAACCAGACAAAATGAGGGTGGCAAACAGAACCAGGGTAAGAACAACCCGTATCCTCGGCAGGACGCTCCGAAACCAGTGATCCCTGGACTTATAGCTGGTCACCATCATCGGAAGAATCTCCGTTTCCATCGCCCGGCTCAAGCGGCCTGTCCGGGGCGCGTGGAAGCCAAGCCCGGCGCACTGATCTCTGGCGCCTTGACGCCTTCCGCTTTTGCGCCTCCAAGCCGTTCAATCATGTAGAACAGCGACGGAATTATAAAAATGGCAATGGCGCTGGCTGCGGTCATGCCCCCGATGACGGCCGTGCCCATCACCTGGCGGGAAACCGCACCAGAGCCGGAGGCGCGCCATAGGGGAACGCAGCCCAGGATGAAGGCGAAGGAAGTCATCAAAATGGGGCGAAGACGGAGTTTCGCGCCCTCTAGCGCGGCATCGGAAAGAGAGCGGCCTTTCTCGTATTCCGCCTTTGCGAACTCGACGATCAGGATGGCGTTCTTCGCAGCGAGACCAATCAACATGATCAAACCGATTTGTGCATAGACGTTGTTTTCAAGCCCGAGACCTGTGTATTGCTTGAAGACGAGAAGGTCTATAATTCGGCGCGCCAGTAAGGTGGCAAACGCTCCGAACACGGCAATGGGAACACTCAAGAGGACGCTGAAAGGCAACGTCCAGCTCTCATAGAGCGCGGCAAGAATCAGAAAGGCGAACAGCACCGACAATCCGAAAATCACCGTGGGGGAAACACCCTGCTGCGCCTTCTGTTCTTGGAAGGACATTCCGAGGTAATCAAAACCCATGCCCGGCGGCATGGTCTCGCGGTAAACCTGCTCGAGCGCCTTCATCGCTTGGTCGGTACTGAATCCCCGCGCGGCGGTCGCATTGATCTGCGAAGCACGATGAAGGTCATACCGCATCGTGAATTCTGGGCCGCTCGTCGGCTTGATCATGGTTATGGCGGAAAGCGGTACCATGTTGCCGCTTGTATTCTTGACGTAAAACTGCCCTACGTTTTCTGCCCTTGTGCGATACTCTCCTTCGGCTTGCACGTAGACCTGCCACTGGCGTCCAAAGCGGTTGAAATAGTTTACGAAAGCGCCGCCCATGAAAGTCTGGATCGTGGCGTAAACGTCCTTTAGTACGACTCCCTGGCTAAGTACCTGGTCGCGGTTGACATCGATGAAGATCTGGGGCACGGAAGGAAGTGCGGTAGTGAAAATGCGCGCGATTTCCGGGCGCTTCGAGGCGGCTTCCAGGAAGCGCTTGGTCTGCGCGGCCAGAAACTCGACCTCACGCCCGCCACGGTCCTCGAGAATGAAAGTGACGCCGCCAGAGGCGCCGACACCAGGGATGGCGGGGGGAGGAAACGCCACGGTATTCCCGGAGGGCAAGCGTCCGAGGGTTTGGTTCAAAGCCAAGAGCAGGTCTATATACTGCTCCGACTTGGCTTTCCGCTCGTGCCAGGGTTTGAAGCTGACCCAGAAAAAGCTACTGTAGGTGTTCGAAACGCCGCTCAACATGCTATAGCCGATCACGCTCGTTACATGAGCAATACCAGGTGTCTTCAACAGCGTGTCTTCCACCATCGTTCCGGAATCGCCGGCGCGCTGCAAAGAAGCGGCGTCGGGCAATTGTTGGACGACGAACAGGTAGCCTTGATCCTCGTTGGGCAGGAAGCTGGTCGGTAATCTCGTCCCCACCAGGCCCGCTAGGAGGGCAAAAGCCAGCAAAAGAATGATGGCGAAACTCATCTTGTGGATGAACATCGTACAAACTTTCACATACCAGTTCGTGGCTGCGGCAAAGACACGATTGAACCAAGCAAAGAATCTACCGAGCGGGCCGCGCGCCTCCTTCTTCGGCCGCAGCAAAAGCGCAGAAAGAGCAGGACTCAGCGTAAGAGCGTTAAATGCAGAAAAGATGACCGAGACAGCGATGGTCACCGCGAACTGCTGATACAACCGTCCGGTGATCCCGGGAATAAAAGCAGTTGGGATGAACACGGCAGAGAGAATTACGGCGATGCCGATGACCGGGGCGGCAACTTCCTCCATCGCCTTCAAGGCTGCATTTTTAGGAGATAAGCCGTGTTCGATGTGATGCTCGACCGCCTCTACCACTACGATGGCATCGTCAACCACCAGTCCAATAGCTAGAACTAGACCAAACAGTGACAGCGTGTTTACCGAAAAGCCCAGAAGAGGGAAGACCATGAACGTGCCGATGAGAGAGACAGGGACAGCGAGCAGGGGGATCAGGGTGGCGCGCCAGCCTTGAAGGAAAAGAAAAACCACGAGGATAACTAGAACCAGGGCCTCGAATAAAGTGTGCTCGATCTCCTTGATGCCTTCGGTGACCGGAAGTGTCGTGTCGAGAGCGGTGAGGTAGTCCAGTCCGGGAGGATACCGCTTCTTCTGTTCCTCCATGTACTGAATGCAGGCTTTGGCGGCAGCAACGGCGTTCGAACCCGGCATTTGGTAGACAGCGACAACCGCCGCGGGCTTGCTGTCCATGCGGCCCAGCTGGGTGTAAAGCTGTGACCCGAGGGAGATGCGTGCGACATCCTTGAGACGAAGAATCGAGCCGTCGGGCTGCGCTCGAATGACAATGTTCCCGAAGTCCTCTTCGGAGACCAAGCGGCCCTGAGCGCGGACAGCATAGGTAAACTCCTGCCCTTTCGGAATGGGCTCCCCGCCGACCTGCCCGGCTGGATTCACGTTGTTCTGTGTCTGAATGGCATTGATGATGTCCGGGACCGTGACCTGCAGTTTGGCCAATTGATCGGGTTTCACCCAAATGCGCATCGCGTATTGCCCGGCGCCGAAGATGCTGACGCTGGCGATGCCGGGGATCTGCGTCAATCCGTCCTTCAGGTTGATGTAGGCATAATTGGCCAGAAACTCGGAACCATAGGTGCCGTTCGGAGAGTACAGGTCAAAGAGCATCATCGGGGCCATGGTGGACTTTTGCACCGTGACCCCATAGTTGTTAACCGCAGTTGGCAACTGCGAGGCGGCTTGCGCCTGACGCATTTGCGCGAGAATCTGGTCGGTGCTTACGTCAGTCTTAACATCGAAGTCCACGGTCAGAGTCATCTGACCGTTGTTCGCGTTCAAGGAGTACATGTACTCCATGTTGTCGACGCCGCTCATTTGTTGCTCAATCGGGGTAGCGACGGACTGCTCCACGGTCAACGCATCCGCACCCACGTAGGTGCCCAGCACTTGAATTTGGGGATCGGCAATGTTCGGAAATTGGGCCGTGGGCAGGCCGAGAACGGCGACAGCCCCGACAATGACCATGATGATTGCGATCACGATCGCTACAATGGGTCGATCGATGAAGAATTTGTACATGGCTTAATTGCTGCTCGATGCCACTGTGGGTGGAATTGCCGAGGCCTCTGTTTGATAAGGCTTCGGATTGACCGCTACGCCTTGCTGCACCTTTTGCGTTCCTTCTGCGACGACTCGTTCGCCTGGCTTCAAACCGTCCGTAATGATCCACAACGTCCCGTACCTGGCCCCGGCAACCACGGGGCGAATATCGACCTTGTTGTCCACACCCACAACGGCAACCAGATATTTGCCTTGAACGTCGGTCACCGCTCGCTGCGGGATTAACAAAGCCCCTTTCTGAAGCCTAACCACCGACCGAATGTTGCCAAAACCACCCGGCCGAAGTAGGTTGCCCGGATTGGGGAATTGAATCTGAAGCAGGATGGCCCCGGTTTGCACATTTACCTGGCGGTCTAAGGCATAAAAGCGGCCTTTTTGAGGGTAAGTGGACCCATCCGTCAGCTCCAGCTCCCACACGAGTTTGCTCAAAAACTCCTTGTCCGACTGGCCGCCCTTCTGGGCCACCGCCATGGCGCGAAGATAATCGTCCTCACTTGGGGTAACGTTGGCCAGTATCGGATCGACCGTGGAAATCGTCGTGAGGGCGTTTGCACTCGAGGGCCCCACGAAGTCACCCACCTGCGCATTGGAGATCCCCGCAATTCCATCGATCGGTGCAAGAACCGTCGCGTATCCCAGGTTTAACTTGGCACTCGCGAGCGCCGCCTGCGACGCGTCGATCGATGCTTGCGCTGCTGCCACCTGTCCCTTCGCCGCAAGGTTTGCTTGCACCGCATCATCCAGTTCTTGCTGGCTGATCGCGCCCGTCTTGACCAAGGGGGTGTAACGGTTTACATCGAGTTGCGTCTTGCCGAGTTGTGCTTGGGCTTTTTCAAGATCCGCCTTCGCCTGCGCGAGATTTCCTTCCGCCTGGTCCACGGCAACCTCGAAAGGCCGCAGGTCCAACTGGAACAGGGGCAAGCCCTTCTTCACGTACGTGCCATTTATGTACATTTGTTTGGTTAGGTAACCCGAGACCTGCGCACGAATCTGCGCGTTGATGAGCCCGGTCAACGTCGTCACCCATTCTCTGGTGATGGGTACATCTTTTTGCACGACGTCGACAACTTCCACCTGCGGCGGAGCTGCAGGGGGCTTTTCCTGTTCACATCCGGAAAAGCCCAAAAGCGCCGCCGCCAGAAAAAGCAGTGCCGGTTTACCGTGCCTCTTCGAGAAGTTGGGTAAACTGCTAAGCAACTGCGAGCTCAAGCAAAAAGTTGCAGAGGTCATTTCTGCACGAGATTGAAGTTCACTCATAAGAAGTTCACTCATAATAAGTATCCACATCTTCAATTCAGACTACTGGCCATTTCATACCCGCTTGTCCGAGCCTAAGGCACTGTATGGTGGGCCAACTCACCGTGCCGGCATTTGCTCGGCCTGCCAACCGAAAAACAGTGCGATACGAGTCTGCCAGCTCAGGTGGCTGTTCCCCATAGATTTCGAGGTATGTCAGTGAATTTGTCACGATTCGTGCTGGCAACTGGAACTTCCCCTCAGCCCTGAACCGTTGCGAATACTACAAAGAAACGATCAAAGTCGGAACTGTCAGAAATACTAGATATCGAATCGACCTAGCAGTTTTGCCAGTTGAATTGGCCTTCTGCAAGCGGTAGATACATGATTTCGACTTGCGATTGTCTTCATACCCGGCTAATCGCTGAGGTAAGTGATATGGCCAAAGACAGGAAACACAAAAACAAGGAGAAGAAGAAAGGCGTAAGCCAACCGTGCAACGGTGCTTCGATGGGACGCTGATGAGGTGCCGTTGGATAACATTACCTACCGCGAAGCCAAGCTCATCCTCAAGCCGGATCACTCGCGGCAGGGCAATTTTGCCAATGACCCGAAACTCGTTGCCACTTATCCAACAGCGGCGAAAGCTTTGGCGCCTTCGTCCTGCCAGTTGCAGGGCCAGCGCATCGATGTTGATGCCGACCTTTGGCAAACTGCGCCAGGACTGCTTCGCAGTCGCCGCCGTCCGCGGCCATGATCGACCCGAGTCCCGTGTGCGAAGCCAGCGCGTTCAACGTGGCTTCCGGCATGGTGTTGAGTGAAATCGTGGAACGAGCTGATGGGCGTGATGGATTCGAAGGCAACGGTGCTCTCCATGGCCGCTGGGTAAGGAACTCCTTACCAGAAGGGAGAAGGGAAAAACATTCATGAACGTTCTAGTGATCGATATTGGCGGGACTCACGTGAAGATTCTTGCCACCGGTCAGAAAGAGCGCCGGGAATTTGAGTCCGGCAACAAGATGACGCCGACAAAAATGGTGGCTGGAGTGAAGGAGTTGGCGAAGGGCTGGAAGTACGACGTAGTGGCGATCGGCTATCCCGGCCTGGTGACCGACGGCAAACCAGCGCTGGAACCGCACAACCTGGGCCGCGGATGGGTGGGATTCGATTTCCAGAAAGCGTTCGGATGCCCAGTCAAGATCATGAACGACGCCGCGATGCAGGCCCTCGGTAGCTACAAGGGCGGAACTATGTTGTTTCTCGGTTTTGGAACCGGACTCGGCTCCGCGATAGTTGCCGACGGCCCTGTCATTCCCCTGGAGTTGGGACACCTCTCGTACCGCGACAAGACGTACGAGGACTACGTCGGAGTGCGTGGATTGGAAAAGTACGGCAAGAAAAAGTGGCACCGCTTGGCGACGTTCGGCATTGCCCGATTCGTCAAGGCCTTACACCCCACCGAGGTTGTCCTGGGTGGCGGAAACGCAAAGAAGTTTAAGAAGATGCCGAAGGATTGCCGTGCTGGCGACAACGCCAATGCATTTATTGGTGGCTTTCGCATGTGGGAAGAAAATGGTTGGAAAAACAAACGGGAAACAAGACGAAGTAGCGCATTTCTGAAGCGCAGAGAAGAAGGAGCCCAAAGATGGCAGCAACAGCCACACGGATCACCAAAACCGCGACGGCGCAGCCATTGATCAAACATAAGGCCTGGGTTGCCCTCAAGGGCTGGAGCGTTTGACTCCGGAAGCCCTCGGGAAGCTGGTAGCTCTCTAGGAGCACTTGGTTTTCACGCAGGGCGCGATCTGGGGCATCGACTCATTTGATCATGGGGAGTCGGGCAAGGTGCTGGCGCAGCGCATCATTTCCGAACTTGAAAGCTCCAGACACCCAAAACTGGGGCACGACAGTTCGACGAACGCGATTATCCGGCGCTGTCGCGCGTACAAAGTTTCCTGAAGGGTCTGAGTGTAACAAAGCGAGTTTCTTGAACACGGGAAAAGACAAAAAGGAGATTGCCATGCAGCTAGGAATGATCGGGTTAGGACGAATGGGCGCGAACATGGTGCGCCGGCTTATCAAGGGCGGCCACAACTGCGTGGTCTACGACCGGGCACCGAAGGCGGTGGGAGACCTGGTGAAGGAGAAGGCAATGGGCACTTCTTCCCTGGAGGATTTCGTGAAAAAGGTCGCGAAGCCACGGGCGATCTGGTTGATGGTGCCGGCAGCGGTGACCGACCAGAGCATCGCAGATCTTCTGTCTTATCTCGAAGCGGACGACATTCTGATCGACGGCGGCAATTCTTACTACGTGGACGATATTCGGCGGGCAAAGGAATTGGCACCGAAGAAGATTCATTACGTCGATGTGGGCACCAGTGGCGGCGTGTGGGGACTCGAACGCGGCTACTGCATGATGATCGGTGGGGAGAAGAAAATCGTGAAGCATCTGGACCCGATTTTTGCGTGTCTCGCGCCCGGCATGGGGGACATTCCGCGGACCCCAGGGCGCGAAAAAGTGAGCGGCACATCCGAGCAGGGCTATCTGCACTGCGGCTCGAACGGTGCTGGCCATTTCGTGAAAATGGTGCACAACGGAATCGAGTACGGGATCATGGCAGCGTACGCGGAGGGCCTGGGAATCCTGAAAGCCGCAAACGCTGGCAAGAAGACCCACGTTGCGGACGCAGAGACCACTCCCCTGCGTGATCCGGAACATTACCAATATGACTTCGATTTGAAGGATGTCGCAGAGGTATGGCGCCGCGGCAGCGTCGTTGCTTCCTGGTTGCTCGACCTCACGGCCATCTCGCTGTTGCATGATCCTACGCTTTCCAAATTTGCCGGCCGCGTTTCCGATTCAGGCGAGGGGCGCTGGACGATCAAAGCAGCTGTCGACGAGGCGGTTCCGGCCCATGTCCTAACGACGGCTCTGTATGAACGGTTCAGCTCGCGGGGCGAATCCGAATTTGCCGACAAATTGCTTTCTGCGATGCGCTATCAGTTCGGTGGACACCTCGAGACGAGCGCCGCAGCCGATTAAAAGGCGCGAGAAAGGATCCACGATGACCACAACTCATTCCGATGTATTGGTCCTTTTCGGTGCGACGGGCGATCTAGCTTACAAAAAGATCTTCCCGTCATTACAGGCGATGCTGAAACGCGGCAACCTGATTTGCCCCGTTATCGCGGTCGCGAAGGCGGATTGGACCCTCGACCAGCTCAAGGCGCGCGCCAAAGAAAGCCTCGAAAAACACGGTGGCCTCGATCCTGCGGCGTGGGAAAAGTTGTCGCGGCTTCTGCAGTATGTGGGTGGCGATTATCAGGATGCCGCGACGTTTCAGAATCTGCGAAAGGCGCTGGGCGATGCGGAACATCCGGCGCACTATTTGGCGATTCCTCCAAGTATGTTCGGGGTGGTCGTCGAACAACTGGTCAAATCGGGCTGCGCAAAAGGCTCGCGGGTAATCGTCGAAAAGCCGTTTGGCAACGATCTCCCTTCCGCACAGGCGCTGAATAGAATCTTGCAGAGTTCCTTCGCGGAGCGGGACATTTTCCGCATCGATCACTACCTGGGCAAACGCCCGGTCCACAACATGCTGGTGTCCCGGTTTGCCAATCCGTTCATCGAAAATCAGTTGAACCGCAATTACGTGGAGAGCGTTCAGATTACGATGGCGGAAGACTTCGGCGTGCAAGGTCGCGGGGCCTTCTACGATCAGACCGGCACCATCCGCGACGTGATTCAGAATCACCTTTTCCAGGTGCTCTGCAATCTCGCCATGGAGCCGCCTGTGCAAGGAGACAGCGAATTCATTCGCGATGAAAAAGCCAAAGTGCTGAGGGCGATAGCTCCATTGTCCGCGGCGAACCTGGTACGCGGACAATTCCGCGGCTACTTGAACGAGGGTGGCGTGGCAGCGAACTCAAAGACGGAGACATTCGCAGCGCTGAAGCTGGAGGTTAATTCCTGGCGGTGGAACGGTGTTTGTTTTTATATCCGCGCCGGGAAGTCCTTACCTGTGACGTGCACCGAAGTGGTGATCACGTTCCGCCAGCCGCCGGTGCTGGTGGACATTTCGAAACTCACGCGCAATCACCTGCGATTCCGGGTCAGCCCCGTCGTGGGTCTCGCGGTGGGATTGAACGTGATGGTGCCCGGTGAAGAAATGTGCGGAGAGTTCCGCGAGATCGTCGGACATCGCGAGCCGCAGGCCTCGGAAATGGATGCATACGAGCGTGTACTGAGCGACGCCATGGCGGGAGACGCCACGTTGTTCGCGCGGCAGGACTTTGTGGAAGAAGCGTGGCGCATTGTCGATCCCGTGTTGAAAGCCGGCACGCCGCTTTATCCATACGAACCTGGCACGTGGGGCCCCGCCCAAGTGGCAAAGCAGGTTTATCCAGTGCAAGGCTGGGAAAACCCCGTCCCGGACGGCCCCGTGGAAACGGCGAAGGCCGCTGACTGAGGTGGCTGCGTGGTCGATGTTCTGCGTGGAGTTTTGAGATGAGGGTCGAGATTCTTGCGGATGCAAACGCGGTGGCGAAACGGGCTGCCGAATTCATTGCCGCGGAAGCTTTCGCAGCTGTTGGCGAGCGTGGCTTGTTCACCTTAGCCGTAAGTGGCGGCCACACTCCCTGGATCATGCTGCGTGCGCTTGCCACGAAGGACATTCCATGGAAGAGCATACAGATTTTCCGTGTGGCTGAGCGCAGCGCGCCAGCGGGCGACCCCGAGCGCAACCTGACGCAACTTCGTGAGATTTTGATGGAACGCGCTCCGCTGCCCACGGAAAACCTGCACGCCATGCCGGTGGAATCGACTGATCCGGTCGGCGCGGCTCGGGAATACTCGGCAATGCTTCGCCAGATCGCCGGTGGTCCTGCGGTTCTCGATCTCGTGCATCTGGGTACGGGACCGGACGGACACACTGCGTCATTAGTGCCGGGCGACCCTGTATTGCGGGTTACGGACGAGGATGTCGCTCTGACGAGCCTCTGCCTAGGGCGACGGCGCATGACATTGACGTTTCCGATGATCAATCGTGCGCGGCGCGTGTTGGCTGGTCACCGGCAGGGAGAAGGCTCTGCTCCTCGGCCGGTTGCGCGATGGAGACAAGTCCATACCTGCGGGATGCGAGCAGCAGGAAACCGCAGTGCTCATCGCGGATACAGCGGCGGCGGGCTCCGCGCAGCAACAGTTGCATTCGAAGGGAAGGGGTTCTCAAGGATAGCGAATACGCGCACGCGAGACTCGAAAGAGCAACGATGCGTTTAGGAATGCAACGGATCATGGCGGATTCCCGCTCGAAGGAGAAATCGTCGCACGTTTACGGGAAGCGGGACACGAGGTCAGCGATTCGGCACAAACTTCAGGAAGGCGACGATGATCACGATTTTGTTCTTCCTCTGGCTCACGCAGTCGCGGACGGGAAGCTGGATCGCGGGATTGCCATTTGCGGAAGCGGTGTTGGCGCATCGGTTGCGCCAACAAGTGCCTGGCATCCGTGCGGCTCTTATCCATGACCACTTTTCGGCTAAACAGGGTGACGAAGACGATCCCATGAACATTCTCTGCATCGGCGGGCGAACTGTGGGTCCGGTGGTCGCATGGGATTTGGTGCAGACGTTGTGATTGCGGAGTACAGCGCGGCAGAGCGCCACTTGCGTCGACTGGCAAAGGTTGCCAATGCCGAACAGGAAGCTAGAGCCGCAGCGGCATAGCGGCAGCTTGTCGACGAGTTGTTGCATCTTTGGCAGTGCTGAAAGATGAGAAAGAGACTTCGATGAGTGCCACACAAGTTCTGAAAGCAGCACACGATACCGCCACGGATCAGCTGTGTATCAATACGATTCGCACTCTCTCTATCGATGCTGTGCAGCAAGCCAAGTCGGGCCACCCGGGAACGCCTATGGCGCTGGCGCCAGTAGTCTACACACTGTGGAATCGCGTGATGCGCTTCAATCCCCAGGATCCAATTTGGCCGAACCGCGACCGTTTCGTCCTGTCCAACGGGCATGCTTCGATGCTGCTGTGGTCGATTTTGCATTTAACGGGCGTTCAGGCGGTGAACGCAGCCTACGAAAGGCTCGGACAGCCCTCGGTGACGCTCGAAGACATTCGCCGTTTCCGTCAAATCGGTAGCAAGGCTCCCGGGCATCCCGAATATCACTGGGTATCCGGCGTCGAAACAACCACCGGGCCTCTGGGGCAGGGTGTGGCGACCAGCGTCGGCATGGCCATTGCGGAGAAGTGGCTCGCAAATCATTTCAATCGCCCCGGCTTCGAAATCTTCAACTACAACATCTACGCGCTCTGCGGGGATGGCTGCATGATGGAGGGCATTTCCTCGGAAGCGGCCTCTCTTGCGGGGCATCTTGGGATCGACAACCTCTGCTGGATCTACGATAACAATCACATCACTATCGAAGGCGATACCAACATTACGTTCACCGAGGATGTAGCAGCGCGATTCCTCGCCTACGGCTGGAATGTGCTGCGCGTCGGCGATGCCAATGACATCGAGCGCATCCAGCACGCGTTTGAGGTTGCTCGTAAGACGAAAGGCCGCCCCACATTCATGGTTCTGGACAGTCACATCGGATATGGCTCTCCGCACAAACAGGACACACCCGAGGCACACGGCGAGCCTTTAGGCGACGCAGAGATTCGCCTCACAAAACGCAGCTACGGCTGGCCTGAAGACGCGAAGTTCCTAGTGCCCGATGGCGTCTACGATCATTTCAAAGCTGGAATAGGCGCGCGCGGAGCTGGGGCCCAAAGTCAGTGGGCCGCTGTATTTGCCGACTATCGCACCCAGTATCCCGAATTGGCTGAAGAAGTTGAACTGATGCAGCGGCGCGAACTACCGAAGGGGTGGGATCGCAATCTGCCGGTCTTTCTTGCCGATGCGAAGGGCATTGCTGGGCGGGAAGCCTCGGGTAAGGTGCTGAACCTGCTGGCGCAAAACATTCCGTGGTTCCTGGGCGGTTCCGCGGACCTCGGTCCATCGAACAAAACCACGCTAACGTATCCAGGCGCGGGAAGTTTCCAGGCCGACACGCCAGGTGGAAAGAATCTGCACTTCGGCATTCGTGAGCATGCCATGGCCGCGATTGTGAACGGGTTGTCGCTGTCGAAGCTGCGCGCCTTTGGCGCAACCTTCTTTATCTTCAGCGACTATGCGCGTCCGGCGATTCGCCTTTCGGCGCTCATGGAACTTCCCACCATTATGGTGTTCACGCATGACGCCATGGGCGATGGCGAGGATGGTCCCACGCATCAGCCAGTCGAGCATCTGGCGTCACTGCGTGCCATTCCCGGCCTCATCACGTTCCGGCCCGGCGACGCTAACGAAGTCGTGGAAGCTTATCGCTACATCGCGCAACTTCGGCATGAACCAGCGATCATGGCGCTGTCGCGCCAGCCCTTGCCCACGCTCGACCGCACGAAATATGCATCGGCGTCGGGCGTGGCGAAAGGCGCTTACGTGCTCGCAGACAATTCCGGCGGAAACCCGGAGATCATCTTTCTGGCATCGGGCAGCGAGGTGAGCCTGGCGGTCGAGGCTTACGAGAAGCTGACGCAGGACGGCATCAAGTGCCGCGTGGTGTCGATGCCTTCGTGGGAGGTTTTCGAGCATCAGCCGCAAGAGTATCAGAACAGGGTGCTACCGCCCCAAGTAAAGGCTCGCATTGCGGTGGAACAGGCATCCGGTTTCGGTTGGGAGCGATACGTTTCCGCGCCGGGAAGATTGAACTGCATGAAGACGTTTGGCGCATCCGCCCCGCTAAAAGAACTGCAGCAAAGATTTGGCTACGAACCGGATCATATCGTAGCCACGGCAAAGCAGATCCTGGGCAAAGCCTGAGTTGTTGTAGAGTGTCGCGTCACTTAGAGTCACTGGACGGTCTTGAACAGCGCTTCCACGCATACTCTTGCCAGGCCGGATCTGCTGAGCATGAAGGAACGGGTTCACGTAGGTGGAACATTCTCCGTTAAGAGCTGGCCATCGGAGGGTACAGAGATAGAGTGGCAAGTTCCGGTGTGGATATAGAAGTAGGAAGATGTGCGACGGGGTACGGTGACCGCGGAATCGCTACGTTGTAGCCGCTCAAGAAAACACTTCCCCCCTCGGCATCGGCCAGTCTACGGAGGTACCGAGCAATTCCAAACCGATGCTTATTGCAAGCATTACATTCTGTTTCAACGGTATTTCCATAGCGACAACTAGGAGGGGAGAAACCCGATGCGAAAAATGAAATGGTACAGACTGGCAAAGATCGGCATGAGTTTGGCAATGGCACTGCTGGTTTGTGGCGGCGCAACAGGTCAGGAGGTTCACCACAACTTCATGCCGGGAGTAGAGTTCTCCAAATTTCACACCTACAAGTGGATCAACATTGAGGGTGGTGCACACCCGAACCAGATCGTAGATGCGGAAATCAAACAGGCGGTTGATGCACAACTGGCGGCGAAAGGTCTGACCAAGACCGATGGCGATAAGGCCGACCTGTATGTCGGTTATCAGACCGCTGTCGATCAGGAAAAGCAGTGGAATGCCTGGGGCACCGGTCGCGGTTTCGGGGGCGGGATGGGACAAGCTACGCAGTCAACGATTGCGGTTGGGAGTCTTGTCCTCGATATGTATGATCCGACTACGAAGCAGCTGGTATGGACGGGAACTGCGACGAAGACGATTGACCCGAGTTCGAACCAGGAAAAGAACGAGAAGAACTTGAATAAAGCCATGGCGAAGCTACTGAAGTATTATCCACCCAAATAGAAATGAAGCGCCAGAAACTCTGCCGACTGTACTAAAAAGGGCTCCTGTCCCGAAAGTGTAATCAGCATTCCGCCGGCAGCGGCAGAGCGCTGGCTCCAGTGCCGCGGTGCTCCTCACGACATCCATGAATTCCTTGCGCATGTCGTGTGGAGCTATGCCTGGCTTGAGGCGCCCCAGAACCCTCAACAGGCGAAAGTCTTGCTCATTCCAGGCAGGGTTGGGATTGAGTCCCATTGGCACAAGCAGGTCCGCATTGAAGTTGTCACTCGGCACGATCCGAGGGGGTCGATGAACGCATGCGATGACAGCCTGAGCTTGTTCGCAATTGTCCGGCTGCTTGACAAGCTCTTCGAGCGCTGATATTGCTCAGTCAAGTCCGGGGATAACCATGCCTGAGCTACGCCGTGCTGTTCACTCAATTCTGCGAAAACCTGCCTATGCCCTAGCAGCTTTACTGACGATCGCACTGGGAATCGGTGCCAATGCCGCGGTGTACATGGTCGTGCATTCCGTCCTGCTCGAGCCGTTACCATTCCGCGAGCCGAAGGCTCTCGTTCAGGTTTGGGAGACGCACCCGGAACTGCACAACCTGCAAGTTTCTGTTCCCGACTATCTCGATTGGAAAAAGTCCGTCGCGTCCCTTGACTTTGCAGCCTACACGTTCCAGGCAATGAACAAAGCAACGCTGCTGGGCCAAGGCGATCCTTTGGAAGTGCAAGCGACTAATGCTTCCTCCGAACTATTTCCGCTAGTCGGTATCAACCCTGTTCTGGGGCGCGCGTACAGCATGCAGCAAGAGAACGCCCAAGAGTCCGTCGTATTAATCAGCGAGCGCTTATGGCGTCGGAAGTTTTCCCGCGATCCCGCCGTCGTCGGTCATCCGTTACATCTGGATACGGCCTCGTTCACTATCATCGGGGTAGTCCCCCAAAGGCAGGCCTTTCCTGTCTGGGCGGACGTCTGGATACCGTCTTCCTTCATTGAGCCCGATCTGCAGACCAACCGGCAGTATCACCCGCTCGAAGTGATCGGTCGATTGAAGCCCGGCGCCTCGTTAAGCCAGGCGGCGTTGGAAACCGAGACGGTTGCCCAACGATTGAGTGCTGCGTACCCAGCGACGAATGGGAAGATCGGCGCCTTCGTCATGCCGTTGATGCAAGCGGTAACCGGAGAAGTTCGCCCGGCGCTGATAGTGGTCTGGATTGGGGTCGGACTCGTACTCCTAATCGCCTGTGCGAATCTCGCATTGCTTATGATGGCGCAATCGCTCAACCGTCGCCGTGATGTCGCCATTCGCATTGCCTTGGGCGCAAGCAAGCGAGCCGCGGTCGGGCAATTCTTTCTCGAAACGATCCTCCTATCGCTTGCCGGAGGAGCCCTCGGGATCCTTGCGGCCGTCGCTGCCCTCCCACTGCTGAAGAATATGGCACAAGGACGAATCCCGCGTCTTGATACGATTACGCTCGACGGTCCCACGTTGCTGGTCGGGCTGTTTATATCGTTCTTGGTTGCACTGTTGTTCGCCGCGCCGGCTTGCTGGCAGGTTGCCTACACGGACTTAAATCAAGCATTAACTTCCGCCGATGTACGTGTCTCTTCCACGCGCGGGTCTTGGACCAGTTCGCTTCTGATGAGCTGTGAGGTTGCACTATCACTCGCCGTATTGCTTGCCGCCACCATGCTCGTTCGGAGCTTCGCTCTAACGTTGGATACTGACCCAGGCTTCCATTCTGAAGGAGTACTGGCGCTCACCATGCCTCTTGACCGACAGTGGGGCAACTCTTATGACATGTACCGCAACCGCGTTGTGCCTGAACTAAAAAAAATCCCCGGAGTTCAGGATGTAGCCGCGGTCAACTCCCTCCCGATGACTCTGGGCTTGACGGAGCATACTCGGTTTGCCACTCGCTTCGGAATGGTTGGCAGAAGCGTTGCTCCAGGTCAGCTGCCGACGGCGCAAATCCGATGGTGTACCGCTAACTACTTCGACGTTCTAGGTGTTCCACTGGAGAGTGGCCGACTCCTCACCGATGCAGACCATGATCAGCCGCGATACCTGGTGAACGAAGCTTTCGCCCGGCGTTTCTTTCCGCACGAGAATGCGGTGGGACAGAAACTGCGGCTCGGCGTGGTCACGACTCATCCGGATACGGTCGAAGTTGTAGGGGTTGTCGGAGATGTCCGAGACTTTGGTCTGGACAGCACACCCCAACCAACGATTTATTCCCTAGATGTTTCACCGCGAATGGATGTAGTCATCAAAGCTTCTGGCAACTCCATGCCCCTTGCCTCTTCCATCGCTGCCGCTATGCGTCAAGTCTCTCCACAGAACGCGATCGGGCAGGTGCGCCCCCTGCGCGACTACATCGATTCCTCGCTGGCGCGCCAACGTTTCGTTCTCTGTCTGATGGCGGTCTTTGCCGGCTTAGCCATTGTTCTCTGCGCCGTCGGAATATACGGTGTGTTTGGCTACTCAGTAACTCGTCGGCTTCGAGAGTTTGGAATTCGCTCGGCTCTTGGTGCCCAAAGGCGTGATCTGCTCGCGTTAATCTTTCGGGAGGGTCTGACTGTCGTAGTTCCGGGTCTGGTGGCTGGAATGCTGATTTCTCTTGGGTGTTCTCAATTCCTGCGCGTGTTGTTGTATCGAGTTTCCCCAACCGACGCGCTCTCTTACTCGATTGCTGTAGGTTTCATCCTTCTCCTGTGTTCAGGGTCAGCGCTCCTTCCCGCGAGACGAGCAGCCAGGGTTGATCCAGTACGAGTTCTGCGAGAGCAGTAGCGCGTTACGAGGCGCACGCCGAAGAACACTCCACTGCCTGTGGTCAACGACAGTACAGCCACAGCACCGCAAGCTGAGGTTTAGAGAATCTTGCTTCCTCTTCTCGATAGGTCCCACTGTGGGAAGCGCAGGATGCGTGGGCTCGTCGAAGAGATATATTGTGTAACCAGCTCACGTTTACCGTATCAGGGTTGTGCAAGCGGCCATCCCCTGCTTTTCCCGGCTAGAGATGCAGTCATGCAACGGAAATACAAACCTTACCTCCTCAACAAGAACCGGTTAAAGTCGAAACCAGGGTGCTGATCAACTTTGTCAGGTAACGCATACTCCGTCGTTGCTTTTGCCAGCCCCGACGTCAAATCGCCAACACGCTAATTGCGGATAGTTTTGCACCCCTATCCTTCAGTAACATCTTCTTGTGCAATGGCTCCGATCACATCCTGATTCATAGCCCTCCGGGCTGGAAGGACGGCTCCAAGTAGGGTGCTCATCAAGCCAGCGGCTCCAGCAAACGGCCACCATATGTATACCGTTACCTGAGTCGTAACGTCGGAAAGTTCGTGCACCATAACCCATGTGGTCCCATACGCCAGTGCGATCCCAATGATGGTTCCGGGAATGGCGATGAGCAGAGCCTCCTGCAATAAGATTTTGAAGACGTACGCTGAGGAAGCACCGAAGGCTCTAAGGATTCCGATCTCTCGTGTCCTCTCGAAGACCGCCGCGTACCTAGAAATCCCCACCAAGATGAAGCTGGCTATGAGCACTACCACCAGCATCAACGCCACGGTCCAAGCGGCAAGTAACTTTGGAAGGTCACTTGGGTTCTGAAGAGAGCCTCTGTGCTTGATCCCGGCCAGTGTCAATATCACCATCACCTCAACACCCACACCCAAGGCATTTAGGAGGACGCGAACCGGTCTCTGGCGGAGATGTTCAAGGACAAGTTTATTGAGCAAGGACGAATTATAACTAACAGGTTCTGCGCAAAAGCGTACGCTGGGCGATCTTGTCGAAAAAAGTCGGCATATCACTCTTGAGCAGTTGTGAAATCCAACGTGTTAGCGTTGTGAGTCGCGTGTTATACCCGCAACGATTAGGTATCTCTCATGCCCAGGTCCGCAGGCCGATGATGTCCCAGTAGCCGAGGTAGGCTGCGGCAATGAGGAGAGCCACACTCACAACGATCGAAAATCGCCGCACGCCGCAGCGCACCGACTCCGCCGGCGCCCGCCACGACGAGATGGCGGTCATCACCACGGCAACGGCGTAGACAATGGTCAACAAGAACAGAGCCGCGGACCATCCCGTCAGATTTCCCATCCGCTCGATCAGGTCGTCACTGCAGACAATGAAGATGCCCACAAAGGCCGCCAGGCTGAGGACGGCTATCAGAGGCCAGGCTCGCATGGCGCGCTCCGCCGGTCGCCTGCGGCGTTTGCTGAGTCCGCCCAGAATCCAGAACGGCGCATAGACCACAATCGACACGACGGCGAGAGCCACGAAGGCTGTAACGACAATTTCCCCCAATGCGAACCACGCCGGGATGCGCTTCATCGTGGTCTGCGTGCCAGCCTGGACGAACCACCCTTCCTCGTTCAGCGGCAGCAAGTCGAGAGTCGCGACGGGCTCAGGTGCATCCTTCTTCGGAAGGTAACGGAATTGCCTGCCGCTGACCGGAACAAACGTCTCGTTCCCACCCAGCGAGGTCATAACCAGCTTGCCGTCCTTGAAGTGGATCCAGTTGATCCCAAGCAAGCGTTCCAGGAAGTGGGTCAGTTCGACCCTCGGGGAATCCGGCTCGTACCAGCCGGCATACTCCGTGGTGCTGGGCGGGAGAGATGCCGCCGCGGGCACCGCCGGCTTCTGCAGCTTGTTTATTATGTAAGCCAGGATGGCCTTGCCGGCTTTGTCAAAGGCATCTTCATTGCCGCTGTTAATACTGTAAGAATACCCCGCGCTGTAGTCGGGCATGTAAGCCATTTCCGTGAGCCCGCCATTCACGCCTCCGTTGTGCCCGTGGAAGACGAAGCCGTCTTCTAGGCTCCAATAATTGCTCAGGCCGTATCCGGCTTTCATTCCATCCCTCGCCGCCCAGGTGCTCGCGGGGTTCTCCATGCGATCAATGTCGGACGAGGGCACGATCTGCTTGCCGTTCACCGCGCCCCGGTTGAGATAGAACTGCACATACGCCGCCATGTCTCTGGGGGAGGCATTGATCGATCCCGCGGGGCGAAACAGGATATTCCAGTAGGGGTAAGGAGTCTTGCCATCATCGTAATAGAGAGTTGTGCCAGCGTCGGGGGCGGGCTGGAAATAGGTTGCGGTTTTCATCCCGATCGGACGGAACAAGTTGTGCTCTACGAAATCCTCAAACCGCTGGCCCGTGATCTTCTCCACGATGTAGGCCGCGACCGGAGGGCCGGAGTTGCAGTACGCCATGCGCGTGCCGGGCCGCCAGCGGGAAATGCGCGAGTGATGGTCGTAGTCGAGTGCCTCGCGCAGGCCCATCGTGCCAGGCCAATCCTTGGCATACTCGCGCAAATGCATGTCATCCCAGCCGGTGGTGTGTTCCAAGAGATGAACTACCCGCACTGGATCGGTTGCCTCCCAGCGGTTCTCAAACCACACTTCCGGAGCCAGTTTGCGTACGGGGTCATCCAGCGAAAGCTTCCCCTGGTCGGCCAGGATGAGGACTGAAAGCGCAACGAAGGCCTTCGATGTGGAGCCGATGCGGAACAGCGTATCTGCCGTGGTCGTACGATTGCTAGCTACGTCCGCTTTGCCCAACCCTGCAACCCACTCCGGCCCTTCACGATGCAGGATGGCAACCGACATTCCCGGAGTGTGTGTGTCCTTGAGAATCTTTTCTAGTTGCTGCTGTAGTTCGGCGATTGGGGCCGGATTGAGCTTTTCCTCTTTCTTCGACGCTGCCCGACCGAGGGGAACAAGTACGCAAAGGAGAATAACGGGAAGCACCCATTTCATTTCAAAGACGCTCCTTCTGCTCGCCCACGAGGCAAATCGTAAGCCCGACTCGAAGACCAGTCAACGTAGACGGAATGGCTGCAGACTGATTCGAGAATCTTCCGCAGTAAAAGGTCTATTGTTGAAAAATCGCGATTGGAGTGCGCCAGGCTAAACCGGTATAAAGTAGGAGGATGCACGAGAAAGGAGTGCAAACCACTTAGCCTCGAGTCTTTCGCCCCATGTGACTGATCAGCCGTGTCGCGCTTAAGGCTCATGGACAGGCTCGTTCGTGCCGGATCTCCAAAACCGAGTGGCCTCGGCATCCCCGGATCGTCCACACGAAAATGCCTGCCGACGCTGGGGACTGGATACAACTGGAGCACGGTCGACGCCTTCGGGAATTAGTCCTGCCTTGTCGGCTAGCGTTTGCCAATCAAGTTCCGGGCTCGGTGTTCGGCTAGATCAGGCAGAAGACCCTACCTGGAGGCGTGGAGGTTTGCCAGCGACATTGGCAAGCACACAAACACACAGACGTGGCCAAGCACATGGCAGGCTGGTCAATGAAAACGGCGCCAAGACGGGTGCCATGACCGCCTCGGATCAGTGTTGCTCGGCTGGAGGGATGCCGCAACGTCATAGCCGGGAATGCGTGTGTTCCGGATCACTGGCGTCCCCCTCAAGATCTCGGGATCCTCAACAACCAGGGCACGGGCTTTGTCGAGTTCCGCCGAGTTCTTGATATCGCGCTCACACCGTCCGAATTGGGCCTGGGTACTTCGCGACCAAAGAGTCCGTAGTGAGAAGTGTAATACCCTCTACAGTTGCCTGTGATATTAGAACGCGATCGAATGGATCTTTGTGAATTGGAGGTAAGCTGTCGATTGCAACCACATGATCGCTGACCACCGGCAATTCGCCGTAGCCGTTGTCCAGCAATCCCCGGCGCAGGACCCGGGCATCCACCTTGAAGTCGTTACGACCCAAGGCACGCTTAACGACGACTTCCCATAAACTAGCGGCACTGAAGAGAAGCTCATTAACCGGATTATCAATGAATTTGCGAGCTTCAGGGGACAACCGGTCGGGCTGCCCGGCGGCCCAGAGAAGAAGATGCGTGTCTAACAGCAGTTTCATACACCGCCGCCAAAGAGCCCTTCGATCTCGTCCCGCCCCATTTGGTCGAAATCGTCTGGCACGGAGATCTGGCCAGCGAGGAAACCAAGCCGAC
>DASPVV010000236.1:0-16634 GCA_035622175.1 Terriglobales bacterium | reverse complement strand
CGTTCAACCACGGTTCTTTGTGTTCGTAGGGACGGCAATGTTGTCATGGCCGGCGACGGGCAGGTGACGCTAGGCGAGGGCGTGATTAAGCACACGGCTAAGAAGATTCGGCGCCTGTACCAGGACAAGATTTTGGCAGGTTTCGCGGGTTCGACCGCAGATGCGTTTTCGCTTTTCAACCGCTTCGAATCGAAACTCGAGCAATATCATGGAAATATCAGCCGGGCCGCGGTGGAGTTGGCGAAAGATTGGCGCACGGACAAGTTCTTGCGCCACCTTGAGGCCTTGCTCCTGGTGAGCGACAAGGAACAGACGTTTCTGCTGAGTGGCCAGGGCGATGTCATTGAGCCGGATGGCGGCATCGCGGCGATTGGCAGCGGTGGACCCTACGCCCAGGCGGCGGCGCAGGCGCTGGCGGATCACACCCAGCTTTCGGCTCGCCAAATTGCGGAAGAGGCCATGAAGATTGCCGGCAAAATGTGCATCTATACCAATGACAAGGTAACGATCGAAGAGCTTTGAGTTTTTTTCTCATGCTTCGCCACTGCCGGCAGGAGAAGCCTGCAGGCTAAGGTGCGAAGGAGGAACAGTCCGTCATTCGATATGGCCATCTATTTACCTGGAACCGTAGAGGAAGAACAGCTGGCGCTCGATGAGCTCACCCCGCGTGAGATTGTCGCCGAGCTGGACAAACACGTTGTCGGACAGAAAGACGCCAAGCGCGCCGTTGCCATTGCGTTGCGCAATCGCATGCGGCGGCAAAAATTGGCTCCCGAGCTCGCCGAGGAAGTCATCCCCAAAAACATCATTATGATCGGCCCCACCGGGGTGGGAAAGACCGAGATCGCCCGACGCTTGGCAAAACTGGCAAACTCGCCGTTTTTGAAGGTGGAAGCTTCAAAATTTACCGAGGTCGGCTACGTGGGGCGCGACGTCGAGTCCATGATCCGTGACTTGGTCGAGATCGCGATCGAAATGGTGCGGGAAGAAAAGCTCGAAGATGTCGCGGACAAGGCCGAGCTGAATGCCGAAGAACGGTTGCTCGACATTCTTCTGCCACCACCATCTCCGTCCCGTCCGACCGAGCCGGCTGCGGCCGGTTTCGCGCTGGAAGGAGCGACCTCCGCCAGTGAGTCGCAGTCGCGTACCCGCGAGAAGCTGCGCCAACAGCTTCGCGAAGGCAAGCTCGACGAACGCATGGTCGAAATCGACGTGCGGGAGCGGAGTTTTCCCTCGTTTGAGATCATCTCCAACCAAGGCGTGGAGGAGATGGATGTCAACATCAAGGACATGTTGCCCAACATCTTCGGGCAGCGCACCAAGAAGCGCAAGATGAAGGTGAACGAAGCCTTGGAGTACCTGATCCAGGAAGAGGAGCAGCGGCTGATTGACATGGATCAGGTGACGCGAACTGCGATTGATCGCGTGGAAGATGCAGGCATCATCTTTCTCGATGAGATCGACAAGATTGCGGGCCGGGAGACCGGCCACGGGCCGGACGTTTCCCGCGAAGGAGTCCAGCGCGACATCCTGCCGATTGTCGAAGGCACCACCGTCAACACGCGTTACGGCATGGTCCGCACCGACCACATTCTGTTTGTGGCGGCCGGCGCCTTCCATGTTTCCAAGCCGAGCGATCTGATCCCCGAGCTTCAGGGTCGCTTCCCAATCCGGGTGGAGCTGCAATCGTTGACGATGGAGGACTTCATTCGCATTCTCACCGAGCCCAAGTCATCGCTGGTGAAGCAGTACACGGCGCTGCTTGAAACCGAAGGCGTCAAGCTCGAATTCACCCGTGAGGCCCTGGAGGAAGTCGCGCGCTTTGCCTTCCGGGTGAACGAGGGCACGGAGAATATCGGCGCCCGTCGTTTGCACACCATTATGGAACGGGTTCTCGACGAAATCAGCTTCGATGCTCCGGACAAGAAGGGCGAACACATCAAAGTCGATGCCCCCTACGTGCGCCAGATGCTGGCTGACATCGTCAAAGACCAGGATCTGTCGAGATATATTCTGTAGTCGCCGGGCCGGAGGAGCGGCGGCTTGGAGCTGCACCTTTCGAATCTTGCTTTCTGCCTTTGACCGCGAGGCGCGGTGCCCTCTCCCCACCAGGAAGACCTTGACCAACGTTCGCGAATCCTCCATGGGGTGCCCGGACACTCATGAGGCTCCTCGCTTCCGGGCACTTCGAGCATGGTACCCTGACTTCGCTCGATGAATCCTGTCCGCTATTCCGGCTACCTCTACTTCTTCTTCACGGTTTTGATGCTGACGGCCTGCGGCGTTCCCGGTCCTCCCCGACCGCCTTCGCTCGATCTGCCTCAGCCAGTGGCGGATTTGCGCGCTCTGCGCAAAGGGGACACAGTCTCTCTCGCCTGGACGGTGCCGACGGAGACGACCGATCGGTTGAAGGTCAGGCAGCTGGGGATGACTCGGATTTTGAGAAGCGTGGACTCAAGCCTCAGCGATTGCGCCGATCCGGTGGGAACCGTGCCGCCGCCACCACTTCCGCCAAGGTCGAAACGATCGAACCGCCGCGCGCAAACCGTGAAGTCGGAACAGACCTACGCAGATCAACTGCCGGCTTCGGTTCTGCGCCCCGATCCTGCGGCTGAGATTCGTTACGCGGTTTGTGTACTGAACGTGAACGCACGAACCGCCGGGCTCTCCAATCAGATTGCCGTTCCGGGAGCGCCTGCTCCCCCGCCTCCGTCGGACTTTCGTGCCCAGGTGACAGCCGGCGGGATTCAGTTGAGCTGGACGGGAAATCCAGAATCTACCTCCATACCCGGGTTGCGGCGTGTCTATCGCGTATACCGCCGGGAAGAGGGAACAACCCATGACATCCTGGTCGCCGAAGTGCTGTTTAGCGGCTTGCCGTCCTATGTGGTTTCTGACCAAAGCTTCGAATGGGAGAAGACGTACTCCTACCGGGCCACTGTGGCTGCGCTGATTCATGTCCAAGGGAGGGAGGAAAGCGAGTTCGAGGGCCGGGATACTCCCTCCCAACAGGTTTTTGCCCATGACATTTTCCCTCCGTCCGTACCTTCTGGTTTGCAAGCTGCATTTTCGGATGAAGGCCAGCAACGGTTCATCGACTTGGTCTGGATACCTGGCACCGAGGCCGATCTGGCGGGCTACAATGTCTATCGACGGGAGCAAGGAAGCGAAACCTCCGCCAAGCTCAACCAAGAGTTGGTGAAGGTGCCGGCCTTCCGGGATGCCAATGTTCAGTCCGGACACTCCTACTTCTATTCGCTTTCGGCCGTCGATGCTCGCGGGAATCAGAGCGCTCGTTCCGCTGAAGTAAGCGAAAGCGTGCCCTAGGACGTTGAGCCTATCACTCGCACCTGGACCCGCGTGCCCTCCGAGAGTTCGCCTTCGAGAAGTTCGACCTTGCCGTTGCGGACGATACCGTTCAATTCCCGTCCGACGCCAACCTCGGATGGCGCGCCGGTTTTCCTCCCCAGTCCTTTGTCCATGGCCGCATTGACGAGGCGATCGGCTGCCTGGTTCTCGCCTCGCAAAACGTGGGTGATCGAGAACCAATCGAGTTGTTTGCTCAAGTGCCGGGCGCGCGCATGGAGATCGCGCAGGACGGGGTGGTGCACTCGATAACTACCCTGGATCTGGCGTACCAACAGCTCCGAGTCGCTGATCACCTTGAGTCCCTTGTGACCATGGCGGACGGCATACTCGAGAGCCGCGAGCAATCCTCGGTACTCGGCGAAATTATTGGTTTGCCGGCCGAGATATTCGCTCAGTTCCGCAATGCTCTGGCCTCTTTCATCGCGAATGACCACGCCGTAGGCGGCCGGACCGGGATTGCCGCGCGCGCCGCCGTCGATCTGCGCGATTAAGTAATGCTCAGGAGTAGGCTCCGCTCGCGCGCCGAGCAATTCGCCCGGATCACCGGACGCGGAATGAGTAGGCACGCTGCAAGTGTACCAGCTCAAGGCCGCGAAGTCCCTCCCTTGGCCCGAGGCCTCTGGGAGCAGTTTTCGGAAGGGAGGAGGTCTCTGGTCGGAGCCCGAGTGCAAACCCGGGGAAGCCAGCGGAATTATTTTTTTTCGGCTTTCTTGGGCTCGGATTTCGCTTTCTCGTCCTTCTTGGCTCCCGACTCGGCCTTGGTCTCGGACTCAGCCGGAGGAGCGGAATCTTCCTTGGTGGAGGGCGCCCGAGCCTTGTTGGCGTAGTCGGTGGCGTACCAGCCGGAACCCTTAAACTGCACCGCGGGAGGCGAGAGTAGTTGCTCGACGGGGCCACCGCATTGCGGGCATTTCTTGATCAGCGGATCGGCAAACTTCTGGATTCGCTCGAAACGATGGTGGCATCGCTTGCACTGGTACTCGTAAATCGGCATAGACCCGGATGTGTGTGTAAGATTTGGTGCTTTGATTCTAGGGACTGGCTCCATTCTCGTCAATTTGCCAGCCGGATGCGGCCCGGTCGGGAATGGTAGACTCGCGTTGATGGCCAGCCGGCAGCAAACTTCGAGCGGGAACGCCAGCTCGGAACGCACTTTAGAGCCCGCACTCTACTTGGTGGCAACACCGATCGGCAATCTGGAAGACATCACTTTGCGAGCCTTACGCGTGCTCCAACAAGCCGACTTGATTGCCTGCGAGGACACACGCCAGACGCGAAAGCTTCTCGACCACTACGGAATTAGCACCTCTACCACAAGCTATCACGCCCACAACGAGATGACCCGGGCCCCAGAATTAGTAACTGAACTCGAGCAGGGAGCGCGCATTGCCTTGGTGACCGACGCCGGCATGCCCGGCATCTCGGATCCCGGTTTTCGCCTGATCACTCTGGCCATCCGCCATCGGCTGACGGTGGTTCCCATCCCCGGCGCGACGGCATTTTTGGCTGCGCTGGTTGCCAGTGGCCTGCCCACCGATTCGTTCCGCTTTAGCGGATTCTTGCCGGCACGCGCCGGCCCTCGTCGGGCGCTTCTTGCGGCGATCTACGATTCCCCGCGCACTCAGGTCTTTTACGAAGCTCCCCACCGCTTGCGGGAGTCCTTGGCGGACATTGTAGAGGTGCTGGGCCCGGACCGCCCGGTGGTCATCGCCCGCGAAGTAACCAAACTGCATGAGGAATTTCTGCGTGGAAGAGCCGAGGAATTGCAGGCCGCTCTGAACGCGCGGGAGGCCATCAAGGGGGAGATCACGCTGCTCGTGGGGAGAGTAGAAAAGACAACCCCACGGCCCGCCTTTACCCGAAATGACCTGCGCCAGCGCTTCGATGCCATTCTGGCCCACGACAAGTTGGACGAAAGAGCCGCGCTCAAGAAACTGGCGAAAGCGATGGGCATCTCCCGCAGCCAAGCCTATCGGGAGTTGCAGCGGAACAAGTAGTGCTTCGCCGGCGGAGCGACTGATGGCCCGATCACCTTGGTGTCAGCTCCCGCTTCACCGCTTCGCTGACTTGTTTGCCCTCCACCCGAACTCCCGCGGCCGCAAACCGCGCCATGACGTTTTTCATCACCGTTCCCATATCCTTCATGGTTGGCGAATTCATCTCCGCGATGACCGCTCTCACCCCTGCCACCACCTGCTCCTCGGTGCCTGCTTTGGGCAGATAGGCCTCGATCAAGGGGATCTCCGCGGCTTCCTTATCGGCCAGCTCGCGGCGTCCGCCCTTGAGAAACTGCTCGACGGAATCCTTGCGCTGTTTAATCAGGGTGCTCAAGACCTGCTGCGATTCCTTGTCATCGAGCGGCGCCATTTTTTCGATTTCCCGGTTCTTGAGCGCGGTTTTGACCATCCGCAGCGTCGAGAGTCGCTGCTCGTCACGAGCCTTCATGGCGCCGGTGATATCTCTCTGGATCTGTTCGAGCATGCTCATAAACAGGATTATAGTCGCCCCCGCCGGGAGCAAGCCGGCATGCCCCAGCCGGGGTTGGGCATTCAGGTACACTAACAAGGAATCCACGCCCCAGGACTGACGATCATGCTGCGGAAGATGCGGCTGTTTACTCCCGGACCGACCCCGATCCTTCCCGTCGCTCAGACCGCCATGGCTTCCCCTGCCATGCATCATCGCACCGCGGATTTCCGTAGTCTGTTCTCCCGCGTGCTGAAGGATCTGAAGGATTTCATCGGAACCGGCCAGGATGTGCTGGTGCTGGCATGTTCCGGTACGGGAATCATGGAGGGTTCGGTCTCGAATTTGACCTCGGCCGGGGACAAGGTGGTGGTGTTGAGCGCGGGGAAATTCGGCGAGCGCTGGCGGGATCTGGCCAAAGCCTTTGGATTGAGCGTGGAAGTTGTCAGCGCGCCCTATGGCGAGACCTTTCGGCTGGAGGAGCTGCGGCCCAAGCTTGGTCCTGAGGTCGGCGCGGTGTACGTGCAGGCAACGGAGAGCTCGACCGGAGCCCGCCATGACGTGCAGGCGATTGCGAAGCTCGTGCGGGAACAGGGGGAAGGCCCGCTTCTCGTGGTCGATGCCATTACCGGGCTGGGCACGACCCACCTCGACGTGGACGACTGGGGAGTAGACGTACTAATCGGGGGTTCGCAAAAAGCACTCATGATTCCGCCCGGCCTGGGCTTTTGTGCCATCAGTGAGCGAGCCTGGAAGCGGATGGAGGTCGCCAAGAATCCCCGTTATTATTTCGACTTCCGCAAAGAGCGCAAGGCTGCGGCCCGGGGAGAATCCGCCTATACACCGGCAACTTCGCTGGTGGCCGGATTGGCGGCGGGATTGCAGTTCGTCCGCCAGATGGGAAATGGTGACTTGATCCGGGGACGCCATGCCCTGATCGAAAACGCCGAGCTGGCCGCCGAGATGACGCGCGCGGGCGCGCGGGCGTTGGGGCTTCGATTGTTTGCCCGGACTTGCCCGGCGGCGGCCCTCACCGCCATTCAGCCACCGAGCGGCATAGAATCAGGAGCCATCATCCGGGAATTCCACGACCGGTTTGGGGCGGTGGTGGCCAATGGCCAGGGGGAGATGAAGGGCAAACTGTTTCGCATCGCGCACCTTGGCTACTACGACTATTTCGACACCATCGCGATTCTGGCGGCGCTCGAACAGGTGCTAGCCCAAGTCACGGGCAAGGCGGTCCAATACGGAGTCGCCCTGCGTGCCGCGCAGGAGGTTTACTCCCACTACCGCCAGGGATCGAAGGTGACGGCGTCGGCCCTTTAGGGGAAGTGCTGCAGCTTCCCCCCTGAGCGAAACCAGACAGAGGACTCAGCTCGACCAGGGAGGCATGGCTGAGCGCGAGCCCGACCGTCGCCACGGGAGGGAAAGAGTCGTGCCCGGTCGGGTTTTGCGCCGCGGCAAGCTTTTGCAGGCGGGGAGGAGAGCAAATCATGAAGATTGTGCTCGCGGAAAAGATGTCATCCTCGGCCGTCGATCTGTTGCGCGAACCCCAGTGGGAGATCGTGACGCCGGAGCAAATCGGCGACGCCTTGGCGGCCCACCTGGAATCGGCGGATGCGCTCATCGTGCGCTCGACGGTTCAGGTGAATGCAGATCTGCTCGCCAAGGCACGCAGACTCCGGGTCATCGGGCGGGCCGGAGTGGGTGTCGACAACATAGAATTGGAGCTGGCCACCCGCCAGGGCATCGCGGTCATGAATACGCCCGGCGCCAATGCCGTGGCGGTGGCGGAACATACGTTTGCCGTGATGTTGGCCATGGCCCGGCATCTGTGCCAGGCCAATCGGCTGACCCACGCTGGCCGGTGGGAGAAAAAATCTTTGCAGGGCAGCGAGCTGCGCGGGAAAACCCTAGGCATTGTCGGCTTGGGGCGAATTGGAATGGAAGTCGCACGTCGTGCCCGCGCCTTCGCCATGGTGGTGGTGGCGCATGACCCGTTCGTCTCTGGCGCCGTGGCCCAGGAGCAGGGGATCACAATGGCTAGCCTCGAGGAAGTCTACGCCGCCGCCGATTACTTGACCTTGCACGTCGGACTGACGTCGCAAACCGCGGGCATGATTCATGCCGGCTCCCTCAGCCAGATGAAGCCGGGGCTGCGGCTGGTGAATTGTGCCCGGGGGGAGCTGGTGGATGAAGCCGCCTTGGCCGAAGCCCTGCGACAAGGACGGATCGCCGCCGCCGCTCTCGATGTCTTCGTGGAAGAGCCGCTCGCGCACTCTCGGCTCCAAGAGCTCGATCAGGTCGTTCTCACTCCTCATATTGCCGGATCCACGGAAGAAGCACAGGAGGCCGTGGGCTACCAGATTGCGATGCAAGTGAGGGAATATCTCCTGCATGGCGTGATCCAGAATGCGGTCAATGTGCCCTCCGTGTCCCACGATGAATATCTCGCGCTCCAGCCGTATATCGTGCTGGCCGAAAGACTCGGCTCCTTTCTGGCTCAGATCAGCGAAGGGGCGCTCGAGGAGATCTCGCTGCGCTACAGCGGGCAAATCGCGGAATGGAAGACCGAGCTCATCCGCAATGGCGCGATCAAGGGGATCTTGAACCAGGCTCTGGAGGAGAAAGCGAATCTGGTCAATGCATCGGCGATCGCGTCGGCGCGGGGCCTGCGGGTTCAGGAGGCCAGCCCAGAGAAAGGTGCGACCGGCGTGGGCAGCCTGCTGTCGATTCGCGTCCAGACGCATCGCGAAGAACACCTGGTCAAAGGCGGCGTGCTCCACGCGCGCGCCCCGCGTTTGTTGCACGTGGATGGAATCGAAGTGGAAGCACCGCTCGAGCGAGACCTCATTTATCTTCGCAACCGGGATGTTCCCGGAGTCATCGGCAAGGTGGGCACCATTTTGGGCGACCACCGCATCAACATCGCCGACTTCTCGCTCGGTCGCCGAGAAAGCGACAAGGGTCACGCGCCCAAGGAGGCCATCGCGGTGGTTCACGTGGACGAGGTCGTCCCGGAGGCGATTGTGGCCGAGCTGCGAAAGATTTCCGCGGTTGAGACTGCCAAGGCGGTGCGGTTATTCTGAAAAGGCAATCCCGAATGGCGCAGAACCGTGATCCGACGACCGGCGAAGCGCGGAATCGGGACGAAGAGTGGAGTTCGGGGATGGTGATGCTTACCGCCCGCCCGACACCCCGACCGGGCGAGTCGCAGTCTCGAGGGGAGAGAGAAAAGGGATGCTCAAGAAACTGGCCGCCGTACTTCTGCTGCTAGGGTGTGCTTCCGCGATCAGCGTCGCCCAAGACCGCCCCTTCGACGTCAGTGGCAACGCTGCCAGCATTTTCACCAAGGAATCCAGTGGAAACGGAATCACCCAGGGCGCGACGATCGGATTCGGAGCTTTTGCGAGCTTTCGCGTCAAATTCACTCCGCAACATGCCTTCGTGTTCAGTTACGGACGAAAGAAAAATTCTCAGACCTACGAAAGTATCTACGACTTTCACATTCCCACCACCCTCATCGAGTACAGCTTTGCCTACATGTTCACTCCCTTCCCGAAAGGCCGCCGCAAATTCACCCCCTTTTTGCTTGCGGGCGGCGCCTCCTTGGGTTTTTCTCCCCGCAGCACCTGGATCTTCTTCCCCCCGCTTCCCCACAATGTCCCGGATAATATCCAGGTCGAAATTCATGCCCTCAAACAGACCGAACTGGGCTTTGTCTACGGAGGCGGCTTCGATTATCCCGTTCCCCGTTTTTCGCGATTCTCTTTCCGCTTCCAGTACCGCGGATTTGTCTACCACGCACCCGATTTCAAGGTGGACGCGGCTTCGGGGAATCCGCTGAGCTTGTTTACCGGGGCTCGGGGCCACATGGCGGAACCCTCGGGTGGGCTCGTGTTTCGCTTCTAGCGACAGCCGGGGTGGTGGGGCGAGGTTGAGGATCGGACTCGATCCCGGCCACGCCGCGCATTGCTTCGCGCTTAAGAATGAAGCGCGGTCTTGCGCAACTTGCGGCTTTCCGCCAGCAGCGTCATCGAATGCATGAGGTTCTGCAAGGTGACGATGCCGACCAATCGCTGATCCTCGACGACCGGGATGATGCTTAGATTGCGCGCGCTGAGCTTGCGGAAGGCGGAGGCGAGCGACTCCTTCTTCTGAGCTACCTCAAAAATACGGTTCATCACCGACTGCACGTATCCGTTGCCTTCGGCACGCAGCGCCTGCAAGATCTTCTGTTTGGAAATCACGCCCACCATGTCACTACCCCGGATCACCGGGAAATCATCTTGTAAAGAGTGGACGGCCTTCTCGAGTGCGTCTTCGAGCGTATCCGCCGGCGACAGTGTCGCAAAGTCGGTGAGCATCACATCTTCCAGGCGAACGGTTTCGAGGACCGACTGAAACACGGCCGATCGCTCTTCGAGCTGGGCCGCGATGAACAGGAAGAATCCGATCATCGTCAGCCAGATGTTCCACAGCATGCCAACCAGCATGAACAGCGTAGCAAACGCTTGCCCAATCGTGACCGCACGGCGCGTGGCCCGAACCGGATCCATATGCCGACTGAACAAGGCACGCAGCACCCGTCCTCCATCCAGGGGATACGCAGGCAACAGATGCAGGAGCCCCAGCCACAGATTCGCCCAGACCAGGCTGCGCGGCAAATTGCCGGAGTGGACGTAAGGTTTCGCCCAGAGCTGGATCTCGGGAGCGACGGCGAGCAGTATGCTGCTGGCGGCAAACGCCATGACCAGATTCACCAGAGGACCGGCAAGGGCAATGCGCACATCCCGCTTCCAGGTCAGCGCCCCGGGTTCGATGGGTTGCTGAGTTTCGTCGAGCAGCGTGACCCCCCCGATCGGCAGCAGAACGATGGCCTTCGCCGGGACCCCGGCCTGGATGCCCATCAGGGCGTGACTCAATTCGTGGAGCAGGACGCAGCCCAGAATGATTCCGACCAGAGCCAGCACCCGCCAGGGACTGACCCGGTTACGCCCCGCGGATTCGGTCAGCGACACGAAAATCAGCAGGAACAGGAAAGTCAGGTGAATGCGAAGTTCGATCCCGAAGATCCGTCCCGCCGGAATGGACCAGTTTCTCATTCGTGCCCCGTGCCCTCTGAAGGTTATTTTATATTGGGAGACATCAGGACCGATTGCCAGTTATAGTCGGCGACTCAAAAATGCTACGCTGCGCTCCATTACCCTGATCATGAACGCGGCTCAGGCGCCCGGCTTAACTGCGATGGCGGTGCAGGCATGAGGGTGATTGCCGGCAAATACCGAAGCCGCCGACTGCGCTCCCTTGCTGGCCTTGACCTGCGTCCGACCTCCGACCGCCTGCGGGAGACATTGTTCGATGTACTTTCGGCGGGACAACCGACGGCTCTCGAGGGTTCGCTGTGGATCGACCTCTATGCAGGCACGGGAGCAGTGGGAATCGAGGCCCTCAGCCGCGGCGCAGGGATGGTGTACTTCGTCGAATCATCCAGGCAAGGGGCAGCCCTGATTCGACGGAATCTCCAGTCGCTCGGGTTGGAGAGCGGCTTCGAAGTCCTCGAAAAGAATTCAGAGCGGGCTCTCGCAGAACTCGAAGCGCGAGCTGCCCAGGCGGATTTTGTCTTTCTCGATCCACCGTATCGTATGCAAGCGGAGTGTCGAGCGCTGCTGAGCGCCATCGCCGGTTCGAGGTTGCTGAACCCGAACCCTACCGTGATCGCCGAGCACGCGAGAAAATTTGATCCCGGGGCAGTGTTTGGCGCCTTGGCTCGTTACCGCAAACTCGAGCAGGGAGGTTCGACCTTGAGCTTCTATCGAAAGATCGAAGCATCGCACCCAAGGTTCGCGGGATGAAGCAGGCGGTCAGAGGGATTTGCGCGGATCGAACCGGTCGAATCAAGCGGGAGGGAGGCGAGAGCGGCAGCGCGGGCGATTACATCAGGAGGTCGCTGGTGCGCCGGGCAATGGGGTGCTGCATCTCCGCCAGATCATTTTTGACCCGATTGAGCCCAGACACGCACTGCTCAAAATAGGTGGAGAGATTGGCGAACAGCGGCGCCACTTTGGTGTATTCAAAACAATCAAATTTGGAAACGATGTAGTAGCTCTCCTTGCCGGCTTTGATCCAATCGACAAAATCTTCCAGCCGCTGGCGGCGAAGGCGGAGGTGATTGATGCTCTCCGGATACATTCCCGTGAAAAACAGGGCACAGTCGCCGATGTGTTTGTGGACCTGACGCTCCCGGTCAAAAGACGGCGCGGGCCCGAAAACGGGATTCGATTCGACCAGCATCTCGCCCAAATCCGTGAGAGGCCGACCTTCCGCGTTGCGGATCTTGGTGAGCTGTTCCCCTTCGCAAAACTCGGTCAGCAGTTGAGCTACATAGTTCACGACTAGCGGATCGCGGATTCCGATCTGTTCGGCATAGCGTCGCCCAACCAGCTCGCGGAAAAACTGCTGCAAGGCGTGCGATTCTGGAATCATTCCCGACTCCACCCCTCCCGTCTCGGCCTGAGAAAATCCCGGCCGTGCTTGATTTCTTAACCCAGCTCTCCGGCAAAGACAAGTAGCTTTCGTGCCTCGAAGCTAATACTTTAGAGCCAACGCCGAGCGCCAAGGTTTTACCGGGTTCTTGTTGGCAGTTACTCGGGTTGGCTGCCAAACCACTATCGTCTACGGCGCGAATACAATATCAGCCGTGGAGGGAGAAGAACTTTGGAACGGAAGAACATCTCGAGCGGTACACCTTGGGAACCAGTCGTAGGTTACTCGCGCGCCGTGCGCGTCGGTCATCAGGTCCACGTGGCCGGGACGACAGCCACCGACCCCGAGGGGGAAATAGTGGGCGTGGGCGATGCCTATGCCCAAACGGTGCAGGCGCTAAAGAATATTGAGGCGGCTCTGCACCAAGCAGGTGCGCAACTGGCAGATGTGGTCCGCACGCGAATGTTTGTTCTCCACATGACGGATTGGCAGAAGATTGCCAAGGCCCATGGGGAGTTCTTCCGCGATATCCGTCCGGCAACTTCCATGGTGGAAGTTTCGCGCCTGATCTCTCCCGAGATGTTGGTGGAGATTGAGGCAGACGCGGTCATCACCACCTAAGCTCAGGGAACCGCGCCGACTGCGCGCCGCCGCGCGAGAGCGGGGCCGTCGCTCCGCCATTGGGTATGGATCGAAAATGTCTCTTGACAGTTCGTCCCTAAAGGTCATAATGCCCGAATCCCAGTCGGTCCAGCCTTGGGTCGGCGGGAGCAAGGGTTGCTCCTCACCGACGGTGGAGGTGCCCATGAGCGTTCTTGCATTATGCGATCCCCACCCTGCGGCAGTTTCCCTAGAGGCAAGTGCGGCCGAGGCGATCCGCACGATGCTCGACCGGCGTGTGGGTGCGGTGGCGGTGATCGATGATGAGCAGCGCGTGGCCGGTATCTTTACCGAGCGCGACGTGCTTCGCAAGCTCGCTTTGAGCGGACGGGACCCGGAGAGAACGCCGGTCCGGGATATGATGACCACGCCGGTCGAGTTGGCGACCGTCGAGACCGGATCGAGTGAGGCCTTCGCCACCATGGTGGAACGGCACTTCCGGCATCTTCCGGTCGTCGATCACAACGGCAAGTTGCTCGGAATGCTTTCCATTCGCAACCTGCTCGAGTGGCGGATTGAAGATCTCACACGGGAACTCGGCTCTTTGGAGCAGTACCTCACGAACGATGCCCCGGGCGGAGACTGAAATAGACGGGCAGGATTGCTGAGTAGCGGCGGCGCAGCGGCGCGCTCAAGGGAGCCGGAGCTCGATCGTTGGTCCATCAACACAAAAGGCCGGACTCTGAGCCGGCCTTCCGGTTGGGCCGCGGTTACTTCTTGGGCGCGATTGCATCCTTGGTAGCTTTGGCCACGCGGAACTTCACCACAGTCTTAGCTTTAATCTGAATCGGTTCGCCGGTCTGCGGATTGCGTCCCATCCGGGCTTTGCGATGGGCTTTCACCAGTCGGCCCAACCCCGGAACCACGAACACACCATTTTTCTTGGTCTCTTTGATGGCGGTCTCGGTCAGGTTCTCGAGAAATGCGGCAGCGGTCTTGTTGTTGGTGCCGACTTTTTCAGCCAGGGAGCGGACAAGTTGTGTTTTGGTCATGCCAGACGCCATGAAGCCTCCTCGAAACTGATGTGGGATTTATGCTGCGATGCCGGTCATCTTATACCAGATTTCCTGTGGAAAAGTTGATGTTTGGCGCATTTTATGCGGTTTTTTCTCAACCGGGAACCAGAAAAGGCCACCAAAATGGCCTGCTTTGCGATCCTGCCCCCAGAAACAGCGCTGCGGGCAGCCGGTAGCTCCCGTTTCCCCGAACCTCCTCCGTTCCCCCGGGGCCGACTCTGGTCGGCGTGGGATAATGAGGGCAGGAGAGGGTCGGTGAGTTGTGCCATCTGCGAAAATCGAAAACCGAAGCGCTTCTGTCTCGCGATCCACCAGCGGATCTGCTCTCCCTGTTGCGGCGAGCAGCGCGAAGTAAGTCTGGATTGCCCGAGCGAATGTGTCTACCTGCAGCAGGCGCGGCAGTACGAAAAGCCGCGTCCGCTTGAGGCTTTGGAGCAAAGCACCCTGTTCCCGGCGATCGATATTGGCGACCACTTCCTCTACGAGAAACAGGAACTGGTCGGCGGCCTCATGCTTGCCTTGGCCAAGAGCGTGCGGACCAATCGCCACGTCTTCGATCCCGACCTGATTGCTGCTCTGACCGCGCTCGCACGATCCTATGACACCCTGGTGAACGCGGGCCTGTACTATGAACCTCCACTGGTGAACGCCAGTCAGCGCTTGATCGCGGCCGAATTGCAGACCAGCCTGAAAGAGTATCGCGAGGCGGACGAAGCCCGGCTGGGCGCTGCGCGATGGCGGGATAGCGATGTACTGAAAGCGCTGGTTGTTTTGCTTCGTATGGCACAAACCCGCACCTCGGGACGCCCCAAATCCCGTTCCTTCGTGGATTTCTTGCTGCAACAATTCTCGGAGAAAGCCATCGTGGGCCCGGGAGAAGTCCCGAGCGGACTGATCGTGCCTTGAGGGCGCGGAAATTCCCCGGTTCAGACGTGGCTGAGCTTGTGTACGGCTTGTCCGGGAGGCAGGGCGTCCCTCAGTTCCCGCATGGTTTGGTGGAGGGTAGGATGGCGTAGGTCGGGCGCGATTTCCGACAGTGGTTCGAGCACAAACCGCCTCTCCTGCATGGCCGGATGGGGGATGACCAAGTCGGCGGTGGTAAGAATCGAGTTCCCAAACAAGACGATATCGACGTCGATTGTGCGCGGCCCCTTCGACTGAGTGCGGCGGCGGCCCATTTGCCACTCCAGGGCAAGAATCCCGGCCAGGAGTTGCCTAGGCATTCTCTCCGTATCGAGTTGGACGGCGCAGTTCAAAAACCATGGCTGCGCGGTCACCACAACCGGTTCGGTCTCATACAAAGAGGAACATGCAACCACTTCGCCCAAGTTGCCCAGCTGTCGAATGGCCGCGTGCAGGTTCCCGGCTCGATCCCCGAGGTTGGAGCCAAGCGAGAGATAAGCCATCTTGTGCATACCAACAGTTTCCGGTCTCTGCGCGCCAGTTTCCAGTGGAAATTGTTGCGAGACTTCCGAGTACCTGCTTGGCGACTTGTCATCTGGCGGCGAGGCGCAGAAACTGGGCCTAGGAAGGACCTGTCTGTTTGTGTCTCTCCCGGAACCAGATTGTTTTGCGCGGCAGGAAGTCGGCAAAGAAGTCACCACAGAGGAGATGGCGTGCTTTCGACCCAAGCAAAAATCGATCGCGCCCGGCGCTGGGTGCGCATGCTCGAGGAACAAGCGCAGTTGCTCGCCCACCGGGTGCGAGAATTGACACCGGAACGTCAGAAATCAGCCCAGGATTACGCTGCCCGTTTGACCGAGCACGCCCGTGCGCAGCTCGAAGAACTGATGCAGCAGCATGCCTTGCAGGATTCGATCGAGGCAACGCCCCACCCCGCCGACTGATCGGCCTCCCTCAGCAATGGGCGGTGGCTGAGAACCGGCCGTCGGTCAAATTCGTCTCTTCCTCTTCGAGCGTCGTTTCTTCCCATAGGCTGCTATCCCGCAGCAGGCGGGAAACCAAGGCGGTGTGCATAGCGTGCCCGGCGCGATCCGCGACCACATTCCCCAGAATCTGCTTCCCTAGCAGAGCCAGGTCGCCAACCAGGTCCAGAACCTTGTGGCGGACGAACTCGTCATCGAATCGCAAAGGTGGATTTTCGATTCCGTTCTTGGTGAGGACAATACAGTTCTCTTGCGAAGCCCCGCGAATCAGCCCCATGTTGCGCATCGCCCGCTCGTCCTCGCGAAAACCAAATGTGCGGGCGGGGGCAATCTCGCGCACGTAACCGCCATTCTCAAGATGCAAAGTGAAGTTCTCTCTGCCGATGAGGGTGTGAGGAAAGTTGATGCTGTAGGACACAGAGTAGGTTTGGGCGGGATACACGGCAATATATTTGTCCCTTTCCCGCAGATGGAGCTCCCGACGAATCTTGAGGTAGATTCGCGCCTGCCGTTGCCGGCGGATGCCGGCCCTCGCAATAAGATCGACAAAAGGCTGCGAACTTCCGTCGAGGATCGGAAGTTCCAGGTTATCGAGCTCTACGATGGCATTGTCGATGCCGGTTCCCATCAAGGCGGAAAGTATGTGCTCGGTGGTCGAGATCAGGACGCCCTTCTTCATCAAGCTAGTGGCGTAGCTGACCCGCGCCACGTTGCGCCCAATGGCTTCCACTTCAAATCCGTCGAGATCCAC
>DASPVV010000235.1:0-121461 GCA_035622175.1 Terriglobales bacterium | reverse complement strand
ATTGAGGCCACCGAACTGGTCGTGACCGACTCCTACTACGGAGGGGCGGAGCCTTGGATGGATCTGACCCGCGAACGGAGCAGCGCGCGCCTGCAACCTCTCATCGAGCAAGGCGTGGTTCCGGTCGTGACCGGCTTTATCGGCGCCACCGAAGAGGGAGTGCTCACGACGCTCGGCCGGGGAGGCTCCGACTACTCTGCCACCATCCTGGGTGCGGCGCTCGACGCAGACGAAGTGATCATCTGGACGGATGTAGACGGGTTGCTGACGGCGGACCCGCGCCTGGTCCCGGACGCTTGCCTGATCGCGGAAATTTCTTATCGCGAGGCCGCCGAGCTCGCCTACTTTGGCGCCAAGGTGCTGCACCCCAAAACGCTTCATCCGGTGATGCAACGCGGCATCCCGCTTCGCATCCGGAACACATTTGCGCCCGAGAAGCTGGGCACCAGAATTACCCCGGCGGGCTCGACCAACAGTGGGGGAGTCACGGCGCTCACCGCCATCAGTGAAGCCGCCTTGATCACCATCGGCGGACCCGGCCTCTGGGGAGTACAAGATGTCTTAGGCCGCAGCTTTGCCGCCACCGCTGCGGTCCGGGCTGACGTGCTCTTGATTTCGCAGTCCTCGGCGCAAAACGATATCTGTCTAGTAGTCTCCTCCTCCCACGCCAAACGTACGCTGGAGGCGCTTCGACACGAATTCTCCCATGACCTGGCGCATGAAAAGGTGGAGCACATCACGCTCGACGCCACGGTGGCGATCGTGACTGTGGTCGGTCCAAAAGTGCGCGGCATGTCGGGCATTGTGGGCCGGATGTTCCGTGCCCTGGGACGGCAGAATGTCGAGGTCATCGCCATCGCGCACGGAGCGTCGGCCTGCAACATTTCTCTTGTGGTCGCCCGGAACGATGTGCAAGCGGCTCTGGCCGCCTCTCATCGCGAATTCCAACTAGGAGAGTTGGCCCCGCCCATGCCCCCGGTGAGTAGCTGCAACAGTTCTGTCACCTGGGCCTACGAGTCGGGGAGCACCGGTCCAGATGCAGACTGAGCAGAGGTTCCGCGGGCAGACTCCTTCCTGGTAGAACGTCCCTATCGCAGTAATCACCCTGGCAAAAGGAATGGCTTCACCGGTTATGAATCCTTACCTCTCGATCGCACCCGACGTCAAGCTAGGCCGGGACGTCAAGCTGTCCAAGTTCATAACCTGTACGGATGTGAAGTGGGCGATGAAACCAAGATCGGGGCGTTCGTTGAAATCCAAAAGAACGCCAGCGTGGGCAAACGCTGCAAGATTTCAAGCCACACCTTCATCTGCGAGGGCGTCACCATTGAGGACAATGTCTTCATCGGGCACGGCGTAACCTTCATCAACGACAGTTATCCCCGGGCGACGACGGCCGAGGGCACACTGCAAACCGAGGCCGACTGGAAGGTCGAGAGGACCCTGATCAAGCAGGGTGCCTCCGTCGGTTCCGGTTCTACCATCCTGGCCAACACTACCATCGGGGAAAACGCGATTGTGGGAGCGGGCAGCGTGGTGACCAAAGATGTCCCGGCGAACTCAATCGTGGCCGGAAATCCGGCCAAGGTTCTCCGTTATATCAAACAAACCGTGGAGGTCACTGAATGAGTACGTCTCATAGCATTCCTACCAGCATTCCTTTCCTAGATTTGGTAACTCCGCATGTCGAACTCGAACAGGAACTCACCGGTGTGTTCCGCCAGGCTCTGCACACCGCCGGGTTCATCGGCGGCCCGATGGTCGAGGAATTCGAGAAGGCGTTTGCCGGGTTTTGTGGGACCCAGCAGGCCATCGCCATCAGCAGTGGCACCGATGCTTTGCGCTTTGCCATCATGGCCTGTGGTGTAAAAGCCGGCGACGTCGTCGTGACTGTACCCCACACTTTCATTGCTACCACGGAAGCCATTTCTCAGGCGGGCGCACTGCCGGAATTCGTCGACATTGACGAGCGCACGTACAACATGTCTCCGGAGAAGCTGCAGGATTTCTTGGAGAACCAATGTGGACGGGACAACTCAGGAAGGCTGGTCAGCCGGCGCAGCGGTCGCCCGGTGACGGCGGTGGTTCCGGTGCACCTCTACGGACAAACCGCAGACATGGATCCCATCCTGCGCCTGGCCGACAAGTACGGACTCATAGTGATTGAAGACGCCTGTCAGGCGCATGGCGCGGAGTATTTCTCCCGTAAACACAACCGCTGGATGAAGGCGGGTTCGATCGGACGGGCCGCCGCCTTCAGCTTTTATCCGGGGAAGAATCTGGGGGCCTGCGGGGAGGCTGGCGCCGTAACCACCAACGATCCTGGCCTGGCCGACACCATCAAGGTGTTGCGAGACCACGGGCAGGCGAAGAAGTACTACCATGATGTAGAAGGCTACAATGGACGTTTGGATGCCATTCAGGCCGGGCTGCTCCACACCAAGCTGACGCACCTCGCGGCCTGGAACAGTCAGCGACGGGAACGGGCCGCGGAATACAACCGCCTCCTTGCCGGGCTCCCGCAGGCCGTCGTTCCTCCCTTCGAACCGCAGTGGTCGCGGGCGGTTTATCACCTGTATGTGATCCGCACCCAAAACCGGGACGGGCTGATGAATCATCTGAAGAAGGCCGGCATCGGAACCGGAATTCACTACCCGATTCCGTTGCACCTGCAGAAGGCCTACACGGCGCTGAAGTATCGTCTGGGAGACTTCCGGGTGTCAGAAAAAGCGGCAGCGGAAATCGTTTCTTTGCCGATGTTCCCGCAACTGACCTCCGAGCAGCAGGCGCGGGTGGTAAAGGAGATTCAGACCTTCACCGGCAAGACCGCTTCGCAACCGACCGAGGCGGAGAGAGCCGCAGTGGCCGCTGCGGACCGCACGGTCTAGCCGTGACCCGCCGACCCGGTGATGAGGTTGTCGCGGCACAAAGGAGCCGAGTTCCTCGTTCATAGGCACACATGAAAATAATGATTGTGGTTGGAGCGCGTCCGAATTTCATGAAGGCCGCGCCGATTCTCGATACCATCTCTCGTCGCAACGCGAACCTGCGCAACGGATCGGAAAAGATCCAGCCTGTCCTCGTGCACACCGGTCAGCATTATGATGCGGCGATGTCGGATGCTTTTTTCTCGGATCTGAACCTGCCGCCGCCGGACATTTTTTTGGGCGTCGGCTCCGCATCTCATGCGGCGCAGACGGCGGAGATCATGAAGCGGTTTGAGGAGGTCCTGCTGCGAGAAAAACCGGAGATTTTGCTGGTCGTCGGCGACGTGAATTCCACGATGGCCTGTGCCCTGGTAGCCGCCAAGATCTCCTATGACGCAGAAGGGCACAAGCCGCTGATCGCCCATGTCGAAGCCGGGCTGAGATCTTTCGATCGTAGTATGCCGGAGGAATGCAATCGGGTGGTCACCGACCATCTCTCCGATCTGCTGTTCGTGACCGAGGAGAGTGCGCTCAAAAACCTGGAACGGGAAGGAATCGCGAAAGAAGGTGTTTTCTTTGTGGGGAATACCATGATTGATTCCCTCCGCACCTTCGAAGGCAAAGCAGCGCAATCCAGGATTTTGGAGCGGCTCGGAATCGAAAGGAAGAATGGCAAGGGTGATGACCCCAAACCGCATACGCCTTACGTGTTGCTGACCCTCCATCGACCCGCCAATGTTGATCGGCGGGAGAGCTTTTTGGAGATTCTCGAAGGCATCCGCGAGATTACCGCGTCCTACCCCACGGTTTTTCCCGCTCACCCGCGTACCCAGAAACAGATTCAGCAGAATAAACTCGAGACCTATTTCCGCTTCCCGGGGCGAGAGTTCGAGCCGGCCGGGCCGCAAGGCCATTCGCCCGCCATCACCGTCATCGAGCCCCAGGGATACCTCGATTTTGTCTGTCTGATGAAGCACGCACGCCTGGTGGTTACGGACTCGGGCGGAATCCAGGAGGAAACCACCTGCCTGAACGTCCCTTGCGTTACGGTTCGAGATAACACCGAGCGACCCGTAACTCTGACGTCGGGAACGAATGTGCTTGGCGGCACGCGCCGCGACAGTATTCGTCAGGCGATTCGACAGCAGCTGGCTCGAAACCCCAAGGCCGCGATTCCAGAAATGTGGGATGGGAAAGCGTCCACCAGGATCATCGAAAACTTAATCAACCAGAGAAACCTGCGCCGGAACCTAAGACAAGCATCTTCCCCTGAGGATGCGGAGGTACTCTCAAGGCACTGATATGTCCAATTTTACAAAGCACAAACGCGAGATCTCCGTGATGGCTGCGCCGGCTGGGCCTGCCTTGGCATCGACCAACGCCAGAGTGACAACGGCGCCTGCCCGGGAGCAATCCAAGCGCTGCCCCAAGAAGATCTGGATTGACCTCGAAAACTCCCCCCACGTGCCATTCTTCAAGCCGATTATTGATGAGCTCGAAGCGCGCGGCCACCAGGTTATCTTGACTGCCCGCGACTGCTTCCAGGTGTGCGAACTGGCCAATCTTTTTCAGCTTCAATATCGCTGTGTCGGGCATCACTACGGGAAATTTACCTTGGCCAAATTGGCCGGCTTGGGTATCCGGGTGCTCCAGCTAACTCCCTACGTGCTGCGAGAGAAGCCCGATTTAGCTCTGTCCCACGGTTCGCGATCCTTGTTTCTGCTTTCTTCCCTACTCAAGATTCCGGCCTTGACCATTCTCGACTACGAGCACGCCCGCTGGGGGGGATCCCTCAAACATGCTTGGGTGATGGCTCCCGAAGTGGTTCCGGATGAGTCCATTCGCGGGATGGGATATAAAGAGGACCGCATCCTAAGGTATCCAGGTATCAAAGAGGATGTGTATGTTCCCGCATTTCGCCCCCAACCTTCGAGCATCGAGCGGCTGGGATTGGGCGACGAGGACCTGGTGGTGACGATTCGGCCTCCGGCAACCGAAGCCCATTATCACAACCCGGAAAGCGACCTACTGCTCGACGCCGCCTTCGAACTGATTGCACAGAATCCCAAGGCGCGGATCGTTCTGTTGCCGCGCACACCCCACCAGGGAACTCGATTGCGCGAGCAATGGCCGGAGCTGTTCCGCACCCGCAAGGCTGTGATCCCGGACCACGTCATCGACGGCTTGGACCTGATCTGGGCTTCCGATCTGGTCATTAGCGGGGGCGGAACCATGAACCGTGAGGCGGCATCCATGGGAGTGCCAGTCTACAGCATCTTTCGCGGAAAGACGGGAGCGGTCGATCGATATCTGGAGGGGCAAGGACGCATGGTCCTCATCAAGACGGCCGAGGACGTCAGGACCAAGATCCAACTGACCCGTCGGCAGAAACCGGCGCCGCACGCCACCTCCGCCAATAGCCCCTCGCTTCGGGCCATCGTCCATAACATTGAGTCCGTTCTCAGCGCCTCGAGTTCGGCGTTGGCGCCCGAGCGGGGCGCCTGAACCGACGAACCTCCACCCCCGACTGAAGTCGGTCACAGAGTTGCGCAGATTGATGCAGACCTTAGAGGAGTCGACACCGTTGTCATCGAGCTCGGAGAGGCCAGGGGCGATCGGCTCCTATGTTCTGATCACGCCTGCGCGCAATGAGGCCAAGTTCATTGACTCGATCATCCAGTCGATGGTGCGCCAGACTCTCCGGCCGGAAAAGTGGATCATCGTCAGCGACGGTTCGACGGACGGCACCGACGAATTGGTGCGCCGGTACGCTCGCGAGCACGATTGGATCGAACTGGTGAGAAAACCGGAACGCAAGGAACGACATTTTGCTGGCAAGGTCGAAGCCTTCAACGCGGGTTACGAAAGGGTGAAACATCTGCACTTCGCGGTCATCGGCAATCTGGACGCCGACGTCACGTTTGAGGACGAGGACTTTTTTGATTTTGTCCTGCGCCGGTTTGCCGAGAATCCCCGCTTGGGCGTGTGCGGCACCGCCTATCGGGAAGGAGACGTGACCTATCCCTACCGCTTCACCAGCATCGAGGACGTCTCCGGCGCCTGTCAATTGTTTCGACGGGAGTGTTTTGAAGCCATTGGCGGGTATCGACCCCTACGGCACGGAGGCATCGATGTGATCGCGGTCTTTAGCGCGCAAGCCGGGGGTTGGCAAACCAGGACATTCACCGAGAAGATGTTCGTGCATCATCGAACCGTAGGCAGCGCCCATAGCGGTGGGGCCTGCCGCCGATCCCTACACGACGGGCAGAAGGACTATATTCTCGGGAGCCACCCTGCCTGGGAATGCTTGCGAGGCCTCTATCTGATGAAGAACAAGCCTTACATCGTGGGCGGGGTTTTGAGTCTGGTGGGATATTTTTGGGCCATGCTGCGCCGCGCCGACCGAGCCATTCCCGAGGATCTGATGCACATACGGCGCAAGGGTCAGATGCAACGATTGAGAGGAGTCCTGAAACGGTAGTCATCCTGCGTTCTTGACCGCCCGGCAACCTTTCAGAACACATTCCTTCCGTTTGGTTCCACACTTTCCACAAGAAGCGATGATTCCCAACACCTGTCATGTGAGCGTTTGCGTTTGTACGTACAAACGCCCCCAGCTTCTCCTGCGCTTGTTGGAGGAACTGTCTCGCCAGGAAACCGACGGACGGTTCAGTTATTCGATCGTGGTTGCCGACAACGATCATTTGCGTTCCGCCGAGGCTGTGGTAGAGGACTTCGCGTCCCGGTCGAGGATTGCGATCACCTACTGCGTTGAACCGCAACAGAATATCGCGCTCACCCGCAACAAGGCCATGGAGAACGCAAGTGGAGATTTCATTGCCTTCATCGATGACGACGAGTTTCCGATCCCGCGTTGGCTTCTAACCTTGTTCCAGGCCTGCGAGCGCTATCAGGCCGATGGAGCCATTGGACCCGTCATGCGCCACTTCGATGAAAAGCCGCCGGCGTGGGTTTTGAAGGGAAACTTCTACCAGCGAGCGACGTACACGACCGGTACCGTGCTCGACTGGAGCATGGGGCGGACGAACAACTTGCTGTTCAAGCGGCGGATCATCTCCGCCGGCAGCCAGCCCTTCCGACCGGAGTTTCGGACAGGTGAGGACCAGGACTTTTTCCGCAGAATGATCCAAGCCAAGGCCGTCTTTGTCTGGTCGAACGAAGCGGTGGTGTATGAAGTTGTTCCTCCCGTGCGATGGAAACGTAGCTTCATGCTGCGAAGAGCTCTGCTCCAAGGTGCGACCACGGTGCTCCACCCAACCTTCGGAGCCCGCGACATCCTAAAATCGCTCATCGCCATTCCCGCGTATCTGGCTGCTTTGCCCTTTACCTTGCTGTGGGCGCATCACAGGTTTATGGCCCTGCTGATCAAACTCTGCGACCACATCGGGAGGCTCCTTGCCTTGATGAAAATCAACCCCGTCAAAGAACCCTATGTCACCGACTAGCCGCGATATGGAACGCTCCGAGCACGACCCTTTGATTGTCGGACCGGACGATCCGATTCTGATCACCGGGGCCACCGGCTTCATCGGGTCCAGAGTTGTAGAGTCGCTTCTGGAGCGTGGTTTTCGTAAGCTCGTCTGCTTCGTCCGGCCTTCGAGTGAGATGACCAAGCTCGAAGCCCTGGCCCACCGCTTCGGCGTGTGCCTTCGCATGGTGAAGGGCAACCTGTTATCGTGGGAAGATTGTGTAACCGCGACGCGGGAGGCGGCGGTCATCTTTCACTTGGCGGCCGGCGGAAGTGATAAATCCTTCCCCGATGCGTTCATGAACTCGGTGATCACCACCCGTAATCTTCTCGAAGCAAGCTTACGACACCAAATCCTGAAGCGGTTTGTCAATATCAGTTCGTTCGCGGTCTATTCCAATAGCGAGAAGCGTCGGTGGAGACTCTTGGACGAGTTCTGCCCGGTCGAAGCGCGCCCCGAGCTACGCGCGGATGCTTACTGCTACGCCAAGGTCAAACAGGACGAAATCGTCACCGAGTACGGCAAAGAATTTGGCATCCCCTACGTCATCATCCGGCCGGGGTATGTTTACGGTCCCGATAAGCCGGGCATTCCCAGCCGCGTCGGGGTTGACACCTTCGGCATCTTTCTGCACCTTGGCGGCTCCAATCCAATCCCGCTCACCTACGTGGACAACTGTGCCGAGGCCATTGTGCTGGCCGGGTTGAAGCCAGGGACCGAAGGCCATGTATTCAATATCGTCGACGACGATCTTCCTTCGAGCCGACAGTTCTTGCGCGAGTACAAGCGCAACGTCAGGCACTTCAGGTCCATCACGGTGCCCCACCTTCTCAGCTACGTGCTCAGTTGTTTGTGGGAGCGCTATTCGACCTGGTCCGAAGGACAGCTGCCCCCGGTCTTCAACCGGCGCAGATGGCACGCGTTCTGGAAAAAGACGCGTTACAGCAACGAAAAACTGAAGACGCGAGTCGGCTGGAGACCCAAAGTGCCTATGGCGGATGGGTTGAAGCTCTATTTTGAAGGCTGCCGCAAGGGATAACGACATGCTTAGGGTCGGCATCGTGGGATGTGGCAAGATCGCGGATTCGCACGCGTCGGTGATGCAGCGGATTCAGGAATGTGAAATCGTTGGGGTCTGCGACAGTGAGCCGCTCATGGCACGGCAACTCTGGGAGAGGTTCCCGGTCAAACGGTATTTTAGCGACCTTACCGAGCTCCTGAGCGCAGCCCGGCCGGATGTTGTTCACATCACCACGCCACCCTCGAGCCACTTCGATTTGGCGAAGCTTTGCCTGGATTGGGGATGCCACGTCTACGTGGAAAAGCCGTTCAGCCTGACCGCGGGAGAAGCCCAGAAACTGATTGCACTCGCTCAGGAGCGAGGGCTGAAGATCACCGCCGGGCACGATGCTCAATTTGGCCCGGCAGCCCGACGCATGCGGACTCTGATCCGTAGCGGGTTTCTCGGCGCCGGCCCGGTGCACATGGAGAGCTATTATTGCTACGAACTGGGTAGGGCGGGGTATGCGACCGCGCTCCTCGGCGACCCGAAACATTGGGTCCGCAAGCTGCCCGGAAAGCTGCTGCAGAACGTCATCAGTCATGGCATCGCCCGCATCGCGGAGATGCTGCCGGGTGAAACGGCGGAAGTGCTGGCGTACGGGTTTACCAGTCCGCTGCTCAAAAGCCTGGGCGAGACTGAAATCATCGATGAACTCCGGGTTATCATTTGCGACCCGGGGCGCATCACCGCGTATTTCACATTTTCCTCGCAGATGCGCCCCCCGCTTCACGAGTTTCGTATCTACGGCGCAGCCAATGGGCTCATCCTCGACCCGGATCAGGACACGCTCCTTGAACTTCCCGGGACTCGTTTCAAAAGCTACGTCGAAAAGTTCGCTCCCCCGCTTCTGTTTGCCAAACAGCATCTCGGAAACGTGGTCGAGAATGCACGGGCTTTCCTGAAAAATGATTTCCATATGGCATCGGGCATGAAATGCCTGATTGAATCGTTCTACCGGTCGATCTCGGAAGGCACCCAGGAACCGATCCCGTACCGGGAAATTCTTCTGACCGCCAGAATCATGGATGCGATCTTCGTGCAACTCGACGCGCAACGGCCCAAGGTTGGAGCGCCAGAGGCCATGAGCCAGCAGGTCGCCCTACCGGAGAAGTAGGCTGTTCTTGCGCGGTTGTTCACCAGCTATGATCACACTGGTTGCTTCGGTCCTGTGGATTTCCACAAAGCAACTCCGGTTCGGCGCCGGCGGTGGGATCAGCTCGCGCCTGCTCCCGCGAGCCGGAGCCGGGAGAAGGAAACAGTGATGAAGGTTGGCGGCAAGGACATCGTGATGCGCGGAAGGCTCATCCGGATCGCCCGTCTCGACGAGGATACCTACGAGTCGATGAAGGATCCCGAGCCAGTGCTCGAGGGCCTACGGAAGTCAGGAACCCGGGTGGATCTGTTCACCTCCATGCAGATCATGCCGGAAACCACGCCCAAATTTAGTTACCCCATGGAGTGGGACAACCTGGCTGTCCTTCCCGTCTCCACCTTCGACCATTGGTGGAAGCACCAAATCCGCTCCCTGGCTCGAAATCGTGCCCGGCAAGCGGAGAAGAGGGGAGTAACCCTTCGCGAAATACCTTTCGATGACGTCCTGGTGCAAGGGATCTGGCAAGTATACAATGAGTGCCCTTTTCGCCAGGGCAAGCCGTTTTTCCACTACGGCAGGGACATCGAAGCCATCCGCAACGAGCTGGCGACGTTTCCCGACACCAGTATCTTCGTGGGAGCATTTCTCGGCGACACCTTGATCGGCTTCGCTAAAATGACGTGCGACGAAACCTACGCGCAGGCGAACATCATGAATATTGTCTCGATGGTGCGGCACAAGGACAAGGCTCCGACCAATGCTCTCATCGCGCAAGCCGTCCGATCCTGCGCCGAGCGGGGCATTCGATATCTGGCTTACCAGAGCTTTTCCTATGGCAAGAAACAAAAGGACAGCCTGAGCGACTTCAAGGAAAACAATGGCTTCGAGCGGGTCAATTTGCCGCGCTATTACGTGCCTCTGACTGCCACCGGTTGGGTCGCCTACCGCTTGGGTTTGCACAAGAGGTTGTCGGACCACATTCCTGAGTCCTTACTGATTCGCTACCGCGAACTCCGCAACGGCTGGATCAGCCGCAAGCTCCAATCCGTGACCGAGGGTTCTTAGGAGAAAAGGGCATGCCGGGGATCGTTGGTCTGATCACAAAGATGCCACGCGAACAGGCTGAAGCGGAGCTCCTGCGGATGCTCGGGACGCTCCGCCACGAGTCGTTCTATGTGACGGGAACCTGGGTCGATGCGTCCTTGGGACTTTACCTAGGATGGGTGGCGCGGAAGAATTCCTTCTCCGATCGAATGCCGCTGCGGAACGAACGGGGAGATGTTGTGCTGGTTTTTTCCGGGGAAGAGTTCCCCGAGCCCGGGGTCCGCCGCCACCTCAAACAACGGGGCCATGAGCTAAACGAGGAAAGACCGTCCTACCTCGTCCACCTTTACGAGGAGGATCCTTCGTTTCCGGCTGGATTGAATGGAAGGTTCCAGGGCATGGTGGCGGATCGGGCACGGGCAAGGGTGATGCTGTTCAACGATCGCTTCGGGATGCATCGCATCTACTGGCACGAGTCGAAAGAATCTTTTTATTTCTCCGCCGAAGCCAAGGCCATCCTGGCGGTGCGTCCCGAACTCCGGCGGGCCGATCCTCAAGGACTAGGCGAGTTCGTGGCTTGCGGTTGTGTCCTAGAGAACCGGACCCTCTTCGAAGGCATTCGGGTTCTGCCGCCGGCCTCGGCCTGGGTTTTTCAGCACGGCGCTCTCGAGCAAAAGACGTCGTATTTCGACCCTGGCGAGTGGGAGAGTCAACCCCGCCTGGGGGAGGAAGCCTACTACCAGGAGCTGCGCACGGTTTTTTCGCAAAATTTGCCTCGCTATTTTGACGGTCCGGAAGGAGTGGGGATGTCGCTGACGGGTGGCCTGGACAGCCGGATGATCATGGCCTGGCTGAAGCCTTCCCCTCGGTCGCTTCCCTGTTACACGTTCGGGGATGGAGGAGGAAGGCGCCAGTGTCGCGACGTCGTGGTGGCCCAGCAAGTCGCAACTGCCTGTCAGCAGATTCACCAGGTGATCCCGGTCGGGAATGAGTTTCTGTCTCGTTTTTCCCATTATGCAGAGCGAACCGTCTATCTGTCGGACGGATGTGTCGGCCTGGGATACTCTCCCGATTTATACCTCAACGAAAGGGCACGCCAAATCGCGCCGGTAAGGATGACGGGGAACTATGGCAGCGAGGTGCTGCGTCGGGCCGTAGCATTCAAGCCGGAAATGCCCACCCCCGGGCTTTTCATTCCGGATCTTCTTCCTCGCGTTCATGCCGCAAGCCAGACTTATTCCGGTCTGCTCGCAGGGCATCCGGTTGCGTTTGCCGTGTTTCGGCAGGCTCCCTGGCACCACTACGGCCTGCTCGCGCTCGAAGAGACTCAACTCTCTCTGCGGTCGCCCTATCTCGACAATGACCTGCTCCGTGCGGTCTTCCGCGCGCCGGAGTCGGCTCTGGGGAACGATGTCTGCCTCCGCCTCATCGCCGACGGAGATACCGTCCTCCGGCAGATTCGCACCGACCGGGGGTTGAATGGCACCAGCCGAAGTCTCTCGGCGCTTGCCCAGCGCAGTATTCTCGAATTTTTCTTCCGGGCGGAGTACGCCTATGACCTCGGCATGCCGCAATGGGCCGCGCGCATCGATCACCTGCTCTCGCCCCTCCACCCGGAGCGATTGTTTCTGGGCTGGCACAAGTTCCATCACTTTCGGGTTTGGTATCGCGACACGCTCTCGGGCTACGTCCGGGAAATGCTTCTGGATCGGCGGACGCTTTCCCGGCCCTATACCGAGCCGCGCCAGGTTGAGGCGATGGTCGCGGGACATGTGAAGGGAAACCGCAACTATACGGCCGAAATCCACAAGCTCTTGACCCTGGAACTGATCCATCGACTCTTTCTTGACTCGCACTGACTCGCTGCTGCGCATCCCAGGGCACGTTCCCGCGGATTCGCCTGAGAAGATCTGGAATGCCTCCAGCCGTTGCTACTGCCGTTTATGGTGCTTTCATTCTGGCGGTCCTGCTGTTCGAACGGGACCGCAAGTCGCGAGTGTCCTGGGCACTTTGGATCCCCATTCTATGGTTATCGATCAACGCATCCCGGACAGTCTCGCAATGGCTGGGGTCGGAAACGGTAGCCTATTCGCCCGATCAGTTTGCCGACGCGAGCCCCTTCGACGCATCCATCTTCTTTCTCCTCATCCTGGCCGGTTTGGGGGTGCTGATCGCGAGAAGGCGGCGTTTGCTGTCGTTCCCGCGAAACAACTGGCCCCTGCTGCTCTTCTTGGCATATTGCCTGGTCAGCGTTCTGTGGTCGGACTACTCCTTCGTAGCTTTCAAGCGCTGGATCAAAGCCATGGGGGATCTGGTGATGGTTTTGATCGTCCTCACCGATCTCGAGCCGGTGGCTGCGATCAAGCGGCTCCTTACCCGGGTGGGTGCTCTGCTGATTCCGGTTTCCATCCTCCTGATCAAGTACTACCCGAGTATGGGACGAGCCTACGGCTCTTGGACGGGAGAAGTAGAAAACACAGGCGTGGCCACGCAAAAAAATGGCCTCGGTTGTCTCTGCTTAATCTTCGGTCTGGGATGCTTCTGGTACCTGCTCGAGGCGTGGCGGGGCGGCAAGCGAACCCGCCGTGCCGGGGCGTTTTTCGCTCACACTGCCATTCTTGTCCTGGCGCTCTGGCTTTTTAAGCTGGCGAGCTCTGCCACTTCCTTCACCTGTTTTCTGATCGGCTGCTTCATCATGGTGATCACCAGCTGGCCCCGATTTGCCAGAAAACCGGTACTCGTGCACACGGTCGTGGCGATGATCCTGTTCGTCGTGGTATACGCCCTGCTTATCAATCCGGAAGCGGGCCTTACCAAAACGGTGGGCAGGGACGCCACGCTGACGGGGCGGACCGTAATCTGGAATCAAGTTCTCGCGATGACGGTCAATCCCATGATCGGGGCTGGCTACGAGAGTTTCTGGTCGCCGGAGAGAGCGCGGGAGATCATCCGCAAAGCCAACTTTATCGTCATCAATCAGGCGCACAACGGCTACCTCCAGGTTTATCTGGACCTGGGGTGGGTCGGGGTGGCGTTGATCAGCCTCGTCATGGTCTGGGGTTTCAGAAACGTAGTGCGCTCGCTCCGCCGGGATCCCGAGGCAGGCAAGTTTAAACTGGCGATTTTGGTGGTCGCCGCAATCTACAACCTGACGGAACACGCCTTCAGAGAACTCCACCCCATGTGGATCATGTTCTTGTTGGCCATCGTTGTGGTGCCAAAAGCTGTGGCGCAAAGCAAAAAGCGGGCGGTGACTCTGCAGGCATTGGCCCCCCAAGCAGCTCTGTCCGTGGAGGAATTGTGAGGCCGTTCGACGCCAGTGGTGTCTTTCACCCTACCGCGAAGGGTGACCGCCTGCGGCGGCTGGCGGTACGGGGCGCCGGCGTCACCGTATTTTCCGGGGGCGTGGCGTTGTGCGTCCAGGTCGTGTCCACGGTCGTGCTGGCACGGTTGCTCACGCCGAGCGATTTCGGCGTGGTCACGATGGTCTCCACCTTCAGCCTGCTCCTCTCTAACTTCGGGTTCAACGGCTTTACCGAAGCTGTCATCCAAAAAGAGGAAATCGATCAGTCCCTCGTCAGCAACCTCTTCTGGATCAATCTGGTCGCGGGGCTGCTTCTGACGGTCGGGTTTGCCGCCGCGGGATCGCTGCTAGCGCGGTTCTATGGCGATCCGCGTGTGGTGCGGGTCGCTGTCGGCATGTCCCTCACCATCGTTCTCACCACCCTCTCCGTTCAGCACTTAGCCCTGCTAAAGCGGGCGATGCTGTTCCATCTGGTTTCGATCAATGACATTGCGGCCGCGGCAGTCTCCGTCGTCGTCTCGATCGTCCTCGGTTGGGCGGGGTGGGGATATTGGGCGTTGGTGGCAGGAGCCGTTGCCAGGCCGCTCAGCCAGTTTGTCGGAGCTTGGTCCCTGTGTCGCTGGCTACCCAGCTTCCCTAGGCGGGCCGCCGGTACGGCGCCCATGGTCCAGTTTGCCTTGAGAACCTACGGGCGCTTCATGGCAAACTACTGCACCTGGAACCTGGACAATCTCCTGATCGGATGGCGCTTGGGTCCAGTGTCGTTGGGGTTTTACAAGAAAGCCTATGACCTGTTCTCGCTTTCCGTGAGCCAGACCACGGCGCCCCTGACCTCCGTCGCCGTCTCAGCCCTCAGTCGCTTAAACAACGACCGGGAGCGATACCAACGTTATTTTCTCGGCGCCTTTGGGGTCACGGCGTTTCTGAGCATGGGACTCGGCGCGGATCTGTTTCTGATCGGCAGAGACCTCATTCGTTTGCTGCTCGGACCGCAGTGGGCCGAGACAGGGCGGATCTTCCGCTATTTTTGCCCCGGGATCGGAGTCATGCTCCTCTATTACACCCATGGCTGGATTCACCTCTCGATCGGCAGAGCGGACCGGTGGCTGCGCTGGGGCTTCGTCGAGTTCGGCGTGACGGCGCTACTTTTCGTTCTGGCGCTTCCCTGGGGCGCAGTGGGAATCGCCGTGGCTTGGACCTTGTCCTTCTGGATTCTCACCCTACCGTCGCTCTGGTATGCGGGCAGGCCAATCCAGCTGGGAATTGCGCCCGTGCTGGCTGCCGTCTGGAGATACATTCTTGCCTCACTGATGGCGGGCTGGGCGGCCTGGGCCCTCATCCCGCGCCTGCCACTCCCCGCCGCCGCCTCAGGTCCGGTTGTGGCCATCGTTCGTATCCTAATGATCTCCGTAGGATTCCTAGCTCTGTACCTGGCTGCGGTTATTCTCCTGCACCGAGGGTATGCACCTCTTGATCAGGTCGTCCGCCTCTTGCAGGAGATGGTGCCCTGGTCTCGATTCTCGAAATCGTCTGCCGCGGCCGCCCCCATCGGCAGCCCGAGCGAGATTGCTGTTCCCACCTTCAGCGGCGAAGCACGCTAATGGCACATTGCCGCCAACCCGCTGACCAAGGCCTATCGCCGAGCGATACGGACGCAGCCCGTGCCGCAGGCGTCTGCGATCGCGGGAGCCGTGGGACGGACAGTTTGGGCAGGAGGCCGGGAACTATGGTGGTAGATGAAGAGGCTCATTCGCAAACCCGCATGCACCACGTTGGCTTTGTCGTTCCCGACATCCAAAAGAGCGTCGAGGAATTTGCTAGGTCGGTCGGCGCCAGTTGGGACGCCAGAATCTTCTACGATTCCATACAAAAGGTCAGAGTGAGTTTTCTTCGTGCCGCATGGCCGACGGATGCACAAATCGAACTGGTGGAACCCGCGGGAGAGGATTCGCCGGTCCTCAACTTTCTTAAAAAGGGCGGTGGGTTGCACCATCTGTGTTACGAAGTGGCCGATCTCGACGCCCATGTGGCCAAGGTGCGCAAGCAAGGCGCCACCCTGGTCAGAGCGCCACAGCCCGCCGTAGCTTTTGAGAATCGGCGCATCGCTTGGGTCTACTCGAGACAGAACCTTCTGCTTGAGTTTCTGGAGCGACAAAAAGCTTAGGCGACACTGGTGGTAGCCCTCCCCGATCTTGATCGCACGAGGCACTGCAGACCTGGCGGACAGGCAAGGTCGGGCAGTTCCTTGAATTCCTCCGGGCGCGTACGACGTGCACGGGCGCGAGGCTGAAGATTATGTGCGGTATTGCTGGCTGGTACGGCTCACGACACTCCCGGGACGACCGCGGCTTGCTGAAGAGCATGCTCTCCGAGCTGATTCACCGGGGCCCCGACGACCAAGGAGAGTATCTGGAAGGAGCGGTGGCTCTCGGCAGCCGTCGTCTCAGTATCATCGACGTCCAGGGAGGCCATCAGCCGATCGCGAACGAGGACGGCACCGTCTGGGTGGTGCTGAACGGGGAGATCTACAATTTCAAGGAATTGCGCCACGAGCTCGAAGCCAAGGGACACCTCTTCGCCACCCACACGGACACCGAGGTCATCGTCCACGGATACGAGGAGTGGGGTGAGGAATGCGTTGCGCGCCTGAACGGTATTTTTGGGTTGGCGATCTGGGATGCGCGGCGGCGGCGTTTGCTTCTGGCCCGCGATCACTTTGGGGTCAAGCCGCTCTACTACTATGACGACGGACAGCGCTTAGCCTTTGCCTCGGAGATCAAAGCCCTGCTGGCTGATCCTGCTACCCCGCGCCGGGTGGACCTCGAGGCACTCGACCTCTACCTGACCTTCCGCTTCGTGCCCTCGCCGCGCACCATGTTCGCCAACATCAGTAAGCTGGCGCCCGGACACTTCCTGATCAGAGACGATTCCGGATGCCGGGTACGGCGTTATTTTCAAGAAGCGTCCCCCACCAACTACCAGATGACGGAACCGGAATGGATCGATCTCCTCCAGCAAAAGTTGGAACTCGCGGTCGAGCGGCAGATGATGAGCGATGTCCCCATCGGTGCTTTGCTCAGCGGCGGCGTCGACTCGGGAGTGGTCGTCGCGATCATGAGCCGGCTCACCGACCGAGCGGTGCGCACCTTTACCGTCGGGTTCAAGGGTGATGACGAGGTCAACGAGCTGGATGAGGCGCAAAGGACGGCCGCGCTGCTCGGAACTGCCCATGAGCAAGTCCTCCTTACCAGCATCAACTACCAGGAGATGCTCGATAAGGTCGTCTGGCATCTCGACGAACCCATCGCCACCATGTCCGCACTGGCCATGTATTCGGTGTGCAAGCTGGCACGCAATCACGTTACCGTGGTCCTGACGGGACAGGGCGCGGATGAGCCTTTCACCGGCTATCCCCGGCATTTCGGGGAGCGCTACGGAGCCTGGTATCGTCGCCTGCCGGCGGTGATGCGCGACGGTATGATTCGTCCCTGTGTCGAGAGCCTGCCTCGCCGGGAGCGTTTCAAGCGCGCGGTGCGAAGCCTGGGCACCGAGGACATCACCCAACGGTTCGCCCAGGTGTACGCGGTTTTCTCCGAACCCATGAAGACGGCGCTCTGGCAGCCGATGGCAGGGCATCGCGGACTCGAACGGGTGCACGAAGTGATCGACTATTGGCGGTCGGCCGTCGCAGGCATGGACCCGCTGGTTCAGATGTCGTACATCGATACCCGCCTTTCCTTGAGTGACGATCTGTTGACTTACGGCGACAAGATGTCGATGGCCGCTTCGATCGAAGCCCGGGTGCCTTTTCTCGATGTCGAGTACATGCGCGCCGTCGAGGCGATCCCGGCAGCTTTGCGCATCCATGGCTGGACGCACAAGTACATTCACAAGAAAGCAATTGCCAAGTGGCTGCCGCCGGAGGTCATCGGGCGGCGGAAGCGTGGATTTGAGACGCCGGTCGATCGCTGGTTTCGTTCGGAGCTGTCCGGTTATGTACGCAGCATGTTGCTGTCGCCGGGCGCGGCCTGCCCCACCTACTTCCGGCCCGCCGCCATCGAGGCTTTGCTCCGGGAACATATCAACGGACGGCACGACCACCAGCGACAGATTTTCAGTCTGCTGATGTTTGAGCTGTGGCATCGGCGGTTTATCAGTTCTGCCGCGGATTCCCGGGCAAGCTTGTCTGCGCGCTCCGAGCCTGTGCCGACCTCATGAGGTCGGCTACGATCCAACCCGGAATCTCAAACCGATCGAGATGAAGCTCATCGAGGCCCTGCAAATTGCCAATGCCCGTCACGAGGGACGGCCGTTCCAGGTGCTGCTGGCGTGCGGGTGCACGCCGTTGCACTTAGAGACCTTCGTCAAGGCGCACTTGAGCCTGGCCTTGCCCGCTCGGAACGTTCAGCTGCGAACCGGCCTCTATGGCGATCTTGCGGGGACGCTCGAAGGCGCGCGGCAGCCCTGCGATGCTGTCTTGGTGGTGCTCGAGTGGGGAGATTTGGATCCGCGGCTGGCCTGGCGCTCGGCGGGTAGAGTGAATGAACAGGTGATCGCGGACGCGCAAGCCCGGCTGAACCGGTTGGCCGAGGGTATCACCGCTCTGGCCGACACCATGCCTTTGGCGTTGAGCCTGCCCAGCCTGCCCCTGGCACCTGCGTTCCACACCTCCAGCCAGGAATTGAATCGCATCGAGTCCGCACTGTGGCAGATGCTCTACGGTTTCGCAGCCTCGACCCGCGCCGTGGTCCTCCATCCCAACCATGCAAGCCTGGAAGGCGGGCACGACCTGAAGACGGAATTGAGGAGCGGATTCCCCTATTCCGTTGCCCAAGCGGATCGGCTCGCTGCCGCTTTGGCGCGTGCCGTGCTGCCGCGAGCGCCCAAGAAAGGGTTGATCACGGATCTCGACGAAACCCTGTGGAGTGGCGTGCTGGGAGATGATGGGCCCGAGGGTGTTACCTGGGATCTGGACCACAAAACCCAGTTCCACGCTCTCTACCAGAACTTGCTGAACACGCTCGCCGAGGCGGGCGTGTTACTGGCAGTGGCTTCGAAGAACGACGCCGGGCTGGTGGACAAAGCATTGACCAGAGCTGATCTGGTGGTTGGACGTAACCACTTGTTCCCGATTGAGGCTCACTGGGGCCCGAAAGCGAAGTCGGTCGAGCGAATTCTGGAGGCGTGGAACGTGGGGGCGGACAGCGTGGTGTTCGTGGACGACAACCCCCTGGAGCTCGAGCAGGTGAGAACGGCATTTCCAACCCTGGAATGCGTGGAGTTTCACAAGGATGATGCGGCATGGCTGAGGGAGCTGGGGGACAGTTTCGCCAAGCGGGAAGTTCGCGCGGAAGACAAGCTAAGGACCGCCAGTATACGCGCCGGCCAAGCCATTCGGCGGGCGGCGGCGGACGACGCTAGTCTGGATGCGCTGTTGGCTGGCGCAGAAGCGCGCGTGAGCTTCTGCTGGGGCAAGCAACCTCCCGATCCGCGGGCGCTCGAGCTGATCAACAAGACAAACCAGTTCAATCTGAACGGGGTTCGATATACGGAAGCGGATTGGATGGCCTACCTGGCCGGCGCCGCGACTCAGCTGGCGGTGGTGGACTACCAAGACCGTTTTGGCAAACTGGGAAAGATTGCCGTGCTGGCAGGCCGGGAAACGGCGGGCCGCTTCGAATTAGACGTTTGGGTCATGAGCTGCCGGGCGTTTTCGCGGCGCATCGAGCACCAGTGCCTGCGCATGCTGCTCGCGCGTTGGGAATCGGTGCTGCTTCGCTTCGAGCCCACCGAACGCAATGCTCCCATGCAGGATTTTGTCGCCCAGATGGCCGCGGGCAGTCGAACCATCGGGCGAGCGGAGTTTCGTCGACGCTGCCCACCCTTGTATCATCAAGCAGAGTCTCATCAAATGGAGTGTACCGGTGTCTGAATCACAAGAAAAGTTGATCCGTTGTTTTCAAGCGGTGTTTCCCGATCTGAACCATGGCGAAGTGCCACGCGCCAGCGTCTCCTCGGTGGCTGCATGGGATTCCGTGGCCACGGTGCGGCTGGCCGCCGCTGTCGAGGAAGAATTTGGCATCCAGTTTGAAGTCGACCAAATCGAGAAAATGACCTCCTTCCAGGGTTGTCTTGAGTTGCTGGCGGACCGATGATCGTCCGCACGCGGCCCCTAGGTTGAATCAGATTCTGCCATCATGCAGCGCAACATGAGTCTGAAAAAAGACGCGTATCACTTGCTGCGGAACCTGACGTCGCAACGTTTCCGCAACCAGGTGAAGGGCCGCGTCTGGAAGCTCCGCTCAAGATTCGCACCCTTGCTGAGGGCGTCGTACGGAACCTATACCAGCGCCGATCTGGAGACCGAACTGCGGGCTCATCTGCCTGCCGATTTCGAGATCTTGATGGTACACAGCTCGATTTCCGACATGCAGCCGATGTATCAGGGAACGGCACGCGAACTCTTGGACGCATTGCTGCGGTTGGCCGGACCGCAACGAACGCTGGTCATGCCCGCGTTCTTCTTCGGCTCGCCGGAACTCTATAATCGGGCTTACTACCGCAAGCATGCCCGGTTTGATGTGCGGCGCACACCCTCGCAGATGGGCCTGGTGACCGAGTTGTTTCGCCGTTCGCCCGGCGTAGTCCGCAGCCTGCATCCGACCCATAGCGTCTGCGCACTCGGGCCCCTGGCCCAGGAACTGGTGGCGACGCATCACCTGAGCTCATGGGCCTGCGGTGAGCTGTCCCCATTCGGCATCATGGGTCGGCGCAACACTGCCATCCTCGGGATCGGCACGGAATACTACCGGTCCCTCACCCAGGTGCATGCCATGGAAGAGATCCTGGGCGATCAGTTCCCGATTCCGCGAGAGGCAGAAGAGCCGGTTCGCGTCGAGCTGGTCGACGGGACCGGAAGCGTGACGCCCTACGAGATGTGTCGACCGTTGTCGCAGCGTTTTGCTTTGAAAGTGGAGAAACTCGAGGAATTCGCCAGCCCGGGTGACATCGCGGTTTGGGCCTTTCGCGGAACCAACTTTTACCTGCTTACAGCGGCGAAGGTTGATGCCGCGATACGGAGTGCCGCCCTGCGTGGCGAGACGCTGTACGTCCAGCGCTAGCATCACGACCGATTTCTCGAAGGGTCTACCCATGCCTGAAACCTCTCACCAACCCGACACCGCTTTGAAAACTACCGACTACCCAGGTTCCCCGCTCATCGCCTACACCTTGCGCGGGCTGAGGAGTTGCTGGATGCCCGAGAGCGGGCGCTGGTCGCACATCTACCACCTGGACGGGCGCGCGGAACCCAATGAATCCGTCCCGGAAAGCGACGTTTTTTATAGTCTCAACGTGCTGCTGGGCTTCTCGCGGATCGCCCATCTGGAACTCAATCACGGTTTTGATCTTCCGCAGATATTTCAGCAAACGGTTGCCCTGGTGCCGAAACTGGATTCCCCGAAATATGCTTACGGCATGGCTCTTTGGGCTGGGGCCGCACTGGCGCTTGAGATTCCAGGCGAAACCCTGGCCGCGATCACCTCGCTCGTCGAGGAGCGAAAGCATTGGAAGACGTTTCGAGCGCAGGATCTTGGCATGATCCTCATCGGCTGCGTAGAACAGGCGGCTCGCAGCGAAAGTCGCAGATGGGCTGCGACGGCGCACGACCTTTTCGCTTTCCTGCGTCAGCATTACAGTTGTCCGAGCGGTCTATTCTTTGACCAGGCCGCCGGTAGCCGACGCGGCTTCTCTTCGTTTGCGACCCATACCTATCTCACCCTTGCTTCCTATCTCTACGGCGAATGGAGCGGCAACGAACAAGCGCTCCGTCTGGCGAAGGAGTCGACCCGCAAGCTCATCGAATTACAGGGCCCGCAGGGAGAGTGGCCATGGTTTTATTACACTCCCGGCGGCCGGGTGGTGGATTTCTACGAGATCTATTCGGTCCACCAGCAGGGCATGGCACCGGCGTTTCTGGAGTGTGCAGAGCGCCATGGCGTTGCCGGTGCTACCGAGGCATTGGTCAAGGGGTTCAAGTGGATCTTCGGACAGAACCAAATGAACCGTTCCATGCTGTGGAAGCGAGAGGGTCTCATCTGCCGGTCGCAGATCAGGAAGGGCGAACTGCAGCATAAATGGAAACGTGCGGTGCGTGCGATCGCCAAAGCGCTGACCGGCGCCTCGGCGACGATGATCGACCCGTCCCAACTGGAGCTTCGACTCGAATGCCGTAGCTACGAGCTGGGTTGGATCCTTTGGTCGTTCGGCCGGAGAACAGATTTAACCGAAATAGTATGTCATTCCGATTTCTGCTAAACTCGGTTCATCGCAACCACACTCTATTCGCTGCATGCGGGTAGGCCAAGAATCGAGCTGCTGCGCTAAACGCCCTGCGCAGAGGATTTTTCGCGCCTGCGAGGCAAGTGGGCGGGAGTAACTCAATGGTAGAGTGCGACCTTACCAAGGTCGAAGTGTAGGTTCAAATCCTGCCTCCCGCTCCAGATTTCACCCCGCCAGCGTCCAACTTCTCGGTCTGCCCGGTCGTGCCCTGCTGCCTCCGAGCAAGGAGGGGCTCCCACGCACGAGAACTGCGACCCGCGGAGGCCAGAGCTATGCGCTGCGGACGGTTCCTGCTTCCTGTTATCCTGCTTTCGATTTCTAGCTATGCGCAATTATGGTCCGGGATTCTTGCTCCCAGCCGCGCCGTCGATTGGAGCCAAGTAGGCATACCGGGAGGCATCCCGAATCGCACCACCATTTGTGCCACGCTCGGTCCGGGCGTGAGCGCGGCTCAGATCAATGCGGCGATTGCGTCCTGCCCCCGCGGGCAGGTTGTCTACTTAAAGGCGGGCACCTACCACCTGTCAGCCGGCATCGACTTTGCCAATCACAGCAACGTCACCCTGCGAGGTGCAGGTCCGACCCAGACCATCCTCGTGTTCAGCGGCGGTAGTGGCTGTGGCGGCCCCATCGCCGATGCCTGCATCCAGGGTAGTTTCAACTGGAGCGGTGGCCCGCAACACCTGACCAGCTGGACGGCTGGATATTCCCCCGGCACCACCACGATCACGCTCGGCAGCGTCTCCGGTTTATCGGTGGGCCAAATTCTCATTCTTGACCAGGCGAACGATCTGCTCGACACGGGCCAAGTGTTTGTCTGCGACAACGAAAGGGCCGACGACCGGCATACGGGCTGCGATTCAGGTGGAAACACCGGCGCACCCGGCCGCGTCGTCGATGGTGTCGATTACGGCCAGCAACAGTATGTGCGAGTCACCGCGATCAACGGGACCAAGGTTACGATCTCTCCCGGACTCTACATGCCGAACTGGAGAAGTTCGCAGACGCCCGGAGCATGGTGGGCGACCTCTGCCATCACCCTGTCTGGTCTGGAGGACTTGGCGCTTGATCATGGCAGCAGCAACGAGGACAGCGGCACAATGTTTTTCAATGCCTATGAATGCTGGGTGAAGAACGTCAAATCTTTGAGTGCCAATCGAAATCACGTTTGGTTGCAATATACGGTGAAGAGCATTGTGCGTGACAGCTACTTCTACGGAACCAAGAATGCCCGCTTCGAGAGTTATGGCGTGGAGACTTGGCAATCAGGCGATGATCTCGTCGAGAACAATATTTTCGAACACGTCACCAACCCGATCCTCCATGGAAATACTTCGGGAAGCGTTTTTGCGTACAATTTTTCGACGAACGACTATTACGAAAACGCGAGTTGGATGATGCCAGCCGTCATGTCGCACGACGCGGGAACGGCCATGGACTTGTTCGAAGGCAACCAGGGGAGCGAATTCGAGGAAGATTCCATTCACGGATCTCATAACTTCGCTACCGTCTTTCGCAATCAATACACCGGACTCGAGTCGGGCAAGTCGCAACAGACCATTCCGATTCAGCTGCAGTCGCACACCCGCTACGACAACATCATCGGAAATGTCTTGGGTACGGCCTCCTACCACAAAACCTACCAGTTCGCCGCGCCCGCCTGGATTACCTTTGGTTGCGACCGATCCATCTACGTTCTGGGCTTCGCGCAGAAGTGCCGTGGCGACGCCGCCGTTCCTCCGGACGGCTTGGTGTTAACCACCTTGATGCGCTGGGGAAATTACGATACGGTCAATCAAGCAACCCAGTGGAATCCCAATGAGGTTCCGCAAGGGTTAAGCCAGTTCGCGAATCCGCTTCCGCCGACTCATAACCTGCCGGCCTCGTTCTATCTTTCCGCCAAGCCGGGCTGGTGGGGGTCGATGCCCTGGCCCCCGATGGGACCCGATGTTTCGGGGGGATCCGACTCCGCCGGGCACGTTTATCCCAACCCGGCGCAAACCTGTTATCGCAACGGGACGTTCACCGACGGTATTTTGAACTTCGATGCAAGCACTTGCTATCGGGTTCACGAATGAGACGAGCTCACCCTGGAACCTAGCCTAGCCGCGGCCTGTGCCACCTTGGCTCTCCACGGTCGAGGCTGCAGGATCACTGGACAACCGTAGCGCTCAAGCCGGTCGGCGCTGCCGGTGGAGTGGGAGCAGGCGGAGCAGGCGGTGTTGTTGGAGCTGCCGTGCCATAGCAGTTGTTGGCGTCGAAGCTGAGAATCGATCCTTGGGTGGTAGCGGACCAATTGGTGTACTGGCCGCTCATGACATTGATGTAGCAATTGGCAGCGGGAATGAGGTAGGCGTGACCTGCGTAGGTGTTCCCGCCCTGCGCCACGAAGTTGCCGCCGCTCACATCCGGGCCGACCGCGGGAAAGGGCGTATTCGCGTTTCCGCTGGGAAAGGCCCACCAGGCAGGCTTGCCGGAGAGATAGAAAGATGGCGGCAGGGCAGGCTGTCCAGCTCCTGTGTCCCCCACCGTGGGGGTGGAGTTCGGGTAGCTGGGTGCGCCAGTTGGAATTTCCGAAGTGGACCCGCAGACCGAGGCCCAGCCGGTGTCACTCGAGCTTCCGCACCAGCGCGTGGCATTCGTGACCGTATCCCAATTCCCCCAGCGCAGCGAGCTCGACTGAGCCAGGGAATCGTTGGGGTGGGAATAGGTATTCTGGCAGCCAGAATCGTCCCAGCCGAAGCTGAAGATCACCGTGTTGCAATTGTTCGAGGCGGGCGCGGCGACCTGGTACTGATTGGTGACCAGCGTGTTGCCCATCACATTGGCGACGTAGTTCATGTAACGGGCGTAGGCCGAAACTTCCGCCGCCTGCATCTGGCTTTGCTTGGGCGGGTTGTTTTCCACCACATACCAGAGGTTCCTGAAATACGTATGCATGTTGTGCGTGCCGTGGATGTTGTCCTCGAGCCCCCCGGTGCCCTGATTGCCCTCAAAGAGGTTGTAGGCTGTGCCCCCGTCGTGGGTGAAGGACGGAGTCGGGATCTGAAAACTTGTGTTGTTGTTGCTGGCGTTGGTTCCGAAGTTATAGGCGAACACGCAGCCCTCGCACTGGCCGACCAGCAAGCCATTGACAACACCCTGGAAGATATTGTTCTCGACCAGATCGTCGCCCGTCATCCAGGTTTCCACCCCGTAGCTGAGGGTCGCAGCTTCCCGCGTGCCGAAGAAGTAGCTGTCGCGGATGATGTTCTTGGCGGAGTAGACCATCCAGACGTGGTTCCGCCCCGGCTGGTAGCCGGTTTGCACGTTCGACTCGGAATAGAGGGAGCGGATATTTTTCACCCAGCAGCCGTAGGCGTTGTAAAACATGACGTTCGTGCTGTTGTTGAGGCTGGAATTGGTGGCGTCGAGCGTAAGGTTTTCGATGCCCGCATTGGTTACCAGCGTACTCGACCACCAGGCTTGAGGAGATTGGCTGCTTCGCCATTGCGGGCTGTAAAGTGCAGGGCTGATGGTTACCGTGTTCCCGCTAATCCCGGTGACGAGCTTCCATTCCATCTGCACATGGTTTACGCCATTGCTCGTGATTCCGGTTTGTCCCGAGGCGCCTTCCTGGGAACAGTTGGTGGTGGAGCAGACGAAATAACTTCCGGTGTCAGAGGAGTCGTCGGCTTGGGTCAGAATCAGAAGCTGCCCGACGGACAGGCCCCCGGTGCTGCTCAAAGTGACTTGGGTGGATCCCTGGCTGTAACCTGCGGTCCAGTTCACCAGATTCTGCGGGCTGCTGGCGTTGTTCTGGCCTCCGCAGAAGCCGATGACTTCGCTATCGAGGCCGCAGTTCGAGCCCGCCGCGTTCGCGGAAAACACCAGCGAGGTGTTCATCGGTCCGTTGCCGCGGAGCACGACATTGGAAGCCAGGTCGATTTCAGAGCCGATGCTATAAGTCCCGGTGTTGAGAAAGACCACGCCGCCGCCCGAGGAGCCGCAGGAGTTGATCGCGGATTGGATCTGGGAGGCGGTGACGCTTTGGGAGAAGCTCGAAGATTGTCCGGCCGTGCCAAGCGTGGTGCAGATGTTGGTGACACTCGGCACCCCGCCGCTAATTCCGGCATTGGTCCAATTCGCAGCGCGCGTCGGCGAAAGAATTCCGGTCCACAGCTGGGCGTTTGAAACGTTGGGAAAATACAGGAATGACGCAGCGAGGAGGACGAATACTGGGGATCGCATTTAACCTCGGTTCTGCCGTGGTGGCGGCTGGCCGTCCGCGGGGGAGCCTAAGGCATACCGTGGACTGACTTCCCTTTTTGCCCCGGAGGTGCTCGCTCCGAAGCGACTGGTCTCACCCTATGCGATGGCAGACAATGCGCGCAAGACACGGAAGGGCATCAGTACGTTGAACCATTAGTACTGTCCGGTTGAGGACTGCGTGCGATGGCGTAAAATAAGAAAGCCCGCCCCCAACACTTCTCAGCGAAATTCGGAACTTACTTCCGAGATGTTGCACACCACGCAAGAAGGCGAATCGAAATCAGGCAAGAAAAGCGGGAGACGAGCCAGATGAAGACTGAAGTTCAATACGAACGACAGAAAGCGAGCGCGGAGCCGATGACAGACTCCTCGAGAGCCGCCGTCGCGGAGGACGCGACGATCACGCAGCTCCGCCGCATTTGGCAGCAGCTCCTCAGTGTGGAGTCGGTCGGTGGCGACCAGAATTATTTCGATTTGGGCGGCGATTCCATCCTGGCCGTGCAACTCTTCGCGCAAATCGAACAAGTCTTCAAAGTCAAGTTGCCAGTGGCGACGCTTTTCGAAGCACCGACGATCGAGGAACTCGCCCGCATTCTCCGGCGGGAGGCGCCGGCATCCCTCTGGTCGCCACTCGTGACCATCCAACCGCTTGGCTCGCGTCCTCCTTTCTTCTGTATGCACGGAGCCGGTGGCAACGTTCTCGTCTACCGTGAGCTCGCGCGGCAACTGGGCAACGACCAACCTTTTTTTGGTCTGCAGTGCCAGGGCCTGGATGGCAGCCGGCCCCCGCTCACGAGAGTCGAAGATATGGCGGCTCTCTACGTAAAGGAAATACGCCACACCAGACCGCACGGGCCCTATCTTCTCGGCGGCTATTGCGGGGGCGGGACGATTGCGCTCGAAGTGGCTCAGCAGCTCCACGCCGCCGGAGAGAAGGTTGCGCTGTTGGCGCTGTTCGACACCATGAACTGGAGCAAAATTCCGCCCATGTCCGTGTGGAGCAAGAGCTACCAATACAGCGAGCGGCTTGTCTTTCACGCGGCGAATTTCCTTACCCTGGATGGGGCGGGGAAGACACAGTTCCTGCAGGAAAAACTGAAGGGGGTTCGTCAGCGCTTACCCGTCTGGCGCGGTATGCTGCTCGCCCGGTTGCGAAGGGGCGCTCCCGGCAAATCGGAATCCCGGCTGCTAGGAGAGATTTGGAGGACCAACGATCGCGCCTGCACCAACTATGTCCCCCAGCTTTACCCGGGCGTCATTACCGACTTTCGGCCCCTCAAGCAGTACCGACTGTTCGACAAGCCGGAGGCAAAATGGGATCAGGTGGCGCAGCGCGGACAAGAGGTGGTCACGCTGCCGGTTTATCCTGCGGGTATGCTGGTGGAGCCGTTTGTGAAACACCTGGCGGCGGCCCTGAGCAGGTATATCGACAAAGTGATTCGGGAATCGAACGTCAGTTAGTGGGCGGGTGCTTGCACCCCACGAACGAGATCGGGGAGAGGTGCGAAGATGTGTGGAATTGTTGCCATGTTTTCGCAGCATGGGAGCATCGCTGGCGAAGCCTTAGAGAAGGCTACCCAGTCGCTCTATCATCGCGGCCCTGACGGTCAGCGGCACTGGATTGCGCCCGACCGGCGGGTTGGTCTCGGGCACGCGCGGCTCAGCATCATCGACCTGGCGACGGGAGATCAACCCATCGCCAACGAGGATGAAACTCTCAGAATCATCGTCAATGGGGAATTCTACGGCTATGAGGCCATCCAGCAGGAACTCGAGGAAGCAGGACATCGACTTCGCACCCGTTCGGACAGCGAGATTGCCCTTCACCTCTACGAAGAACTGGGAGCGCATTGCTTGCACCGCCTGCGCGGGGAATTTGCCATCGTGCTTTGGGACAGTGTGAATCGGACGCTGTTTGCCGCCCGCGACCGATTCGGGATCAAGCCCTTGTTCTACGCCTTCCACGAAGGAACGCTCTATCTTGCCTCCGAAGTAAAAGCCCTGCTCGCTGCCGGAGTACCGCGCCGCTGGGACGGCGAATCCGTGTACGACTCGGGTGGATTTGGCGGGGACCAGACGCGGACGCTGTTTGCAGGCGTCAAATACGTTCCACCCGGCCACTACCTGGTGGCCAGCGAGACGGATATCCAGCTCAAAAGGTATTGGGACTTCGACTACCCGCCGGCCATGTCCGGTGGCCGGGTGCGGTCCGATGCCGAGTATGCCGAGGAATTTCGCAGTGTGTTCGAGGAAGCCGTGCGCCTTCGGCTGCGCGCGGATGTGCCGGTGGGTTGCTATCTCAGCGGCGGAATCGATTCCTGCGCGGTTCTCGGTTTTGCGGCGCGACACCATCGGGGACCGATTCGGGCGTTCACCTTGGCCTTTGACCGTCCGGAATACAACGAGAGCGAGATTGCTCGGGAAATGGCCGCCAAGGCGGAAGCGGAATTTTTCCCGATCCCGATTCGGCAGGATCAATTGGCGGATGAGTTCTCCGATGCCATCCTGCAATCCGAGACCCTTTGCGTCAATGCCCACGGCGTAGCCAAGTATCTGTTGAGCCGAGCGGTGCGCGATGCGGGTTATAAGGTTGTGCTGACGGGGGAAGGTTCCGACGAGATTCTGGGGGGATACCTGCACTTCCGTCGTGATATGCCGGGGAACGGACAACCGGTTCCTGCCGCCAGCCTGCAAAGGTTACAAAGCTTTCCTCCGGGCACGACGCCGGGGAACGGGAACGGGCATGGGCAGGACCTGGGCAGTATCCGGCAGCTTCTGGGCTTTGTTCCGGGTTGGATGGAGGCATCCGCGGCACTTTCGGCCAAGATGCGCGGTTTATTGGCCAGGGACTTCGTGGAACGCTTCGCCGGCTGGGATGGATGCCGCGGCTTATTGAATGATCTCGACGTCCCGGGGCAGCTCGCGGGACGAGATGCTTTGCATCAGTCGCTCTATCTCTGGTCGAAGACTCGGCTGCCCAAGTACCTTCTTACTCTCCTCGGTGATCGCATGGAAATGGCGCATTCGGTCGAGGGCAGGGTACCATTCTTGGATCATCGGCTCGTCGAAGTGGCGCGATCCCAGCCGGTGAACCAGAAGATCCATGGCGCGACCCAAAAGTACGTCCTGCGCGAAGCGGTACGCAATATGGTGACCGAAACCGCGTACCGCCGGCCGAAACACCCGTTTTTGAGCCCTCCCCTGATGTTGAACCCCCGCGGTCGCTTCAGTGTGTTGTTGCAAGATATGCTTCGCGGAGCTGTCCTGGCATCCATGCCGTTTTTCGATCAAAAGAAGGTAGTGTCCGTGCTGGACGGCTTGCAGACCGCCGATGAGAGTTCGCGCGTCGCGAACGACCAGGTTTTGATGATGGTGCTGAGCGCCTGCGTCCTGCACCATCGTTTGCGACTGTCAGCCTAAGATCAGGACTGGCGGAAGGCATTTCCCCCGATAGAACCCCCGACCTTCCATGCTGCCCAGCCTCCCCCTCCCTGATGCCGACCGACCCGCGAGCAGCGTCTCGAGCGCGCGGATACCCGCCCTCGACGGCGTTCGCGGGTGGGCGATCCTGGCGGTGATGTTTCACAACAGTGGTCACCTGCAGCGCATCTTCGCCAATGGATGGATGGGGGTTGACCTCTTCTTCGTCTTGTCCGGCTTCTTAATCACCGGGATCCTGGTCGACACCAAGCAATCGCAACATTATTTCAAGAATTTCTATGTCCGGCGGTGTTTACGGATCTGGCCCTTGTATTATTCCCTGCTCCTCTTCATGGCGGTGGCCGTCACGTTCCTGCCCTCACCCAGCCGCGCTCTGCTCGAAAAGTCCTCCCCTTGGTGGGCCTATCCCCTGTTTCTGCAGAACTTCCTCATTGCGATTCCGACGCTCGGTGTGGGACCGCTCGGCGTCACCTGGTCGCTCGCCATCGAGGAGCAGTTTTATCTGCTTTGGGCTTTGGTTGTGCGATACTGCTCTCTCCCTCAAATCCGGCGTATCGCCATCGCCGTGATTTGTCTCTCTCCGCCGCTGCGTTGGTTTTTGTCCTTTCACAACGTCAATCTTTACACCAACCTATTCTGCCGTCTCGACGGACTGATGGCGGGCGCTGCCCTGGCGCTGGTGGTGCGGGGCGAAGATTTTGTGCCGTCCCGTTACCTAAAAACTGCATGGATTCTGCTGTTCATGGCAACCCCGTTAGCGTTTGCGCTCGCTAGCTCTCACGCGGAATGGGTCCTCTACTCTGCCAGCGCGGCGGTTTCGGTATTATTCGTGTACGTCGTCCTGTTTTCCCGCCAGAGGCTATTGCAGCGGATCATGACCAACCGACTTATTGTTTACACAGGGACCATCAGTTACGGGCTCTACCTGCTGCACAAACTTCCCTTCGACGTGGCAAAGGCCACCGACCGGGATGGGAAGCCGCTGCTCCTACTTCTGCTCTCGATCGTTGCCAGCTACGCGCTGGCAGCTCTTTCCTGGAATCTTCTGGAAAAGCCATTTCTGAGACTCAAGCGATTCTTCCCCTATGAACCTTCCTATGAGAATGGTGCGGGTCGCGAGCTTCCGCGCGCATCGTAAGCAAAACCGCGCAGGTAGCGACCGCGTTCATCCCCATTGCGGTGGGAGAATCCGGTAAGGCTCAGCCATCTCCTCGGGCGAGCGAGCAGCTCCGCCGCGTTCGGTATGGAGTTAGTTCCCGCAGGCTACAATAGATGGGCTTCTCAGTGTTGGTGCTGGGAGCGACGGGTTGCCACCCACCTGGCAAGGTTGAAAACATCGGAGAACGACATGGCTAAATCCATCGTAGCTGTTACTTTAGCCGACGTGGAGCTCGAACCATCGCAGATTCCATCGGACTGGATTCTCGAGGGCACGCCCCAAACACGGAGCAAGATGCTGCTGAGAACCCATGACTGGGCTGCCAATATTGTGGTTTGGGAATGTACGGCAGGAAGCTACCGCTGGCACTACAATCAAGACGAAGCGGTTTTTGTATTGTCGGGCGAGGGCCTGATGACCGACGAGAAAGGCATACAACGCAGGTTCGGGCCCGGGGATATGGGGTTTTTCCCAGCCGGGACGACCTGTACTTGGAAACACCCCGATCATTTCAGAAAGGTCGCTGTCCTAAAAGAACCCATGTGGCGTCCTCTGGGCTTTTGCTTTAAGGTATGGTGCAAGCTTCTGAGGATGAGCGGATTGAGCGGAAGATCGCCGCTGATGGTGGCTCTTGCCGCCTGGCTGTGTCAATCTCGCTAAAACTCCGTGTCGTCCCTCGTTCCAAGAACGGGCTCTCCCGTCTGTGACCAGGCAAACCAGGTACGCCGCTGTTGACCGCGTTCGTTCTGGGAGGTGATTCCCTCAAGCGGTGGATGCAAAAAGCGCGTGCAGTAGGCTCGCAGGAGTGTCGCAGGGTTGTCGCGGACGTTACTTCCGTACTTCTAGGCCGCAGCATCGGTATTGTACAATTGGCCCGAACCGATGGCCGATGACGTAGGAAAACAACCGGAAGTTCCGCAGCGGTCCCGGAGTTCTTGGACCAGCCCAACCTGCCTTGACTGGATCTTGGGACGAGGCGCTCTTTCACGCCCATCAACCCGGAGCCACCGTTGAAAGAGGGCATTGGATCACAATGCCAAGTTCGCCGAGCAGAGCCTTTCGCTGCGGTCGATTTCGACCGAGATGCCATCGTTTCGGAGTTTGCGGTTGCGCTCATAACCGTCACAAAAACCGCCGCCGGTCCTGCCGATGCGTAAGGAGCGCCAGCGGGTTCTCATGATCTTGGAGAACTGCAGCTACTTGCGGGACGCTCGCGTCGGCAAGGAAGCCAAGGCTCTCAAGGAAAAAGGATATCAAGTCTCGGTAATCAGCCCCGAGCTCAGCCGATTGCCCTCGCGCGTGGTCATTGAAGATGTAACGGTTTATGGCTTTCCTCACCTTTCCTTTTTCCACGGGACTCTGGGCTATTTTCTCGAATACGCCTACGCCACATTCGCCATCGCGGTACTGAGCGCCTATGTAGGGTTGGTGAAGGGCTTTGACATCATTCATATCGCCAACCCCCCTGACTGCATCGTTTTGGCGACCGCCATCTACAAACTCATCGGCAAACGAATCATTTACGATCAGCATGACCTAAGCCCCGAGCTCTACAAAGCCAGGTTCTCTCGCTCCAACCCGCTGCTTCTGAGATTGCAGCTTCGCTTGGAATGGCTTTCTTACCGGCTCGCCGACCACATCATTGTCACGAATGAATCCTACCGAAAGGTCGCACTCGATCGGGGCAGGCAAGCCGAGTCGAAGGTAACGGTAGTACGAAACGGTCCGGAACTGGAACGACTGCGCCGCTTAACCGTGGATACGGAGCTTCGAAAAAAGTCTTCGAACATCATCGCATTCGTGGGGGTGGTTGGATATCAAGATGGACTCGACTACTTGTGTCGAGCCCTCTGTAGTCTGCGCTGCGACCGCAAGCGGGAAGACTTCTTGTGCATCGTCGTGGGCGACGGCGACGCCTTATCGTCGGTCAAGAGCCTCGCGCATCAGCTCAGCCTCGATAACAACATTCGATTTCTGGGATGGGTCGATGATCCCGAAGTTTATTTTCGCTACTTATCGACGGCCGACATCTGTGTGGCTCCGGAACCATCCAATAAGTATAACGATCACTCTACGTTCGTGAAGGTCATGGAATACATGCTGGCGGGAAAGCCGATCGTTGCATTCGACCTTCCCGAGAGCCGGTTTAGCGCTGAGGGAGCCGCTTTGTACGCTACTCCTAACGATTACCGGGACTTTGCTGCCAAGCTTTCCACCCTCATGGACAACGAGGCCCTGCGGGTTTCGATGGGGAAACTCGGGCAGCAGCGAGTTGGCACCAGTCTTGCCTGGCAGTATTCCGTCCCCGGCTTGTTGGCGGTTTATGACAGGCTCGCGGGGCACCAGCGTCGACAGGCGCACGCCGGATAGGGATTTCGATGGGTTGGCAGCTGAGGGTCAGGCAGGGCTGGTTCGCTAGCATTTCGATCCGTCGGCGCACGTTCCCCCGTGTCGAGGCCTTAGGAGGGCGGCGGGCGAGCCACGCGATGGCAACAAAACCGGGGGAAAAGGCAGCTTCTTCAGGGTCGCGATCGCGAAAATTCTCGCGACAAAATGAGTTCTGCCCAGGTCTGACAAGTTCTTGTGGTTACGTGGGTTCTACGCGCCGCATGGCACTATCGTGGTATGCCAATCTCTCTCTGTGAACTCTAATATAGAGTCATCGGGGATGCTTACTCGTCTTGGTTGCAGCGTCCTCCCCTCGAACGAGCGCTGACAACTGGACTCGCAGTGGTTTGGACTGGAAGAAAAGGCCTGTGCGCGACAAACCCGAAGCGGGATTGATCGTTGCTGGCGCAGCGCTGTCAATCACTCGATTTCGATTTTTAGATTTCGGGGTTGATGCTCCGCTAACGGGCGCCTCTTCCGGTTGCAATCGCATGCAGGAACAGCCTCCCGGCGCAACCATGGGGTATGACGACGTCACCGCTGGCGGAAAACCGACGATGAATGACTGTATGGTGCAGTATTTTCGGTGTCCCGAAAATTTCGTGCGTCTGAAGCTGAGCGAACCACTTTCGGAATCAACCGGCTACTTCAGATTTGGTTCGAGCACGATCTGTTACGGAAGGTGCAGCGGACATCTTCCCTCCGGGTCTCCCACGGCGACCTTGCACGATACGTGGTCCGATACCGCGGTCGATGGCGATAGCGTATGCCTCCCCTTCGACGTGGATGAAGTGGTGAACAACCTCCGGCTGGAGTTGTACTCGCAAGAGGCCTCGAGTCGCGCCGACACGAAGTCCATCGGCCGGGTTTATTATTTGCTTCGCCCGCTTCTTTCCGTGGGCTTCCGAAGGCATATTCAAAAATGGTATCTGAGAGACTGGGATCGTTTGCCGTTTCCGCGGTGGCCAGTCGATCGGACGGTCGAACAGATCTTCGAGCAGATCATGCTCCTTTGCCTCGAAGCCCAGTCCGTAGACGAGATTCCGTTCGTTTGGTTCTGGCCGGAGGGCGCTTCCAGTTGCGCGATCATGACCCACGATGTGGAAACCATGAGCGGTGTGCGCGCCTGCCCGTACCTGATGGACACGGAAGACAAGTTGGCCATCAAGGGATCGTTTCAGATCATTCCCGAAGAACGTTACGAAGTGACGGATGACCTCCTGGACTCCATTCGCCGACGTGGTTTCGAAATAGGAGTGCATGACCTCAACCACGATGGCCATCTCTTTCGGGACAGAGAGCAGTTCCTCGAGCGCGCTAAGAAGATCAATTCCCACAAGGAACGCTTTGGCGCCAAGGGATTTCGAACCGCGGTTCTCTATCGAAAACAAACGTGGTTTGACGCCTTGGACTTTGCCTACGACATGTCGGTCCCCAACGTGGCGCATTTGGACCCGCAACGCGGCGGGTGCTGCACGGTCATGCCCTATTTTGTGGGTAAGCTTCTCGAACTTCCCCTGACCACGACGCAGGACTACACTCTGTTTCACATTCTCAATCGCGAGTCGATCGATCTGTGGAAGACGCAGATCGATCTCATCATGGAGAAGCACGGCCTGATAAGTTTCAACATCCACCCCGATTATCTGAATGACCCGTCGAAACGAACTGTCTACGAAACCCTGCTCGAGCACCTGGCAGAGTTAAGGAGAAAGAAGGGACTTTGGATTGCAACCCCAGGTCAGGTCGATCAGTGGTGGAGGCAAAGGGCGGAAATGAAGCTTGTCCGGGACAGCCTCGGTTGGCACGTGCAGGGTCCCGGCAGCGAACTCGCCCGCGTTGCCTACGTAAAGCAGAGTAACGGACGCATAGCCTATAGCTGCTCCCCCGCAGTATCTGAGTGCAGTCAGACTATCAACCGATGACCTTCCCCCGGACATTGGTTCCTCGACAGCTCAAGCTTGTGTCGGGGCGATCAGTCGCATAGAGCCACAGTATGGACCATAGACATCTGTCCGGAACCGGAGTGCAACTCCCCATGAGCGGCCTCGGGACCTGGAACTATAGGGGAGGAGTCGAACCCCTGCGGGCCGGAGTCGCCCTGGGGGCTAACTTTATCGACACCGCGGAATCGTATGGCACGGAGGAGGTTGTGGGACAAGCCATACAAGGAAATCGAAGCGCGGTCTTTCTGGCAACCAAACTGTCACCGCGACATTTCCGTAGCGCTCATGTCATCACATCGGCCGAGGCGAGTTTGAGGCGACTCAACACAGATTACATCGACCTCTATCAACTGCACTGGCCCAATTACACGGTCCCGATCGATGAGACCGTGGGGGCGATGGAACAGTTAGTCGATACGGGGAAGGTCCGGTTTATCGGGGTGAGCAATTTTCATGTACGTGATCTGAGGAATGCGCAGAAGGCAATGACCAGGCACAAGATTGTCTCCCACCAGATTCGTTACAACCTGATCGACCGCACCATCGAGCTCGGCTTGCTCGCGTACTGCCAGCAGCAAAAGATCACGCTGATTGCCCACAGTCCCCTGGCCACGGGCTTGTCCAAGATCATGGCCAGAGATCCGCATGGCATGATCGCGCAGGTGGCAAAGAACCGATCGAAGAGCGCCGCGCAAGTGGTTTTGAACTGGTGTATCTCGAAACCAGGCGTCGTGACCATCCCCAAGTCCAATTCGGTTGAGCATGTGCAGGAGAACTGCGCCGCCTCAGATTTTCAATTATCGCGGGAGGAACTACAACTCCTCGAAACCATGATCCAGTGCAAGCGGCGTGGGCGATTCGAAGTTGCCATGCGAGGCATGGCCCGACACGCTCTGCAGCTGGTGGGAAGGAATCAATAGTCGGGAAACAAGCTATGACAGGCACCCTGCAGAAATCTAACGTCACCATTATCGGCGCGGGTCCTTACGGACTCGCCGCGGCTGCCTACCTGCGAGCGGCGGGTGTGGAAGCGCGCGTGTTCGGCGAGCCGATGGAGTTTTGGCAAAACCAAATGCCCGTCGGCATGTGTCTGCGTTCGAGTTGGTCCGCCTCCCACATCGCCGATCCCAAGCAGGAGGTAACCCTGGATGCATACTGCCAGCAAAACGGGAATCACGTATCCAAGCCAATTCCACTCGACCGCTTCGTTGACTATGGCCAATGGTACCAGCGCACCCTCGTTCCCCATCTTGAACGGCGCCATGTCAGCCGGGTTGATCTCGATCCCGGCGGATTTAGGGTGACGCTGGCGGACGGCGAGGAATTTGTATCGCGCCGCGTCCTGGTGGCGACCGGCATCGGCACCTTCGCGCGCCGCCCTGCGGAGTTTGTCGGCATTGCTTCCGAGTTGGCCTCGCATTCCAGCGAGCAAAAAGACCTGAGAAAGTTTAAGGGCCAGCGGGTGGTCGTGGTCGGGGCCGGGCAGAGCGCTCTCGAATCAGCCGCTCTCTTCAAGGAAGCGGGCATTGAGGTCGAAGTGATTGGCCGGCAAAAGACCCTTCGTTGGGTAGGCTTGCATCCCAAGCTGCATCACCTGGGCGCAATTTCCTGGTTATTGTATTCGCCCCGAGATGTCGGGCCGGCGGGCATCAGCCGCTTGGTGGCGCTGCCGCATGTCTTCCGCAGATTTCCCCGACCGTTCCAAGATCGCACGGCGTACCGCGCCATTCGCCCGGCAGGAGCAGGATGGCTGCAGCCTCGACTCGTGGGAGTGCCCATTACGCTCGGACGGCGCTTCCTCTCCGTCAAGGCGAAGGGCAGTCAACTCCACCTGCGTCTGGACGACGGCACCGAGCGGTTGATCGATCACGCCCTGCTCGCTACCGGATACCGCGTCGACGTCTCGCGCTATGAATTCCTGTCTGGGCCGGTGTTGCAGCGGCTCGAAACCGTCAACGGTTATCCGGTGTTGCAACGCGGACTGGAATGCTCGGTCCCCGGGTTACACTTCCTTGGCAAACCCGCAGCCTGGAGCTTTGGACCGCTGCTCGGTTTTGTTTCCGGAACCGAGTTTGCTGCCCATGAGCTTCTCCACTCCTTCCCCCATCGCAACGGAACCCGATAATCCGATGAGTTCGGTTCTTCACAAACCGCTGCCCCTGCCAAGCACCGACTTCCCCCTCAGGGGGACCGTGGGAGCGGTGGTGGTTGGGGGTGATTATCAAGGTCTCGGCATTGTTCGCAGCCTCGGCCGGCAGGGTGTTCCGGTCTGTGTGGTGGACGACGAGCTGTCGATTTCCCGCTATTCGCGCTACTGCACCAGGTTTGTGAGGCTTCGCGACCTGCGCCATGAGGCGGCAGTCGTTGACGGTATGCTGCAGCTCGGGATGCGCCTCGGGTTGAGCGGTTGGGTGCTCTACCCCACGCGGGAGGAGCTGGTGGCTGCCTTCTCGCGGAACCGCTCGGAACTGAGCAAACTGTTTCGTGTGCCCACGCCGGAGTGGGACGCCGTACGCTGGGCGTGGGACAAGCGCAACACGTACCAGCTGGCACGAGAACTGAAGATTCCGATCCCGCGTACATACTATTTCGATCGTATGGATCAGTTGAGCGAGCTCGATGACCTGACCCCTCCGTTCGCGATCAAGCCGGCGATCAAAGAACATTTTCTCTATGCCACCAAGGCAAAAGCTTGGTGTGCGAACAGCCACGCTGAGTTGCGGGAGTTGTTTCAAAAGGCCTCGCAGCTCATGAATCCAGGCGAAGTCATGGTGCAAGAGTTCATTCCCGGAGGCGGCGATCATCAGTTCGCTTATTGCGCGTTCTTCCGCGACGGCACGGCGATGGGGAAGATGGTTACGCAACGCCGGCGCCAGCACCCGCTTCAGTTCGGAAGAGCGAGCACCTACGTCGAGACCGTGGACATACCGATCCTGGAAGAGCTGTCGGAGCGATTTCTGCGTGAGATCAATTACTACGGTCTGGTCGAACTGGAATACAAGCTGGATCCCCGCGATGGTCAATACAAGCTGCTCGACGTGAACGCTCGCACCTGGGGCTACCACAGTTTGGGGGCGCAGGTGGGGGTGGATTTCAGCTTTATGCTCTACGCCGACCAGATCGGCTTGCCAGTTACCCCGCGCAAAGGCACGCCCGGCGTGGGCTGGTTACGGATGACTACGGATATTCCTGCATCCCTGATTGCGCTTCTCAAAGGCGAGCTCGATGTCCGAAGCTACCTGCGCTCTTTGCGGAACTGCCGAGTGGAAGCGGTGTTCACTCATGACGACCCCGTGCCTGGTCTCGCGGAAATCCTTCTGATCCCATATCTCATGATCAAACGGGGTTTCTGACCAAGCCAGTCTTCGACACACGTGGTGTGCTGAGTTTAGCGCTAGGCACCTGCCCCCAAGAGAGTGCAAGGGAATGACAACAATACTAGATCGTCAAGAAATTGCGGACTCGGGAAAAAGCATCTATGAGGATGGGACGTACCTCGAGCACAACCCTTCCTGGCACATGGAAGAATCTCCTTTCAAAGTCAGGCAGATCCTGCGTATGTTGCGCAGACAGAATCTTGCCCCCAAAACCGTATGCGACATTGGATGCGGTGGAGGCGTAGTGCTGGCTGAATTACAACCCTATTTGCCGCCTGACTGTGTCTGCCGGGGCTATGACATCTCTCCCGATGCCATCGCAATGTGCGCCAGCCGTGGCAACGACAAGCTGCGCTTTCAGGTTGGCGACATACGCCGGAGCGGCGAGTTTTCTGATCTGTTATTGGTCCTCGATGTCTTTGAACATGTGGAGGACTATATCGGCCTGGTGCGGGACATCCGCTCCAAAGGGCAGCACAAACTGTTTCATATCCCGCTCGATCTCTCCGTACAAGCGGTCGCTCGCAGGAATGGACTGCTCGACCGGCGCGACAATTTCGCGCATCTCCACTATTTCACGAAGGAAACAGCCCTCCGCACCCTGACCGATGTGGGATACGAGCTGGTGGACTACTTCTATACTCCGCGGTGCATCGAACTGGGAGATCTCCTGCTGCAAAAGATCGCCCGACTACCCCGGAAACTCTGTTTTGCGATTTCCCAGGACTTGACGGTGCGCATTCTGGGTGGCTACAGCCTGATGGTTCTTGCTCGGTAGGCCGGATCGTATGACGCAGCAAGGGGCTCGAGGAACGTGCGCTGGGACGTTCTGACGGCGAACTCATTTCCTGAAGCCCGGCGCCCACCCCGCCAGCAAGCGTGTCGAAGGCAATGACAAGCATACTCGATCATCAAGAAAGGATCCCACGATGGCCGCCCTCCCCGCCAAAGAAAACCGTACCACCAATCCGACACCGTTCGTCCTTGGAAACTCGGGAACAAGCATCTATGAGGATGGGACGTACCTCGAGCACAACCCTTCCTGGCACATGGAAGAATCTCCTTTCAAAGTCAGGCAGATCCTGCGTATGTTGCGCAGACAGAATCTTGCCCCCAAAAGTGTATGCGACGTTGGATGCGGTGGAGGCGTAGTGCTGGCTGAATTACAACCCTATTTGCCGCCCGACTGTGTCTGCTGGGGCTATGACATCTCTCCCGATGCCATCGCATTCTGCGCCAGCCGTGGCAACGACAAGCTGCGCTTTCAGGTTCGCGACATACGACAGGCCGCGAGCGGCGAGTCCTTTGATCTGTTATTGGTCCTCGATGTCTTTGAACATGTGGAGGACTATATCGGTCTGGTGCGGGACATCCGCTCCAGAGGGCAGCACAAACTGTTTCACGTCCCGCTCGATCTCTCCGTACAAGCGGTCGCTCGCAGGAATGGACTGCTGCGCCGGCGCGACAATTTCGCGCATCTCCACTATTTCACGAAGGAAACAGCCCTCCGCACCCTGACCGACGTGGGATACAAGCTGGTGGACTACTTCTATACTCCGCGGTGTATCGAACTGGGAGATCTCCTGATGCAGAAGATCGCCCGACTACCCCGGAAGCTCTGTTTTGCGATTTCCCAGGACTTGACGGTGCGCATTCTGGGTGGCTACAGCCTGATGGTTCTTGCTCGGTAGGCCGGATCGTATGACGCAGCGCTTTGCTGCAGGCGTGAACTCGAGTCCTGCCCTCGCTTGCCAAGGGGCGAGCCGCCGGACTCGTACGTAAATGGAAAAGAAGATGATTTCGAGTACAGAAGAGGCCACACGAACTGCGTCGGGCTCGAACCTTGCCCGCCCGCCGACAGCGCAGTCTCGGGCGACGAGCGTCTATGAAATCAATCCGTTGTCCGATGGGCGCTGGGAAAGCTTCACGGAACGCCATCCTCGCGCTTCCGTATTCCACAGCACAAGCTGGCTCCGAGCCTTGCAGATGGCCTACGGTTATGAGCCTACGGTGGTTACGACGTGCCCACCGGGTGCGGCTCTTGAGAACGGCCTGGTCTTTTGCCGCGTCCAGAGCTGGTTGACGGGCTGGCGATTCGTCTCCTTGCCTTTTTCCGATCATTGCGAACCTCTGGCAGACGACCCGAGCAAGCTGGACAGTCTCTTGCTGCATATGCGGCACTATGTCGATTCACGCCGGTGGAACTACATCGAGATCCGACCCATCGTTCATCAACCGGGAAGCGAAACTGGGCTGCGCAAGGTTCGCACCTATCGTTTTCATCGCCTGGACCTGGCTCGAAGCCAGCAGGAGTTGTTGCATAGCTTCCATAAGGACTGCGTTCAAAGAAAGATTCGACGCGCAGAACGTGAGCACCTCGGGTATGAGGATGGCACTTCCGAAGCTGCGCTCAAGAAGTTTTACGGGCTGCTGATCATGACTCGACGGCGGCAATTCTTGCCGCCACAACCGTTATCCTGGTTTCGCGCTCTCATCACTACGTTTGGCGACCGGTTAAAAATACGGGTGGCTTCCAAGGACACGGTGCCGATCGCCAGCATCCTCACCATCACGCACAAGAAGTCGATCGTTTACAAATACGGCTGCAGTGATGCTCGGTTTCACAAACTCGGAGGAATGGCGCTTTTGTTCTGGAAGACCATCGAAGAAGCCAAGAACCGGGGGCTCGAGGAATTTGAGATGGGACGTTCTGACAGCGAGAATCTCGGACTCATTTCATTCAAGGAACACTGGGGGGCTCTCGGCACACCGCTCAGTTATTGGATGTATGCCCGCAGATTCGTGCAGACACCCTATTCCTGGAGAAGGGATGCCGTCCGGCAAGTGGTTCGATTCGCACCCGACCCGGTGCTAAGGGCGCTCGGTAAGCTCCTCTACGGGCATATCGGCTGAATGGTCTTCCGTTCCTGGGGTCGATGCCGGCCGAAGCAACCGCCCGCCGAGACCAGGCACAAGGAGGGGCTTGGCCAACTCAGAGGGGATGCGCCTCGAGCCAGCGTAGGACCTGATCGGCACTTTCGTTCGGCGGAAACACGGGATAGAAGACACGCTCGATTCTGCCGTCGCGAACGATCAAGGTCAAGCGCTTGAGGAGCCTGATTCCCTCCACTTCAAACGTCGGTAAGCGTAAGGCGTCCGCGAAACGAAACTCGGAATCGCTCAGAATCTCGAAGGGAAGATGGAGTCGAGCCGCCATCTCCTGCTGGTACTCCGTGGTCTGCGTGCTGAGTCCGAAGACTTCGGCCTTGAGATCCTTCAGCTGCTGATAGTGGTCGCGGAAGCCCAGGGTTTGTGGCGTGCAGCCGCGAGCACCGGGGATCTGATCCCAGCCGGCGGGAAGCGGTTGGTTCGGTACGCCGGTCATCGGATAGCAATAGATCACGGTTCGTGCCGCGCTCAGGGCTCGAAGATCGACGATCCTCGCCCCCGTGGAGGGCAGAGAAATGGGGGGAATGGGGGCGCCCGGAAGATGTTGCGCCGCGCCGTCGTCCACCGGCTCGGGAAGGTCGGGAGGAAGGGGAAAGTCGATCTGCTGCTGGGCTGCCATGGGTGCGCGGCCGCAAGAACTAGGGTAGCGCCTTCTGTCGCTCCCGACAAGCTTAGGGTCTCCCGCGAATCGTCCTCGGGGCGACCAGGACCACCCCCGGGTTGTATCAGTAAGTTGCTGCAAGATTGAGACTTATATATTCCCTCCCTTACTGCGGTCGGTTCCCTTTCGGGGGAGTGTGGGAAAGGGAGAGGACGTGGTATGATAACCGAACTTCCCCCGAAAATGGACGCCATTGAGCGCCTGATACCCCGAACCTGAACCCCCAAGAAAGGCTCTTCCTAAGCATGTTAGATACTGCTATTGTCGGTGCCGGTCCCTACGGCCTATCCGTGGCTGCACATTTAAGAAACTCAAACATTCCCTTCCGTATTTTTGGCCGTCCCATGGACAGCTGGGTTGCCCATATGCCGAAAGGCATGCTTCTGAAATCCGACGGATTTGCCTCGAACATCTACGATCCGAACGCCGCGTTCACGCTTAGGCAGTTCTGTGCCGAGAGACAGATCGAGTACGCCGACACGGGTATTCCCGTGCGCCTCGATACCTTCGCCGGCTACGGTCTGGCCTTCCGCGAGCGCATGGTCCCAGAGCTTGAGGACAAACTGGTGGCCAATGTCGATCGTTCGTCCAACGGATTTCTGCTTCGGCTCGAGGACGGCGAAACGATTTCGGCGCGAAGAGTTGTGCTGGCAGTGGGGATCACGCACTTTGAGCATGTGCCGGAACCGCTGGCGCAATTGCCGCGGCAATTCCTCTCGCATAGTTACCGCCACCGCGAGCTGGATCCCTTTAAAGGACACAGTGTAATCGTGATTGGCGGCGGCTCTTCGGCCACGGATGTGGCTTACTTGCTGCAGGAAGCCGGTGCCGAAGTCCAGCTTGTCAGTCGTCGCCAAGAGCTAAAATTCCATACCAAGCCCACCGGCAAACCTCGGTCTTGGTGGCAGCAAATACGGCATCCCCAGTCTGGTCTGGGCCCGGGTTTGCGCTCTCGCTTCTTTTCCGATTTTCCCATGCTCTTTCACCCTCTGCCCGAGCACCTGCGCCTGGAGTTGGTACGCACGACGCTCGGTCCCTCGGGAGGGTGGTTTGCGCGAGACAAAGTGATTGGCAAAGTTCCGCTTCTGCTCGGACAGACGCCGCAACAGGCATATGTCCAGGACGGCAGAGTGCATCTTCACCTTCGGGGCGCGGACGGTACCGAGCGTGAAATTCAGGCAGAACATGTGATCGCCGCCACCGGGTATAAGGTGGATCTGGATCGCTTGCGCTTCCTCAGTCCGGAGGTTCGGAACAAGCTCAAAGCGGTCGAACGCACACCCGTACTCTCGACCACCTTCGAGTCGTCCGTCGCCGGTCTTTATTTCGTCGGAGTGGCAGCCGCCAACAGCTTCGGCCCGGTCATGCGGTTCGCCTTTGGAGCCGGCTTCGCCGCTCGGACTATCGCCCAGGCCATCCGGCAGTCGCTTTTGCGTGAGCCGGCGCTGATGCCGGTGCGCAGCGTCGCGAGCACGGCCAAGTGAGAGAACGACGCATGGGGAACCAGGGCATGACGTCGGTCGCTGGCCGACGGTAAGAACATGAAGAGAGAGACCATCGCCATTCACGGTGGTTGGGACGGCGACCCCGCAACCAAGGCGGTTGCCGTGCCAATTTACCAGACCATCGCCTTCGAGTTCGACAGCGCCGAACATGGAGCGGCCCTGTTCAATCTGGAAGTGGAAGGGAACATCTACACGCGGATTGGGAACCCGACGAACACCGTCCTCGAAAAACGCGTAGCCGCGCTCGAAGGCGGAGTGGAAGCGCTCAGCGTCAGCTCCGGAATGGCGGCCATCGAGTACTCGCTGATCAATATTGCTGAGGCCGGCAACAACATTGTTTCTCTGCCCCAGCTTTACGGTGCCACCTACACGCTTCTAGCCCACATTCTGCCGAAACGGGGGATCAGTTCGCGTTTCGCCGCGAGCGATCATCCCGATGAGGTGGAAAGGCTCATTGACGAGAACACCCGGGCGGTGTATTGCGAAAGTGTTGGAAATCCGGCCGGGAATGTCGCCGATATCGAGGGCCTGGCGCGGGCAGCGCACAAGCACGGCGTTCCTTTGATCGTGGATAACACGATTGCCACGCCAGTCTTGCTGCGACCGTTCGAGTACGGAGCGGATGTTGTGGTGCATTCGATGACCAAGTTTATGGGAGGTCACGGCACGACCCTGGGCGGAATGATCGTGGACAGTGGCAAGTTTCCCTGGCGCGACTATCCGGAGCGCTTTTACATGCTCAACCGGCCGGAGATCGCCTATCACGGCGTTGTCTATGTTGAACATTATGGTGATGCCGCGTACGTGGCGCGCTGCCGCACGGTCTGCCAGCGAAATACCGGCGCTACCTTATCTCCCTTCAACGGCTTCCTGCTTCTCCAGGGCGTGGAAACGCTTGCCCTGCGCGTCGAACGACATGTTGAGAACGCCCGAAAAGTGGCGGAGTTCTTGCGCGCACATCCCATGGTGGAATGGGTCAACTACGCGGGCTTCCCGGATAATCCTCTGTACCCGATGGCACAACGGTATCTGGGTTCGAAACGCTGCTCGCTTCTAACCTTCGGGGTGAAAGGGGGGTTCGAAGCCGGGAAGAAGTGCTTCAACGCCCTGCGCCTGTTCAAGCGAATGGTCAACATGGGCGACGCCAAATCGCTGGCCTGTCACCCTGCCTCGACTACGCATCGGCAGCTTACGCCGGAAGAACAGCTTAAAGTGGGGGTCACGCCGGAGATGCTTCGGTTAAGCGTGGGCATCGAGCATATCGACGATATTATCGAGGATCTGGCGCAGGCGCTCGAGAAGTCCAAGCAAGAGGCGAGGGAAGCAGTCGCGATCAGCGTGGGGGGCATGTAATGCCGCTTCTGCTCGACAGCGGACGAGTCCCGACTCGCTGGCGGGAGAGATCCTGCCCGGGAGAGTCGCACCGCGATTACTTGCCACTCCTGAACGTGGTCAAGATCGCGCTGGTGAACAACATGCCAGACCCGGCTTTGGAAGATACGGAAATGCAATTCTTTGGACTGCTCGATGCCGCCTCGGGCGAGCTTCCCCTCTTCCTTAAGCTCTATTCCCTGGCTGGGATTGCGCGCAGCGATCGCGTGCAGCCGCATCTGCAGCGCTGCTATTTCGGCATGGACGATCTTCGCAACGACCACTTTGATGCAGCGATTATCACCGGCACCGAACCGCGTCAGCCCGACTTGCAGCAGGAACCATACTGGGCCGAGTTGGTTGGGGTGCTGGAATGGGCCGAGGGCAATACCATCTCGACGGTTCTGTCCTGTCTGGCGGCGCATGCGGGCGTCCTCTACAGCGACGGGATTGAACGCCATCGTTTGCCGGACAAGCGCTTCGGCGTCTTCGACTCCAGAAAAGTCCGGGAGCACCCGCTCACTGCGCAGATCGCCAGTCCTGTGCGGTTTCCCCACTCCCGCTGGAACGAAGTGCGGGCAGACGAGCTCGATCGTCGTGGCTATGCTGTCCTCACGGAATCGGAGAGGGCGGGGGTTGACGTGTTCGTGAAACATAAAGGGAAGAGTCTTTTCGTACACTTCCAAGGTCATCCCGAATACGGCGCGCAGACTTTGCAGAAAGAGTACCGACGGGATATCAAACGATTCTTGCGGGGGGAGAGAGAGACCTACCCCTCCCTGCCGGAGGGATACTTCGATCCGGCCGCGACCGAAGCGTTGGCAGATTTTGAAAAGCGGGCCTTGTCGGATCGGCGCGAGGAAGTCATGGAGCATTTTCCTGCCTCGGCCCAAGGGTTGTTCGAGAGCCCATGGACATCATCCGCCGTCGGCCTGTACGGCAATTGGTTGCGCTACATCGCATCGCGAAAGGCGGAGGTCGCTGCATTCCCGACTGCGGCGCAACTCCACCATCAGTCCGGAAAACGATCTCTCGTGTCGTGAAGCGAAGAGCCCGGGTTCAAAAGCAGTTTCATCTTTTCCTGTGAGGCTGGAGCGGGCAGAGCTCGCTCCGCGAAGTACGGGTGCGGCATGGCAAGGTCCCATGCGACCGGCCGGAGCAAGAACAGTCTCGGTCCGCGTCGCCGGGGAGGGCCAAGCGCTGCCTGACCGCTACGCGCACCCCGCATCTCCGAGTAACAGCATTGCCACTTACTTATGCATCGACTGAACAAAAGACTTCGCCCTGGCGACGTCGTAGAGGTGAAGAGCGCGCTGGAGATCCTCGAGACCTTGGACTCCGAGGGCACCCTGGAGCGCCTGCCTTTCATGCCCGAGATGGTCGATTACTGCGGCCAAAGATTTCGCGTGTCGAAAAGGGTCGTGAAGACCTGTTACTACGGACTGAGTACCGGCATGCGGAAGTTTCCGGCCGAGGATGTTGTCATTCTCGAGGGAGTGCGCTGCGCTGGCGACGCGCATGATGGTTGTCAGAAAGCATGCAACATTTTCTGGCGCGAAGCGTGGCTTCGCCGGGTCGACCTACCCCAGGGCCCGAGAGTCGTTCCGGTCGACGGCGGCAAGCCGCAGCTCCGCTCCCGCCTCAAAACCAAGAGTGGGCCCGACACCTACTTTTGCCAGGCCAGCGAAATCCTGAACGCAACCCATGCACTGTCGCGAGTCGCGCGATTGTGGAGATGTGTGGCCGAAGTGCGCTCGGGAAATTGTGGCGTGGTCGAGATGGGACGACGGATCGGCGTATGGCTCTTCTGGAAGACTCGGGAAGCTCTCCTCGGCCCCTACGGACGTGGAACCAACAAATCCACGCCGACTGAAACCCTGGAGTTACAATCCGGCGAATGGGTCGAAGTCAAACCCATGCCGGGCATTACCGAAACCTTGAACGAAAAGTCGCATAACCGCGGACTGTACTTCACCCCCGCCATGCGCCGCCTCTGCGGCGAGCCATACCGGGTGGAGCGAAGGCTGGACAAGATCATTGTGGACGGAACCGGCGTGATGCGGACCATGCGCAATACGGTGTTCCTCGAAGGCTCGCTCTGCGGATGCCCCTGTGTAGCTTTCGGCGGGTGTCCTCGCGGAGAACACGCTTACTGGCGGGAAATCTGGCTTCGCCGAGCGCAAGCTCAGCAAGGTGAACCGCCCGTGACTTGGCTGCGCACGGGAACGTAAGCCGACCATCGCGTTCCCGGAAAGGGCGAATTGGCATCACCGAACCAAACCTACGATAACGTTGCCGAACTCTTGCGCAATCTGCCGCAACGCATCAGCGACGTGGTCAGCGGGTGGGCTGAATCGTCCCCGGATCAGCTGGCGTTGGTGGACTCGGGTGGCCTTTGTACCTATCGACAGCTGGCCGAGAGCGTCGCTGCAACCCGAACCTGGCTGCTCGACGCCGGCGTAAGGCCGGGGGATCGGGTCATGATGGTTAGCGAGAACTGCCGTCCATTCGTGGCCACGCTCCTGGCCCTGGCCGCCCTGGACGCGTGGGCCGTGCTGGTCAATGCCCGTCTTTCGGCCAGCGAAGTCGATGCGATCTCGAAGCACTGCGGCGCTCGTCGCGTGCTTTACACCACGAGCGTTTCGCCACAGGCCAGGGAGCACGCCAAACGGCATGGAGCCTCTGTCCACGACTTGCCGGGTTTAGGTCAGGTCATGCTCGGTCCGCTGAACCCAGAAGTTCAGCCAGAGGCAAGCGAGGCGCAGATCCCGGATCGCGTGGCCGCCCTCATCTACACCTCCGGCACGACCGGCCTTCCCAAGGGCGTCATGTTGACCCACCGCAATCTTTTATTCGTCGCGGCGGTTTCGGCACGGATTCGAAGCCTGACGCCGGAAGATCGCCTTTACGGTGTTCTGCCGATGTCCCATGCGGTCGGTTTGTCGGTGGTTCTGCTGGGTTCGCTGATCAGCGGGGCGACTCTTTTTCTCTCCCACCGCTTCGATCCCGTGGCCCTGCTCACTGCCCTCGAGAAAGAGCGATTGACGGTGGTGCTCGGCACCCCCGCCATGTTTTCCCTCTTGCTCGACTACGCAAAATTGAAGGGATGGAAATCGCTGCGCTTTCCCTTGCTTCGCATCCTTTCCTCTTCCGGCGCTCCCCTGCAGCCTGCGGTCAAATCGCAGGTAGAGAGCCTGTTCGGCATGGCGCTTCACAACGGATACGGGGTGACCGAATGCTCACCCAACATTTCCCAGGCGGTAGTGGGAGAGGTTCGCACCGACACCTCGGTGGGGCGTGTCCTGCCGGGAGTGGAAATTCGGCTGCTGAGTGACCAGGGCCAAGAGGTGGCCGAAGGAGAAGTTGGCGAATTGCGCGTGCGCGGCCCCAATGTCATGAAGGGTTACTACCATGCCCCGGAGGAGACGGCCGCCGCAATCGATGCCGAGGGCTGGTTCAACACGCGCGACCTCGCCCGTCTGGAGAATGGAAATCTATTCATCGTGGGGCGCACGAAAGAACTGATCGTTCGCTTCGGCCTCAACGTCTACCCGGCAGAAGTCGAAGCCGTGCTGAACGCTTATCCCGGAGTCGCTCGGTCTGCGGTCATTGGACGATCAGTCGAAGGAACCAAAGGAGATGAGGAAGTCATTGCCTTTGTGCAATCGGCGCCGGGACATTCGCTTGCCGAATCCGAGCTCGCGCAACATGCCGCGCAAAACCTGGCGCCCTACAAACGGCCTTCGCAGATCCTGCTGGTTCCCACCATGCCGCTGACGGCCACCGGAAAAGTGATTAAGGGGGAGCTCGCGAAGTTGGTCGAGAACCCCAACCCCCATTAACCACCCCGCTCTCTACAAGGGTACTTCGATCAAGGTCGGCCCCTCCCCTTCCAATCCTGCCTGCAGCGCCTCCCCAAAGCCATCGAGCGAATTGACCCGCGTGCCGGGCACGCCCATGCCCTTTGCCATGAGCACCCAGTCCAGATCGGGACGGTTAATCTCGAACATGTCCAGGGCTCGCGGCCCAGGATTACCCACCCCGAGATAGGAAAACTCGCGTTTCAGCACGGCGTAATCACGGTTCGCAAACACGACCGTGGTTACGTTGAGAGCCTCGCGCGCCATACTCCATAGCGCTTGCGCCGTGTACATCGCGCTGCCATCGGCCGTCAGGCACAACACGCGCCGATCGGGAGAGGCGATTGCCGCACCCACCGCCAGCGGCAAGGCGATACCTATCGAGCCTCCGGTATTTCCCAGCCACTCGTGAGGCGGAGCTCCCTTCGTTGCCACCATCAACCCTCGGCCGGAGGTCATCGATTCGTCCACCACCACGGCGTTCTCCGGCAGGAGTGCGCCTACGGCGGCGGAAAGACCAGCAAGCGTGATGGCGCCCTTAGGAAGTGGCGGCCTCTGGGCTGGCTCGACGACAGGAGGAGTGTGGTCCGCGGACAAGGCGGATGCCAAGGCCTCGAGGGCACCAAGGCAGTCTTCGCCGGGAGTCGCCAGGGAATAGATGTCACATTCCGGTGAGGAGAGCACCGCATCCTTGCCGGGAGCAGCGAAATACGCGACCGGAGTCGCACATCCCACCAGGATGAGCTGTCGAAATTCCCTCAGTTGTTCCTTCGCCTGTTCGAGGATGTAGTGCACCCGATCGACCGGGGGGATCCCCGCACCTCGTTCGAAACGGGTAAAAGGGTAGGGAGACAAGAGCTTTGCGCCCGTGGTCGCTGCGATTCGTCCGGCAAGGTTCAGTCCTTGCCCGTAAAGACCGTTGCCCGCGAGCAAGACCGCTGTGCGCACGCCCGAGCGCAGCATGGTGGCCGCGTGTTCGATCTTCTCCACGGCGGGCCTAGGTGCGACCGGTGCGGCCGAGATTGCGGCGACTCTGCCCCCCTCACTCCAGGCGAGGTCGGCGGGGACGATCAGGGTGGCGATTTGGCCCGGTGGCGTCCGGGCAGCCATCATCGCCTCGGCTGCGTCACGCCCCAGTTCGGGGGTCGCTGCCGAGGTCCGCAGCCAGCGCGAATAGGGCCGGGCTATCCCTTCAATATCGGAGGTGAGCGGTGCATCGTGGGGCACATGGAAGGTGGCATGCTGGCCAATGAGGTTGACGATCGGAACCCTTGCCCGGCGCGCGTTGTGCAGGTTGGCAAGGCCGTTGGCCAAGCCCGGTCCGAGATGAAGAAGCGTCGAAGCCGGCCTGCCGGCCATGCGCGCATAGCCATCGGCCGCTCCGGTCACAACCCCTTCGAAAAGTCCGAGCACGCAGCGCATCTCCGAGACTCGGTCTAGGGCGGCAACGATGTGGATCTCCGACGTCCCGGGGTTGGCGAAGCAGGTCTTCACCCCTCCGGCGAGCAACGTACGAACCAAGGATTCGGCACCGTTCATCGGTCTATCAGGAAGGAAGAGCTTCGCTCAAATATCGGGACAGCACGTTGGCCAGCTCCTCGTAGTGAGTGGTCATAATTCCCAGGTGGTCGCCGGGCACGGTCTCAACCACAAACTCGCCGGCCAAGTGGCCCCAGACGGCGGCAGGATCGGCGGGAAAGTCTTTGGGGATGGCGGCGCGAACAAACCGTATGCTGCCGGGATAAAACCTAGGTTGATAACGCTCCAACGCCAAAAAGGCACTGTCTCGGACGCGCTGCATGGTCGACGACAACCGAGTGCCATTGGCAGACTGAAGGATGGTGTACAGACTTCGCCCGCCGGAGATACGATACCGCATCTGCTGCATCGCCAAACGGAGGCGCTGCCCTCTCGACAAGCGGCGGATGTGGGGGTACGAGTCCAGCATGGCCAGCAGCGCTACCTTTTCTCCGTTCGCAGCCAGTCGTTGCGCCATTTCCAAAATGACCAGGCCCCCCAGGGAATATCCAATCAGAAGGTAGGGTCCATGCGCTTGCAGCGCGCGAACCGCCTTCAGGTAGTATCGAGCCATTTCTTCGATGGAGTCGAACGGCTCCTCCACACCGTCGATGCCCTTGGCCTGCATCCCATGGATGGCACGCGGTGTGCGGACATGCTTGAGCACTTGAAAGAAATCCATCACCGTGCCGCCCAGACCGTGGGTAATAAACACCGGCGGGTTGGATGTGCCGGATTTCAATTGCACCAGGGCCGGGACGCGGGGAACGCTCGGCTCTTCGAGCAACGCCCCCAGGGCGGCGATGGTCGACGCGTGGTAAATCATCACCGGCGGCAAATCCCGGCCCCACGCACGCGAAATCTCATCGAACAGTTCCAGGGCGAGCGCGGAATCTCCTCCCAGATCGAAGAAATTATCCTCGACCCCCACCGAAGAGACTTGCAGCACGCGCTGCCAGATCGGAATCAGCCTTTCGGTTGTCGCTGAGGCGGTTTTATTCATGATCTAGCACCCGAACTGTCTCCCGTCGGAAGATCTCCTAGGCTCCGGCCGCCGATCGATCAGAGTGCGCGAATGACCAGTAGAGTTCCCGAGCTTTGGCATAGAACGGGCCAAAGGGGAGAGTGCGCTCCCCGATCCGGGTCGCCGGAACCACCTTCGAATAGTTTCCGCTCGAGAAGATCTCATCCGCAGTCTCGAAGTCACGGTACGTCATGGTCTTCTCAATGACGGTCACCCCGTGGTCGCGCAAAAGCCCGATCACCCGCCGGCGGGTAATTCCCGCCAAGAAGGTACCGTTCGCGGCGGGTGTGAACACCACACCGTCTTTGACCATGAAAATGTTGGACGTGGCCAGTTCGGCGACGTTTCCCAGCATGTCGCAGACGATGGCATTGTCGAAGCCTCGCGAGTGAGCCTCAAACAGTGCGCGCGCATTATTGGGATAGAGACATCCCGCCTTGGCGTCGACCGGCATGGTTTCGAGCGTCGGCCGGCGATAGGGGGAGAGAGTGATCGAAAATCCCTTGGGCGTGCGCATCGGGGCTTCGTAAATCGACAGACACCAACGAGTGGATTCGGGGTCGTGGGCCTGAACCCAGGGTCCCTCCTGCTCCGCCCAGTACATAGGCCTGATGTAGAGTGCAGTTTTACCGTCGAAGCGTGCGACGCCTTCCTTCGCTAGGCTTATCCACTTGTCGGTCGAGACCACCGGCTTCAAAAAGAGCTTCTGGGCTGAGTCGTTCACGCGCGCACAGTGAAGGTCGAGATCTGGCATAACACCTTCAAAGGCTCGGGCGCCGTCGAACACGATCGAACAAAGCCATGCCGCATGGGTGCGCGGCCCCATCATTGGCACGTTGCCCTCGTGCCATTTGCCTTCCAAGTAAGTCAAAGTTTTCGACCAGTTGCTTCCGGTTGTCAATCGCCCCCCTGCCTCTACCTTGCTTCGCGAAGCCTTGGCTGAGATCTCTCTTCGATTACCGACCCATCGCGGCTTCTAACCGCCCGGCGGTTATGCACAGCTCGACAGGCTTCTGGCCCGATCGACAGGCCGAACGGTCCTGCCCCCCCGATCGAATCCCACTTCCCGCCGGTTTCGATCTCTCCGAACATCGGGACTGCCAACCAGGAGTCAGCACCCAAGTCAGAGTATTTCGGGTCCAAACCGCCAGATTCAATGGCGCGGATTTCTCGCCAGCGGAGAGCGAACTGCCCAGCAATATCGTGCCTGCGAGCGCCAGATGGGTTGGGCAAGTGCCATTGCGGAATCACCGCCCGGTTCGACCTCATACCGGTCTCTCGCCTCTGCATCAACGGGAACTCCTCCGCGCTGCTGATCTTCCGATCCGTAAATGGGGGAGAGAACGTAAATCGGGAGGGGGAAGGTTTGAGGTTGACTATCGCATCTGTTGGGCGGCCTGTGACCCATGCATAAGTTATTGTAACAAATCAGGCTACAAACTTCAGCGACGCGCTGGTACAAGCGACTTCCGGGTATTCAGGTGGTGGACGACTGGTAACCAAAAATGGCCTTGAGCTCCAGAAACTCTTGCAATCCCGCTTCTCCCCACTCTCGCCCGTTGCCCGACTGCTTATACCCTCCAAAGCAACCGCCGAAATCGACTCGTGCGCCGTTGATGTGCACGTTACCCGATCGGATGCGCTTGGCAACCCGACGTGCGCGATCGACATCCCCGGAAGTCACGAAGCCAGCGAGGCCATACGGACTATCGTTCGCAATCCGCACGGCGTCATTTTCATCCTCGTAGCTGAGAATGCACAGTACCGGACCGAAAATCTCGTTACGAGCGATGGCCATGTCATTACGAACATTGGCAAAAACCGTGGGCTTGACAAAATAGCCCTTCGCGAGACCCGCGGGGCGACCGGCGCCACCGGTGACCAAAGTGGCCCCCTCTTTGATACCTTGGGTGATCAGGCCCTGGACCTTTTCAAATTGGGCGTGGCTCGCCAGCGGACCAATCTGGGTCCGATCCGACAATGGGTCCCCGACCACGCTGCTCTCGGCAACGTGCTTGGCCAGGGCGGCAACGCTAGCCGCCTTGGCATGGGGAACCAGCATGCGGGTGGGAGCATTGCAGGACTGGCCCGTGTTGCGGAAGCAGGATCGCACCCCTTCTTTGACCGCATTCTCGAAATCGGCATCGTCCAGAATAATGTGCGCCGACTTGCCTCCGAGCTCCTGCGTAACCCGCTTCACTGTAGGAGCAGCGGCCGAAGCCACGGCGATGCCGGCTCGCGTGGAGCCGGTAAAGGAAACCATCGCTACATCCGGGTGTGAGGCAAGTGCCGCCCCAACCGTCGGTCCCTCACCATTGACCAGATTGAAGACGCCCGGCGGAAGTCCCGCCTCGTGCAAAATTTGGGTGAACAAATAGGAAGAAAGCGGCGCAAGTTCGCTGGGCTTGAGAACCATGGTGCAACCGGCCGCCAGTGCCGGTGCTACTTTGCAGGTGATCTGGTTCATGGGCCAATTCCAGGGAGTAATGAGACCGCAGACGCCAATGGGCTCTTTCCGCATGAGGGTAGAACCCCTGAGCTCCTCGAAAGGGAAGCGTCCGAGCACCCTCACGATTTCCGATAAATGCGCCAGCCCGGCCGGAACTTGCGCGGCTCGCGACAGCGAGATGGGAGCCCCCATCTCAAGCGAAATGGCTTGAGCCATCTCCTCACTCCTGGACTTGTAGACTTCGATGATCCGACGCAACCGGGTCACACGTTCGTCAAGGGTTGCCTCCGCGGACCGCTCGAAGGCCTCTTTTGCCGCTGCCACGGCCCTGTCTACATCGGTTGTGGCGCCGAGAGAGACGGCCGCCACGGGTTCTTCCGTGGCGGGGTTAATCGCGGCCACCTCTTGCGCTTTGGCCGGAGCGACCCATTCCCCGTTGATGTAGAATTGGCGACAATCTTTCATGCGGCACCCTTTGCCGGGGGACAAGGCTCACTCATCGGCTAGCGGACCGACCGACGCTTGCTGCGCGGTCAGCGCCAGTACGGCGTAGGCCGTCGCCGCATCACTCATGAAGCGTCCGGTGTCGGACGTTTTGCTCTTTCGCCGATTCACTGACGATGCGGGCCAAAACCCTTCGGCCGTGTTTTGGTTCGAGATCAGCCAGGACAGCCCGCGCCGGAGTTGGACGTTCTCACGCGGAACTCCTGCCTCTTCGAGAACGAAGGTGATGAGGCCCGTGGCTACCCCGTCGCTCTTGCCCTCGAGGGGTGTGCCATCCTCCCGGAACCACATTCCTAACAACGATTGGACAGTCCAACCCCTCCAGCGCCACGCAATCGAGGCCAGTCTCCAGCCACCGTCTGCTTGTTGGCGAGCGAGAACCTCCTCAATCACGGCATCTTGTTGTTCGCGATCGAGCAACCCTGGCAATTTGGTGGAAGCCCAAAGCAGAAAAGTACGATTCATTGTGGATTGGTCTGCACTCTTACGCTGCAGGTAGCCGCGCAGCAGTGCGAGGGCATTCTGAGTTTCCGGGCTCCCTGCATAGTTGCCAGGAGCTACTCCGGCAGCGAGGGCAGCGAGCGAAGCTCCATAATACGCGGAATCGCTCGCTTCCCAGGGCTCCGCATCGAACTGAAGCCAACCCCAAGAGCCTGCGTTCGTCCCCGAGGTTTGCTGAAGCGCCCACATGTTCCGAAGTGCGGCCCGGGTATCTGGGCCGAGTTGTCCGCGCTCAGAGTCATAGCGAGCTAAAATGAGCGCATTGAGAACGGCCTCTGTCCCCCTGGATTCAGTGGCCTTGGGGTCGTAACCCTGATCGCTGTAATATGGACCAATTTCGTTCCAAAGACGGACGCGCTTGACCACGTTGTCGAGCAGTTTGCGCTCGTTCGGGGAGAGTCCCTGCTCCGCTAGGGTCGAGCGCAGTGCCGGCCGAGCCAGAGCATAGGGCAGGGCCGTATGACAGGAGATGCAGAATGTGCCGTGATCGCGGGCGGCTCCGTTCCATGCCATCCACCAGGCGGTTCGATCGTCGAGGTAAGCGGCGGCCGCCTTCGGGACCCAAGCAGCAGCCACAGTCCCTCTGTTGGAGCGTGTGCAGGCGCTGGCAAACGCCAGGCAGCACACCGCGATCATGCAAGTTCCCCTCGCCTTTTCCCGCATCGTAATCGGCTTCAAACAGTGATCCGTCTTCCGTCGTGCGGCTACCCACAGGTATTCGAAGAGGGTTGGGAATACGGGGTAGGGCGCCGATTCTTAAAAATCTCTCATATTCGACGAAATAAGACAATCGGAGGGGGGACCCTGGTTTCTGGCAAAGAGTTTGGAACCGGATTGTTTACGTCGTCTCCGCCACCGGCGGCGCTGGCCGTAACCGCAGTAGCCAGCAGGCCAACGAGACGATTCGTTGTAAGCTCTGCCGGCCTACCAGCACAAACCACGCCAGGCGTCCGATACCGCGCTGGCCCGCGGTCTTCCACATGGACAAGAGCATGGCAAGCCGCTGTCGATTGTCCACTCGCATTCGCACTCCCTTCGCGGAGATGATGTCATAGGCCCTTCGTTCCAGATAGGCGGAGCGGATATCCTTCAGAAGGCACGGTCCTAGGGATAAGAGAACCACATGTTGGACGATAGCGTTCGCCACGAAGAAGGGGAGTTCCCCGGCTGCGATCAGATGGGCAAGCAAAAGCGTGTCTTCTCCCCGCAGCACGCGTACATCAAAGAAGCCTTTCTCCCGGTCCACCCGCGCGCGGCGAATGGCAAAAGCGGATGTGTTCAAGTATCGAATGCAGCCGTCGGGCTCGATCAGCTGCTTTTCGAGAGTTATGAAACGTAATTCTTCGGTTTTGCCAACCAGGCTCGAGCGGTCGCCCGTCAGGCGAAGTTGAAATGAATTGTGTTGCGGTGACTGAACGACGGTTGCGGCCAACTTGGCCAGGCAATCGGTTCGTAATCTGCAATCCGCGTCGACAAAGAGCAGCACGGAACCGTTCGCACTCTGTACACCACGATTTCGCGACGCCGGAATTCCTCGATGCGGTTGGTGCAGGATCGCGAGCGGGTAATGATCCCCCCATTGGCGAATGAATTCCGGAGCAGGTTCCCGACTCCCGTCATCCACGATGATCACTTCAAAGCCGGGTGCGTCCTCTTGCCGCCCCAAAGACTGCAGACATTCCCCAAGCGGTTCCCAGTCATTGTAGACAGCAACGATAATGCTGAACGCCGGAGCCGTTCCTGAAACCGCGTCAGGCGTAACCATACGGTAGCGGACTTCTCGCCAGAGGCCTTCCGCAGCGTAGGATTGCATAAACCGGCACAAAATCAAAGTTCATCGCTGCCTCCGGGAACTTCCTTTGCCTGCAGAACTGATGGGGGAAGGCTCACGCTGATAGCGGATCCTACAACCGGTTCGCAGAGCGCGGCTCGAAGCCAACAAACCTTGTGATATCAGCAACTTGGGTCTTAGTGACCAAAATTCGAGTTGGCACTCCGGGGCTATTGAGTATGCCCCGGAGGGCTGTAATAGTAAGCCTAGAGAACCGGGCTGCGAGAGCGCACCTAAAAGCTTAATGAAAACCCGCTTACCACACGTCACCTTTGTCCTCCTAGGATTGCTTTCGACGGCGCTTTTGTGGGGGCCGTTCACGGATACGCTGCGGCTGGCACTGGCCGACAGTGAGTTTACGCATATACTTCTGATCCTGCCGGTCAGCGCGGCATTGATTTTCTCCGAGTGGAAGCGCACCAAACCAACCGTTTGCTGGAATTGGTGGACAGGTTTGTCTCTCGGCGCTGGCGCAGTTCTGATCGCTCTTTGGGCTAAATGGGGGCTAGGGCAGAACCCACCGGATGTGCGACTCTCGCTTGACATGGTGGCCCTGATGATCTCGTGGATTGGCGCCTTTGCTCTATGCTTTGGAACAAGCGCCGTGCGGTCCCTGTGGTTTCCTCTTGGCTTTCTGTTTTGGATGGTCCCGATCCCTTCGTTTCTCTTAGTAAGAATTGTCCAAGGTTTGCAGCGGGGATCCGCGTTTGCGGCGTGGCTGCTGTTCTCAGCCTTGAACGTCCCGGTGTCTCATCAAGGCATTAGGCTGTCGATCCCGGGCCTCAATCTCGAGGTGGCTCGGGAATGCAGCAGCATTCGTTCCAGTCTGATGCTTTTGGTAACCACCATCGTGCTTGCCCATTTGCTTCTGCGCACCTTGTGGCGCAAAGCTCTGGTCGTCGCCCTGGCGATTCCCCTCTCGGTAGCCAAGAATGGGTTGCGCATCTTCACCCTGGGAATACTGACGACGCGCGTCGATCCTGGCTTCATGAACGGGCGGCTGCATCATCAAGGTGGCGGCGTCTTTTTTTTGATTGCGCTTCTCCTGATATTACTGTTGATTTGGGTTCTCGGTCGGGGAGAAGGCCGAGCGTCGGCACCCCTGTCCGGTGAGGCATCAGCGACGTTGGGTGTGTCCTTAAGGCGACAGAATCAACTCATTCGCTCTTGAGACAAGGCTTTCAGGAAACGGCGGCGTAGACGATCCTAGAGATGCCGGAGATGTGGTCTACACCGAGGTTCGATCCTCCTGAAATGCAATCAAATTTGCTCGGCCGCATCGCAACCTAGCTATGTTCCGGCATTGGTTCATAACCGTCATCATCCTCGCGGCCATCCTGGGGGCGGTAGCTTGGTGGAGTCTCCGCCAAGGAAAGAGGCAGACGCCGTGGATGAACTACGCCGAGGACCGTCTGGGGGTTGCCGTGCAAAACTTCGGGCCCCTCAAGGACCGGATCAAACAGTGGTATGCCACGCCGCTCGATCTGAAATCTTTGAAGGTACCACCCGGGTTTCGGATTGCCTTGTTTGTCAGGACCGAATCACCGCGCATGATGGCATTCAGTCCGCATGGGGTATTGCTGGCCACTTCGGAATCGGCCGGTACGGTGACAGCTTTCCCCGATGCCCGTCACAGCGGGCAAGCCACGCGAAAGGTGACGGTGCTGAAGGATCTCAACGGACCCCATGGCATCGCATTTCACGACGGGCTACTTTATGTTGCTGAGGTGACCCGTCTGGTTCGCTACGCCTGGGATGAATCTGGTCTTCAGGCAACCAATCCCGTCCTAATCGCTCAGCTTCCCGAAAGTCTGGGCGGGCACATGACTCGTACAATCTTATTTGCCAATCACAAGCTGTACGTTTCGGCAGGCGCAAGCTGTAACGTCTGCACCGAGAAAGATCCCCGGCGGGCGGCAGTTGTCGAAATGAATGAGGACGGCTCCGAAGCGCACCTGTTCGCCACGGGATTGCGGAATGCGGTGGGCTTAGCTTTCAATGAACGCAGCGCGACAGTCTGGGTGACGGACAACGGGCGTGATTGGCTTGGCGATGATTTGCCTCCGGATGAAATCGACGATCTCGGCCCTACGGGCGGCGATTTTGGATGGCCGTTTTGTTATGGCAACCGCGTCCCGGACACGAGCTTCGGCGGAACGGCCGAGCGTTGCCGCCTGACCGTGCCGCCGCGGGTCGAGCTCGCAGCCCACTCCGCCCCGCTGGGGCTGGCGTTTTATAGCGGATCGATGTTTCCCCCAGAATACCGAGGGGATCTATTTGTGGCCTTTCACGGATCTTGGAACCGGAGCGTGCCCACTGGTTACAAGGTAGTCAGAGTAAAGATGCAGGAGAGCGGAGAACCGGAACGGGTGGAAGATTTTATCACTGGCTGGCTTCCGCCGGGCGAGACCCGACGAGGCAAATGGATGGGTCGGCCCGTGGGCTTGGCAATCGGGGCAGACGGATCGCTCTATATCAGTGATGACGGAAGCGGCTCGATCTACCGAGTGACCTGGCAGTAGCCGGAATTTGTCCGGTCGAGCGCGAGCGCCATGCGTGCTGGTGGCCACCGCTTCGCCATTCCTTGGAACTCGCCCCTCAGCGAAACCGTGGGTTTGAAAATCAACACTCGCGTCTTTTAGAGAAGCGAATACCTATAGCTACGACGCTAAAAGGGTGCACCTGGGGAGAAGAAGGAAAAGGTTGGCGAGGGGAGCAAAAGTGAAATCAGCTTAAATTAAGGTTCTTGCGATTTCTCTTCCTCGATTACCTATCTCGCACGAAACCTCGTACGAAGGGTTTTTTTGCCAGCGAGGATAGTGTCATGCTTCTGTCTCATCACGGCGCGCCGCTCCCGATTCCTGCATCCCAAACTTCACTTTTTCTCGGCGGCAAGACTGCGCGCAACGGAAGCGATGCTGACAACAAACAACATCACGGCGGCCTCGAACAAGTTTCGCTTCCTGAGATCAATCGCCTGGAATATTCCGACTCCCAGGCCAAATTGTAGAAATCCCCCCACGATGGCCGCAAGCCAACCCAAGTAATAGGTTATCCTCGCGATCAGTTGCAAACGAGCGCTGCTATCCATGCTGGTGTCCTCCTGGCTTACACTTACAAGGTTGTAAAAGGCCGTCAAAAGCCAGCGCGAACAGAAGGACAAACAGTAATAGTAGACCCTCGGTTGATTCCAAAAACAGCCGACATTCTACACCGGTTTACCTCCCCCGGAGCGGGGTGAAACTGAGATTCTGCGCGTCCCTGGCCTGCCATCAAAGCGGCCAACCGGACGGCAAAGCCGTTCGAAATCTTGCCTTTGGCAGCAATCCGTGGTCACTCACGGCCGGCCCCGAGAATTGCTGTCTTGAGGGCAAAGAGGCGTCATAACCGATCGGTCGAGTGATGTTCTCTAGACGAGGGGTTAGCGAAACACGCAAACAACGGGGTGTTCGCGGGCTAGGGATGTACTTCTCGGACCTTCCCGCCGATCGTCGGCAGACCTATAATCCTCCAATTCTCCAGATGGTCGGGAGGGTTTCGTCGAACCTCGTGCCAACGATGATTCCGTCATGCACGGGGAATAGCGTTGACTGCGCCACCGAGGCGACTCGAGAAAGGACAACCTTGATGCAACCGAAATGGATGTCGCGAAGCAAAGGCTGGCTCGTGTTTGTGTTGATGCTTGGGTTAGAGGTGATCACCGGCCCAAGGACTCTGGCCCAAACTTTCAGCGTAGTGCACAGCTTCCCGGGTGGAACCGATGGGGCGAATCCCCTTGCCGGCCTGACAATCGATTCCTCCGGAAACCTCTACGGCACCGCCAGTTCGGGCGGAGATTCGGGGGAGGGAGCCGTGTTCAAGCTCAACCGCGCGGGCATCGAAACTGTGCTGTACAGCTTCAAGGGCGGAACCGACGGCGCAGATCCCGAGGCCGCTTTGATTCTGAGTGATGGCAATCTTTACGGCACTACTTACGGGGGAGGCGCGTCCGATCTAGGAACCGTCTTCGAGCTCACCTCCACCAGGAAGGAGACTGTGCTCCATCACTTCACCGGCAAAACTGACGGTGCCCAGCCTCAAGCCGGTTTGGCGGAGGATGCGGCGGGAAATCTCTACGGCACGACGTTCGCAGGCGGCCAGGCCGGCCATGGGGTAGTTTTCAAGTTGACTCGTCCAGCGACCCCCGCCGGAGTCTGGAAAGAAGCAGTGCTACACAGCTTCGGCAGCGGCAGCGACGGAGCCGATCCGGTGGCGGGTGTTGCCTTCGACGCGGCCGGCAACCTCTATGGCACGACTTCTGCGGGAGGTACTTACGGACAGGGCACGGTCTTCCGACTAACTCCGTCAGCGTCGGGGTGGAGGGAACAGATTCTGCACGCCTTCGCCATGCAAGGTGACGGCGGGGTTCCCTATGCGGGCATCATCCTGGATTCTTCGGGAAACCTCTATGGCGCTGCCACTGACGGCGGCGGCGGTGGCTCAGAGGGAGGCGGCACAGTGTTCGAGTTGAGTCCTTCAAATTCCGGCTGGAAGTTCAACGTGATTTACAGATTGGCCGGGTGGGGCATCTCGGGATCGTTCCGCAACCTCCTGCTGGCATCCGGCAAGATTTATGCGACGACCCATTGCGATGGCAGCCACGACGCCGGCACGGTCTACGAACTGACGCCCAGCGGCAGCACCTGGAAATACACCTCGCTGCACGTCTTCACCGGCGGCAGCGACGGCCTGTATTCGTTCAGCAACTTGGTCTTCGACGCGCTCGGCAACCTATACGGCACGACGAAACAAGGGGGTGCGCATGGCGATGGAGTTGTCTTCAAGGTCAAGCCGTAACGGAAGTCGAACGCGGAAGGGCTTTTGCGCTCCTCGGCACCGCAACGCTCAGGCTGCACTTTGTCCTCACTGAGCCCCCGGCCGTTGCCCGGTTGAGACTCGACAGGGCTGAGCCTTTCTCTTGAGGTCTGGCTAGCGGCGGGACATGCTTTTCGTCTGACGGTTGTGCACCGCGTGGGCTCCGGCGGGACCGGTGCCGGTAGGAGGTTTCGGCATGCCATTCAGAAGATCTTTCAGAACGACCGCGTTATTGTGCTCTTCGTTGCGGGAGGCGAACAGCAAGGTGAGTTGCTTCTCTCGGTGGGCCAGCCGATAGAGCTCGTCTAACGCGCTCGTCGCCTCGGGGCGGGAGAGTTCCTTCAGATAGCGCATGCGGAAGCTCGACCATTCTGCGGGATGGCCGTGGAACCAAGTGCGCAGGGGGCTCGAGGGAGCAAGCTCACGCAGCCAGGCATCGATCTCGGCTCGATCTCTGGCCAAGCCCCGGGGCCAAAGACGATCCACCAACACGCGCGTCCCGTCGGAGCGCGAAGGTTTCTCATACACTCGCTTGACCTCCACTCGCGTTCCGGCTGCAGCCATGGATTTACTCTATGATTGTACATCGGCCGATGCGCCGGTGATTGGGCGGAGGATTCTCATTCTCGATTGTTTCATCTTCCATGGCAAAGTCGCTCGTGAGCTTCTGACTTTCGCAATTCTCGCCATCAGCACGATTGGCTGCGAGGTTGAACGACGCAAGAGCGACGCCGAACTCGGACTCAATGCGCAACAAGCGGCTGGACGTCACATCTATGATGAGTATTGCGACCGCTGCCACGCTCCCTATTCTTCTCGCGGACGCCGTGGACCCAGCATGAAGAACGTTTTCAAGCAGCCATACCTTCCGATGAGCGGAATGCCAGCCAACGATGATCGCGTGAGCGATGTCATCCGGATGGGACGCAACAAGATGCCGGCCTACAGTCAAGTGCTTACCGAGCAACAAATTACCGAGTTGCTGGCGTATTTGCATACGCTGTGAATGGTGTCACGCTTTCTGCCGCCAGCTCGGCTTAATGCGGCGGTTCGACGCTAGCTCCAGGAAACTGAAGAGTAGATCGGCGGGATGGGCGGCCGCAGAGTGTTTCCGGGGACGACCGAATGCGAACGGTACAATAGCAGAGTGACAACCGCCGCCACGACTCCCGCTTCGGATCAGGCCTCGGCTGCACCAGGGCGCTTCACCCTCTGGCAGCGATTTCAATTGTGGCTGATCACGTGGGTGGGATATGGGATCATTCGCGCCATGGGTCCGACGATTCGCTTTGCGGTGTCGTGGGAAGAAGGCTCCCCGGGGAGTCTGGAAGCGCGCCCTTTTGTGTATTCGTTCTGGCACAGCGCGATGATTCCTGCGATGTATCTCTGGCGCGACCTGAACATTCGAGTGATGAGCAGCGACAGTTTCGATGGGGAATACACCGGGCGGATCATGCAGAAGTTCGGCTTCGTCAAAGTGCGCGGCTCGAGCAGCCGCTTTGCCGTACGGGCCCTACTCGGGATGCGCCGGGAGCTTGAAGAAGGCTGGATCGTGGCATTCACCCTTGACGGTCCGCGCGGCCCACGACACGTGGTGAAACCGGGCCCAGTGATGCTGGCGCGGGCGACCGGCATACCGATGGTGGGTTTTCATATTGCGCTGAGCGATGCCTGGGTGCTCCATACCTGGGACCGATTGATGATCCCCAAGCCATTTGCGCGAGCGCTGATGCGGGTAAGCCGGCAGATTCCAGTGCGCTTGGATGCCGATGACATCGGGCGTAAGAACTCGCTCGAAGACCTGCAGGCCGCACTCGACCGCTGCCGAGAATTTGCGGAAGGGAATGTAAGCAAAGTGGGAACTGCGGATTATCCCTTGTTTCGCCGTTGAGGCGCGACCTTCAGTCTGGGGTTCGATGCCGAGGGGGGCGCGGAAATCCCTGGAAGATCTGTCTCTGAGCTCGATGAGGAGCGATGCCTGCGAAGATCATCGACGGTGCCAGAATCGCGAGTGAGATTCGGACCCAGGTTGCTGGAGAAGTAAAGCACTTGGCCGCAGCCGGCATGCGTCCGGGACTCGCCGTAGTCCTGGTGGGACAGAATCCGGCCTCGGCGGTGTATGTCAGGGGAAAGGTGAAAGCTTCGGAAGAAGTTGGGATCTATAGCGAACAGCACACCCCGCCCGACACGATCTCAACCGCCGAATTGCGGGCCCTGGTCGAAGACCTGAATCGACGGGACGAAATCGATGGAATTCTCGTGCAGCTGCCGTTGCCTTCCCAGGTGGATGCCAAGAAGGTCTTGATGACGGTCGTTCCGGACAAAGATGTCGATGGATTTCATCCCATGAACGTAGGCTTGCTGGCCACGGGGCGGCCGGGTTTGGTGCCTTGTACACCGGCGGGCATCCTCGAAATCCTGGAGCGCAGCCGCATTGCGATTAGCGGTCAGGAAGCAGTGGTGGTGGGACGAAGCGATATTGTGGGCAAGCCCACGGCCATGCTGTTGACCAATCGCAATGCCACGGTCACCCTCTGTCACTCCAAAACTCGAGACTTGCCGGGTGTCTGTCGGCGGGCCGACATTCTGGTGGCCGCAATCGGGCGAGCAGGAATGATTACACGCGACTTCATCAAGCCCGGCGCAGCCGTGATTGATGTGGGGATGAATACGGTGACGGAAAGGACGGAGTTCGACCGCCTGTTTGCTGGAAATGCCAAGCGCGAAGAGACATTTCAGGCTAAGGGCTCTATCCTGGTCGGCGATGTTCATCCCGAGGTAGCCGAAGTGGCTGGCGCCCTGACACCGGTGCCGGGCGGAGTGGGCCCGCTCACGATTGCCATGTTAATGGCGAACACGGTCAAGGCGGCGAAGATGAGGCGCGGAGTTCCGATACTTTCCCGGGCGTAGAAGTTTGAACCGCAAAGAACCATGGGCCCGGGTTGGCGGGATCGGGTTCATTTCCTCCAGGAGGACAAGTGCTGAAGGTCGGACTCACCGGCGGGATTGCCTCCGGCAAGTCTCGGGTGGGAGAGATGTTCGGGGTGTGGGGCGTGCACTCGATCCAGTCCGACAAGATTGCCCATAAACTAATCGAGCCGGGCGGACCGGCGTACCACGAGGTTGTAGCTCAGTTTGGCACCGGCATCGTAAATCCCGACGGGACCATCAACCGAGCGCGGCTGGCGGAAGCGGCGTTTGGGGGGACAGGACCTTCGCGGATCGAGCAACTGAACCGCATCCTGCATCCCGCGGTCATTGAGCGGGAAAATGCGTGGATGGAAAGTCTCGGTCGCCGAGATCCCCACGCGATCGTGATGGTCGAGGCGGCGCTGATTCTGGAAGCGCGCGCGGCGGAGCGTTTTGACCGATTGGTGGTTGTCACCTGCCGCCCTGAACAACGCATCCTCCGTTGGGCCACGCGGCTCGGGGTCGATACAGAAACCGCGCGTCGGGAGATCTCGCGGCGCTCCGCGGCCCAGCTCCCGGACGAGGAAAAGGTCAAAGCCGCCGATTACGTGATCGATAATTCGGGATCACTCGAGGAGACTCAAAAACAGGTGGCGGAGATCTACCAGAAGCTGCGCCGGGAAGAGCAGGAAAAGACCTTGCCTAGGACAGATCAGGAAGAGAACCTTGCCAACAAGGTCGAAAAAGGGCCTCGCGTGCCCTGAAACGCAACTCTTTATTTACAATCAGAGTGAGCCGCGGTTGCAGGCGCTTATACCTATGAAATTGATCCGACTTGCTTTTGTCGCCCTCGTCCTCGCCGGAACGTTCTTTTACTTCACGACGTACCGTCCCGCCCGAGAGGAAGCAGCGAAATGGATCGGGCGTCCCGAGAAAGTGGAAATCAGTGAGGCGGCGACGAACAACGAACCGCTTGATCCGGAAGAACAGAATAACATCGCGGTCTACCGCAAGAATATCGCATCGGTCGTCAACATCACCTCGCAGGCCGTAGCCTTCGATTTCTTTTACGGCCTGGTGCCGGAGGCGGGACAAGGCTCTGGATTCATCATTGATAAAGACGGCCACATTCTCACCAACTATCACGTGGTTGCAGCTGCGCAGCGGGTGGAAGTCACCTTGCACAATCGCAAGAAGTATCAGGCCACGATTGTCGGAAGCGATCGCGCCCACGACCTGGCTATCGTTCAGATCAAGGCACAGGACCTGCAGCCCATGACCCTAGGAGATTCCACGCATCTGCAGGTTGGACAAAAGGTGTATGCCATTGGCAATCCATTCGGGTTAGCGGGAACGCTGACCCGCGGCATCGTGAGTTCGATTCGCTCGGTACGGGAACCCGACGGCGTTCAAATCGAGGAAGCCATCCAGACGGATGCGGCCATTAACCCGGGGAATTCTGGAGGCCCCCTTCTCAATTGGCATGGTGAGGTGATCGGCATCAATACCATGATCGCTTCGAATGTGGGGCAAAGTGCCGGGATCGGATTTGCCATTCCCATCAATACTGCGAAAGCCGTGCTGAACGACTTGGTCACCTTGGGACGCGTGCGGCGACCTGCCCTGGGTGTGCGCACCATACCCATCGACCCCGATCTGGCCGATCAAATGGGGTTGCCCGCCAACTACGGATTGCTGATCGTGCAGGTGATCGCTGGCGCGGCTGCGGATCGCGCCGGCTTACGCGGTGGCAACGAACGCGCCTACCTGGGAAACGAACAAATCATGCTTGGCGGCGACCTGATTGTCGCGCTAGATGGCGAAACCGTGGAAGACGAGCGGGATCTGGCGCAAATCATGAATCGGCATCGCGCCGGTGACGCGGTCAAGGTCACCGTGTATCGTGGCAAGCGAAAGATGGATGTTCCCGTGACCTTGGGCGAAGCTCGAGAACAGGTGTAGGGCAAGAGCCACACGGTTCAGAGATCCGCGACCCACCCCATTCCTCGGAGCCTGCTCGCGCCGGGAGAATACTTCGGGAAACGGGGTGATCGCCAACGGCAGTTGTGCTGCCATTTCCCTGGCAGCTCACCATTCGTTATTACAAGGCCAGGCACCCCTGCCTTCCCCCGGTCCGCAAGTCCGCCCATATTACGACATCTCTTCTGCTCGGTTATGCATCCAATTGTTTTCTATCGCGGAAGTCGAAAGGAGAACGTGACTATGGGCAAGGGTGGAGCGGTTGTGGTGGCGACTCTTTTGTTCACCGCCGGGGCGTGGGGGCAACTTTTGAGCGGGAACGCGTTTTTTGGATATTCCTATACCCAGACGAATCTGACTCCGGGACAGTCGACCAGTTTGAATGGATGGAACGGATCAATTGAAATGAAGGTCCTGCCGCTGCTCGGAATTGTGGGCGACGTCAGCGGCCATTATGGTTCGCAAGACACAGAGGTTTTAGGGATAGGCGGCGACGCCAACCTGTCAGAATACAACTTCTTGTTCGGCCCGCAACTTTCCTTTAAGCTCGGAAAGTTCCGCCCCTTTGTGCACGCCCTGTTCGGCGGCGCCCATCTTGGCGAGACTCTGTCGGGAGCCTCAAGTTCAAGCAACTCGTTCGCGGATGCTTTAGGCGGCGGGATCGACTATCATTTTTTTCCCCTTATCAGCTGGCGCGTTCAGGTGGACGCGCTGCAAACTCGTTTTTTCAGCACGTCGCAAAACAACCCGCGTTTCTCTACCGGAATCGTGTTTCATTTCTGAGGACTGAGCCAGGGGACGAGCGCACTGCGATCACCACAGGGTAACCTCGAAAAGTTGCGCTGTGCGGATCCGAGCCCTGCCCTTTGTGGCAGATTCGATCGCGCTACCCGCTCACCCGCAGCAGTCTTCCCGGCGAGGAGCGCTGCTGGGCAGACGAACTCCAGCATTTTTCGAGGATTTCGGGAACCTCCAACAGCGCCCGGTTCGAATACCGGCTGACGTTGCGCCGGAGATCATCGAAGCTCGCAGGCTCGAGCAACCGTTCGACGGCGGAAGCGATGCTGTCGAAGCTGGCAACTACAATTCCGAATCCCTTTTCCGTAATCCATTGCGCGTTGTAGCGCTCTTGCGGAAGCGTGCTCGCATTCGATTCGACGATGACGGGCAAGTGAAACTGCAGGGCCTCGCTGATCGAACCCGGTCCCGGCTTGCCGATGAAAAAGTCGGCTAAGGACATGTAATAGTCTACATTCGTGGCAAATCCTTCCACCAGGATTCGTTTTCTGGTCTTGAGATTCTTGAGCTGGGCCGCAAGCTTCCGGTTGTGACCGCAAAGCAAGATCAACTGCATTTCCGTGCTGGTTCGATCCAGCTGCTTGACAATGTCAATCATGACCCGTGATCCATGACCGCCGAACAGAACGATTCCGGTCAAACGATTCGGTTCGAGCCCGAGACCGGTTCTTTCCCGGACCCGATCGATCGTCTTCCTCTCATAGAATCTTGGCTTCAAAATCATTCCCGAGGTCTGAAAGATGCGATCGGGGGGGTGCCCCAAGGCCAGAGCTTGCTGCCGGGCGCGTTCGGTTCCCACGATGATGTACTGGGATTGCGGTTCGATCCAGAAGCGCGGAGGGTAGTCCGCCAAATCGGTCAGCAGCGTGGCAAAGGGCGTGTCTTCCCCGTTGCGGAGGCTGATGGCCAAGGCGCGATTGAAGTGCGGGATCACCGAGAGTACGAGGTCGGCGGGATGCTCCGCCCAATAGGCTCGCAACTGCTTAACCACGCGCGCATGGGAAGCACGAATCAGCGCCTGCAGCAGAACCAGTAGTGGCGGCGTGAATCGCGTCCAACCTTTGCGCAGGATCAGATTATATGAATCTTGAATTCGCACCCCAGTCGCGCGGCGCATGATATCGAGAGGATCGAGTAGGTCTTGCAGGTTGACCAGAGTGACATCCCAGGGAGACTGGTTGCGGGTAAGAACATCCCTTAAGGCTTCGGCTGCGCTGCGGTGCCCTCCGCCAGCATGGTGAAAAACGATGCTCAACCTACGCAAGTTTCACCTGCATTTAGGCACGCCGCTTCCCGGTCGGACCATAGGTAAGGCTTTCCGCTAGCTCCGTATCGCCGGGGAAGTCGCCGGTTGCCGGATCATTCGCACTCGATTCCTCAGGTTGGTTTCGGTAGGCGTGGATCTCAACGCCTTGCCGACCGATCGTAATGTAGGCAGGATTCTCGTCGACCCAGCCGCCCGCGTTGTAGTAGTGAATCCCGTCCCGTTCCACCTGCATGGCTACATGGGTATGCCCGCAGAAGATGCGGTCTGCCTTGCGCAGACGGGCATGGAAAAGGGCTCCGGACGCCACTTTGGATGACAAGCGCAGCCAGCGCGTATTGAGGCGATCAATCAGACGGGTAAACGCCTTCCTTTTGCCATCGATCTTTTGTAACTGCAGGTAAAGAAGCGTGGCCACGTAGTGGAGACGCAGTCGATTGGCGAGAAGACGATCAAATTGGTGACCATGAATGGCAACATGGCGCAGCCCCCCGTATTCCCACACATATTCCTGATAAACGCGCAGTCCGACCAGATGCGACATGACGTCGGTGAGGCCGTGGTCGTGGTTTCCCTCGACCCAGACCACTTCCACATTGCGTTTGGGATTGGAGAGCTTGCGGATGTAACCGAGGAATTTCCAGTGTTCTTTGGTGAGTCGGCGGAAGTTGAGATCCGCAAAGATATCGCCTAAGAGGATCAACCGCTCGAAGCGAGTTTCCTTCAGCACCCGAGTAGCATCGCGGGCCCGGCTCATTTCCGAGCCTAGATGCACGTCGGAAAGAATCAGCGTGTCGTAGACGGGCGGATCCATGCCCCGATTTTAGTGCAACTATGTTACGAGACGATGAAAGGCGGTCGCTCCTCCGGTTTAGGTGATAACTCCTAAGATACCGCCCTTCGGCGGTCGGGATCGACCGGTACGGGTGTCAAGTCGACTTAGGCGGGACATACTGCTCCGGCGGTCGCACTCCTTCGCCGAAGAAGTATTGCTCCATTTGCTTGACGATAGCTTCCTGGTCCTCAGGGCGAGCAGGATTCAGACGATACTCGTTCAAAAGCATCTTGCAGAACTCCGTCCACTGGTTCCAGGCCTGCTGGGAAACGTTCTCGTAGATCCTCGTCCCCAGTTCAGTGTCGAATGGGGGTTCATCCAGTCCCGGCAATTGTTTCTGAAACTTTACGCAGAACACCATGCGCTCTGGCATACGTTCCCCTAAAGAAAGTCACAAGATTATCTCATAGGCTTCGCAAGTGAGAAGCTTTACGTCAGGTCTCTGGCCAATCGGGAATGGGGGGGAGACGCGACATCTTAGAGCGCGACCCTATGGCCTTGAGCCCCTGGTTTGCGCCCAGGCTAATGGCTCCATACCTGGCACCATCGTTTTAGTCCTAGCCGGCCTGGCCGTGATCGTCGCCGCCTTCCGGATGGGACGCAAGCGATCCGACTGGGGTACGTTGCCGGGGGGACAGCCCGGCGGTGACGGCCAAGCTCGACCCTCTCCTCCATCATGGCCATGGGCTCCAATGCCCCTGTCGCACCTCCCGCAGAACCAACAACTGGGATACCTGTTTCGTCAGTTTCCTAATTAGCGCTGTCCGGCCCAGGCTGCTCCGTAGAAACCAGTTGGCTTTTTCCCATTCCCATTGCTCGGCGAGAGAGGGCAAAAAGGGGAAATCAAGATCCGGAAGGGCTGGAGAAAAGATTCAAGCGGTTGCATTTGAGATAGTCGAGCTTTTCCTTGAGGTGCGTCGCTGAGGCATCCCAGTGAGGCGGGTACCCTGTTATCTGGTTACAGTAGTCAATGTCTTCGACCCTGAGGTAGCATGCCTTCCACGCGCGTTTTCCGTTTTCCTGAATGGGGTCTCGATGCATCTTTAGTGTATTGGGAAGAACAATCACAGCAAATAAAGTGACGGCCACCGCCTTCTTAGTATGGTCGCGCCACGACAGCAGATGTAAGTACATGGCGAGAAAGGCCGGAACCAGCAGGCCCATATAGCGGGAAGTCTGTCCGGCTGCGGGCATCCCCAGGCAGACGCGGCCGATGGCGGCGTTTAGCCCAAACAAAAGGGTAAAGCCCAACAATGCCACAATCGTGACATCGAGGTTATTCCAGGAGGTAGCACGGCAAAGCCTGATCCCATGCCAAAGTAGCAGCGCAATAATGACCAGCGTAAGCCCCGCACCGAATACGGAAGCAAGAACCACTGACCGCCGCATACCGATGAACAACGAAAGTTCAAGGCTTAAGAACCAGGGATAATTGAATGGATGTGGGTCCGGAAACACGAAACAACTGATTGCTGGCATCCAGCGGTAATGATAGAAGAAACTCGCGAATGATATTAGCGCCAATCCTAGAGCGGTCACCGGTAGAGCTGCCCCTCTCGAGGATGCCCGGATGGTTCGCCGAATATCCAGGGCCACCAGAACGAGGGTGACTACTCCCATGAAGAATCCAAAACCCGTGTAAAGAAGAAGAAAATTCAACACGAGGATTGCACTGTACCGCGCCGGTCCATTGCCTATGGTCCACGCCAAGCAGTACAGCATGATTAGCAGTTCCGGAAATGCGGAATAGGAAGGGTTTGCCACTCCTATGAGCTGGTCGATTTGAGCGAGCGTGAGGAACAGACATGGGATGAAAAGGTCGGTGTAATCAAGCTTGCCAAAAAGTCTTACCTTCAGCCGGACCGCAACCGTTGCAGCAGATACTATTGCAGCTACGATGAGGAGTGACTCTGCCCGGTTACTCCAATGGGTCCTATCCAACACGAGTTTATCCAAGATTAAGCCGATACCTTCACGATGCGGTCCGTGTTGCCAAGAGAAAATCCTCCACAGGGAGGCGTGAGCAAAGAGCGGTGTATAGAAATCCCACTGGTCCCAAAAAATAAAGTTTACTGAGTGTCGCCAAACAACCAACACCATGCGCAAGCCCAGCATGAGGAATGTCATGACCAAAATACATCTAACTAGGTAGTCGCGCGGCCAAGCTGTGAATATTGAGGAACGCTGCGGCGATGCTTCCAAAACTGATCGCCACCACCGCCGAACACGAGCATTCGGCGTTCGAGCTTCTCCGGCACCGCTCTGTAAACCGCTACACACCGTGCAAGCCCGAGCCATGGAAGTTTATAGCATGCCGCCGTACCGAATTCGGAGCCGATTCTCATTTAACGAAATCGGTTTTCGGACATGCTAATGTGTCTAGTCTGTCTAGAAGGGGGGTTGCCGGCGTTGTCATCGTCTTTCACTTGCGCCTCGGCGAGTGCGTCTACGATCCTGCTCACTTCATCCTGGAGGGCAACTCACAGCCAGATCCATGACCTGGCTGGTGATCGAAAGCACACATTGAGGACTGCCGGTTGGTATTTCGTGATGCAGTATGTCTACGACCGGCCTTGCAAGATAACTGAATTCGTCACCGAACCAAGCCTCTCTACTGCGGAACGCACACGATCAGGGGGTCGGTCAAGTTCCTTCCCCAATCCTTCAACCGTGATCTTTTGCTTAGGATGCAACAGTATCCATCTCATGACCTCGTTTTCCAGCTCAATTCCCGAGTAGAACTGCATTATTTTCGTGAAATTCTCCTCTTCGACTTCCCTATTCACATCCATCAGAAGAAATATAGAAGTGATCGAAAGTAGAACAATGAAAACAATGCCGATGTCACCCTTGGCGGTGCTACCGTCGCCGCAACCAGTAAACCCAATTAAGAAAAAGAGCAATGCTGCAGCACGCTTTTTGGGACCACTCCTGCCTGGCCACATGGAGATACTCCGCAATCAATTGTTTTACTGAGCTTTCGGGACCCTGGGACTACAGCACCCGCTGGAAAGGACGAAATATGAGACCGACAATCAGTAAATCCTGTCGAAAATCATGGCAATGGCCTGAACGTGCCATTGGTGAATAGCTTCTGTGGAAAAACTGACCGCAATATTTCCTTACACTAAATCATCGAACTCAAGAGAGGGCGCTCAAGACGGGGAGGCTCAATGAAAGTTGTAGTCCCCATCTCTCGTGTTCTGCTCGGTCTCGTTACATCTCTCGCGCCGTCGGCTTTGCGTTAGTGTGAGTGTAACGATTTGGCCATATCCATACTGAACACGACCAACATCGCGATTGCATCGCTGCTGGCCGGAGATGATCCTCTACTAGGATGTTCGGCACCCGCGGCTGCCTTGCCCCTGAGCCGATTCGGAAGCGAAGATGAAAGAATTTTTAGGCCTGTAGTCATGTCTTGTTTTTCCACAAAAACCTCGACGCCTGTTCAGGACTACGCGGTCGAAAAATAGTCGGGGGTGTTCCTGCGTTTCCACTTGATGTTGCAACCCACGCTTGGCTTCTGGTTGAGAAGCACGGAACCTCCTGCTAACAGTGCGTCGAGAGCCGCTCGTAGATCTGCGCCCGTGACGGGAAGAGCATTACCGGGCCGACTGTCATCGAACTGACCCCTGTAGACTAGGCTCCGATTTTGGTCGAAGAGGAAGAAATCAGGTGTGCAAGCCGCTCGAAAAGCCCTAGCTACCTGCTGACTTTCGTCGTAGAGATAAGGAAAGGTGTAACCCACCTGCTTGATCTCTTCGGCCATTTTCTCAGGGCTATCGTCCGGGTAGTTCTCGACATCGTTAGAGTTAATTGCAACAACGCCCACTCCGCGACTTTGATATTCTTTCGCAAGGGATGCGAAGTGGAACCGGATGTGTTTTACATAAGGACAGTGATTGCAAATGAACGCAACCAGAAATGCTCTCGCCTCTTTGAAATCATCCGAAGACACCCAGTTTCCATAAGCATCTGGCAGGCGAAAGGACGGGGCCTTCGTGCCAAGCGGAAGCATTGTAGAGGGCGTTTCAGCCATGTTCCTCCTGCGAGTGACCGCGTGTTGTCCATGGCCACTTTAGCACGGAAACAGCGGGCCAAATTATTCGACCGACCCCAAGGCGACACCTCTCTGCACGCTAGCCCGGATCGCTGGGCATAGTTCCATTGTGATCTCTGCCCGGTACGTCCACCCATCCGGAGACGCAGTGCTCAATGCTCTGTCGCGGCTAGGTGGGCACAAAACTGTGCACATCGGCGAAACTGCCAATCAACTTCGAAAGAGTATCTACTAAGTGGCACTGTATCATGCATGAGGTGGTGGGCCCTCCAGGATTTGAACCTGGGACCAATGGATTATGAGTCCACTGCTCTGACCGCTGAGCTAAGGGCCCGTCAACAACTTATGGGTGGACGCTCCCCGATGCAGCGGAAACTGTAGCGGGTTGCAGTCGCTTTCCCTGGCGAACGACCTCGGGCACGCCTTGCAGTCGCAGAAGTGCACGCTCAACAGCATCGGGAGAAGGATGAACGTACCGTTGAGAGACCGTGATGCTGCTGTGACCCGCAATTCGTATGATCGTGAACGCATCTACACCAGATTCGCCCAATCTCGCATTGTATGGCGTAAGGAGTGAATAACAAAGTCCTTCGGCAAGCCCATCGATGCCCGGACCTCTTGATGCAAATGATTGATCGAGGTCACGATTTAGGGCTTGCCCTCCCGATTCGCAAACACCTATGGCGAGTCAAACTGGGAAGTGTCGGCATCTTTCACCAATGCTGGTTGGAATTCTCGTTCTCGGTATTGCCTGTGTCTGGGCAAAATTCCCGTTCCTTCGGACGCGGCAAAAAGGAGAGCCCGAGAACCCGAAGAGAGCCCCTTCCTGATTCTCGGGAGGACAGCGGGTCTCGGGCCATATCGATCTGACGAAATGGTGTTGAACGCTCCTTTACCTGGCTTTCAATCCAAGCACTCCGGCCGAAAACGCGTCGCAGCCGAAGCCGCCGCAGGCGCCTAACGGACCATTTGCCGGATCGAAGCTGAAGCCGAAGGCCGGGGAGTCGAAAAACGCGGCGTAAACCGGCTCGGCCGGGCCGAAGGCGTTTGTGGGCGTGACATTTAAGTATTCGACGTCAGACTCAAAAAACACTCCGCTGCAGTAAGGGTCGGCGGTGTTCGTGCACAAAGGCACCACGATCATCCAGTATGAACCGGACGTAAGATCGAAACTCAGTCCAGTCACCTGCACTGTGTACTCGATTAAATCAAAGGCGGCACGACCTGTCGGAGTGCTGGTGGCGGCGGAGGTGCCGGAAGCGACAACCGTTCCAGCGCTGCCTGGCTCGATGTCTTCGTTGATGGACCAGTAGGCCGCAGCCACCGGCTGGATGGGAGATTGGTCAAGAACGCCATAGCTCGAAAGGTTGTTGGTGAAGAGTCCCGTCACCGCCCACGTCTGCCCAGCAGGCACGGTGAACGGAACCCAGGTTGCGGCTCCATATGGGGTTCCGGGTACGAACACGTCATTCTCGTTTGCCAGACCATTAGGCAAGAAGGGTGGGCCAAGGGGGTTATTCACAAAGTCGCCACCGTAGAACAAACAGGACCCCGCCGGATTGCCGCAAGTACTAGCTTTCGTAACTTGGCTGGCAGCTTTGATTGCGGCGGCGGTGGTGGGGGTGGTGGTCCCTGAAGTGAACGGTCCATAATCCTGGATGGTAGGCTTAGGTGTTCCCGTCGTGTAATTCTGGGCCGGCGCAGTCTGAACAAGCGTAATTAGCGCTGCAACCAGTGCTATCGAACAAACACTCTTTTTCAGCATCTGTTGAATCCTCCTTTTAGGATTTTGTGAGCCGCGTGGGGGGCGTGTTTGAGATTCCCACCGGCCAGTGGCCGGCGGCGTTGTGCAGTCCTCCGAGTCCGCTTCTGTCCGCTGCCTCCTTTCTCCCAACTGGAGCCACCTGAGCGGACTTCATCTCAAGCGCTTTCTTCGAATGCGTTCATGATCTGCCTTCTCGCCGTGAAACGATCAGCAACGGTGAAACTGGTTCTGACGATTCAAGGAGATTGGTGGGAAGTTTGGGAACGAAAGGTAAGAGACCTAGGGCGTAGGGGCGCAGACAAACTCCACGACCATGGCCGAAAGCGGATCCGAAACATTTCGGTACCCATCGGCCTACGCCTCTCGAAGGAGCTCCAGCCGCTCCTGCACTGCCGAGCGAATTCGTATCCCTTAGGTCCCAACGCGACCGCCCACCGTGGTACCACCCCCCGCCTCGGACTGGCTGTTCGCGTCGGAAAGCCTCTCAGCCAATCCCTGGGTCCTCGCCCAATATTTCCCAACCGTTTGTGCGACGCCCCACTGCAGGCCGCATCCTTATAAGACGCGTGGTAGCGTGTCAAGAAGGCAGCTGTTAAACAATAGGTGGAATGATCCATCCACCTGTCAATTTACCTCCTAAACACCCTTCCGTTTCTTTATCCCGTTGCCTTTAACGTCACAGGACGAATCCCGCCCTGCAGATGGAGTCAGGCGCTACGCATAGTCCACAGGCGCGTCGGCAATGGCAACGAAACATTTCACTGTTACCTACTGGAGGACGTCGAGAGTCACCTGAGTCGCATGGGTTATGCCTGCGCCTGCGGCATTTATGGTAATCGTGTGGTTCCCGAGCCCGACCCCCTCACCCACCGTGACTGTCATGGTCGACGTCCCCGAGCCCGGCTTCGGTATAGAGCTAGGACTAAAGCCTACAGTGACGCCCGTTGGGTAGCCAGTCGCCGACAAGGAAATGGCCGAGTCAAAGCCGTCATAAACAGCCGTACTGATGCTGTAAGTGCCGGAGCCACCCCTAGCGACGCTAATCGATGTGGGCGATGCACTGATGGTGAAATAGATTGGCTCCACCGTCAGGGAAACCGTGACGATTTCGGTCGTGCTCCCGGAGACCCCCTTGAGGTTAATTCTGTACGTGCCAGAGGGTGTGGATGGGGCTACGGTGACGGTCAGGATCGAAGTTCCAGCCCCGGTGATCGAGCTTGGGCTGAAGCTTACGGTCACGCCCGCTGGCAGGCTGGTCGCAGACAAGGAGATGGCCGAGTCAAAGCCGTTCAACACCGTGCTGGTAATAGTCGAGGTTCCCGAGCTGCCCTGCAACACGTCGACCGAATAGGGCGAGGCTGTAAGCCCGAAGCCGGGAGTGTTAATTGTGCCGATCAAGCCAGTAATCAAACCGCTCTCGTTCGGACTTCCCCAGCCGGTCGCCAAATCGTAGCCGATGGTAGCCGGATAGCCATTGCTGCCACTGGTGATGTCGTGGAAATCAGTGTCATAGCTCGAACTTAAGCCAATCGTATAGAGGGCCGGATTGATGAATCCAAAAGTCTGGCCGCCGTCAGCCACTGCCTGTTGATTGGCCAGAGCCAGGTAGCCAGCCCACAGAGGCGCCGCAAAACTGGTTCCGCCATAAAGGTTAGCGGTGCAGGCTTCTTGGTCGGCGCAGACGTAATAGGTAAAGTTCGCATTGGCCGAGACGTCAGGGCCGTTCCGATAGGTTGTAGAACAATCGGAGCAGCCGCTCGCGGTCGTCGTCTGCCAGAAGGGAATCGCAAATTTGTCCGGCGAAATGCCGCCGCCGCCGTAGAGCCAGGCAGTTTCCGAACTCCACGGGCCACCCGCGCTGCTGGTCTCTAAGTCCGTCCCGCCGACCGACGTGAGATACACATCATCCGCTGGAAAAACAAACTCGGTAGAGGGCGTCCACCTGCCACTGTCGCCGGCCGCTGCAAACAAATTCTGACCCTGGGCCGCGAACTCCTCGAAATACGGGTTATCCGTGCTGGGATCCGCCGGGGTCCACGACCACGAGCAGCTCAATTGCGCGTTCAGCGGACTGGCCGTAGCCATGGCGTTAAAGATGGCCGCATCGGTCGAACCGACGTACATCACCAGGCTGGACATGCCGGGCGCCATGCCGAGCGCCTGCGTCATGTCTATCGTCTGTTCCGTGTCATCACAATAGCCACCTTCTTCTGAATAGACGCAGCTGGTGCTGGTCCCGTCCGTGGAGAGGAGCGTGATCGGAACACTCTCCGTTTGATTCACGTTCGCGTAGTATGTGTCCAAGTCGGCCAAATCGGTGCCCAAAAACTCGAGTAACCCGAGCGACTGGCCGCTGCCGGTTAGGGCCGTTCCTTCGTAATAGGCCGCCCGCATGTCGCTGCCAAGAAAGGAAGCATCAGGACCGGAGCCGGTCGTGGCCTGGGACTTTACCCCCGAGGGTCTACGCACCAGGGCGGGACGCGGGATCGAGTAGTTGTCCAGGCCCGCGATGTGCCACAACCGGAAAGGCAGGTCCACCGTGGGCTCCCGATCCGGAGCGTAGAAGGTGCGTTTTTCGCTGGGGTGCCGATAGACGCCCAATGTCAGATGAAAAGCTTCCTCAATCGTTGCCACGGAGCCCGCGACATCGAGGTTCATGCGATTGCGGGAAGTAGCAACCACGGTAAAGCCGTGTGTCTTCGCGAAATGAGCCAGCGTGTCATAATCGTCCTGGCTGGGACCAAATCTGGCGGTGAACTCTTCCACCGTGAGGAGCTGGCGGTACGACGCGCTGCTAGGATCATAGAGTTGCTGCAAAAAGTGATCTAGCTCTGCCTGATTGCGGAGCGGCAGCACAAGGACAAGACGCATCTGCTGGGTTGCGGGGAGCCGCCCGACGGACTGTGCCTGCCCATTGAGAGTGGCTTCACGCACATGACGGGTCAATAGGGGCAGTGATTGGGCATGGCAAATATTCATGATCCACATAAGCGCCACCCCCAAGGTCAGCCAAGACATCAATAATCTTCGAATCATCGATTTCTCCTCTGCGCTTAATGACTGCGGAAATTGAAGCCCCAATTGGCTCACCGTTTCGAAATATTTATCCTTCCCCGCGCGGTCCGCTTGCGGTACAGCGATGCCTGGTTGGCTGATTTTCGCCCTGCATGGTGACCGAGGTCTTTCGAAGGCGGAGCATGTTTGACTACGCCCCTATGCGTACGACCAGCTCTACAAGATGGGAGTTGTCCGGTAATCGAATAGAGCTGACTATACTCTCGAAGAGTGACTTGTCAAGGGACGCTCTGTTGAAATTTCGTTAAGATCAAGTTGCCTGTGCAAAACCCTCCCCGCTCAGCCGATTAGCTTTCGGACCCACTAAATTGAGGCCAGTCCCATTGATGCAAGCCTAAACTCAGGCTACTGCATCTTCGCGTACTCGGCTTTGGCTTGCTTGAGGATGGGGATGTCGAGTCCCGTTCACTCGGCCAGAGTCAGTAACGATAGCTTAAACTCGGGGCGGAAAATAAAACCATCCGCTCTCGTCGCTCAAAATGTGTACCCCGTCAGACGGGATGGACTGAACCCCGAAGGGTGATGCTACATGAGCCGATAGGTCTCCCCGAATCTCATCAGCCAGCCAATCGACTGATCTGGTTTCCCAATGATCTGGCGATTGTAGCGGAAACTGGAGCGCCTACCTGCTTAGATGGAGTTTCATCGAAGAGTATCGCGGTTCACCAAGAAGAGCGTTTTCACTGATCTTACAACCAGATGCAACCCGATGCTGCTCAGACCCAATTGTCCCTATTCGGATTATGAGTCCACTGCTCTGACCGCTGAGCTAACGGCCCCCTTCATCGCTAATGAATAGATCGTAAGGCATTTAGTCGATGACCGCCAACTCTCCATGAGAAACGCTTTCGCGGCTGGTGTCAGTTCTGGTTCCGCTTAATTCGGGCTGTGCTGCTGATCCTACGCTAGGTTGTGGGACTGAGCATTCGAGCGCAGCGAGCTGATGTGTTGGGGCTAGGTGAGTGTAACGCATCGTTATCTGAATCGTCTTGTGTCCCATCAGGTCAGCGACCGTGTTGAGGCGTGTCCCGCCATGAACAGCCGACTCCGAAACGTCGGACGCGGGCAATACCAGGTAAAGACTCGGATGCCCGCTTCCTTCACGGCCGAATCGAACCAATGCTTATAACAAGGCTCACCTTGGAGGTTAACAAAAACCGAACCTGAACCACCCAATGAAAGCCGCTCTAATACCCTGAAGGCAGCGACCCATCTGATCGATGGAGGTTCGCGTAGAGAAGAAAGAGCTGCGGGATGCTCGAAGTAAGCATGAGGAAGCCAATCAAGAAATTGCGAGAATCCGGCCTGAAAGTCACAAATCTGGCGAATAGAGGCATAAACTGGCGAGGCGAACCAGTTCAGTATCTCGTCGGAATTGTCAGGCTCGCACGGAAATGAATCTGCTCGACCGAGTCCACGAAGGCTACGTTTCTGGCAGGCGTATTCGACGTCTTGCCGAGCTTTTGTCCGAACTGATCCCACCGGGTTGCAGTCTTCTCGATGTTGGTTGCGGTGACGGGAAACTGGCCCGATCGCTCCAAGAGCAGCGCCCCGATCTTCGCATTGAGGGGGTCGAGGTTCTGCTTAGGAAGCAGACATGGATACCGGTAACGGCCTTCGACGGCACGACCCTGCCTTATGGCGAGGCACATTTTGACGGTGTCATGTTAATGGATGTTCTGCACCACACCTCTGACCCTCTGTTGCTGCTGCGGGAAGCTGTGCGAGTGTCGCGCCGCTGGCTTGTCCTAAAAGACCACCTACTGCAAGGCCCATGCGCAGGGCTGCGGCTGCGCTTCATGGACTATGTAGGGAACGCGCGCCACGCCGTGGCTCTCCCCTACCACTATCTATTCACAAAGGAATGGAACGAGCTGTGGCGGATCCTCGATTTGCGAATTGCCGCCGAGGTGAACGAACTCGGCTTGTATCCCTGGCCATTCGATTATGTCTTTGGCGGGAATCTGCACTTCCTGGTGCTGCTCGAGCGCAGCGGCCTTCTACCGCCGCCATGAACAAAAAAGGGGCTTCGCCCGCCGCCGGCATTCATGAGGAGCCGGTCACCACCGGGTACTTCCGATCAGTCAATGTCAGCGACGTGCGCAGAAGTTCCAAACGCGGCGGTGACTCATCCGTATATACGATCCATGCCTCCCTGCCTTGAGGTCCTCGAGAAGTTCCTGATTCTCGCGTGTGTGAGATCTTTTACTATACCAGCGGGCGAGGGGACGATGAGTCCTCGGCAACCGAGGATGCTGAGCTAAGAACCGGGTGCTGCTAGACTCGGCTGCTGGGCTCTCCATGAGCGCAAACGAGGGTGGAGCTGCGAGCCATGCCAAAGACGCGCTGGCAGACGGCGTTGACGATTACGGTGACGTTGCGCGTGTTGTCCTCATCGGCCGCCGCGGCGGCTTCGTTCTTCTTGCGCCCCGATCCGGCCCTCATTCGAAGCAATGCCCTCACCGAAAACCTCTCCATGCCGGGCAGCTGGTATTACGCATGGCTCGGAGTCTGGGAGCGGTTCGACACGCTCTGGTATCTACACATCTCCAATCACGGTTACGACCTGCCGATGGCGGTTATTTTCTACCCGCTTTACCCGGGGGCGGTTCGACTCGGAAGCACCGTGGTCCCGCCGATTGCGGCGGCACTGGCTGTGTCGACCGTGGCGGCTTTTTTTTTCTTTTGGGGCCTGCTCAGACTTGCGCAACCTGATTTATCGGAGCCGGGCATCCAGCGAATGACCCTGCTTGTGTCGGTATGGCCAACGAGTTTCGTACTGTTTGCAGGTTATGCGGAATCTCTGACGCTGGCCCTGATCCTGTGGGCGGTTGTCTGCGCGCGTGAAAACCGGTGGTGGCAGGCTACCGTCTGCGCCATCCTTGCCGGGGCGGCAAGACCGTCTGGTGTGCTCGTTACGATTCCGCTCTGGCTCCTGGCGTTGAAAAGCAAACGGATGAGATCGGCTGTAACGTTGCTTGCTCCCGCGGGATGGCTTAGCTACTGGTTGTGGCTGCACTGGTCGGGGCGTCCGTCGGTGTTTGAAGCCTACCGCTTATATCAGGGCATGACATTGGTGCCGCCGTGGAGGGGGCTGGTGGAAGCAATTCGCCTGATCGTAACTCGCATGGACATAGTTCTCGCATTCAAACTGAGTCTTCTTTTCATGTTCGCCGTCATCAGCCTGCGCCCGAAGGTCCGCATCGAGGACAGATTCTTCTCCCTCATCGTGTTCCTCCAGATGCTGATGTACACGGGCAGGCCGCTGCTGGGCGGTCTACGATATCTTTTGACTGTCTATCCGGCGTTTGTGGTGATGGGAGATTGGGCCGTAAGCATCAAGTGGACCCGTTTCGCCTTTATAACTGCCGCTCTGTTCGCTCTCAATCTCGTCTGGCTGTGGGCGTTTCTGAACTGGTCGCTGGTACTCTAGAAGTTCGTCGATTCCCGCGACACTGTCAAATCCGCCACCTAGGTTCACGCTGCATGAACTTCAGCCGAATTGGGAACATCAGGAAACTACCTGATGAAGGTCAAGTTGTTTCACTGTGCCGCGTTGATCCGATGATCCCGATTGTCGCGTATGAAACACAACGCGTCACCATAGCGAGAAAATAAAAAGTGGCCGTTAGTTGGCTGGTGCCGAGCATGTTCGACAGCTTACGAGCAATCAGCGTCATCGTCGCAGCCGCATTCCTGATCGTCTTCCGAATTTGCTTGGCAAATTCCAAGCAAAGCGGCTGCGATCCCGCACGTGCTTCAGTCAACGACCCATTTAGCATTTTGCGCCTTTTGCTAGCCAGTTTTCTTGTGCTGTTTACCGAACTTGCCATCATTCGCTGGATCGCTGTTGAAGTTCGGGTTTTCGCATATTTCAAGAACCTTACGTTACTGCTCTGCTTTCTTGGTTTTGGTTTGGGGTGCGCCATGGCAAGCAATGCGCTGCGCTGGCGAACTGGGATTACGGCCTTTCTCGGATTGGTTTTAGTTGTTCGCCTACCGTTCGCAAATCGAGCTTTGGAACACATTTCGCAAGACCTTGGTTCCGGTCGGGATGTGGAGATCTGGGGTGGCGGACAAGCTTCTGGGTTGACTTACTTTGTTATGTCGGCGGCATTGGCTACGCTGCTCTTCATCCTGCTCGTGTGGATATTTGTTCCGCTGGGCCAGGTTGTTAGTCGACAAATGAATCGAGCACCAAAGGTGTTGTCCGCGTATGCCTGGAACCTTTTGGGAAGCCTGCTAGGGATCTTGGTGTTTGTTGGCGTGAGCCGTTTGATGCTGCCACCTTCGGTTTGGCTCAGTGGTGTGATGATCGGGTTCGCTGGGATGCAGACCACCGCTCGAGAGCGAAAGCTGATTGCCAGTCTTTGCGTACCCGTTGCCTTGCTTTTGCTTGACCCCTCTACCAAAGAGCGATTCAGTATTTGGACTCCATACCAGCAAATTAGTTATTTTAGAGTTTTCGCTCCCGACGGGGAGCCCATTGGAGGATATCTCCAGGTTAACCACACGGGATATCAATCGACGGTAAACTTGTCTCGCGGTTTTCTCGAACACCATCCCAAAGTGCTTAGCGGCCCCCCCGAGGAGAATCCTTACAACCTTCCCTTTCGCTTCACTGGTCCCTCCCCGACAGTGCTTGTAGTGGGAGCGGGAACGGGCAACGACGTCGCAGCAGCCTTACGCCACGCTAGCACCCTAATCGACGCTGTCGAGATCGATCCGGCGATTTTGGCCATTGGCAAGAAGGAGCATCCTGAACATCCATACGATTCGCCGCACGTCGCAGTATATCTGACCGACGCGAGAGCATTCCTGAAGCGGAGTTCACGGAGGTATGACTTAATCTTGTTCGGCTTGCTAGACTCGCATACTCAATTCTCAGATTATTCGAATATGAGAATCGACAACTATGTTTACACGGAAGAATCCATCCGAGAGGCCAAGCGTCTTTTGAAGCCTGACGGGATTCTCTTTATTAAATTCCAAGTCGACCACCCCTGGATGTCCAAAAGGCTGAGTGAAATGCTGCAGCAGGTTTTCGGTTTGGCTCCGTTAATTTTTCACGCCAACGCCATGTTTTCCGTGGAAGCGACGTGTTTTGTGATTTCCCCATCCGAGCGGATCCCCGAGGTTCTGTCCCACGATGCTCGCTTGGCCGCTTTCGTGGATCGAAACCGAGTGCAACCCAATAGTGAGGAGGTGCCGGTTACAAACGATGATTGGCCTTACTTGTATCAGCAACGAAGGTCAATACCACAGACGTATATCTGGATTAGTGTTCTCGTTTTATTCATGTCCTTAGGTCTGTACGCACAACTGCCAGGCGTGTCCTGGCAGATTCCTTCGTTATTTTTTTTCACTATGGGTGCCGGATTTCTCCTTCTCGAAACACAGCTTGTAAGCAGATTGGCGTTGTATTTTGGCACCACTTGGCAAGTCAACGGGATTGCAATCTCCTGCGTGTTAATCACGCTATTGGCTGCCAACCTCACAGCCGAGCACATGCCAGAAAGAATTCGAAGACGCTGGCTCATCGTACCATTGATGCTCGGGTTGCTGGCAGCGTACGCCTTCCCATTTTCGCGGCTTAATTGCGCTGCGGACGTTGTTGGAATCATGGTCGCGGCAGTTTTTGCGATACCAGTGTTTTTCGCCGGTCTGCTTTTTTCCCTAGAGTTTCGGAATGCGGAATCACCAGGTGGCGCATTGGGAGCAAACATGCTGGGTGCGGTACTCGGAGGATTGTTGGAGACTGTGTCCTTGGTGGTCGGAATGAAGGCACTTCTGCTTCTGGCAATGGTTCTGTACGGTTTAGCGGGCATTGGATTGTTACGCAAGCAGCACGTAGTGGCTTCCTCATTTCTTTGCGGGTAGCCGGAATTGGACCTATCGGCAACAAGCAGGGTGATGAAAACTCTGCCTGATGCCACCCTTGGCGCTGCTAAATTAGCCTCGCCGCGGCCAGTGAACCCAATTAAGAAAAGAGCAATGCTGCTAGAAGCAAGCTTCTTGGGACCAAACCCAACACGCAAATCACCCCCGGCAGTCACCTCGTGTCCGTCGTAATTCACCTACGATGGTTGTTAGGAGTTCACCACCTGACTCAGAACCGGCGACGTGTTCTTGGCGGATTCGCTATCTGCCAAGTACAGTGCCGCGATCGAGTGCGTCCCGACTGGTAAGGACTTGGTCAGAGCTGCCACACCTCGACGTCCTCACCATCATTTTTAGCGTGTCGATTGCTGGGAGCAACGCGCTAGAATGCGTTTGCTCTCAAGAACGGAGGAACTTCAAGGTGTCGAATCTCGACGGGCCGCTCCCTGCCCCAAGTTTTGAAAAACTCCTCAGAAATCTTAATCGCAAAATCGCCGGTATCAAAACGAGCTACACGAGACCCAATGAGCTCGAGTCAGCAGTCAGGGAAAGCAAAGAGGTGCTCGAGAAAATCGCCGAGCTGCTCGAAAAGATTCATGAGCGGCTGGCGAAAATCGAACCCATCTAGCGCCCATCTTTGTGATCGAATGTGCGAGAAACTGGGCAAGGCTCAATTTCGATCAGCTCGTTGAAAGTCTAACAACCGCAAGACTTTGACGTGAAAGCTGGATCTGGAACCGTCCACCTTCGGACCCCGCCCGGCTGCTCTCGTGGTTTTCGACATGCAATTCGTTGCCCTGCCAGCGCAATGTCGAGGCCTCCAACCCTCCTAGTTACCGTCCGCCACTGGCGCCCCCGCGATTACCGAAGTTTGCCCCGCAGCCATGTAAACCATTGTATCTAGGAGAATTAGTTGCTATTCCTTAGATTTCGGCGCGGGGCTCCTAGTGCCTCTCGTCGAACTTCACACTGTATGAGCAGCGAATTAGCAGGTCGGCCACAGTCTTGGATGTTCCTGCCGACTGGGGCCAAAGCTTTCATCAGCATCATCGCGGCTTTGGGGACGGCGGCGCTGGCCTATGGACTTATCGAGGCCTCGAGCCGAAATACGGCCGAGTTCATCTGTTATCTCGGCGTAGCCATCCTGGCATCACGGCTCAAAGCGAATCTGCCCGGAGTTGCGGGCACGATGACGATGAGTTTCCTCTTTGTCCTGCTGGGCATCCTGCAACTCAGCTTTTCCGCAACGTTACTTCTGGGCAGCACCTCCCTTCTCGTCCGTTGCCTGTATCCGGACCGGCCCAACGGCATTCAGCTTGTTTTCAACCTTTGCTCGAGCATGGTTTCGACCGCCCTCGCCTACAAAGGCTATCACCTCATGCTCGCCCATGGCTTTGAAAGCCACGTCTTGGCGCTCGGAATCGCGGGAAGCATCTATTTCGTGGCCAATACCGGTTCGATTGCCACGGTGCTCTCGTTCACCGAAACCAAGTCGGTGAAGGAAATCCTGGTCGAATGTTATTTCTGGGCGTTTCCCTACTACTTGGTTGGGGCAGCCATCGCAGGCGTCATCGGGTGGCTCGACGACACCTTCAACTGGGAAACCTCGCTGCTGATAGCGCCCGTCATTTATGTGATTTACCGCTCCTACCACCTGTACCTGGGCAAACTGGAAGATGAAAAGCGCCACGTGGAGGAGATGGCCAACCTACATTTGCGAACCATCGAGGCGCTGGCCCTAGCGATCGAAGCCAAGGACCACACTACCCACGACCACCTCGAGCGGGTCCGAGTCTATGCGATCGAGTTGGCCAAGGAACTGGGCATCACTCCCGGGGAAACAGAAGCTCTCCATGCCGCGGCGCTTTTGCACGATATCGGAAAGCTCGCCGTCCCGGAGCACATTATCTCGAAGCCGGGCCGTCTTACTCCGGAAGAATTCGAGAAGATGAAGATCCACCCGATCGTCGGGGCTGAGATTCTCGAGCGCGTACGCTTCCCTTATCCGGTCGTGCCCATCGTGCGGGCGCATCACGAAAAATGGGACGGTTCGGGGTACCCGTTTGGCCTGAAGGGAAATGAAATCCCGGTCGGGGCGCGCATTCTCTCCGCCGTCGATTTCATCGATGCTCTCGCCTCCGATCGTCAGTATCGCCGGGCTCTCCCCATCGAGGAAGCCGTGCGCCGCCTGGCGGCGGAATCAGGAAAAGCCTTTGATCCCCGGGTTGTGACGGTGCTCATGAAGCATTATCGTCAACTCGAGAAGCAAGTCGAGGCCCAATGCCGCAAGGACAAGGACAAGGAGGCGGAGTCGAGGCTCTCGACGGCCGTGAAGATCGAGCGCGGCTCGGCGCCGGCAGCCGGCTTTGAGGCTAGCGCGGTCAAAGACGCCGCCGGACGGGAGGCCAGCTTCCTGGCTTCGATCGCGGCCGCGCGGCAGGAGGCACAGACCCTGTTTGAGCTGAGCCAAGATTTGGGTGCTACGCTCAGTTTGGGAGAAACCCTCTCGGTTTTCTCGGTGAAGCTGCGGCTCCTGGTGCGTTATGACGCGATCGCAATCTATCTAAGGCGCAACGAAGAGCTGGTCCCGGAATACGTCAACGGCGATAACTTCCGCTTGTTTTCGTCCCTGCGAATTCCGGTGGGACAGGGCCTGTCCGGTTGGGTGGCCCACAACAAGAAGCCCATTATTAACGGCAATCCGTCGGTCGAGCCGGGGTATTTGAATGATCCAACCAAGTTCAGCACTTTGCGCTCGGCGCTGGCTGTCCCGCTCGATGGCGTGAGTGGGACGATCGGAGTGCTGGCGCTTTATCGCGCAGAGCGCGACGCATTTACCTCCGACGACCTGCGCATTATCTTGGCCATCTGCTCCAAGATGGCCTTGGCGATCGAGAATGCCTTGAAATACCAGCAAGCGGAGAGTTCTGCCACCACCGACTATCTGACCGCCTTGCCGAACGCGCGCTCGCTGTTCCTGCAACTCGACCGCGAACTAGCCCGCTGCAAGCGGGAGCAGACATCCCTCACCGTCATGGTCTGCGACATGGACGGGTTCAAGCAGATCAACGACCGCTTTGGCCACCTGGAAGGAAACCGGGTGTTGCGGCTGTTCGCTCAGGCCCTGAAAGACACCTGCCGGGAGTACGACTACGTTGCCCGCATGGGAGGAGACGAATTTGTGGTGGTTGCCGCCGGCCTGCCGCCGGAGGCAGCCGATAAGAGAGCCCAGCAACTGCGGGACCTAGCCAAACAGGCCGGCATCGAGGTTTGCGCCGAGGATATTCTCACACTCAGTGTGGGTCAGGCGGTCTTTCCCGACGACGGCAAAGATGCGGAAGAATTGTTGGCCGAGGCCGACCGGCGCATGTATCTCGAAAAGCAGCAGCAGCCGGCGCGCAAAAACCGCCGTTCGCAGCCTCGCATGAAGTGCCGGCTGACCATCGAGTTGCGCTCGCAAGCCAGCGGTCCGGTCTTCGGGAACTTGACCGATATCAGCATGGGCGGCTGTTATGTCGAAACCAGCGCCGTTATCCCCCCCGGCTCGCAATTGCAAATCAGTTTCTCGGAAGGGGAAACCCAACTGAAGACCGAGGGCTCGGTGACGAGAATGGACCTCGGGTCCGGCGTGGCCGTGCAATTCAAAGAGCTGAACCGCGAAGATCGCGAGCGGATGCACCGCATCCTGCAGTCGGTTCAGAAGGCCAACCTATCCCTCGAAAATAACTACCTCAAGCTTCTGACCGGAAAAGCCGCCGTGCGCAGCTAAGGCGAGACGCCGCCGGCCCGCCAAGATCGGGGTTGCTTCACCGGCTGCCCAGCCGAGGGAACTGCCGAAGGCATGAATTTCGACGGCTCCCGCAGACACGTCTCGGGAGCGCGCAAAACTTCACGGTTGGTTCTTTCGGGCTCTCACGATACCAGCCGCCAGCCCCTCATGAATCGCCTCCTGGTATCCCGCCCGGTTCATCGACTCCACCACCGTCGCCGCGATCCCTCCCGGAGTTGCGGCCTCGTCGAGCAGCGCATCGAGTGAGAGGTCCTGTTCTCTCCAGGCAACGATTCCGTCGGCCAGGGCGTGAGCCGCGGCCGTGAGCGCGATATTCCTAGGCAAACCGAGCTTCTGGCCGGCTTTGGCCAGCGTGGCTACGGCGTGATAACCATGGCTGGCCGAGTAGGTAACGGTAAATGCGTCAAACTGACTCTCGGGAATCTCAAGAACCTGCCCCAGTTCGGAGAACAGCTTTCTGATCTTGCGTTTTGCCGGCGAAGGGACGGCGCGATCGAAGACCAGCCCGGTTAGACCGTGTCGCCTGCCGCACACCGGGCTCGGCATAGCCCGTGCCCATGCTACCGGAGAGCCCCAGCGGGCCCGCAGCTCGGCAAGGGGTACGCCCGCCGCCAGACTGACCGCGGTGAGCGGGCGGTGTAGGGTTCCAATCCCGTCGAGAAGGGCAGCGACCGAGCCCGGGCGGACGGCGACGATCACGAGCTCGGCCTGCTGAATCGCCCGGCCAAGATTCGCCTCAACCGAGACCCCGTAGCGCCTGCTCAGGCGGCGCAATTTTTCGGGATGGCGATCGTGGACGAGCAGTGGAGCTGTAGACTTCGCCAACCGCAGGCCTGCGAGCAGGGCGCCGGTGATGCGCCCTCCTCCGAGAAAAACCGTCTTCATGCCAGTTCTCGACACGCTTGATCTGCCGCCGCGAGCAACTGTTGAACATCGGATTCCGTATGGGCCGTCGAAATAATCCAGTGCAGCCCGTTGGCGGGAGTCATGTAGATGCCGCGCTCGAGCAGCAAGGCGACGAAACGGGCGTAGCGAGCGGTGTCTACATAGGCGCAATAGTCGCGATAATCGTCAATCGAACTGCGTTCGGTGAAATAGATCTGGAACATCGGGCCCCATCCCTGCACGATGGCCTTCAGCCGGTGTCGGCCGAACACATCGCGCAGACCCGCGATGGCTGCGTTGCCGAGCGCGTGCAGCCGGCGATAAACCTCGGGTACGGCTAGCAAATCGAGATTCGCGGCGATGATTTTCATCGTCAAGCGGTGGCCATTGAAGGTGCCGTAGTGCAGCACCATTTGCTCGCCCCAGCGCAGGCGTTCGAGAATCGCGCGCGGGCCGGCGACCGCCCCTACCGGGAACCCGGCGCCAAGTGCTTTGCCAAAGGTAGAGAGATCGGGTCGAATGCCGAAGTATTCCTGGCAGCCGCCCGGCGCATAACGAAATCCGGTGACCACTTCGTCGAGAATGAGGAGTGCGCCGGCTTCTCCGGTCGAATCACGCAGGCGGCGCAGATAACCTTCGCGCGGCGGGATGCAACCCATGTTTGCCATGATGGGCTCGGTGATGACCGCGGCCAATTCCTTCCCGTGTTGCCGCATCACCCGCTCGAGCGCCGTGACGTCATTCCAGGGAGCGAGCACAACATCATCAAACACCGCGGCCGGAATGCCACGCGAATCCGGAATCCGGGCTGGCTCTTCTTTCGTACCCAACTCCGCGGCAGGGTGAGCGTGGGCGTTAAGAAGATAGGGGTCGTACCAGCCGTGATAATGGCCCTCGAATTTCAAGAACTTCGTCCGCCCGGTGTGGGCGCGAGCCAGGCGCAGCGCAAGCATGGTCGCCTCGCTGCCCGTGTTCGTGAAGCGCACAACTTCCGCCGAGGGCACCATGCGCCGGAAACGTTCTGCGGCTTCCACCTCTGCCGATGTGGCGGCGGCAAAGTGCGCCCCCTCGCTCATGGCCCCGGCGGCAACCGAGACCAGGTGGGGATGAGCGTGACCCTGGATCAGGGCACCGAAGGACATCATGAAGTCGACATATTCGTTTTCGTCGGCATCCCACACATGCGACGCTTTGCCCCGCTCGAGGAGGATCGGTCCGCCGGCATACACCGCCGCGCCGCGCGAAGGCGAGTTGACACCTTCAACCAACGACTGCTCGGCGCGCTGAAACAGTCGCTGCGAGCCTCGACGGCTTCGGGTTATGAGAATGGATGACACGGATCTTGGTTTAGAACGAAACCCTCTCCCTTGCCGGTGCCGCCCTGTTTTCCAATCTTCAAACGGCCTTGGGCTCTGATTCCTAAACTCGGCTCAGCCCCGCACGCACCGATTCGCCCGTTTGGCGCCGGGCCGGGAGCGCCCTCCCGATCGAGGCTGCCAACCCACTAAGCCGACTGGGCCAGACCGCCGCCGTCGACGACAAGCGAGGTGCCGGTGACGAAGGATGACGCCTCGGTTGCCAAGTACAGCGCGGCCTGGGCAATCTCTTCCGCCTTCCCTATGCGCCCGAGAGGCCGTTGTGCAGCTTCCCGCAGAAAGCGCTCCTCTTCTTCTCCAAGCTGGTGCGCTTCGTCGCGCAACATGCCGGTATCGGTATCTCCAGGGCAGATGCAGTTCACGCGAATGTTTTGCCGCCCATGGTCGACCGCCATGGCCTTGGTCAAGAGGACCACGGCCCCTTTCGAGGCGCAATAGGCAGCGGCACGCGAACCTCCTACCAGCCCCCAACCGGAGGCCAGGTTAATAATGACGCCGCCGCCCAAGCGCGCCATGATAGGCACGACCAGCCTTGCGAGAAGGAAGATTGATTTTACATTCACGGCCATCACATGGTCCCAATCGTGTTCCGTGATCTCAACCACGGTGGCGCGGCGAATGATGCCGGCGCTGTTGACGAGCACATGAATGCCGCCGAATGCCTCGAGCGCCCGCTCGACCAGATGCGCGCATTCCCTGCCACAGGTTACATTGGTGGGCTCGAAGATGGCCCGGCCTCCCTCGGCAACAATCTCTTGCCGCAGTCCTTGCCCGGCGGTGTCGTTCACATCGGCCATCACCACCGAGGCACCCTCACGGGCGAACAGTTGCGCGATCGCCCGGCCAATCCCTGAGGCTGCGCCGGTGATCAGGGCGGTTTTTCCCCGCAGGGCGGCGCTCCGGTTCGGATTGGCAGCGATCATCGACGTTCGAATTATCGGCTGGCCAGGCCTCCCGCAATTTCTCCGCCGTCAACGGTGTACACCTGGCCGGTGGCGTAGGCCGCGTCATCGGAAGCCAGAAATGCGAATACGGCGGCGATCTCTTCCGGCTGGGCGTGGCGGCGCAGGGGAATTTTGCGGTTCAGTTCTTCCAACATGGCGTCGGTGTACTCTGCGCGCTGCATGGGCGTGAGTACATATCCAGGAGCGACCGCCGAGACCCGCACTTTGGGTGCGAGCTCCAGAGCCATCGAGCGGGTCAGTTCGATCACACCGGCCTTGGTCGCATTGTAATCGGCGTAATACGGATATCCCATGATGCCGTTGGTCGAAGCGGTTTGCAGGATGACTCCTCCGTCATGCTCCCACAAGTAACGGGCGGCGGTCTGGGCTACGTAGAAAACTCCCGTCAGATTCACCGCCACCACGCGGTTCCACTCCTCGGGAGTGATTTCAAGAAACTTGTGCCGTATGCTGATGCCGGCATTGTTGATGACGACCTCCACGCCGCTCATGATGGACACGGCATCGGCAAAGGCAGCCTGCACCTGGTTGAGATTCGACACGTCCGCCGCGAAGGCCCCGGCCAGGTCGGGCAAGGTTTTTCGAGCGAGCGCGAGGGCGTTGCGGTCGCGGTCCAGGATAGACACCACCGCGCCTTCTTCGAGAAAGCGCCCGGCGGTGGCTGCGCCAATGCCGCTGGCGCCGCCGGTGATCAGCACGCGCTTGCCTTTAAGACCACGCATGGCTTTGGGCAAAATAGAAACCACCCGGAACCCGCAGTTCCGCTCAGGACCGGGGAGTTCCCCATCCCTTCGCTAGAACGGCCGCCCGCGAAACAGCCATACCAGCTCGATGACCAGGATCACTACCACCGTCAGCTCGAGGAAGAAGGCACGACTCTGGTTGAACTGGTCGACCATAAAGCGATACAGCTCCTCGGCAGTACGAACCTTCTGGGTTACCAGGTCCTTGTAGTCGGGAACCCCGACTTTGGAGGCCGCGAGTTTGTACAGACGCGCCGAGAACATGTCGCTGAGAAACTTGATGGCATTATCGGCGTGCTCGGTGAGTTCGGCCACATCGAGCAGCACGGTGTGCAACTTGGTCGCCGCCCGCGCCAATCGCCAACGGGCGAGGAGTCCGGTTCCCTTGTCGAGCGCAGCGTAGACACTTTCTAGTTCGTGGGTGAGCAACTCGTCGTAGTGACGGAACTCGAGCAACTGGGAATTCGCGTACTCGAGCAGCTGAATCGCGGTCTCCGCCCCGGCAGCGCTGTCGTAAAGGAAGGCGGCGTTCCAGCCAATGACCGTTAGATCGTTGGTATAGTAGGAAATACGCGACTGCAGGATCTCGTTGCGTTCCCCTTCGGAAAGCTGTGCCGTCTCCCCGCGGACGATTTGGGCCAGCCGCGCACCGTCGGAAGCAACCAGCTCGGCAGCCGGGGGATTGCCGGCCAGCTGGCGGACGTGAAAAATGAAATAGTCTTCGCTCAGCCAGTCGGCGTAGGGTTTCACCAGGGCGGGAGCGGCCCGCTCGAGCTTTTGGCGTGCGATGCGGGAGGCATGCCCGGCGAAATCGACGTCCCAGACCCAGCGGCTTCCTAAGCGGATCAGGGTATCCCAGTCCCCGGAAAACGGCAGCTCCAATACCACGCTTACCACCCCGTAATCGTAGTACTTAATCTGACCCTCCAGACGCTCCCCGCTATCGAGCACCAGGGCCTCGATCGGCTCGACCACGGGAGGCCGTTCATAGCGGATGTAGCCCGGGGCAGCATGTTTGAGCGGGGGGTGTTCCAGCTTGCGCGCACCGAAGATCTGCTGCAGCCGATCCAGGCGAATCTCTTCGCAGACATCAAACTGGATGAGGACCAGCACCGATCCCTGCACCGAGGTATCCAAGGGCGGCGGCCGCTTGATCTGGCCGCCGGGTTCGGAATCGGAAATGGTGAGCGAAGGCTCGCTATCGCGGATCATACTTTCCCTTCATAGCTGAGTTGCTGGTGCCGCCCCTCATCGCTGGATGCCGATCTATTCATTTTCCCAGAATTCAGGTGTCCTGGCGAGACGTCGAGCGGTGTGGTGATTTGGCGGCAGATTCTATCTGCCGCGAAGCAGAGCCCACAGAAGCGCCCCGGCTGCCATCGTCCCGGCCAGGCCGAAAGCGGCTCGGGTCATCGAGTGGTTCAGCTCGATTGCGATGCGCTCGACCTTGGCTCGCTCCGGATAGGCGCAGCCCACGGCCTCGCCGTTGAGGGCCATCTGCATGACTTCCGCCAAGTGGACGGCGCGCCGGTCTGTACTTTGTGCAATCTGCTCACGGCAGCTGAAGCCATCGGCGATGATAAGGGAGGCAGGGTCGGCCTGGCGCACGGCGGGAAGCAGTTCGAGCTCGCCTACGGCAAGCGAGAGAGCATACTTCTCATCTTCGAAGCCAAAGGACCCAGCCATGCCACAACAGCCTGGGGCCGGGGCGTAGAAATCAACCCCCATCCTTCGCAGCACCGATTCTTCGTCGCTCATCTTCTGGATTGACTTGTGATGGCAATGCCCATGCACCAGGGCGCGCGGTTTCTCACCCGAGGCGGCATTGTCGGTGGAAGCGGACTGGCCGGACCTCCGCTCTCGATCCAGAACAAGTTTCGGCCACGGGAAATGCTCCGCTCTGGTTTCCACGAACTCGCTCCATAGGAAGGTCCGCTCGGATAAGGATTGGGCGCGAACATCGTGGGGAAACAGGTTGCGCAATTCGTCGCGAAAAACCGCAGCACAGCTTGGCTCGAGCACGACCACGGGAATCTGCTGCTCGATTTCCTCCGCGCATCGATCGAGGATGGTCCGCAACAGTCGTTTGGCGCGGTCGAGCATGCCCCAGTCGTAGAGCGGCCGTCCGCAGCAAAGACCGACCTCCGGCAGGCGCACCCGAAATCCAGCCGCTTCAAGGACTTCTACGGCCGCCTTTGCCGTCTCGGGCAAGAAATAATTGTTGAAGGTGTCCGGCCACACGACCACGGGCATCCCGTTTGGGTTTCGCGTTGGCCGGCGACGGAACCAAGCTTGAAAACTCTGGGGCGCAAGGGGGGGAATTGAACGCTCCCTGGCGATGCCGGAGATCTGCTTGGTTACGTCCCGAAGGAAAGGCAGTTGAGTTGCCAGGTTCGCCAGGCCGGGCGCATTCGATGCCAGGCGTGCCCAGCGATCAATGTTTCCGAAGGCGTAAGCGCTGCGCGGCCGCACCCGCCGGTGGTAGTAGTGGGAGAGGAACTCTGCTTTATAGGTCGCCACGTCGACGCCCACCGGACACTCGCTCTTGCATGCTTTACAGGCGAGACAAAGGTCGAGCGACGCCTTCACGTCGGGATCGCGCCAACCGTCCTCAATGACACTGCCCTGGGTCATCTCCCACAGCAAGTGGGCCCGGCCGCGGGTGGAATGCCGTTCCTCGCGGGTGACGCGAAAACTCGGGCACATCACCCCGCCTTCGTAGCGTCGGCACTTCCCGACTCCGACACAGCGCAGCGTGGCGTCAGCCAGCCTGCCATGGTCTTCGGGGAACTGGAAGTGAGTCTCGGGTGCCCAGGGATGGTATTGCGGGCCTAGGCGTAGGTGCTCGTCCAGCCGGTAAGGCTCGACCAGCTTGCCGGGATTCATCTTCCAATCCGGATCCCAGAGCGCCTTGAATTCCCGAAAGGCCTCCACCAGCTCCTCGCCAAACATTTTGGGCAACAGTTCGGCGCGGGACTGGCCGTCGCCGTGCTCTCCGGAGAGGGACCCGCCGTAACCGACCACCAGGTCGGCCGCTTCTTCCACGAACTTTCGGTAGCGCGCGATCCCCGGCTTCGACTCCAGATCGAAGTTGATTCGCATGTGGACACAAGCATGGCCAAAATGTCCGTACAGAGCGCTGCGATAGCCGTACGACTCCATCAGCCTGGAAAGGTCGCGGAGATACTGGCCCAGCTTTTCCGGGGCTACGGCGGAATCCTCCCAGCCTTCCCACCCCCAGGGCTCGCCGGGAACATGCGAAGTCGAACCCAGTGCGTTCTCCCGCACTTCCCAGATCTGTCTTGCTTGCTCCGGCTCCAAGAACAGGCGCATCCGGGGAGGGCGGGAACTTCGAGAAAGCGAATCCATCAGCTTGCGCGCCTCGGATTCGGCGGCAGCCTGGCTGTCGGCTCCGAATTCAGCGAGCAGCCAGCCGCCTCCCTCCGGAAGCAGCGCAAGCCCGTTGGCACTGCGGCCCTTGCGCCGCGTGAAGTCGACCAACAGACGGTCCATTCCTTCGAGGCCAATGGGTCCGTGGACCATGATTTCGGGGACGCAATCGGCGCACTGATAAATGTCGGGATAGGCAATGACTAGCAGCACACGGGCGGGCGGGCTCTCGACCAGCCGACAGGTGGCTTCGAGCACGGTGGCGCAGGTACCTTCGGAGCCTACCAGGGCACGGGCGACATGAAACCCGCTTTCCGGCAAGAGATAATTGAGATTGTATCCGGAGACGCGCCGGGGAATCTGCGGATACCGCTTGCGCACCTGATCGCCATAGCGTTCTCCGAGCGCTCTGAGGCCGGCATAAATCCGGGCGCGACGTCCGCCCTCACGCAGGATCTCCTCAAAGGCGGCATCGCTCGTTTGGCCTACTCTCATGCGCAGGCCGTCATAGGTCAAAATCTCCAGCTCTTCGATGTTTTCGTCGGTTTTCCCCGCCATGACCGAGTGCACGCCGCAGGAGTTGTTGCCAATCATGCCGCCGAGCGTGCAGTGATCGTGGGTCGCCGGGTCGGGACCGTAGGTCAGGTGGTGCCGTTCGGCGGCGGCGCGGAGATGATCGAGAATCACCCCCGGCTCGACGCGCGCGATTCGCCTGCCCGAATCAATCTCCAGGATGGCCGCCATGTACTTTGAAAAGTCAAGGACCAGGGCGACGTTGGTCGACTGTCCAGCCAGCGAGGTCCCGCCACCCCGACAAAGAATGGGAGCGCCAAATTCGCGGGCGGTCGCCACACAGGCGATGACATCGTCGGCATCACGCGGAAGCACAATCCCGATGGGAACCTGGCGATAATTCGAACCGTCGGTGGCATAGAGGGCCCGGCTCCCCGGGTCGAATCGGACCGGTCCCCGAACCCGGCGGCGAAGGGCCGCCTCGAGCCCGGGCGCATCGACAACCCAGGATTTTGAGGCGCGGGCGAGGTCGGCAAAGTTTCGGCTAAATCCGGGTTGGCTGGTCACTGGGCCTGCTCGACACGTTTTTGTTCAGGGTGGTGCGTGAATCAGAGTGTGCCATCCTGGCCACGGTTCGGAGAGCTTTTCGCCTCCAAATTATATCCAACCCAAGCACCACGATCGCATACCCCACTGCCTTATCGTGGCCCGCCGATCCGGGCCTTCCCGGGAAAAGTCGTCCGATCGAACTTCAGGTACGAGTCATGGCACGGGTGCCGTAGTCGGCCAGGCTAAGAAAGAGCAGGATCAAGAGCCAGAACAGGGCGCAGACGATGACCATCTTGGTCAGCTTTTCGCTGGTGTATTTCACATGCATGAAGAACAGAACCACCAGCAGAGCCTTGAAGGTCGCAATGACCAGCGCAACCACGGTATTCAGCGGACCCAAATCGACAAAAGCTACGCTTGCCGTGATCACGGTCAGACACATCAGGGCGGCCCAGATTCCGACGTAAAGCTTACTGGAAAGAATAGGTTCCGACATGGCAGCTCACTTCAATGGTTTCCGGTCGATCAGATAGAGCAAGGGAAACAGATAAATCCAGATGAGATCGACGAAGTGCCAGTACAACCCCCCGATCTCGACCGGAGTGTGGTATTGCGGCGTATAGCGTCCTCTCCAAGCGTAATAGGTGAGAAAACAGAAGATGCCCACGCCGACGATCATGTGCAAGGCGTGCAGCCCGGTCATCGCAAAGTACAGGGAAAAATAGATTTGGGTTGGCGCCGGATCGATGTGCAGTTGAGGATATTGCTCGATCAGATCTTGGGCGCTGAACGACGCGCCGGGAATGTGATGTTCAACGTACTTGTCGTACCACTCGACGCCTTTGATGCCGAGGAAGCCCAGACCGAAAACCAGGGTCAAAAGCAGAAGCAGAACCAACAATTTGCGCTTGCCCATCTGCGCGGCACGAACCCCGAGCGCCACCGTTAAACTGCTGCAAATCAGCACGGCGGTGTTGGTCGTACCCAGCCAGATATCCAAGCTGCGACTTCCGGCGGCGAATTCCTTGTAGTACCAGTAGCGGTAGATGAGGTAGGCACAAAACATGCCGCCGAAAAACATGACTTCCGTGCCCAGGAACAGCCACATGCCGAGCGATGCGGCGTTGCGTTGCTGCTCGCGATCGACGAACTGATGGTGGAGTCCTTCGTCGTGCTCGACTGCGAGTGGGGGGCTATCGGCCAACCGGCACCTCCGCGGGCGAGGGAATTTCGTCGTAGTTGTAGGCTTCCCAACTAACCTCCGGAATCTCTCGAAAGTTGTCGGTGGGCGGGGGAGAGGTAGTCTTCCATTCGAGTCCGGCGGCGCCCCAGGGATTGCCATCGGCAATCTTGCCGTAGCGCATGGACCACAAGAAGTAAATCATCGGCAAGACATATCCCACCGCCAAGATGGTAGAACCGGCGGTCGAGAGTACGTTTAAGACCTGGAATTCCGCAGGATACTCCCAGTAGCGCCGCGGCATGCCCAGATAACCCAGGATGAACTGGGGGAAGAAGGTAAGGTTGAAACCGAGAAACACGGTCAGCGCGGCAAACTTGCCCAGCCACTCGGGATACAACCGTCCGGAAATCTTCGGCCACCAGAAATGCAAGCCCCCGAGATAGCCCATCACTGCTCCCCCGACCATGATGTAGTGGAAGTGGGCGATCACGAAGTAGGTATCGGTCACATGCACATCGATCCCCAAGGCGGCCAAGAATAATCCCGTCAGCCCGCCCACGGTGAACAACCCGATAAAACCCATGGCGTAGAGCATGGGAGTCTCGAAGTGGATCGAGCCTTTGTACATGGTGGCGGTCCAATTGAAGACCTTGATTGCGGAGGGAACTGCCACCAGATAACTCAGAATCGAAAAAATCATGGCCGAGTACAGGGAAATTCCTGCCACGAACATGTGGTGGGCCCAGACCAAGAAGCCAAACACGGCAATGGCGATGCTCGACATGGCAACCGCGCTATACCCAAAGATCCGCTTGCGCGAGAAACACGGGATAATCTCCGCGACCACCCCCATCGCGGGCAGAATCATGATGTAGACGGCAGGATGGGAATAGAACCAAAAAAGATGCTGAAACAGCAGTGGATCGCCGCCCCGCGTCGGATCGAAGATCCCCAGATGGAAGGCGCGCTCGAACACCACGAGCAATAAGGTGATCGCCAGGACCGGCGTACCCAGCAGCTGGATGATGCTGGTGGCGTAATGCGCCCAGATAAACAGCGGAAGGCGCGACCAGGTCAAGCCGGGGGCGCGCATGCGGTGGATGGTGACCACAAAATTCAGGCCGGTGAGAATGGAGGAGAATCCGGCGATGAAAATGGCCAAGCCCGCTTCGATCACCTTGGTGTTGCTGAATGCCGTGCTAAACGGGGTATAAAAGGTCCACCCCGAATCCACGCCGCCGGTGATGATACAGTGCAGCATCAGCACGCCGGCCCCGACCAGCAAATACCAGCTCAGAAGATTAATGCGGGGAAAAGCAAGGTCTTTCGCGCCCACCATCATGGGCACGAGAAAATTTCCCAACACCGCCGGAATCGATGGGATCAGGAAAAAGAAGATCATCACCTGGCCGTGCATGGTGAAGAGCTTATTGTAGGTATCGGCCAGCACCAGATCCCCCGCGGGTGTGAGGAGCTCCAAGCGGATCAGCAAGGCAAAGAAGCCGCCAATAAAGAAAAACAGAGTGATCGTGACCAGATACAGCAAGGCGATGCGCTTGTGGTCGGTGGCCAACAGCCACGAACGTATGCCGTAATCGGTATTGAGGTAGTGCTCGCGTTCAACGGGAATTGCTGTGGTTGCCATAACTGTTCTTCCACCTCTTGCCTTTACGTTCCGGGGGCCGGCTTAGCTGGGCCCGCTGCCCCGGAGGGCGGACGGCTCAGCGACTTGATGTAGGCGACGAGAGCGGTCACTTGGTCTTCGTCGACCAGCCCTTGAAATGTCGGCATGATGGGCTTGAAGCCGCTTACGATCTTTGCGTTGGGACTCAGAATGGACTCCCGAATATAGTTTTCATCGGCCAGAACGGTCCGGCCGTCCTCGAGCTGCACCGGCTTGCCGAAAATTCCCGCCAGATTCGGCCCCCGACCCTGGATGTCAAAACGGTGGCAAGTGGGACACCCCAGTTGCTGGAAAAGACTTTCGCCATTGGCCGCCAGAGATCCGAAGGTAATGCCGCCCGAGAGCCAAGCCTGGTACTGCGCCGGCTCGAGCACGACCACCTGCCCGATCATGCCAGAGTGCGACGTTCCGCAGTATTCGGCGCAAAACAGGTGATACACGCCGGGTCGGGTAGCGTGGAACCAAGCCGTGGTATAGCGACCGGGAAGCACGTCCTGCTTAATGCGAAATGCAGGAACATAAAAGCTGTGAATGACATCCTGGGAGGTCATGATCAGCTTTATGTCACGGCCGACCGGCACGTGCAATTCATTAATCTCCTTCTGGCCCTGCTCGTGCTCGAGCTTCCACATCCACTGTTTGGCGACCACATAGACCGCATCCGCCTCGCGGGGTGGCGTACGTTCCCGAAAGTAAAGGATTGCGCCCCAGACAAAGATGACCATGAAGATGGCGAGGGGTACGACAGACCAGGTCACCTCGAGTGGGACGGAACCTTCGATCTGCTCCGCCTGATGTCCTGGACGGTTGCGAAATTTCACCGCGAACATCACAATCATGACGAAAATCGCCAGGGAGACGAACCCTCCGAGCAGCAGCAGGAAAATGAAGAGTGCATCGACATTCCCCGCTCCCGAGGATGCCGGTACCGGCCAAAGTGGGAAATCGCTAAACATAGTCTCTCGAGGTCGCTTGTTTGTGCCGGTGTTCTGTCACCGAGCCCAGGCGGAACATCGCGATCAAGAATGTTCCCAGTACTACGATGGTGGCGGCTGCCGCGAGCTGCAAAACCCGGGTGATGATGGCTCCGTATTTCCCCTGGTCCGGGTCGTAGTGATAGCAATAGAGCAAGACTTGGTCGGCGACGCTGCCAATCTTGTTCTCCGACGCCTGGACCAATCCCAAGCGCAAGTCCCGGGGCGGAAACTCGATCCCGTAGTAGTACTGCGCGATCCGCCCTTGCGGAGTCAGAATCAGGATCGCCGTGGCATGGGCGAATTGCTGGATTCTCGGGTCGTATTCGTACTCAAAACCGGCGGATTGCGTCAACCCGTCGATCGCGGCCTGAGTTCCGGTGAGGAAATGCCAGCCCTCAGCCGCGCCCGGCCGCCCATAGCGTTTCAACAATTCCGCTTTCTTGGCCGCCGCCATGGCCGGCGTATCGTTGGGATCGAAGCTTACGGTGAGAACATCAAACTCCCCTCCGACGTCGAACTTCAGGATGCGCAACGCACTCACAAGACCGCTCAAAACCTCCCCGCACAACATCGGACACCGGTAATAGACCAGGTTCAAAATGAGCGGTTTGCGGCCGAAGTAGTCCGCCAGCTTGACGGGTCGACCGGCCTCATCCTGAAATGAAAGACTGGGCGGAATCTGCTGGTTCAAATGCTGCTCGATGCCCACGTGCTTCAATCCCGGCGGACGAAGATTTGCCGGAGGCGACACCATGCCTGGGGTCATGCCCTGGCCCCGGGCTGCCGTCCCTGCAAGCAACATCCAGAGCAACAGAGCGGCCACGGCCTTGGGGGAGGGTTGCGCCGGATTTTTTGCCAAGCCGGGAAGAATGCCGCCCTGTAATAGGCCGCTGCTCATGGCTTCTTGACCTCTTCCGCGGGCGGCTGGCCGGTCGCCGGCAGATTGCTTACGTCGGAGCGTCGCGCCGCCTGGTTCACCACATTCACCTCGGAGGGCGGGTTCGTACCTACCTTCGGGGTCGTCGACAAGCCCCGCTGGGCGATCAACTCCATGGCCCGGTCGATGGGAATGCGGACAATCCCGGCTTGCTGATCGACCCAGCCATAACTATATAAACTCTGCTCTTCCCGCAGGCGAAAGTCGTTGATCTCCAGACGTTCGTTTCTCTCTAAACGCGGCTGCGGGAACTTGTCGATGACTTCGGGCAGGACTCGCCGCGTATCTGTTTCCGGGGTGACCAGAGGATTCTGCGGGGGTTGGTGGCGCCTTTGATAGGCATCGATAACGTCGTAGAATCCCCAGACCACAAAAAAAACCAGGATGCTCATCACTGCCAAGCCGATGAGAAAGGCGTACACGGCGCGCGGACGCAAATCCCGGTATTCGAACTCCAAGTCTGGGCCGGTCTGCGAAGGTTTTCTCTCTTTATTCATGCGCCGGCTCCAAAACCTCGCGCGCTTCGGGGTCATACATCGGCAGCAGTGGCATCGCAGTCAGGTTGCGAAAATAAAACCACATCCACCAGCCACCCATCGCGACGGGTACGATGATCTCGGCCCAGTTCAAGGTCAGGGTTGGGGAGAAGTTCGGCTCGATGATCCAGACTAGATCCACCCAACGCATCAAGAGAAGCCAGACCGCCAGCCAGACCAGTTTCTTGATATCGCGCTTGAAGGAACGTGAGAGCAGAATCACAAAGGGCACGACGAAATGGAAGAAAATCAGGGCGATGCCGACGGCGGACCAGCCGCCATGAAAACGCCGGAAGTACCAGGTGATCTCATCCGGTAAGTTCCCCGCCCAGATGATGAGCAGCTGAGAGAAGCAGAAATAGGCCCAGACCATGATGAACGTCAGCATCCAGTTGCCGTGATCGTGCACGTAGTCGGCCTTCAGCCACTCCGCCATAGGTTGGTACTTCACCAGAATGCGTTCGACCACCACGGCAAAGCACATGCCGGAGAGCAACTCCCCGATCAGCAAGATCAAGCCGTAGATCGTCGAAATCCAGCTGGGGTCGATCGACATGACCCAGTCAATGGCGGCGAAGGAAATGGTGAACGCGTAGAGGATCAACCCCGGCCCACTCACGGCGCGGAATCGCGAGCTGTTATCTCGCGGGTTCGGCCGGTCTTGCTCCCGCGACCACCGCGTCAGGAGGAACGACAAAAGGTTCCAGATCGCGAAATAAATCACCGCCCGAAGGATGACGCCATGGGTCGACAGATAGGACTTCGTGAGCTCCTCGAGGTGCTGCCGCAGGTGCGGATCCGGGATAGCGTCGAGACTGCGAGCCCAGGGATACAACCGCGGAAGGCCAAACAGAATGGGAACAAACAGAATGGTCATGAGGGGGATCGAGCGCATGGCCGCACCCAAGACTCGGCGAATCACCATTCCCCAGCCACCGCCGGTGAGGTGACGAATCATGAGAATTGCCATCGACCCGAGCGTCACCCCGAGCCATGCCATGAATGCCAACAGATAGCCACGGAAGAACTCGTCGGGACGCAGAAACCAGCCCACGACGGCAATACCTGAAAAAACAACCCCGACGATGAGCGAGCGGGTCTGGATGTTCCGCGCCGCCGGAGGTGCCGTGATGGCGCGAGTATCGAGATGCGCCGTCATCGTTCCTCCTCCGTCCCACCCGCGCTCTCCGCGGGCGCTAGCTCAGGCAACGTCGCCCCCGAACCCGGATCGCCGCGAAAGACCGGCGGCTGCGACGGAACCGTCCGGCCGGCGGGCACGTCGGATGCAGTCGCATGCTGGCTGAGCTGCAAGGCACGGATATAAGCCACGATCGTCCAACGATCGCGGGGCGGGATCTGCGAAGCATACTCCGGCATGGCGCCGAAGCCGCGGGTCATGACGTCGAAGAAATATCCGAGGGGCGCGTTGCGCAGCCGATCGCTGTGATACGAGGGTGGGGCGCGAAATCCGCGCTGCACGATCATTCCATGGCCGTCCCCTAAACGCGAATGGCAGGGGGAGCAATAAATATCGAAGCGCTCGCGCCCGCGGGCCAGCACTTCCTCGGTCACGGGGAAGGGCATGTAGTCGCCGGGGTTGCTCCCGATCTGGCCGCTGTAAAAGTAGCTGTCCTCCTGCAGCTGGCCGCGCGCGATGGTCCCCTCGACCGGAGGACGAGCCGAACGCAAGTCGGGGTAAAAATCGCTCTTCGCCAGCGGCTTGAAGCGAGGCTGATCGTGCATGTCCTGACGACAGCCGGCAAAGAGCAGGACCCAAACCAACCCGAGCGGCGACAATTTCCCGGGGACGCGCATTCCTAACTGGGAACCTCCGAAATGGAACGTGGGGCAAGACTCTCGAGAAAAACCCGAGTTTCTGTGCTGGTGTACTTCGGGTCGGAAGAGAACACGATCAAAAAGAAACGATCTTTGGTCGCAAACCGAAACCGGGGGACGTTGAAGACCGGGTGGTAGGGCATGGGCAGGCCGTTCAAAGCCAACATGCCAAAAACAGCGGCCAGCACCGCACACAGGATCGTCATCTCGAAGGTAACCACGATAAAAGCCGGGGCGGAGTGGTAGGGCCGCCCGCCCACGTTGACGGGATAGCTCACCGTCGCAATCCACCACTGCATCAGATAACCGCCCAGGCATCCCAGAATTCCCCCCACGAGAACGACGAAGGGCACGCCATTACGCTGAAAGCCAATCGCTTCCGCGAGCTCTTCGACCGGGAAGGGGCTGTAGGCATCAATCCTCTTGTATCCGGCGGCGAAGGTCTTCCGTGCCGCAACCACCAGCTCCGTGGGCGAATCAAACTCCGCCATCAAACCATAGATCGGGGTACGCTTCATGGCGACTTCACCTCGGCTTCGGGGAGCAGGGTGCGCATCTCAAAGATGGAGATGCCGGGCAGCAGGCGCAGGAATAAGAACATACATGCCGTAAAGAAGCCCAGGGTACCGATAAACGTCGCCCAGTCCCAGCGGGTTGGATAATACATTCCCCAGGAAGAATTCAGGAAGTCCCGATGCAAACTGACGACCACGATGATGAAGCGCTCGAGCCACATTCCCGTCAAAATCACCCCGGAAATCAGGAACAGCGCCAGGGGGTTCGTTCGTAGCTTGCGAATCCAGAGAATCTGGGGAAAGAAAATATTGGCGGAGAGCAGCGCCCAATACCAGGCGTGATACGGTCCGTGCAGGCGGTTCCACAGGAGAAACGAGTCGTAGCGGTTGCCGCTATACCAGCCCATGAAGGCTTCTATGGCGTACCCGTAGGCCACGATGAGCCCAGTTGCCAGCATCACCTTGGCGGAATTCTCCAGATGGCGTTCGGTGATGAAATCCTCCAGGCCGTAAAACTTGCGAATGGGGATGGCCAGGATCAGAACCATGGCGAAGCCCGAATAGATGGCCCCGGCGACAAAATACGGAGGGAAGATGGTCGTATGCCAACCGGGCACAATGCCGATGGCAAAATCAAAGCTGACCACGGTGTGGACCGAGAGCACCAGCGGCGTGGCCAGTCCGGCGAGCAGCAGGTAGGCGGTTTCGTAGCGGCTCCAGTGCCGGGCGGAACCGCGCCATCCCATGGCGAGGATCCCATAAACAATTTGCGCCACCCGACTTTCCGCGCGATCGCGAAGGGTCGCCAGGTCGGGGATCAAACCCACAAACCAGAACAGCAGCGAGGTAGTGGCGTAGGTGGATACGGCAAAAACGTCCCAAACCAGGGGGCTGCGGAATTGCGGCCAATATTGCATCGTATTGGGATAAGGAAACAACCAATAAAACAACCAGGGCCGGCCGAGGTGGAGCAGGGGAAACATTCCCGCACAGGCCACGGCAAAAATGGTCATGGCCTCGGCGAAACGGTTGATGGAGTTTCGCCAGGCTTGCCGCAGGAGAAGCAGAATGGCAGAAATCAGAGTTCCGGCGTGACCGATTCCGATCCACCACACAAAGTTCACGATGGCAAATCCCCAACCGATCGGAATGTTGACGCCCCAAATGCCCACCCCGCGAACAAAAAGATAGCCAACGGCGTAGAGCAAGATCATGACGATCAGAAACGCAATGCCGAATCCGATTAACCAGCCGTTCGAAACCGGTCGCGTGAGGACGATCGAGCTGATCTTGTCGGTAACGGTGGCGAAGGTATATCCGGGTTCGATGACGGGCGGCTGCGGGGGAACGATTCCTTGGCTTGGGTGATCCATGATCGAGGTACTCCGCTCAGCTCTCTAGCTCGGAATTGGGGTTGCGAATTTCGGCCAAATACGTGGTGCGCGGCCGGGTGTTGAGATCCTCGAGTAAACCGTAATTTCGACTCTTCGCCTTGAGCCGGGAAACTTGGCTGTTGGGATCGTTGATGTTGCCAAAGGTAATGGCGCCGGCCGGACAGGATTGCTGGCAGGCAGTTTGCAGCTCGAGATCCCCTATTCTCCGCTTCTCGCGCTCGGCGTCGATGCGATGGTGGCTGATGCGCTGCACGCAGTAGGTGCACTTCTCCATCACGCCACGGCTGCGCACGGTGACATCGGGATTCCGCATCATTTTGTATTGCGGAGTTTCCCAATCCTGGAAGAGCAGGAAATTGAAGCGGCGGACCTTGTACGGGCAGTTGTTGGAGCAATAGCGGGTGCCGACGCAACGGTTGTACACCATGTCGTTCAGGCCCTCGGTGCTGTGCACGGTAGCGCCTACCGGGCAGACCAGCTCGCAAGGAGCATTCTCACACTGCATGCAGGGAACGGGCTGAAAGTATGCCTGCGGATGGTCGCGATCGCCTTGGTAATATACGTCCACCCGCAACCAGTGCATGTGGCGTCCTTTGTTGCATTGCTCCTTGCCCACCACGGGAATGTTGTTCTCGGATTGGCAGGCGAGGATACAGTTGTTGCACCCTACGCAAGCATTGAGATCGATCGCCATGCCCCACTCGTAGGGCTCCTTTTCATATTGCGCTTGATAGCCGGGATAGAGGGTAAGCGAAGCTGGAGGTTTCCCTTCCTGAGCGAAATCAGGTTCTTTGTGGTACTCCTCGAGGCTCCGACTGCGTACCAAGGGTCGCGTATCCCCGTTCGGAGTCTCCATGGTTTGGTAGCCCTGGGTTGTGGCCAGGAGGTACCGTTCCCCGGTTTTTTGGATCTTCAAGCCGGTCGAGAACCATGGGCTCCCACTGGCGCGCAGCGGATAAAAATCAAAACCGGATGCCGTCCCTACGCGACCGGCACGGCGGCGACCATACCCTAGGAAAACCGTGACTGCATTGTCGGGATGCCCTGCCTGAATCCACACGGGTGCCACTCGGGTGTTCCCATTCAGCTCGAGAGCGATCATATCTTCGCTCGCCAGCCCCAAGCGCTCCGCCATTTTGGGCGCGATGAGCACGGGATTGTCCCAGGTCATCTTGGTCAACGGCCTGGGCAATTCTTGCAGCCATCCGTTGTTGGCAAAGCAGCCGTCGTACACCGAAGGGTCGCGGCGGAAGTTGATTTCGATTCCCTGCCCGGAATCTTCCGGCGCGGGCAGGCCAGCCGGCCGGGCCGCAACCTGCCGCGCCGGAAATGTAGTGCCCTCGACCCACCCGTCGTGCAATGCCTTAGCCCAGAACTGATCGAAATCTGCGCCGGAATGCTGCTTCTGCCAGTAGCCGCGCACGATTTCATATCCGCTTGCCTCGGATTGACCAGCCAGCAGCGCCATGAGTTCGTAGGCGCTCTTGCTGTCATAGAGGGGGGCAATCAGCGGCTGCTGGATGGTCACCGTGCCGTCGTAGGCGCGGGCGTCTCCCCATGCCTCCAGAAAATGGGTCTCGCTAACATGCCACTGGCAAAGCTCCGCGGTCTCATCCTGGTAAAGCCCGAGATGAAGGCGGAAGGGAACGCTGGTGTTCTTCAGCGCGTCGGCAAATCCGAGATCGGCGGGAGCATCATAGGCAGGATTCCCGCCCAGGATCAACAACATGTCGACCTTGCCGGCACGCATGTCGGCAACCAGTTCTCGGAGGGAAGCGGTCTGATTCACAGGTCGCGCGTTGACCGGATCGGTGTAGATCACGGTGTTTCCCACATTGCCGAGAGCCTGGTTGATGGCATGGGCAAGCGCGTGGACGACCGGCGACTGATGATCGCCGGGGATGACCACCGTCCGGCTGCGGTGAGCTTCGAGGTCCCGGGCGATCGCACCGACCAGTCTGACTTCTGGTTCGTGCGGGAGGGTTCCTGCCCCTGGGTTGAACCCCAGGGCAGCTGCCAGTGCACGCGCAAATCCTTCGATCTCCGACGCCCGCATGGGCACTCGGTGATCAGCTTTGGCTCCGGTCGAGCTCGGCGTACTCTCGAGCGCGTACAGGCGGCTCATCTCGCCCCCATCCGGATCGCGGCGCTTCGCAAAATCCCGCGCATAGCGTGTAATTCCCGGAAATCCGCCGTAGAGAAAGTCGGCATCGAGCGAAACAATCACGTCTGCATTCTCCAGCCGGTATTGCGTATCGACCGGCTGGCCGAAGGCCAGCTGCGCACCCGCATACACGTTATCGCGATTGATCGGCTCATACACATGCCACTTCGCCTGGGGATACAACTCGAGCATCCTGGCCAACTGATCCGCTAAACTGGGCGAGGAAACGGTGCGGGTCAAAATGCGAATCCCGGAACCCTCCACGGCCTTCTGCGAGTGCAAAGGGCCGCGGATGGCCTCCACAAAATTGCCCCAGGTGCGCACTTGGTTCAAATACAAGTGGGTTTGCGATCGGTCAGGGTCGTAGAGGCCGAGAATCGAGGCCTGGGCAAACACGTCGGTTCCCCCCAGGCTCGCCGGATGTTTGTCATTGCCTTCAATTTTCGTGGGGCGGTAAAGGTGGCTCTCTACCAGAACGGGACTCGCATATCCGCCCAAGCTAAAAGCCGTCGCATAGAACAAGGGCCGGCCCGGAACCACGTCTTCGGGTTGGCGGACGTAGGGAACAATGGGCTCAAGTGGCTGCTTGGTGCAGGCTGTCATGCCTGCCATGGCCAGGGAAGCACCCATCAGCCTCAGGAATCCGCGCCGGGAAACCGAGTCGAGCCACTCCGATGCACCTTGGGGAAACTCCCCCCGAATCATCTCCCGGAATTGAGCGCTGCCGGCCAGTTCTTCGAGACTACGCCAGTATTCTGGACCGGTGGTTTCGGCCAGGCGCTGGCGCGCCGTCTCGAACATCAGCTTGTTCTTCTTGCCGGAACAGGCTCCCTGGGAGGACGATTTGCCATTCTCTTTCATCGTCGGATTCGCCTTGCCGGACGGGCGAGATGCCCGTTCGATCTGGGAAATTCACCGATGGCACGTGGAGCAACTCGTGATGTCGGCTACCGTGCGCAAGTTGTATTTCTTGACCAAATCCACTCCGAGGGAAAGCTGGTCGGTATATTGCTTGCCATCGAGGGTCAAAGGTTTCAGAGTCGAGGGCGGCTCGTATCGCATATTGAACACCTGGTCTCGCGGCCGTAGATTCTTCGCTGGATCGCGGTGGCAATCGAGACACCATTCCATTTGCAAAGAGGCATAGTTGTACATGAGGGGCATTCGATCGACAGGACCGTGGCACGTATTACAGCCCACCCCCTTGTTGATGTGAATGCTGTGGTCGAAGTAGACAAAATCGGGCAGGTCATTGACCCGAGTCCACACTAACGACTTGCCCGAGCGAAAGCTTTCGCGAACGGGCTCGAGCAGCCAAGCCCCCGTCCAGATCTGGGAGTGACAGTTCATGCAGGTCTTGGTGGGAGGAATCCCAGCGAAACTCGAGGCTTCGACCGAGGTATGACAGTAGCGGCAGTCAATCCCCAGTCCGGCGACATGATGCTGATGGCTGAAAGGAACGGGTTGCGGACGCACCACCTTCGCGTAGGTCACATACGGAGAACGCTGAATCTCGATACACGCCCAGAGCACAAAGGAAATCAGGAACACCGCGCCAAACAGGGTCGCACGGGAGATGGTATTCGTGCTGCGATGAAAGATCTGCATCGATCAGAGCTGCTTCGTGCAGCCGGAACCTCGGTTCATGCTCCGTCTCTAGTCAGGCATTTACTGATGGTGGTGACCCTGCGCGCGGAAAGCTGTGATTATAACAGCTCGATGGGAGATTGCGCAGGTTCACGCAATGCGAACCGGCACCTCGCGGCGTCTGATTGCGGAACCTGGGAGCGCCCGCAGGGTCGAAATGCAATGTCACCTCAGATTCATGACTAGCAATTTCGGCTCGGTCATCTCTTCGATGGCGTAGCGCAAGCCTTCGCGCCCGAGCCCGGAATCTTTGACACCTCCGTAGGGCATTTGGTCGACCCTAAAACTTGGCACATCGCCTCCGATCACACCTCCGACCTCCAATTCCTCGAAGGCACGAAACAAGAGCTTGGCGTCGTGGGTAAAGATGCCGGCTTGCAGTCCGTAGGCGGAGCGATTGATTTCCCGCAGCGCTTCCGGGAAGTCGGCGTATGGTTCGACGGTCACGACCGGGGCGAAGATTTCCTGGCAATTCACCTTCATCTCAGGGCGCGTTCCGCTCAGCACCGTGGGTTCCACCAGGGATCCCCGCCGTCCGCCTCCGACTAACACTCGCGCACCCCCCCGCACTGCCTCTTGAATCCAGTCGCTGGCCCGGGCAGCATCGCTTTCCCGAATGAGGGGTCCAACATCGGTAGACTCCTCGCACGGATCTCCGGTCTTTAAAGTTCTCACCGCGGAGAGAAATAGATCGGTGAATCTGCCGTACACGGAGCGTTCGACCAGAATGCGCTGCACCGAGATGCAACTTTGCCCGGCGTACGCAAAGCCGCCACTGACACACCGTTCCGCCGCGTACGCCAGATCAGCATCGTGGTGGATCAGGACTGCGGCATTGCCGCCCAATTCCAGAATTACTTTTTTTTTGCCCGACCGCCGTTTTATGTCCCAGCCGACGGCGGCACTGCCGGTGAAACTGATCATCTTCACTCGTTCATCTGCCACGAGCCATCCCGCATCCTCGTTCGAGAATGGAAGTACGCTCAAGGCGCCATCGGGCCAGCCGGCCTGCTCCACGACTTCGGCCAACAACAGGGCGGTGAGCGGGGTCTGCGGGGCGGGTTTGATGATGATGGAGCAGCCCGCAGCAATGGCGGGGGCAACCTTGTGGGCAACCAGGTTCAGGGGAAAATTGAAAGGTGTAATCCCAAGGATGGGCCCCAAGGGAAAACGCCGCACCATGCCCCACCGCCCGGCCGTGGTCTCCTGCCAGTCGAGCGGTAGATACTCGCCATAAATGCGCGTGCTCTCCTCGGCAGCCACGGTGAATGTGAACACGGATCGCTCCACTTCGCTGCGCGCCGCCTTGATGGGCTTGCCTGCCTCCTGGGCAATGGTGTGTGCAAAGTCGCCCTGCCGTTCTCGAATGCCCTGCGCCACACGGCGCAACATCCTTTGCCGCTCAAACGCTGGCAGCCTTTTCATGGTCCCGAAGCCCTTGCCCGCCGCGGCTAGTGCAGCTTCGGCATGTTCGTGCCGCCCCTGGAAGACGCGCCCGATGACCGTGCCGTCGTAGGGCGATCGAATGTCAACCGCGTCGCCCTGTTCCACCCATTTGCCGTCCAAGAAAAAGCCCCGAGTTGCGACTGGAGTAAGGGTTATCTCTGACATTGCGGGCTTTGAGACCTCCTCGCTACAAACTGTAAGATTATAGGCTCTCTCGAGCGGAGCCGTAGCTGACCCCACGGCGAACACCGAGGAGAACGAACGTGCCCACGTCGATCACGGAGATCAGCCGACAGCTGCGTGCGAGGGAACTCTCTCCTGTGGAGTTGACCAAGCATTGCTTAGCCGCGATCGAGAACCTCAACCCAGCTCTCAACGCCTTTGTCCTGGTGACCCGCGAATCTGCGTTGCGTGAAGCACGACAGGCCGAAATCGAAATCCAGCAAGGTAAGTATCGGGGACCGCTCCATGGAATTCCCCTCGGGCTCAAGGATCTGATCGACACCGCCGGGGTGAGGACGACAGCCGCCAGCGCGCTCTTTCGAGATCGGGTGCCTGGAGAGGATGCCGAAGTCGTCCAGCGATTGAAGCGTAGCGGGGCGGTTTTCTTGGGGAAGCAGAACCTTCACGAATGCGCCTACGGCGGTAGCTCGCTCATCAGCTGTTTCGGCAAAGTGCACAATCCCTGGGAGACGGCCGCCATCGCCGGGGGATCCTCGGGAGGCTCTGCGGCTGCAGTGGCCGTGGGTCAGTGCTTCGCAGCCATCGCCAGCGATACCGCCGGCTCCATCCGCGAACCTGCGGCGCTTTGCGGTGTCGTGGGCCTGAAACCAACCTATGGACGCGTCAGCACGCGCGGGGTCATCCCGCTTTCATTTTCCCTCGACCACGTTGGCCCGTTGACTCGTAGTGTTGCCGATGCAGCTCTGGTCCTTCAGGCCATTGCCGGTTATGACCCAAATGATCCGACCTGCGCCGATCGAGCTGTGGAGGACTACTCGGCCGCGCTTCCCCCGAGAGCGAAACCGCTTCGCATCGGGATTCCACGAAGTTTTTTCTACCAGGATCTTGACCCCGAGGTTGCCGCGGCGGTCGAAGACGCTCTGGGCTTGCTCGAGACGATGGCCGCCGAAGTCCGCGAAGTCGATCTCCCCGTGCCAACCGATCGCGCTTTACAGTCGGCCGAGTCCTACGCGTACCACGCCGAGTTCGTTGCCCGCTCCCCCGAGCTCTACCACCCGGAAACGCTCCGTCGCATCCGCAAGGGTGAAGCCATCTCTCAGGCGGAGGTGGAGAGCTGTCGGCGCGAACTCGAGAAAGTGCGGAACGACATCCGCCAGGTCTTTGCCTGGGTCGACGTTCTGGTGACCCCGACGACCACCGTTGCCGCGCCAACAATTTCTGATCTCGAAGCCGAGCCGGACCAGTTGCGGGAGCGGGAATTGCTCTTGCTGCGAAACACGCGTCCGTTCAATGTTTGGGGATTGCCCGCCATCTCTCTACCCTGCGGTTTCACCCAAGCTGGTCTGCCGATCGGGCTGCAGATTGCCGGGCCTCACTGGCAGGAGCGTAGGGTTCTCGAGCTGGCCTTTGCCTACGAACAGGCGACCCAGTGGCACACCTGGGAGCCAGCCCTTTCCCAAGCAACCGGCGGCCGATTGCGGCCCGACGCCGCCGCCAAAGAGAAGATCTCTCACCTCACGGACCGAGAGTTTGATCGATAAAACGGGCTTGATCGGCCTTCATCTTTTTCAGGCCTTCGACGGGCAAATACACCATGTGCCCCGAGTAATACGTCGCAAAGGAGATGTTGTTGCGATACTGGCCGCTCAGGTCTAGGTGGTCGACGGTGTAGTTGGCGGCATAATACGGCGTTGCCAGGTCGTAATACCCTTCCATGATCAGGATCTTGAGATAGGGATTCTTCACCATTGCTTGGCGTAGCGCGGAGGCGGTGTCGGGAAAACCCTGGATCGCCGATCCCCAATCCCACTTGTCAAAACCGGCCTCTCTTGCCGAGACGAAGTAGGGCATGTCAGTTTTATAGCCAAGCTCGGTGCGCACGTAGTTGTTGAATACAGAAGTAAAAGGCGGCTGTGTGGCAGACCCGGTCGGATCATAGAAAGGCGTGTCCATCAACCCACTGGGATCAGGCCCGGTGTAACGGCCGTCGAGACGACCCACGCGCAGTTTTTGGTCGATCAGCAAGTAGTGGGTGAACTTCCGCACATCGATGCGCAGATTGGCCTGGTCGATGATCTCCTTACTCAAGCCAGTAAAGCGGGCGAGTTGATCAATCAACTTCTGACGCTCGTCCGGGGTGAGACGATCGCCCTCCGCTAACCTCTGCGCGTATTCGCCCGAAGCAAATTGCTCCGATTCCTCTCTGGCTTTATTGATATCCTGCGCCAGCTCAGGGGGCAATTTGTGGTGGTAGCCGGCAATCATGGTGAACGATGGCACTAAGAAAATGTAGGGCTCGTCGTTGGTCTTCGTCTCTTCGACCGTCTCGAAATTCAAGACCATGGAGAGCAAGGTGATGCCGTTGAAGGAAATACCGCGATCGGCCAGATACCCAGCTACGCCGGCGGCGCGGGTCGTGCCATAGCTCTCGCCTAACAAGTAAAGCGGCGAGTTCCAGCGCTCAAAGCGGGTGATGTAGAGGCGAATGAACTCGCCGAATGCCTCGATGTCGCCCTTCAACCCCCAAAACTGCTTGAACAGCTCCTGGTCGGCGGCGCGGCTGAAACCGGTGCCAATGGCATCGACCAGCACAAGATCGCTTTTGTCGAGGAGCGTGTAGAGGTTGTCTTCGATGCGGTACGGCGCAGGGGGCATGAACCCGTCCTTCTGCAGTACGACTCTGCGGGGGCCCAGGGCACCCATGTGCAACCAGATGGACGCCGAACCCGGTCCACCATTGAATGCGAAGGTGAGTGGGCGTTTCGTGGCCTCCTGTTCATCCAGTGTGTAGGCGACGAAAAACATTTCGGCTTCGATCTTGCCGTCCGGTCGCTTGATTGGCAGTCGGCCGGCGTTCGCTGTGTACTTCAGAAGCTTGCCATCGACGGTTACCTGGTGGTGGGTGACAATCGGTGGCAGTTCGGTCATGTCGTAGTGTTCTTCTTTATTCTTGTCTTTGTCTTTGTCGGTGCTTTCTTGGCTAGCCGCTTGCTCTTCCGCGGCAGGGGTCGCCTCTGGTGGTTTTGCAGCCGGGGCAGCGGCTTTCTTGGGCTGCGCCGCGGCGTTGGTCCCCTGGCTCATAGAGGCAGACCCGGCAGCGAGCACCCACGGCAGGCCTGCTAAGGCGACAAGAACCCGCAGTAGAGTTCTAGGAGACGACATGAATGGCCTCCTGCATATCTCGGTTCGGATAGAAATCGGGGCCGCACGAAAGCCACCATTATAGGTCAGGCGCTGCTTGAAGCTACCGGGTCGAGCGTCCGCGACCCTTCACGGAGGAGGAGCCGGACGATCGAGTGCTTCAAACTCTCCCCTCACCAGCGTCTCCCGGGTCCTTCCCTCCCGAACTGACATCGACCTTGAGACCAAATGCCTGTCCCCGCAGCGGTTGAGCGGGACACGATAAGATGAAAAGCATGCCGTCCCCCCGTACGACGACAGTCCCCAGGGTACTTACCTCGCAGCCTCTGAGCAGCGTGCCGTGGCTAATCCACGGATTTTCGACTCGTCACGGTGGTTTCTCCCGTCGCTACGGCGGAGGGGCGCTGAACCTGGGATTCACGAGAGACGATTCCAGGACCGCGGTCGGGCGCAACCGGCGGGTGTTCCTCGAAGCCCTGGGAGCATGGCGCGACAAGGGGATGTGGCCGCTGGTCACGCTGCGGCAGATTCATTCCGATCTGATTCACTGTATTGCTTCTCCTCCACGACATTCGCTGACCGGCGACGGCCTGATCACGTCGACGCCGGGTATTCTTCTCGCCGTCCAGGCTGCGGATTGCTTACCGGTGATCCTCGTGGACCTCGAACACTGCGCGGTCGGCGCTCTGCATGCCGGATGGCGGGGCACGGTCAAGAGAATCGTAGAGAAAGCTGTGGGAGAGCTGCGGCGCCGATTCGGCTGCGAGCCTCGCCGGATCAAAGCGGCCATCGGCCCGGGAATTCATGCTTGCTGTTACGAGGTCGGATCGGAGGTACGGGAGAGGTTCGAATCGCAGTTTGCCTATGCATCGGATTTGTTCCGCGAGGTGTCGGCACCCGCTCCGGTCCGGGAGCGACCAATGCTATTTCTCAGCGCTCGCCCGCCCGGCCCCGGCAGCATGCCCAACCGGCTTTTCCTGGATCTGGTCGAGGCCAACCGCCGCCAACTGGTCGATGCCGGAGTGGAGCCGAAAAACATTACGGCGTCCCCGCTGTGTACCGCCTGTCATCGAGACTTGCTGTTTTCCTATCGCGCCGAAAATGCTGTCACCGGTCGGATGTTGGGAGCGGTGGGAATACGCGACAAACCCCGGGGCGACGCGGGGCCGAGGAATTCTGCTCCGTAATCAAAACGATGATGAGGAACAAGATAAGTCAAGACACATGATGGTCAAGCTATGCATAGCGCAAGATCACCCTGGGATCGACTCGGGTTGCCGGCAGCGCCGGGAGGTAGCCGGCGAGCAAGGCGCTAAAGGCCAAAAGGGCGGCGGACGGGATCGAGCCTAAGGCTCACTTCTTGCCGATTGCAACCGTTGCTCTAAAGCCGCGACATTGTCTTCCAGCTGGCGGGGAAGACGGTCGCCAAATTGGGCGAAGTGTTCCCTGATGCGCGGGACTTCTTCCGACCAGCCCTTGATGTCCACGCTGAGCAGCTTGGCCAACTTGTCAGCCGGGAGATCCAAACCTTGCGTGTCAAGGTCACCGATCTTGGGCAGCCGTCCAATTGGCGAGTCCTGAGCCAGCACCTTGCCATCACACCGCTCGAAGATCCACTTCAGCACCCGGCTGTTTTCGCCATACCCAGGCCACAGATACCTGCCATCCGTGTCCTGGCGAAACCAATTCACATAGAAAATCTTGGGTAGCTTGGCAGAGGCCTTTTCCCCCATTTTCAACCAATGGTTAAAGTAGTCGGCCATGTGATAGCCGCAGAACGGGAGCATGGCCATCGGATCGCGCCGCAACTGTCCGACTTTGCCGACGATCGCCGCCGTGGTTTCACTGCTCGCGGTAGCACCCAAGAACGTGCCGTGTTGCCAATCGAAGGACTCGGTGATGAGTGGCACGACACCGGCACGTCGTCCCCCGAACAGAATCGCGTCAATTGGGACACCCCTGGGATCCTCCCATTCGGGAGCGATCGCCGGACATTGCTTCGCGGGAGTCGTAAAGCGGGCGTTGGGGTGGGCCGCTTTGCGCCCGGATCGAGGGGTCCAGGGCCGGCGAAGCCAATCCACCAACTCGTCCGGTCGTTCCTCGGTCATTCCTTCCCACCAGACATCGCCATCGGGGGTCAGCGCGCAGTTGGTAAAGATTGAATTCTGGGTTATGCTGCGCATGGCGTTGGCATTCGATTTCATGCTGGTGCCGGGCGCTACCGCAAAGAAGCCAGCTTCCGGATTGATGGCGTACAAGCGGCCGTCGGAACCGAATTTCATCCAGGCGATGTCATCTCCAATCGTCTCGACCTTCCAGCCCGGTATGGTGGGGATCAGCATCGCGAGATTGGTCTTGCCACATGCCGAAGGGAATGCACCGGTCATGTATTTCACCCGGCCGGTGGGGCTGATCAGCTTCAAAATCAGCATGTGCTCCGCCATCCAGCCTTCGTCCCGTGCCTGAACCGATGCGATCCGCAAGGCGTGGCACTTTTTCCCGAGCAGGGCGTTGCCGCCATATCCGGAACCGTACGACCAGATCTCGCGGGTTTCCGGGAAGTGGCAAATGTATTTGTGCTCGCGATTGCAAGGCCAGGTTGCATCCTGCTCGCCGGGCCCCAAAGGTGCGCCAATCGAATGCAGCCCGCGAACGAACTCGCCGTCATCGCCGAGCGCGTCCAGCACCTTCGACCCTACCCGCGCCATCAGGTGCATGTTGGCCACTACGTAGGGAGAATCACTGATCTCAACCCCAATTTTCGCCATGGGTGAGCCGATTGGGCCCATGCTGTAGGGAATGACGTACATCGTGCGTCCGGCCATCGAGCCCTCGTACAGCTTGCGCAGTAACCCTTTCATGCCGGCGGGATCTTCCCAGTTATTTGTGGGGCCGGCGTCGTCCTTCCGTTGCGAGCAGATAAATGTCCGGTCCTCCACGCGGGCCACGTCACCGGGATTGGAACGTACCAAAATGCTGCCGGGACGCTTGGCCGGATTCAGGGGGATGGCCATGCCGGCTAGGATCATGAACTGCAGCATGTCCTGGTACTCCTGCAGAGACCCGGTGCACCAGTGAACCTGATCGGGGCGACACATCCGGGCTATCTCTTCCACCCACTGCGTTAGCTGCTTATTGCCGTTGCGGGCGGATTCGACCTCCACGGTGGTGCTGGCCATAAGAGCTTTCTCCTAGTCGAGAATTGACCTGACCGCGCTCGCGCTGCACCGGCGGCACGCGGGCACGCGTCGCGGCCCCGGGAAAACAGAACTGTTCGGGGCGCGGACGCCTTGTGATGCCGTCCCCTGGGACAACCAACCAAGCCACCGGAGCATGGCTGCACCCAGGCGACCAAAACAGATTCATTATTGTGCCTCTTTCCGGTAAGACTTCCAAGTACTCGGCAACAGGCTAGGCAATCGAAGGCTCGGTACCTAATTCCTCCTTCACTACCGCCTCCAGATGATGGAGAGTCTGGGGTACGGTCAGCGAGCAGATTTCCCGGTCCAGCCCATCGCCGGATTCCAGAGCGATCTTCAAGTAATGCCCAGCAATCTCGATGGCGAGAGGATCGGTGATGGTTTTTCCGGTGCGGTTCTGGTATTCAACCCAGGCCGGAAGGGGCAACGCGACCCATACCGGCCGGCCATCTACCAGGAACTTGATATCGACCGCATCAGCATGTCGGGTAGCAATGGCAACGATCAGCGCCTGAAAGATGCAGTGCACTTCCTTTCTGGTCCACCGGTCCAACGCATGAAAATCCTTGTACATAGGGACAGCATATCGGAGCTCAGGACGGGTGAGCAAACCGCCGGAGAGCGTGGACAGCCGGTGGTCCGAGAGAGTGGATTACTATTGCAACATGAAAAACCTCGGCATTCTCCTTTCCGGACGGGGATCGAACTTCGAGGCCATTGCCAAGAACGTTGCGGCCGGACGGATTCCCGATGCCAGAATTGCAATCGTCATCTCCAATCGGGCCGAGGCCGCCGGAATCGAAACTGCGCGAAAGCTCGGGCTCCCGGCGCTCATCATTCCCTCGCAGGGAAAGGAAAGGCAGCATCATGATAACGAGGTAGTGAGCGCCCTCCAGCAGCAGGCGGTCGATTTGGTTTGCCTGGCGGGATACATGCGGTTGCTTTCACCGTGGTTTGTCCGTCAGTTTCCAGGTCGTATTCTTAATATTCATCCATCCCTGTTGCCCGCTTTCCCGGGGCTCGAGGCTCAGCAACAAGCCTTTGCATACGGGGTGAAAGTGACGGGCTGCACCGTGCACTTCGTGGACGAAGAACTCGACCACGGGCCGATTATCGTCCAGAGAGCTGTGCCTGTGCTGGACGGCGACGACGAACGATCTCTCAGCGAGCGAATTTTGGAGCAAGAACACATTGCCTATACTGAGGCCATTAAGATTGTGTTCGAAGGCAAGTTCGAAATTGTGGGAAGGAGACTTCAGCGCAAGGCGGCCTGCTAGGGGTGAACACAGGAGCCACGGGTGGAGCTTCTTGGGCAGACGAAACTGCACTCCTTGCTTATAATCCAGTGAGCATGCCAACCTTCGCCGCGGTCGACGAACAACTCGCGCACCTCAAGAAAGGCAGTGCGGAGGTGATTCGGGAAGCGGAACTTCAGGAAAAGCTCGAACGGTCACGGAACACGGGCAAGGCGTTGCGCGTGAAGCTCGGTATGGATCCGACCGCCCCCGATCTTCACCTTGGCCACACGGTAGTCTTACGCAAGCTGAGGCATTTTCAAGACCTCGGCCACACGGTCATTTTTTTGATCGGCGATTTTACTGGAATGATCGGCGATCCGACCGGCCGGTCCGCTACGCGTCCCCCTTTGAGCGCACAAGAAATCATGCGCAATGCCAAGACTTACATGGCACAAGTCTACAAGATCCTTTCCCCGGACCAGACCGAAGTGCGTTTTAACAGCGAATGGTTTGACAAGCTGAAGCCGGCCGACTGGATCCGTCTGACCGCCAAGTTCACCGTCTCGCAAATGCTGGAGCGGGAGGACTTCCACAAACGCTTTCAAGAGGAAAAGCCCATTGCCGTCCATGAGTTGCTGTATCCCTTAGCCCAGGGGTATGACTCCGTCGCACTTCAGGCGGATGTAGAACTGGGGGGCACCGATCAGAAGTTCAACCTGCTTGTCGGACGCGAACTGCAGCGTGCGTATGGACAAGAGCCTCAGATCGTCCTGACCACGCCGATTCTCGAGGGCTTGGATGGTGTGCTGAAAATGTCCAAGTCCCTGGGGAATGCCATTGGGATCACCGAGCCAGCCTTCGAGATGTATGGAAAAATCATGTCGATCTCTGACGCGATGATGTGGAGATACTACGAGCTGCTGACCGACGTACAGTTCCCAGAAATTGAACAAATGAAGCGACAGGCTCACCCCATGCAGGCGAAGAAGGATCTTGCGCTCCGCATTGTCACGGACTTCCACTCTGCAGAAGCCGCAGCGCAGGCAGCAGAGGACTGGGCCATTCAGTTTCAGAAGCGTGAGCTGCCAACCCAGGTGCCCAAGGTCACAGTGCAACTGGAGAGGGTCATCGCGGACCGAAAGGGACAGCCTGCGGAGAGTGCGCACACTTATTTCCCGCTGTGGCAGGCCCAGCGGAGTCAAAATGACAAGTTAGGTTCTGAAGAAACTCGGGCGGTACGGCTCGACAAGTTGCTCGTCGAGGCGGGGTTCGTGGATTCAAAGACGGAAGCGGCCCGCAAGATCCGCGAGCGCGCCGTCCGCATGCTGAACAAAGTTGTCCCCGAGCTTACCATCTCGGTTATCGTCCCTTGTGATCTGCCTACGAGTCTAGGTCGAAAAACCAAGATCGTCTCCATTGTGGAGTGATTCCTGATCAGCGGTCCTTTGACCTTAGCAATCAATTCGCTCATGAACTCGTTGCAGTTACAATGTGAGTTGCATCTGCGTCTGATGCGGCAGGGCAATGGAATCTCTGTCACCTCGAGATACAATAGCAGGAGAATCGGAGAGGTGGCCGAGTGGTTGAAGGCGCCAGTCTTGAAAACTGGAATACGGGAAACCGTATCGGGGGTTCGAATCCCTCCCTCTCCGCCATCCCTTTAGTTTCTGCTACTTACAGTACGTGAGCGCTTGGACCTATAAGCGCCGCTCGACCGCGCCGACCCACGGCCTCAGGCTGTCGCAGTTCGCGTCTGGATTGCGCGGCCTCCCGGTCAACATCCCCCTTATTAGTGTCAGCTCCTGACAGCAGCACCAGTCTGCTTTCCGGACTGCGTGTTGTCCGTAACCTGCAAAGTTGCCGTGTAGCAGCGGCAAGCCGCGCTCGACTTGCGGGAGTTCGCTCATGTGCCGTCAGCAGTTGGCATAATCAGCGTGACCTTCAAGCCTGTCGCCAAAGTTTCGTACAAGAACAAACAACCAAGGTTCACATGCTTGACTACTCGACTGTAAACTGCACGGTCACGCTCTCTGTTGTCGACCAGGAAGTGCCGGTAAAGGTGATGGTGTACGTGCCCGCCGGAGTGTTCCTGGCGAACACGACTCCGGTCGCGGCCGTTGCCCTTCCGTCAAGCCTGATCTGCATCGGCAAGTCCACACAGACGAAGCGCGCCGGACCACCCCCGCAGGACAGTGTCACGAACCCGTCGAATCCATTTACGGACTTGAGGTTCAAAATCACCCCTCCGACCTCACCCGGGTAAACGGTTTCCGACGAGGGATACGGGGTGATGGTGAAGGTCGCCGTCGGTGTTGGCGTTGGCGTCGGTGTTGGATATGGCGGTGGTGTTGGATACGGCGGTGGTGTTGGATATGGCGTCGGTCTTGGATATGGCGTCGGTGTTGGATATGGCGGCGGTGTCGGATGTGGAGTCGGTGTTGGATATGGCGTCGGTGATGGAGTTGGGGTTGGATACGGCGTTGGTGTTGGTGTTGGTGTTGGCGTTGGCGTCGGTGTTGGCGTTGGTGTTGGCGTCGGCGTCGGCGTCGGCGTCGGCGTTGGTGTCGGCGTCGGTGTTGGTGTTGGCGTCGGCGTCGGTGTTGGTGTTGGCGTCGGTGTTGGTGTCGGCGTCGGTGTTGGTGTTGGTGTCGGCGTCGGCGTTGGTGTCGGTGTCGGCGTTGGTGTTGGTGTTGGTGTTGGCGTCGGCGTTGGTGTCGGCGTTGGTGTCGGCGTTGGTGTCGGCGTTGGTGTT